>CAZQHK010000029.1:11430-63431 GCA_964593455.1 uncultured bacterium
GGCGGAAGAACAGCGGGTAATCGCCGAGACTGAGCGGACCCAGGCCGAAGAGCAGAGAAAAATAGCGGAAGAAAGACGTATCGAAGCTGAGAAAACCGAACTTGAGAGCCGGTTCAGCCTGGCCATGATTTATGAAGAGCGGGGAGATATCGGTGAGTCAATCAGGATTTACCAGGATATCAAGTACACTCTTCGCCAGGAGAAACTGAACCTATTTCCCTATATCGACCTGATGCAATGGAGAGCAGCCTATAACCAGGGACGTCCGGTCCAGGCCGTGGCCACGCTCAAGAAGGTTGATGCCAAGGCCCGTTGTCTGGCTTACAGTGCTAACGGCAAAATACTGGCTATAGGGTACGACAATTCCTATATTCATCTGTGGGATCCCGTGCAAAAAAGATGGATCGGGATGATAAATGTTGGCACCACCCCGGTTCACAGCCTGGCCTTCAGCCCTGACCACACTATCCTGGCTTCAGGCGACGCCGGCGGAAATGTGAGGTTGTGGAACCTCGCCCAGCGGCGCGAACTGGCCGCTCTTAAAGACGCTACTCTGAAAAGCGGAACCGCTCACATCAAGGAGGCAGCCTCGCTGGCGTTCAGCCCGGACGGGAAACTGCTGGCTTCGTCCGGAGATGAGGTCATCAAGCTCTGGAATATGGAGAAACAGGATCTGGCTACCAGCCTCTGGGGGCATCTAAGAAACGTCAATTCCCTGACTTTTAGCCCTGATGGACGATATCTTGTTTCCGGTGGAGAAGACCGGATGGTTAAACTATGGGACGTTTCTCTGGGCAAAGAGATCAAACTTTTGTACGAGCATTGGGATCATGTGAAATCGCTGAAGTTCAGTCCGAACGGGCGTTTCCTCGCGTCCACGGGCAACGATACCACCATACGGATATGGAACCTGGAAGAGGATCGGGAAGTAGTTACCCTGCGGGGTCATCAAGCGGAGGTTTTTTCTCTGGCCTTCAGCCCCGATGGAAAAACGCTGGTTTCCGGCGGAGAAGATTCCACGGTGCGGTTCTGGGACGTTGATCGTCAGGTGGTGATCGCTTCATTCAAAAACCACCAGGGAAGAATTTCGTCCGTTGACTTCAGCCCGGACGGAAAAACGGCGGCGTCTGCCAATAGTGACGGGACCGTGCGGATCTGGTCCCTGGCGCGGGAGAACCTGGTTAAAACCGTTTCACTTGATAACTACAAGGTCTACAGTCTGGCCTACTGTCCTGACGGCAGATCCCTGGCAATCGGAACCTTTTTCCCGGGTATTGCGCCGGTGTTTTCTTATGATATAGAGACGGCTGAGATCGCTGCGAAATTGACCAGTCATGGCGGCCGGGTAAAAAGTATTGATTTCAGCCCGGATGGAAAACTTCTGGCCAGTTGCGGCGATGATGGGCTTTTAAGGATAATGAATCTTGAAAATGATGAGCTGGCAGCTACCATCAACGTGCGTGACGAGCAAAGCACCAGCCTTTTCGGGTCGCTGCTGGGAACGGCCATGGAGATTCTTGTTAAGCAAACAAATGATCTTGATTTAAGTATTTCCGATGTGGCCTTCAGCCCCGATGGGCGGCTGCTCGCTACCGCCGGCTCCTCGGGAAAAATCAAACTTTGGGACACGAAGACGTTCACCAGGATGTACACGTTCGTACGTTCCGAAAGTGTGATAACCGTAACATTCAGTCCTGATGGGGTCCTGCTGGCCACCGCTGGCCGGAACCAGAAACCCACGATCTGGAACGTCAAAACGAGAGAGCTGGTAACCGTTTTGGGCGAAAACAAGAACACCATCCACTCGCTTGATTTCAGTCCCGACGGCCGACTTTTAGCTTCCGGCCAGGAAAACGGAGGAATCGTCATCTGGAATGCCGCTACCTGGGAACAGGTACGGTCACTGGCCGGTCATCACGGCCGGATCGGCAACATCCAGTTCAGCCCCGACGGCAGTCTCCTTGCCTCGTGTTCGGTGGACACTTCAGTCAAGCTCTGGAATGTCGCCACCGGAGAACTTCTCCTGGCTCTGCAGGAGCATGAACACGATGTGGAAGACCTGGCTTTCAGCCCGGACGGGACCACCCTGGCTACTTGCAGCCGGGACCACACCGTCAAGCTCTGGAAGTTCGGCGACGCCTTGAAACCACTCGAGTTCTAACCCGCATATTGGTCAATACAATCTAAGATACGAACCCAACACTTTCAGTCCGAAGTACTGCTTGATGTCGGCCAGGGCTTTCTTGACCTTCGCGTGTTTCCGGTGGCCGTGGAAATCGATGTAGAAAACATAGTCTCCTAGTTTTCCTTTTGCGGGCCGGGAGACGATCTTGGACATGTTCACATCCCAGGCTGCCAAAGAAGCTGTCAGAGAGTGCAGTATTCCGGGCTTGTCATCAGCAGGCCTGGCAATGATACTCGTCCGGTAGCGTTCGTGCTCGTCGAAAGGAAGCTCGTAGCCGGCATAGTCATTCGCTATGACGATGAACCGGGTGGTGTTGTGCTTGTTGTCATGAATTTCCGTGTCCAGGGTTGTCAGTTCATAGAGAGGGATAGCAATTCCAGGCACGATAGCCGCCGCCTGGCTGTTGTCGGTTTTTACCTGTTGAGCCGATGCGGCATTGCTGCTGGTGTTGATGATTTCCGGACCGGCAAGGTTCAAGCGGATATAGTTTTCACACTGGGCGTATGACTGTGGGTGCGTATATATCTTCCGGATATCTTTTAAATTCATCTCGCGGTTACCGACCAGGTGGTGTGATATGGAGACCAATATCTCGTCAACAATAAAGCTTCTGAAACGCAGCAGGCAATCGTAGGTCTCTCCGAGTCCGCCTGCTACGGAGTTCTCAAACGGAACAATTGATAGGTCAACCTCTCCGTCGATCACTGATTCGAAACAGTCATAGATCGTCCTCTGGAATACAATTTCTGCGTTGGCGTCATATTTGAGAACGGCTTCCTGGCTGAAGGTACCCCGGGGTCCCAGGGTGGAAATCTTTTTTGGGTTCATTGTTTACCTTTCAAGAAAATAGTACGTGTTTTCTTCCCCTCGCGACGAAGCCAACTGTATTTTCCGGGTTTACCATTGTAACGTCAACTTCCCTCAGCGGACAATAATGGTCTATTTGCATTATTATTTGCATTACCGCCTGAGCAAGTCGATGAGGTTTCGTTCGAAGAAGTGGACGTAGAGAGTGTAAAGGATTATGAGCAGGCTGCATTGAGAGCATTTAATCACAATTTATTCGCCGCCCAGGAATTTGATATAACTCTCATTGTAGTACTTGTCGGGGATGTTTTTCTGAGGACGAATATCGGTGAACCGGACGATGGTTTTCCGTTCTTTCATCGGTTCGATGAAATGCATCTCCAGGTAAGATAGCACCCCGTCCTGGTATGAGATTTTATCGAATCTGCATTCTTTCATGAGAATACCGGAAAGGGCGTAATAGCTACGTTTTTCCGGCAGAAAAGTATCTTTGTCGACGGTAAGCACGATCGTGCCGTAGCCGCTTTTGCCTTCCCTAGTCGTCAAGGTGAGCATGTATTTATCGCTCACTTCCTCTAGTTTAGCGACATCGTAGTCGGAGGAAAGTTCCGTGGCCAAGATGTCTCCGTAGTTCAGGAGTGTTCCCATGAACACCGCCTGGTATGCTACCTTGGTCAGCCGGTGATTGGTGGTGTAGTAAGACCAGATGACATCGTCTTTTTTCAGGTACACCGAACCGGCTACCCGTTTGGGTCGTTTGACGATCAGGACATTTTTTTTCGCACCCTTCTTGTAGCCGATAAAACCGTTTATCTTGGGCTTCTTGCCTTTTCGGACAGTATCCATCCTGAGCACATAACTGCACAGGCCGGGGATGAGTTTTTCGTCGCTTAACCGAAGCATCTCTTGGCCGGTGAGCGGATTAGTATTTTGAACAGGTTTTGAATCTTGAGCTGAAGCAAGTGATCCGGTAAACACCATAATTGTGAGGATAGCAGTGGTGATTTTACTGAACATAACACGTACCCTCCCGTAAACTCCGAATACTCCCGTTTACCATGTACGGTGTGTGGCGGTTAAAGTTTTCAGTTCCGATTTCAGAGAAGACTCATCACTATTGCTACGATAACGGCCACCAGTGACAGGGCAACTATTATTATCGCGATTTTAAATAACTTGCCTCCAGACGGAGGTGGCTGTTCTTCCGTTTTATTCTCTTTTTCCACGTGGACCAGAGCACTTTTGAGGATATCCGCTTCTCCGATTAAATCTTCAGAAAGGACTATTCTTACCACCAGGTGTCCTTTCTTTTTTCCTTTAGTGCTGACCGATAAGACTTTGCCGGGTAATCTTATTCCCTTGGTCCTGAAACAAAGAATCTTGTCGTCGACCTCGAGCTCTTTTGCCGCCAGCCCATCGATAGGGTCCACTACCAGTTCAACTGTGCAGACATTTTCTTCAGCTGCTTTGGTTTTTTCTTTAACTTCCGCCTTGTCGTTTTTCTTCTTATCATTGGTATCTTCCTGCTTATCTTCTTTTTCTATGTCGGGTTCTTTTTGGGGTTTCTTTTTAGTGTCTTTTTTTACTTCCGTATCTGTTTCTTTTGTAGTAACCTTTTTTGTTTTTTTCTCTTTAATTACATCCTTTTTCACTGCTTCAGTGTCTTTTTTTACTTTTTTCTTCTTCGATTTCCCACTATCCGGTGTTTGATCCTCTTCAGGAACGGGTTCGTCCTTCTCTGGATTGATTTTCTTTTTACCTTTTACAAGTTTTTGCGGCACGGAAGAGCTTATTTCTACATTGATCTCAATTTCCAGATCCCCCTGGCGGAACAAGGATTTAAGGTCCTCCGTGATAAGTTCGTGTACCATTTTATTACGGAGTGTAAAGTTACTGACTCCCCTGAAAATTCTAATCAAGCGGTCAATTCGTTCCGGTATAAATAATTCAAACCGCTGCCGGATCTGGTCGGATAAATCGATCAGTATTTGATCGTTTATCTTATCACTCCTGTACTTGATGGTTTCAAGTAAAATGTCCCATGATATTACCAGGGCCGCCTCTTCGGCATAGGCCTCTGTAAAATAATCTATAACCGGTGTACAACTGACAATATTCCGGTGTCTAGTTTCGACGGCAACAATGAATAGTCCTAGCAAATTACGTTTGCGTTCCTCGAACTTGACCTTAATGATGGCACAGAAATTTTTCTCAGGTTCCATGACAATGTTCTCCTGAACAGTTAATTTATTCCTTTATAGCAGGTAGCAAAGAAAAAAGCTAGGAAAAGCTAGTAACTAAAGGGCACGGTTCTAATGATTTTCCTTACTGGGACCCACATCCAGAGCAGGACCGATACCAGTGTGAACGCGGCGATGATTACCAGATCAACCGGACCGACCATGGTTCCCAGGGGGCTGGAGAAGGTGTAGGAAAACTGTAGCCAGACATTGGCCGACTCCGCCAGGAAGGAGCTGAAAGCTCCAACTGAAAGCCCCGCGACCATACCCAGACTGGCAATGATCCAGTACTCCATGGCCAGAATCATGAAAACGTGCCGGTCCCTCATACCCAGACTTACATACGTCCATATCTCGCGTCGCCGCTTGAAGGAGTAGATCCACACCATGGCGGCGATGACTGCTCCTATCAAGGGAAAAATAACGATCAGCCACAACGGTTTCATGGCGGCGAACACCAGGGAAAAGACGCTGAGTTGACGTTCCCGCTCGAAGATGGTCCAGGAATCGTTCACCTCGATACCGCTTTTCTCCAGGATGCCGGCCACCTGCCGGTGGAGGTCATCGGTGTTTTTTTCCGTGCGCGAGCCTTTTTCCAGAAAAAGATACACCAGGTTTGCGTGCTCGTCTGAGTTGAGCAGAGCAGACATGCTTTCTTCGGAGACTAAAAACCCGTACCCGATAGCCTTGAAGGCAGTTGATTTCGATACTCCCACTACTCGGTACCGGATGGCGTTGAGAACTCCGTCCGGAGTGTAGGTAGAAGCATAGAGGGAGTCTCCGACTTTGAAAAGGCCTTTCTGAATAAAATCGGTAATCACCAGTTCATCGGGACCTTCGGGCAAGCGGCCTTCCACCGGCCGGATGTAGCGGTGAAGACGGTCCCGGTTCTCCCCGGTTAGTTCCAGCATAGTAGCCAGGGAGCTTTTTTCCGGACTGTCGAGCATCACCTTGATCTCCCGTTCGAACACCACCCGGACAACACCGGGGATTTTGAGTTTCGGATCCAGTTCCGCTTTCACAAAATGGTCTGTCAGGAAAGCGATGTCTCCGTAGCTGTCGCGGTTGATGTCCTTGACCAAACCGGCGATATTGTTGCCGTATCCGAAAGCCCAGAACAGCGCGAAGGAGGAGATGGCGAAAACCGTCAGCAGGACGAGAGTACTCACTCGGTGCAAAAGAACGTTCCTGAAAGCGATACCGAACTGTTTCATCAGACATTCGCCTCCCTGAACACTTCAACCGGGTCAATCCGCGAAGTCAGGATAGCCGGGTACAGGGTTGAGATCAGCATGGCCGCCGCCACGGCAATATAGGCGTAAAGCAGTGATAGAGGGACCAATCCCGCCCGGAACCGTTTGCCGGCAAACATCACCGCCAGTTCCCCGAAATCGACGCCTTTCGCACCGGCCAGCACGAGGAGACCGTACAGAATGAGCGACACGATGAACGCCGCCGTGGAGAATACGATCATCTCCCCGAACAAGAGCCGCACGATCCAGCGTGGTTTAGCGCCCATGGCCATCATGGCCCCGATCTCCCGGCGTCTTTCAAGGAATCCCATCATGTTGATATTGAGTGAGGACACGATGAGCACGACCAGGATAAAGGCTTCCAATGAAACTCCGATGAATTGAACGAAATCAACAATACCGTATACCGCGCCGAACCCTTCTTCGGCATGAAAAATCTGGATATCGGCTGAAGTTGCCATTTTTCGCAGGGTGTCACCATGCATTCCTTCATTCTCCCATACCGCTGCTTCCATAACCTGGCCGTCTTCTACCCCGAGCATCCTGGTGATGGTGTCGTAGTCGACTAAAACGAGTGGGAAAAGAATCATGACACCTTTTCCCGCCAGTCCCGGCTCGAAATGCTGGGAGAGAATTCCTGTTATGGTGAAGGTGTAAGGATAAGCGTCACCGTCGATATCTTTGATGAAAAGGGTTATTTCATCCCCTACCTGCCAGCCGAACGAGTGGGCGAACTCTTCCCATACCATGGCTCCGTTCTCCGTCGCGGGATCGTATTCACCTTCGACAATCCGAAGATTTGATAACCGTTCCTGCTCTTCTTTGAAATTCAACCCGATCACGTTGGCCAGGCTACCCTCAAAACCACCGGACTCGTTATTGTAAACGGCGGCTCCGATCTTGAGTCTCTTCGACCAGACCAGTTTGTTTTTATCGAGGTAGGAAAGAATTTCTCCGGGCAAAAATCGGTCAGGCAATTTCATGGCGGGCATGGTGTAGTCCCGTTCGAGTTCCACCAGGGAAGTCAGGTGGAACCGTCCCAGGAAGGTGGTGCTGAAATGGTTACGCCAGGCGGTGGTGGCGTTTTCGGTAAGGGAAGCTGAAACAAAAAACATCAAACAGGCTCCGCATATGACGATCCCGATGGAGATGTTCTTCCCGGGATGGCGTTTGATGTTGCGGATGGACAGTTTAAGTACCTGGTGCACGGGAAATCACACCTCTGATTCAAGAATACCGTCAACCAGTCGGTAGTGCCGGGTAGCGTAGCGGGTTATGTCCGGATCGTGGGTTGCGAATATGAAAGTCGTGTGCTCTTTATGGTTGAGTTTCTGGAGGAGTTCGAGGATGACCTGCGACGTTTTAGAGTCCAGGTTGGCCGTGGGCTCGTCGGCCAGTACGATTGCCGGGTTGGTAACCAGGGCCCGGGCTATAGCCACCCGCTGCCGCTGACCGCCGGAAAGCTCATCGGGTTTATGGTTGACATAATCGCTCAACCCCACCTCATCGATAAGATGAAGAATGCGGTCCCGCTTTTCTTCGACAGTGAGGTTTTCAGCCTTAAGAAAAAGGGGAAACTCGATGTTCTCGAACACGTTCAGCACGGGGATTAGGTTGAAGGCCTGGAAGATGAACCCGATCTTGTGGGCTCTGAGATCCGCCAGGTGGTTCCGGTCCAGGGTGGTTATTTCTTCTTCGTCAAGTTTGACACTGCCGCTGTCCGGCCGGTCCAGGCACCCGATCACGTTCAGGAGTGTGCTCTTACCGCTTCCCGACGGGCCCATAATACAGACGAACCCGCCTTTCTCTATCTTCATGGATACTCCGCAGAGCGCCGCTACCTTCGTTTTTCCCAACTGGTAATTTTTTTCAACGTCATTGAGCTCGATCATGATCTGCTCCCGTCATACGAGTTCCACAAGTTCACACCTACTATAATTCATCCCGGCCGGGGAGAGCAAGCGCGTCCTGGTCCGTTGATTAAAAAGGCTATTTGAACCATCCTGCACACTTTTACTATAATTATCCTGCAGAATGAATTTTATCGCAATCTGAAATTAGATGGGCGGTCTCGGATGACGAAGAATCGGCGTGAGCCCCGCACCTATTACCACCAGTACCGGGAACCCCGGGTACTATTTTTTATCCGTGAACAGTCCTTTTCCGGCCTGATCATCGACCGTAGTGTCGAAGGACTCGGGATCGTTATTCCCGACGAGGACCGCGACATCAAGCCCGGGGATATCATTTCCTCCATGTATATCGTCCATCCCGAGAAAGACTATTGTGTGGAAGGACTCACCGTGGCCTTTGCCAAAAGGGATGATGTCGCCCGCAAGATCAACGTTGGTGTCATGGCGGCCGGCCAAGAGCAGAAAGACCAACTGGCCACCGTCTTTGCCCTTCTTATGGAAGCCCGGAAACCGGCCAAGAAGCAGCGAAAAAAGAAGGTCGAAGAGAAAAAGAGAGGTATTCACCCGGACCGTATCCCGGCTTCGCGGATGCTCAACCACTACGATGATGAAGCGGTCAAAAGCCGTCTCGATTGGATCAAGGAATTCTACGGTATCAACGCCCGCTACTTGAAGAGCAACCGTCTCTACCCGGACCGCGTAGTGGGCCATATCGAGAACTATGTCGGTACTGTTGAAGTACCGGTTGGTGTCGCCGGTCCCATTCTGGTAAAAGGTACCTATACCGACGGGTACGTGGCGGTTCCCATCGCCACCACCGAAGGGGCGCTGGTGAGTTCCATAACACGCGGTGCCCGGGCCTGCAATATGTGTGGCGGCGTGAAGGTACATGTCACCAGGCAACATATGCTCCGGGCTCCTATGTTTATTTGCCAGGACATGGACGGAGCCATAAATCTCCAGCGTTGGATCGAGAAACACCGGGAGGAGATAATAGCCAAAGCAGAATCGATTTCCTCGGTGGCCAGGCTGGTCAGGCTCGAACCGGTGCTATTCAATAATGCTCTCCACGTCAAGTTCTTCTACGATACCGGCGACGCTTCCGGGCAGAACATGACGTCGGCCTGTACCTTTTTCGCCTGCGAATGGATAGAAACGAAAGTGAAAGAGTATTCGTCCATCAAGTACCGGCATTACCGGATAGAGGGCAACTTTTCCGGCGATAAAAAACTCAATTACCAGAACTTTATCCTGGGCCGCGGTATCTCTGTAGTGGCAGATGCTTTCGTTAACGAACGGGTGCTCAGGCGACTGCTGCGGGTGACTCCCGGTGACCTGGTAGACGGTTGGCGTAACGCCGAGGTGGCTGCCGCCCAAATCGGTATGTTCGGGGCCAATATCAACTTTGCCAATGTTGTGGCTGGTGTGTTTACCGCTACCGGGCAGGATATTGCTTCGGTGCACGAGTCTGCGGGAGGGATCATCAAAGTTTACTGTGAAGGCGACGGTGTTCGGGTATCGACAGTGCTGCCTTCGCTGGTTATCGGTACGGTTGGTGGCGGCACCAGCCTTCCCTCGCAGAGGGAATGTCTGGAGATAATGGGATGTTACGGGAGCGGCCGGGTGTTCAGGCTGGCGGAAATTATCGCCGCCGCCTGTCTCTCACTGGACCTTTCTACCATGGCCGCCATCGCTTCCGGCGATTTCGTTCACGCCCACGAGCGGCTGGGACGGAACCGCCCCAAGAAAACCCTGGCCAAATCCGAGGTCAATAAGAAATTCATTTCCCAGCTTCTATATGACAAAGAAGCCAGGGTGATCTCCGCTAAAACAAAAGATATCGATGCCAGTGCCGGAGTTACATCATCTATTCTCAATAAACGCCGGATGGGATATACCGGTATCTTCAGGTACACCCTGGCGCTGGAGAAAGAAGACCGGAAATACGAGCAGCCGGTGGTCCTCAAGCTGAAGTCCTCCGATACGGAAATGGTTGAGATCGGTATCAACATTGCCCGTCTTTCCGGTGAGGACCGGCTGCCGGGTTTGTTCGAAGCCTATCACGACGTGTTCGGGTACGAACAGAGCTGTGTCCGGGAGATACTGATATATGAAAAATCCTGTGATACGGTGAAACAGTATTTTCCCCGGCTCTACGGGAGCATGATCAACGACGAGCGGAGTATCTATTCGCTCGTGATGGAAGATTTTAACGACCAGCCCATGCTCAACACGATTGATAATACGGAGAGCTGGACGGAGGAACGGATCAAATCGATGCTGACGGCGCTGGCTGATATTCACGGTGCTTATCTGGGTGACTACCGGGCTTTACAGGATGTCGTACCCATCAAAGTGTTCGACCCGGAAACCGTCTACAAAGCCCGGCATCTTCTGCGGGAACTGACCAAGTACAATTATAGCCGGCACACCGATATCGTCTCCAAGCAGCTTCTTAAAATCCTCAATAAATATCTCCGCAAGCTACCTGAGCACACTGAGGGAATGGCCGCTTTTCCCATGACTTTGAGTCACAACGACTCTAATCCCCGCAATGTCTGTTTCCGTCGTCAGGACGGTGGTGATATTCCTATTATCTATGACTGGGAACTGTCGTTGATTCAGAACCCGCAGCACGACCTGGTGGAGTTTTTGGTGTTTGTCCTCCCCAACGAGAAATTCACCGACAACTTCAACAAGTACGCTGATTTTTATCTTGTCGAGCTTCGCAAACGAACCGGTAAAAGATTCAGCAAGAAGGCGTTTTTCGATGTGCTGTTGATGAACGCCCTCGACCTGGCTGCTGTCCGGATCAACCTCTACCTGCTGGTGCATAACATCAATCGTTTCGGGTTCCTTAAGCGGGTCTACGGCAACCTAGCGCATCTCATCACCAGTCATTACGGAATGGTGTTTGGGAAGTAGGCAAGATAGGCAATAAGTGCAGAAAGCGAACGTGAAACAATGACCGAATCAGGAAAGTTTGTCATCGATAGTATCGAGCTTGAAGGTCCGGGCAAGCTACCGATAGTCAAGGGCAGTTTCAGCAGAATACAGGGAGTCTCGTGCCCGACGGTGGTCAGGTTTGTGACGCTTGATGAGTTTAAAAAACCGATAAAAGTGTTCCAGTGCTACGTTGACTGGGACAAGATACGAGCGGAAGGGTTTGCCGAGACCCAGGGCCGGTTCCAGTCGGATGAAGCCGGTTGGGATTTTTGCGATATTGATAACTATCAGGCGAAATACCTGCAGGTGAGCGTTTTCCTGGAAACCGAAGGCGGTCCCGAGTGCGTCATTACCGGTTCTATTAAAGTGGAGCAGTTAAAGAGTGAAAAAGCTCCTCAACCGCTGACGGGAGGCGTTCTCTACGAAGACGATTTCGAGTATCAGGTGGATGAAGCTCATGCGGACGCCGTCGCTCAGGAAAACCAGGGGCAATCTGAAGAGGAAAATTATGCCGGCGATAAACCGATTTCGGAAAGTGGATCTATATCTCCTAACAGGACCTTTGAGTTCCTGGGGTGTCTCGGTTTTATCATTTCGTTCGGATTAGCCATCTTCTACCTGATTAAAATGCTGACCTGACAGCCGGTTTACCGACAATGGAGGTTTCTGACGTGCGGCTCATGATAACGGTCGGTATTATCCTGGTGTTGATCGTTTGTCCCATCGGTTTTGTTCAGGCCCAGGATGAGCTTCTTGATCCACCGAGCGAGCGGGTAAAATCTTTGATTAAACGCGGCTTGTACGATGAAGCCCAAGCTTTATTGATGCACGAATGGTCCGAGAGCATCAAAACTCTGGGCCTGGATAACGGCCGTCTTGACAGTATTACCTACCTTCTGGGTATCATTTACATGATGCAGGAGAAGCATCTGGCAGCCAGGGGTGAATTCAGGTCGCTTATCAAAACATTCGAGTACGATGGATTGAGCAGACATCCGAAATCTGTTGAGGTGTATATCCGCCTGGCCGAAAGCAACAGAAGGCTGGGTAAACACCATGAAGCCGAAATGAATTACCTGCATGTGATACGTATATTGGAAGGCAGCCGCGGGCCGGAGGCTCCGGAACTGGCAGCTCCTTTGAGTGCTCTGGCAGATTTTTACCTTTTTCATGAACGATATGACGAGGCCGGATTCCAGTTGCGCCGGGCTTTGAAAATCGCTGAGAAGCATGAACCGCTCTATGTCGAGCAGTTGGCGGAAGGATTAACCCGCCTGGCCAAGCATCACCAGGAGCGGGGACGTTATGGTCAGGCCGAGCACCTCTACGGGGAAGCCATGCAATTAAGAAAAGAGCATTTTGAAACGGAACATTCACTACTTGAAAGGTAACTATCATGCTGTTTTCCCTGGAACAAATTGCAACCAAACTGGCCGTTCATCCTCCTGACACCCGGTTTGACAAGGATCGCTTCAAGCTCTTCGAGGATATCGACCGCTACCTTACCGACGATTCAATGTTACACAGTGGGAAAGCTTATTCTCGTGGGCGCCGCCGGTATCTGGTGGACAACCCGGTCAAGCGATTATACGAGTCACTGCTGCTGAAGGCGCTCGACCAGATCGAGCGTGCCCGGATTGATGACGGACTGATGGTGTGGCAGTTCTACAACATGGGTTACGTGGTGAAGACGCCAACCGTCACCATGGGATTCGATGTTATCAAGGGACTTCGCTCATACCAGTGGGAGTGGGATGTCCCCGACTGGATCGTATCGCGGCTGGCCGGGTGTCTGGATGTTCTGTTTGTCACTCACCAGCATCGCGATCATTGTGACAAAGACATTGTCAATCAGATGCTCAAGACGGGAAAACCGGTTTTTGTTCCTGAGGACTGCGGTGTTCGGTTTCGCAAGCGTGGTCGGCTCACTTACGCCGGTCACCATGCCGGTTACAACCTGTTGGGTTTGCAGGTAACCTCGTATCGGGGCCGGCACATATATCGCGAAAGCCCTTTTGACATGCCCCTGGTGGCTTACGAAATAATAACTGCCGAGGGTAAAAAGATCTTTTTTACCGGCGACTTGGATTACACCTCGGAAGAAACATTTCCCTTCAAAGACAACATCGATGTTCTCATGCTCCACTGCGGTGGTATTAGTCCGCTCTATGACGATCAGAACCCAAATGATATTGGAGATGACGACGACGCGTTCTTCTTTGGACTCCACAAGTTCAAGACGAAATTCGTGTTTGCCGGACACCTGGCAGAACTCGGTCATCCCGTAGGCGGCGGGCGTGAACGGTACATGACGGCCTTCGATATCTTCTTCCAGCTGGTGGATAAGCGAAGCACCCGGTTTTTGGTGATGTTTTGGGGAGAAGGATTTCATGTTCCGGTGTGAGGTCGGTGGCCCAACCGAAGGTTAGTGGTGCTTGTCTGAGCCGCTACATTTTTTGGTCAGCCGTCTTCAGTGTCTTATTTCCCACCATGAGGCCGGTCCCTGTAAATATCAACCTCCCACCCTCCAGCAAGAAAGCGTGGAAAGTTTGGTCATCAGAGGAACGTGGTTATTGCTTTAATTCTAGTTCTATAATCTCAATCTCCCCTGACGCTCGGCTGTTCGCCGTTGGCGAAAGCGCCTCGCTTAACGACTCAATCTCAGAATCTCGTTTTAAGGTCAGTACATCGTTTGTTGTCTCTTTTGCTTGGCTGTAGCGTGGTTGTTGGAGTGGAATTACAAGATTGATGTTTATGGTTTAGTCTGCTGTTCTTGGTTGTTCGTGTAGCTCGCGCACATAAAAAAACGGACGGCTGTTCAGCTATCCGTTTTTTATCGTTTTTACCTCTTCGTTAAAAGATGGGAAGTGTTCCCGGTACATAATTGTTGTACCAGTAACCGGCTTCCTCTTCGGCCTTTTCCAGGGTCCGTAGATCTTCCAGGGAAAGCTCCTGAGTCAACTCCTGACCGGTCAGGTAATAGACGGTCTTCAAGGCGGCTTCGTTCAACGTGCCGGCCAGATCGTAGGAGAAGATGTATTGTTTGTACTTGAAATCCTGGCTGGGATTGAACCGGCCGGAAGAGGGCAGTGTGTTCTGTCCGTAGGCCAGCAGTATCCGGTACTTCTGAACCGCTTCCGGGCGGAAGGTGGTGCCGGTTATAGTACCGGTAAGATTAACCATGCGTCCCATCTTGAATGTTCTTCCAGCCTCTACAACCTCCCAGTACTCGGTCGACGGAAGTGAGAACGTGCACGAACAACCGTCATGCACATGCCCGGTAGCGGAACACTCTTCAGAATCGAACGTAAACAAACCCCACTCGATGATTATGTCGAGCAGATCTCCCGCGCCCTTCTCGAATGTCTTGACGGTTTCGATGGCTGTCGGAACAAAGCCTTGATCAATCATCCACTGCTTATCGTAAAGCGCTGTTTCCCGTTCATCCTGGTCCAACCGAGACGTAAACTGGGTTTGAAAAATTGGGAACCAGCGGCGAATGGTATCTCTGGCATCCAGGCTGCGGTCGGTCGACAACAGGTATTCCATTAACGATCCGATAACGGGAGTCAGGGCCGGTTTCAGTGAGACCGGCAGAGATTCATACAGGTCGGCAAACCGAATCATCCCTGTTTCTTCCCGGGCTGTGTAACACTCGACGAGACGCCGGCCGGCAGTTTCGAGAAGTTCATCTCTTATCTTCTCCAGTTGAGCCGTCCGCGGGAGCTCACTCTGGTGGCTTGTAACAACATGAACATAATTTTGTACCAACCGTGATGAAACCTTCATCAGGTTTTCGTTATCCCAAAGTCCCTGGATGGGATTCGCCAGGCATGTAGTAGTCATCAACAGTGCGCTGATGCAACAAATTATCGTTTTCTTCATTTTAAAATCCTCCTCGTTGGTTTTTCTTTCTCACATTATAATTATAAACAACGATAAGGAGTTAAGCCAATTACAATACACTTACAAAACAACAATAAATGTGCTCATCTTACTTTCTGTCCTCATTCCATCAAGCATAAAGCCATTGTTAAGCGAGGCACTTTCGCAAAGCGAACAGCCGAGCGCAGGAAGATCTCAAATGAGCTACTCACTTGAGAACGAGATTGTGAGATTAAAATAGTAAGCACGAAGTTATGGAAAGAGGTCCCTGTGTTATCTTGTCCCGTTTCCTGAAAGCATGTGCTAACAAAGTGGTGTAATGTAAGCCTCGTTCATGGATGTGGTAACCTTCAACGATATCGGAAACTCCATCACCATGATCAAATACCGTAACAAGCCGCAGGTTTTATCATTTGAGGATGCCGCCTGAACAAAAGAACCTACCTATTCCGTCCAGATCACATACGTAAAATGTGTGTTTGCAAGACCTGACCCTATTCCTTTTCTCAGGTATCCTCTATCCGCTACCGATACGTGTTGATAAGAGCTTTTATAAGGGATAGGTGTGTTTTCATGGGAGCGGGTAGAAGAATCACTCGAAGCTGTATCGGCGGACCGGTTTTTGTTATCGGCGTTTTGCTGGTATTGCTATCCGTAAGTGTTCCCGTCCGGTCGGCGCTTTTGGACGACTCTGCTGTTTCCGGTCTGGCTATTCAGGGGAAGAAGATACCCTGGTCAAAACTGCTGCAACACAAAAGCGGCGATTTGTTTGTTCCGTTTTCCTCTTTGGCCGATGTCTCCGGTTTGATCGTTCTTCAGGACTACCAGGGGCGGGTGTATCGGCTCAAGTACAAAAAGCACGTGGTCCTTCTGTCCCCCAATGTTTTCGCTTTCAACGTGGACGGTACCGGCGTGTCGCTTAGCAACGCTCCCCGGATAATCGAGGAAGAGCTGTATATACCGATAAAACCCATTGCCCGGGCTTTGGGACTCAAGGTCTCCCCGTACCAGGAATTGGCTGCTCAGGTTGAGGACTTTCCTGGCTCTGCTGTTCTCGATACACCACCCATTGGGAAGACCGGTTCGGCCACGACTGATGAACTGATCACTCCCAAGCCATCCCAGGGGAAAGAAGTGGAGCCTGCCGAAACTCCCGTTTTCGAGGAAATGCCGGCTGTTGCTGATGATCCGTTCGGAGCCGCTTCCGGGTTCGGTGGAGATGACGACGATGAGTACGACTCCGTCGACGACGATTTCGGATTCGAGGATGAAGAAGCACTGGTCAGGGTCAGCCTCTACAGTGAGATGGGATCTCAGGACTACGATACCGAAGAAGTCCTGAACCGCAATAACCGGATGATGTTCAACCGGTTCCGGTTCTACAACCGTGGATTTCTCACTATAAAAAGCTCTTTCGGAGAGACGGCCAGCGGATTTCTGCAGTTGGAAGGATTGTATATTCCGGTTGATTTCTATCTCAACAGTTTTAAAAACGGATCCACGGGACTTCTCTCCCAGGACATTTCCACCAGGGAATCGGAGGTCTCTATCAAGGCTCTCTACATCGACCAGGTTACCCGGTATTTCACTTTGCGGTTGGGGAAACAGTTCCTCAAGTGGGGCAGCAGCACCTTCTTCACCCCGCTTGACGTGATCAACTATGAGCAGGACCCGCTGCGGCCCATCGAGGAAGCGGAAGGAAATCCCTTTATCCATTTGACCTTTCCTTTCGCGGCCAATTTCTCCGTAGAGCTTCTCGGTATCGTTCTGCCCGATGATACAAATGAAAAGACGGAATCTGTCGGCCGGATGCCGATCGTTCCCAAAATTTCGCTCAGTATGGGTAATGTCAGCCTGTTCGCTTTCAGCAAGCTGCAACAGGATAATGGTCCTATCCACGGTTTCGACTTGAACTGTGTTTTCCCGGTGGGAGAGTACAGCGACCTGACTCTGTACACCCAGGCGCTTCTCAAGCCGCAAACCACCGATCGTGTCAGGTTTGTTTACGACTCCGGTGCAGACGTCTATAAACCGATGCCGATGGATGCCTCATCCTACCGGTCCTGGCTTGGCGGGCTTCGGTTTCAACACACCTTCACCGAGCTTGATTGGCTGGAGGGGCTCAACTTCGCCGTTGAGTACTACTACGACAATGAAAACTGGGAAAAGGAAGACTACCAGAACTACTTGAAATACCTGGAGCAGGAAGAAACCCGGTTCGCGGAGGTGTTCGGCACCTACAACATTTTCGCCAATGAAAACCAGTTCAGGAACAGCACGCGGTACCTGTTCGGGAATCTTACGTTCCAGTCGATTTTCAAGGAGGATTTTCGCGCCGGGATGTCGCTGGTGTTAAACGTGGACGACAGCAGCTACCTGATGATACCCGATATCAGCTACTCTTTTTCCAACAACAACGCTACTACCGGTCTCAAGGCGAACATCTTCCGGGGTGACGACGACAACGAGTTCGGCAGCTTGCCCCTGGAGCATCAGGTTTTCTACTACCTGTCTTATACGTATTAACGACCGATACGTATTACTCTTCTTCGTCTTTCGCTTCGGCAGTGAACGATTTCATTGCTGCTTCCACCGAATCGTAGACATCAATCATGTTCACCAGGCGGGTAATCTCGAAGAATCTCATGACTTTTGAGTTGAGATTGGCCAATTTCAGGTCGCCGCCACGTTCACGGACGCGCTTGATAATCAGGGCCAGCGTGCCCAGGCTGGTGCTGCACAGATACTCGGTGACGGCGAAATTGACGATCAGGTTAATGCAGCCTTCTTTAAGCACATTAAGCAGCACGGTGCGAAACTGCTCATCGTCAAGCATCAGAATGTTGCCACACGTATCGATTATCGTTACGTCGCCAAGTTTTCTGACTTTGAGTTTCATGCGGGTTCCCACTCCTTCTCGCTGATCGGGGGCGCTGGTTTCGACCCGTTTGATAGTGTACCATTAAACCGGACCATTTCTCCAGTATCACGATAAAACCGTCAACTCATATCATGATACAATAGAGACGGCACCGACTTGAATCGGACCGATTCTTGCTGAATCAAGTAAGGAGATTCCGGATGCATTTGGACGCAGAGATCTCCCGTATGGGAAGGAACCTTGTCTTTACCCGCGGCCCTCACGAGCAGCGGGAAGCTCTCCAGGCACTCTGGTTAAACGGCAGTCCGGAAGCCCTGAAAATGATGGCCCAGTCGTTAAAATCACCCAAGGTCCAGATCAAGGATGAAATTCTCGGTTACTTGAGTTTCAGGGACCTGGAAGTGGTGTACAAGACCCTGGTGACAGTGCTTGATGAAGCGGACGATGATGTCAGGTCGGACCTGCTGGAGATCATTGACAAACTCGATCTGAAAGTCCGCTACATCGAAAAGATTAAACGACTGCGGGACGATACGGCCCGATACGGTCTGCTGGCCCTTATGATCAGGTTCGTCGGAAAACTCCGGGACCGCGAGGTGATGGACGAACTAGGGCACTTGATCGATATCGAGGCTGATGAGATCAGGCTGGCGCTTATCGACGCTTTAGAACTGGCCGAGACGGGAACCTGCCCGGATTATATCTTCGATTCCATGAAGCTTTTCAGCCCCACGGTTTCCGGCCGGGCTCTGGATCTCATTGCTGATCTTCAGGATACCAGTTCCGTTCCGTCGATTTTATCCATGCTGAGTGAAGCGGACGAATCCACCCGGGACAAGATCTTCTCTGTTCTTAAGCAATTTGATTATCAGGATTTGGTGAAAACGGTGAAGAATACCTTGGTCGAATCCGGCGGTGTTCCGGACCTGGATCTGTTCCGGGGATGGGTCATGTTCCTGGAAATAATTGGTAAACAGGACAAAGCAGTGGTAATCAGGAAAACGGTGGGACTGGAACCGGTAAAGAAAATCGACGAAACAACAGAAGCCAAGAAGATCCTGGCATTTGAAGTCAGCTGCGTGAGCGGTTGTGTTGTGCTGGGGCTCAACGGTAAACTGAGTATGCATTCGCTTCCGGGCTTTAAACGGACCCTCACCTTCATTATTAAAAACGGGTACACCAGGATCATTTTACAATGCGGTTATCTTCTGTCAATCGACCATCATTCTATTGCTTTTCTGGAGCAGACGAACAAGCGCCTCAGGCAGGAGCTCGGAGGAATTAAATACCTGCACTTCCATGCCTTAAACGAGTTCCAGCGCCAGACCTTGATGCCGTCAGCAGAGCTTTATAAGGACATGACGACAGCCATCAATTCGTTTACCGGGATAGAGGCTCCCAGTGTTCTCAAGATAGATGAGACCCTGTTTCCCGCAGACACCCCTTTGGAGGTCACCTACTGGCAGGGAAAACTGGAGAAAATACGAGCGGCCACAGTCCGGGATTACAATGAGAAAAATATGACACTGTCGTGGGAGGTCCTCGATGATCAGGACATCTTCACCGAGTTTGTCAACGATAAGGTACATATAGCTTTCGAGCGGGACCGGGACCTGTTTGAATCAAAAACCAAAGTGATCAGTCAGGACCCGATTATAGAGCCATATGTAAAACTACTGTCGCCGAGAATTGCCCGGCACATCGATCGCCGCCGCTATGTCCGGGTTGCCTGCCGCCTACTGGTTATATTCCAGAAACTGGACGCAAAGAATACCGTCCAGCCGACCGAGTATCCCGGTGTGTGTCTGAAGATCAGCGAGACTGAAATGGTCATCATGACTCCGGTGCCTTTAATTGAAGACAACCGGATCGTCGTCCGCGTCAATCCTGCCGATCTAACCGTGGGAAAGATCGTATGCAGGGTAAACAAAATTACCGAATATATCCAGCAGAAAAAACGGTTTTACGAGTACTGCCTGGCTTATGTCCAGGCCCGCGATTGTGACCGGTCGGTGATAAAAACCTTTGTCTACAACCGCCTCGCGGATGATATTTAGCCTGTCAACTTAGCCTGTCAATGCGGTTTTTACATCTGGCACGCGGTTATGGTATGATTAGTTGTGGGGTATAGTAAGTATACTTATTATCTTAAGGAGAAGAGCGTCCGGCAGGCTCCCGGACGCGCTTTTGAAAAACCATGAACAATGATGGTTTCATACAGGAGATAATCCGCAAGATCGATGGTCCCGATCCCGCAATCTCCAAAGCGGCCTTGCTCATCTCGCAAGATATGGTGGATGCCAGGTTCCTGGAACCGCTTCTCAAGAAATCTGAAAGTGACAGCCGCGAGGTACGCCAGCTGGCCCAGGACATGATCAAGAATATTGTACAGGAACTCGGGATCTCTGCTGAAGAGCTCAAAGAACTCCAGGTGAAGGTCAGGCTTGAGTGTGCACGGGAACAACTCAATCAAGCTGAAAGCCGGGTTCGGCGGGAAGCGGTGGAGTACATCGTCCAGTACGCGCCGCCGGAGGAACGCTGCGAACTGCTTTTCCAACGATTGCGGTTCGAAGCGGTTCCCGAAGTCCTGTGTGTTTTAATCACCGCTCTGGCCGGGTTCCAGCACCCGGATATGGCAAAACTGATGCTGCGTCTCCTGGAGGCTGAAAGCGAAGAAGTCAGGGTTAAAGCGGCGGAAGTACTGCTTCGCCAGGAAGGTGGCCGCTACTTCAAACTCATATGCGAGTTCATGGAAACGGAAGGACTGCAGGTGCAGTCGAGTCTCGCCCGGGAGATGTGTCTCGACCCATACCTGGTACAAGAGCTTGATTTCGATTTTACTACGACCAGGATTGTCAAAAACCTCTTTTCAGACCGGCTGCCTATTCGGCAGGCGGCTCTCAAGGAGCTTGAGAAGATAGAGCCGTCTCAGAGGAAAATACCGGTACTGGCTGCACTTTCCGATCCGGATTCGGGTATCCAGTTTCTCGCTAAAAAGCTGCTATCACAGGAAGATGTAATTAAGAAAAAATCGGTGAAACGAACGGCCAAAAAGCAGGTCAGTCATCAACCTCTAACGGCCGCGGACGATGAACCGGCCTACCATCTTTACGTGGCCTTAACGGTTATCGCCGTATCGGCGGTTGTGTATTTCTGGTTCATGGCCAGGGGGGGGACGGAGTTGCCGCTTTCCGGTACATCCGAACCTGCTGCCGGCGGCGGTCACTGGACAGTTGACCAGGTGCTTTATCACCGGGCGGCCCTGGAGCCGGGGAACACTGAAGTCGAATTTATGGGACGGGTGAGTGAGGTTACGGCCCGAGGAGACGTTCTGGTAATGAAGTCGGATAATGTCCGGGTGTCGGTGAAACTGTCGTCATTTGCTAACGGCAGATACAAGGTCGGACAGCGTCTGACGGTCAAAGGTTTAGTTAGTGGTATAACCAGGTTCGGGACGGTGGTTGTTGAGGCTTCGGATCTGGAATAGCTGGAGCGGTAGAAACAGGGGAGGTACCATGAGAGGGTCATCTCGAATCATCAATGTGGTAGCCATTTTCATCCTTCTGTTGTTTATTGGAACCAGTGTGTTTGTCCATTCGATTAAATCCGATGATGTGGTCCGGAAACGGCGGAATCGGGTCAAATCTGTCTTAATGGCCTCGTCGGTCATGGACAGAATTCATTGTGCCGTGAAAACCCGGCCGATTCTGTTCTATCAGCCGGAATTGGCTCATCAAACGGAGGCGGGAGAACGTCCGGCGCCGTCTGACGCCGTCCCCGGAATAGTGACGGTCACTTCGCATGATGTCGTTGATATACGTGATACGGGTATTTCGGTACCGGACGACCTGTCTGAAAACCACTACCCGCCGGTTAAAGAAATAGTGGTGACGGTACGTTCGGAATCCCTATCCGGTAAAAAGGAGTTTGAGCTTCGAACTGTTCAAGCTCATCCCTAACCGGTCAAGGGGATTGGTGAAAGGAATAACAATGGCGATTGGCGGAAAAGCTGGAAACAGGCTCGCGAGCTTTGGTCTCCCCCTGATCCTGGCTCTGTGCTTACTGCTCTTGGGCAGTGCCGACCAGACGTCACATGGGCAATCAAATACCTTGGATTATCAGCCGGTTTCCGAACCGGAGATCTACCAGGCGTTCCAGAGCATGTTTGACGAGATTCGCTTCAGCCGCCGGGTCCTGCTTCCCGCACCGGGCAAGAGCACCGACTTTATCATGGTGGAGAATGTACGAGGTGAGATCGTTGCTTACGTGACGTCGGGTAGTGGAAAGTTCCAACGGGTAGTTATTGCCCATGATGGAGAAATCCTGTCTCAGGACCGGTGGCTGAGCGGAGTGCACGAAGCCCAATTTACCGCCGGCGAAGAAATCTGGTCAGGCCGTGGCGCTGAAATCGTCGGATTACGTATAGAAGCCGATTGTTTCCGGAACGGAAAACCGGCGGGAACGGTTGATCTGGACACCACTGTCCGGGTTACCAATGTCTCAGAGGATTGGATGTTTTGACCGATGTCGATGAGGGCGAACAGCACAACACGGTCGGCAGTTAAACGGGGTTCCGTTTCCCTGGGGCTGCTGATTCTGCTGCTGGGCGTCTTTTTGTTTATGACCATGTTTTATCTTAAACCCGAGCCGGCGGAAGTCCCACCCATTGTTGATCACGTAAAACGCACGCATGCCGCCGACGGGATGGCTGCCTACCTTATTAACTGGATCCGGCATGTACCCGTCCAAAACCGGATTCAATACGGAGAACCCGCCCGGGGTAAAGACGGGATGATACGGTATGTTAAACGTGGTGTATACGCTGATTTCCCGTACACCGCCTGGATGAAAGAAGAACAACCGGGGAAGACGACACTGATACGCAACGCACATCTTCTGGTGCGTTTTGACGGCTCCCGGAACGCGATGTATTACGGTTTCGAGATGACATCCCCTGAACAGTTCCGGCCGCCGGCGGCCTGGTGTGTTCATACAGTCCCGGTCTTCGAGGAAAATGTCGGCGAATCGGGTTTTCCCGACGGCACGTTCAAGCAGGTAAACGGCCTAATCATGGCCGCTTATCGCCGCCGCCTGCTGGGAGTCCCGCTGGCCGATCATCTCCGGCAAACTCTGGGGGAAAATACCAACCTCAATATAAATCAATTGAAGCCGGTCCTGACATCATTCAGTTTCCCTAAAGAGATTACCGTGCCCGCTCTGGGGCTCGCTGAAATCCTGGAAGAATACGAGGCGGGCCGCTACCAGGAGGCGGCTTCCCACCTGGATAATCTCCGGGAGAAAGTGGAAGAAATTCCCGAACCGTATGCGGTTCGCTATCGGGCCATGCTGGAGTATTACCAGAGAATATCTTTGGCCCGTACCGTAGGGTTGCGGGATGAATTTTCAATGGCTACAATTGAAAAGCGTTTGCGGCCCGAGATTGAACGGGAGCGAAGCACTCCGGTCTTGCGTGAGCACGACCGGGCAGTGTTCATACTGCACAGCGCGCTGGCGGAAATTACGGGGGGAGAGTCGCTTGAGGCGGAATCGGCAGTGAAATATCTCACCGATCAAACCACCGTCCTGGCTAAAGCGGGAAGATACCTGGCCGGGATGATTCAGTCTATGGATCTCGAATCGGTGCACGAGTCCGTGGCCACCATGTCCGGCGGCATAAAACCGTTGGAAGATTCCACGGCGGACGCGACGACCGAGCCCCAAAAACCGGATGAACCGGCACCGGTCGCGGTTGAAACCACGGTTTCGGCGCCGCCGCCAGAGGCGGTAGTAACTGATCAGTCCGTTGGAGCGGAACCGGTTCAGGAGTCGGAAAGCTCGTTAAAAGGCCGTAAAATTATTGAAACAGTTGAGCAAACCGCTATGGTCCAACCGGATGAACTGCTGGGAGATTTCGACGGTGACGGGGAGATCACTATACGGGATTATGTTCTTATGGATAAGCAAATACAACTGAATTCCTCGCTTTCAGCGGAGGAAAGTGACATGCTGGACTTAAACCGAAACGGTACGGTGGATGAACGGGACGCCACCCTGATGTACTGGAGAACCAACCCCATCGGCGACCTGGACGGCGATCTGGAGATAACCAGGTATGATCTGGATACTTTGGAAGAGTTTATCGAAGAGTATGGCCGGATGGAAAAATGGGAACGGCCCGACGATATTTCCCGTTTTGACCTCAACGGGGACGACGACGCAACCATAGACGATCTATACATGCTACGGCAGAAATACAAATATATGTACCAGCTTGATCCCCATTGGTAACGAACGGGGAAAGGAAAGGGTCTGGTGTGATCATGATGACATTAAGCAACGGCAGGCGAGTGGACAGGCCCGGCCGCGAATCTGGCGGCTATCTGGCGGGAGCAATCAGCGCGGTCATGGTACTCGCCCTTATCTTCATGGCGGCCGGTGCCGATCCGCTAAACGGCTGTTCAGCTCCTCCGTTGGACCCGCGTATCGTTTTCCAGCCAGATAATCCGAAAATTGTGGATGAGGACACCACGCATACCTGGAAGGTTCGGATGCAGGACGTCAGCCAGGTCGGCGGTATCATCGACCTGTTCGACCCTACTAACGGGATAGCGACGCTGCCCAGCAACTATAAGCTCTTCCCGGTCGAATTCGGCGGCTCCCCGGTAGTGGGCGCTACATACAATGTGCAGCTGCTCAACGGCGGGAAGGATTACCAGGGAAACCGGACGCTCTACTCGCTTTTCCCGATGAGAGTGAATATGTCAGCCCGGTGGCTCAATCTACTGCCCGGAGTTAAAAAGAGCAGGTATTTCCCGGACGGAGTGCCGGAGAGCACCATTAAGAACAGGTGCATGCAAGACATTGTCCGGAGCTCATCCGGGGCGACCATCGAGATTTGGGATCCGGGGACCGGGTATGTGAGAGACCCCTTGACGGGCGATACTACCGACTGGATAGAAGTGGGTTCCACAACTCCCCACTGGAAGATCGTGACCTGGTCCACCATGTGGAATATGGACCTGTTAAACATCGGGGTCAACGGGCCGGAAGAGAGCGTGGAAAGTGGCGACCTGACGTATACCAACTACACGAGGGGAGACAGCCCCGTGACGATTGGCGGTTCCGGTAGTATGGAGTATAAGTTTAGCTACCTGACCCCTTCCGAACCGGACACCTACACCATACAAGTAATAGCCAGTGTGGACCTGGAGCTCAGGGCCGTCTATCGATGGTACGAGGTAAAGCGCAAGCGTGGAAAGTTGTGCTATGATGATCGCGGAGACTATATAGACCCGGTTCCCGGCGGCCGCAGTGGCGTCAAATATGATTCCTTTGGAAACGTTGAGTCCTATGATCCGCCACATAGTTCGGTGGACTGGATTCACGGGCCGTTTTATTGCCTGGTAACGGGTAAAGGGAGCAAGAGCGCGGCTGATACCAAGTCGGTTACTAATCCCAGACCGGACATCTACCATGTCATGGTCAGGGACACCACCCCGCCGAGTACCGTCTATTTCGAAAACTCCAATCCGCTCTACGGCACCACCGGCGACTTGATCTCGGAATGGAACAAGATAGTCGATGACCCGAAGAATCCCGAGTTCATCACCGTGAAGGTAGTGGACAACAATCCGAGCCTGGCCAATGAAGACTTGAGAAAAAACAAGGTGACGGTTAAACCTGGGGGACCGGATGATTGGCGTTACGACGAAACTACTTTCAAGATGAGTTTTTATTACGTGGCCGGGCTCTACGATTATTATCTGCCGACCCGGGGCCAGTACTGCGGCGATCCCGGTTACGAGCACCCCACCGGCTGCGATTGCCTGCCGGTCTACAAAGACAAGTTCGCGTGGATCAAGGTCGGCGAACTGGGCGCAAATTCAGCCGAACTGTCTGGAGCCACTTATAGCAAAGGCGGCGAACTGGTTAGCGAGTGTAAGCAGAGGGGTGACATCGGCGGTGAGTTTGACGCGGCCTATTCCATCCTGACCTGGAAGATTCCGGTAGCCGACCTGAAGGAACCCTTGCCTTGGCACCTGGCTACCACCTCCCGGGCCTACACCGATACGTGGGGTAATGAGCATCCCGGCTGGGGGAACGGCCGGATTTTGAAGTTCCTAGCGTGTGTTAATGACGGGAGCGGACACGAAGTGCCCGCCGATTGGGAAGATGAAATTAAGCCTCTCGATAAAACATTGTACGATGTAGAGGGATGGGAAGCACGTAACAGCCAGGTGAAACACAAGTCGGCGGCGATAAATGCGAAAACCCCCTATATCCGGGATGCAAGAGGCACCGAGATCGTGAACGCAACCAGGGAGCCGGACTTCAGGCTTCCGCCCGGGTATCCCCCCACGAAGTATTTCGGGGAGTACGGGACCATCAAAGTCTACGACAATGACCGACCCTTCCTGCGGGTGAACGTGACCGATTCGTCCCTCAGGAGACCGCTTCCCCAGACCTTCTCATTCGGCAACATCTGGTACGGCGACTTCAAGCGGCAAGCCTTCCAAAAGGCTAAAAGCCGGGGCTCTGATGTCTACACCCAGAGCAACCAGGATATTCTGGGCAACAATCTATTCCGGCTGTACATGGACAATCTGGAGACCGGGACCCAGACGAGTCTGTGGAATTTCGAGGATGGAGGCAATTCGCCGACGGGCATGCAGGATCAGGGCAACTTGATCGGCCGGAAAAAGTTCAAACCCTGGTTTTTTGCCCTGCACGCCAAACAAACCGAGCTGCCCTTCACTCTTTATTCTCCTCTGGATAACCGGACGCATGGTTACTGGGTTCCCGAGGATACCCGGCTCCGGTACGATTTTATCAACTACGGCTCGGATATAAAGGCTTTCGACAATATCAACACCTACCTCAAGGGCGGGAACGAACCGGGAGGAATTATCACTAAATCACCCAAACCGGAGTGGATGCCCAGGGTGGTGTTAACTGAAGGAAAGCCTATTGGTGGGACACAATACCCTGATGAGGGCAGTGTTATCTTCCGCCGGCCAAACCGGGGTGAGACATCAGTCAGTTCCGACGAATACTCGTTGTTCGCCGAAGTGTTCGATTATGCAGATGATGACCGGATCGATCTTTTCGGCGGACCGTTGAGCCGGAGTGTAAAAATATATTTTTTCGTCACCCCGGTAGACATGCGGCGGTTCACCCTGCAGGAAAAACCCCAGACCGAATAATCAAGGGAAAATATCACGTTATTCGGCGGCCGGGACCGGTGTCGTTTCCGGTTCGGTTTCTTGTTTTGGTTTCAGTTTTTTCTTGAAGAGAGTCGAGAATCCCTGATCGATCGCGTCCAGGGTCTGGCCGAACGTTTCCATCTTTCTGTCTATTAGCAGCCAGTTCAGTTCTTTCACTTTCTTGCCTGTTTTCCTCAGCCCTTTAAGCCAGGTCAAGGCATGTTGGGAGACCTTTTCCTCTTCTTTCTTCTCGGTATTGGTGATGATCCAGTGATCGTACTTGGAGCCCATGTATATCCAGTCCACGATCAGGCTCACCAGCGCCCGGTCTATTTCCCACAGAGCGCCGTTCTCGAACCGGTCCTTCAGAAGTTCGATGTCAATTTTTACCCTTGTCATCGGGGCTTCGAATATTTCGTGGAGCCTATCCAGGGAAAAGTCGTCTAAAGGTATCGGTGTACACCCCGGGGCAGGGGACACCCGGCAGAGCAAAGTCAGGATAGTCACCAAAAACAGCAGTGAGAAAATATGAAGTTCATGACTGGAGGTTCTCATTCGTTTTCTCCGCTATCTTCCGGTGCCTGCTCCTGGGTGGCTTTTTCCATAATCGTGAACAGCACACCGAAATCGTGCCTGATCTCAGCTAATTTTATTTTCAACTGTGCATACTTATTCTCGACCAGCAGCCAGTTCAGAGCATTGATCCGTTTGCCTACAGCTTTCAGAGCCCTCAGCCACCTAAGTGCGGTTTTTGAAATATTTTCTTCCTCTTTGCTTTGTACATTGACGGTTATCCAGTGGTCGTACTTGGAGGACAGGTCTATCCAGTCGACGATCAGGCTCACCAGCGCCTGGTCTACTTCCCGGATTTCGGTCCCGTCAAGCGCCTGGTCGAGCAGATCCAGATCGATGTTCAGCCGGATCATCTTGGTCTCAAAGAGACGGTGGAGTTGTTCAAGCGAGAAATCGTCCAGAAGCACCGGTTCGCAGGCGGTGGCTGCTGGTATCGTGTGACAAAACACGTTCAGGTAAAAAACAAGGAAAACTGCCGGCAAAACAACACATGCTCGAATATACCGTTGCATTTAACATCACCTATCGTATCGTAAGGAATTCGGGCCGCTTTTGTCAACTAACCATTCACCCGGAGGGGATGCCGGTTACCGCCCCAGCCTGGCTTTACCGAAAAACCAGTGGTTGAGGGAGTCTTTCTCCCATCCTCGCACGTAATCTTTTACCATGATCGCGTCGGTGTAGTAGTAGATTGGCATCACCACCATCTGCCGGTCGATGAGCATCTTCTCCGCCTGGTAAAGGAGCTCAAAACGTTCTTGTCCGATAATCATTTTCGAACGTTCGATAATATCATCGTATTCCTTGTTTCGCCACTGGGCGTCGTTGTGCCCGGAGTAAGAGAGCCACATGTCCAGGAAAGTCATGGGATCGGAATAATCGCCGATCCACCCGCCCCGGGCGATAGTGAAGTTGCCTTGGTGCCGGGTCTCCTGGAAGACCGCCCACTCCTGGTTAGAGAGCTGGATCCGGATACCGAGATTCACCTTCCACATCTCCTGAATTGCCTCGGCCACCGCCTTGTGAATATCCGAAGTGTTATAAAGGAGCACTACCTCCGGGAAATCTTTACCGTCCGGATAACCGGCTTCCGCCAACAGTTTCCGGGCTTCCTCAATCGAAGCTCGCTCGACATCCAGTCCATGATTTCCGGCCGCCCGGTTGAAGTCGTTTCCGGTAGCGTCTTTCAATCCCGGGGGCACCATTCCTCCGGCCGGTAGCTGTCCGGCCTTGGTAATAGTTTGTACGAGCGCCTTCCGGTCGATGGCCAGGGTAAGCGCCTTGCGTACCAAAACGTCGTCGGTGGGGGGAATGGTAACGTTGAATATATAGTAATACGTGCCCAGCATGGGTAGTATACTGAAGGTTGGGTCTTCCGCCAGCAGGCGGGGTATCTCCTGCACCGGCACATTGTCGATTATGTCCAGATCTCCTGATTCATAGGCGGTAAGAGAAGTGGAAAGATCGACGATCATATACACCTGGAGCCGGTCCAGTTTAACCTGATCAGCCTGCCAGTAGTAATCGTTTTTTTTCAGCGTTATATGGGAGCCGGTCACGTATTCGGTTAACTTGAATGGACCGTTGGAGACGGCCATGCGGGGGTTTTTGGCCCAGGATCCGTCGGTTCCCCCGGCCACGGCATCCGACCGCACCGGCATGTAGGTAAAAAAGCTGGTCAGACTAATAAAGTATGGAGTGGGCGTGGTCAACGTGACCTGCAGGGTCTTATCGTCCAGGGCCTTGACGGCGACGTCATCCTTTGTCCCCGTCCCTTCGAAGTATTCCTGGCCGCCCTTGATATAAAAGAGCTGAAATGCATACTCGGAAGCTGTCATCGGGTCCAGCGCCCGTTTCCAGGTATATTCGAAATCAAGGGCAGTGACCGGTTTCCCGTCGGACCACCTGGCGTCTCGGAGATAGAAAGTATAGGTCAAGAGGTCTTCGGAAACGGTGTAACGACTGGCCATGGCCGGTCTCAATTCACCACCGGTGTAGCGCATCAAGCCTTCATACAGATTGTTGATGATATCTGCTCCGTCAGAGGCGCTGTTAAGCTGCGGATCGATGGTTTTGGGATCGGTGTGCAGGTTCCATTTGAGGATCATCTCTGCCCGGGCCGGTTTCGAGTCACCATTTTCAGTCCCGCCCTCTGTTGTTCCTGGTGTACCGCATCCCGCCGTCAGGCCGGCGATGAGCAGCAGTATCAAAAACACTTCCGGGTTCACGTATCGTGCAACAGCTGTCATTCTGTTCTCTCCATGATAAGTTCTATTGTATCAGACCGGTATGGGCAGGACAATACTATCGGTTTTTGCGGAACCTTCTCCACAGAAAGGAACATTTACCAAAAGGTCAGACATTTGTGGGAGAGTCCTTCTAAGTGAGAGAGTCAAGATTCCCGGGCGACTCAGCGCCGAAGCGTGGGTGAAGCAGCTGTTTACCGATTTTCTAAGCCTGCAGTTTCTCCAGGGCCGCTTCCACGTCTTCGGCATTGATGGGTTTTTCGAGATAGGCGTCCGCCTGTACGTTCATCACGCCCATATCGGTGAATTCGAGAATGCCGGATATGGCTACCAGTTTGATGGTCTCCAGACCGGGGGTATCTTTTATTTTCCGGCAAATCTGCCAGCCCGGCATCTGGGGATGAATCATGTCCACCAGTACGGCGTCCGGTTTTTCTATCTTGAAGCTGTTGAAGAATGAATTAACATGAACGTGTCCCGATACATTATGTCCTTTCTTGCGCAAGGCGTTAGCGATGATGTTCACGGTTGTTTCATCATCGTCTATGATGGAAATTGAATATTTCCTGCTCATGGAGTGAGTTTCCTTCCTTTCGCTCTTTCTCGCTCACCGGGTAATATTTCTATTTTATTTTGGATTCAATTTTACACCCGTTTGAAAAAAACACCATACAAATACTACATAAATAGCATCATATTTGTTCTTCAAGCGTTGGAGTTCGCTTCGTTTTGAAGTCCGTGTTTCCGCTCTCCTGACAGTGGGTATTGGCAACACAGAGAAGAGGATGAATTGATCTTGACAGGTACAGGCGCACGACAACCGATAAAGCGGATCACCCAAATACCTCCCTGTATTTGATCCGGTACAACTTTCAGGATGCTACTTATAGTTTCCTGCATTGGTGAAAGTGATGCAAAAAAGAGGCCAATCTTGTGATAAAGCCGGTTTTGAATATATTTACTCTTAAGGCCGTACAGATCTTGAACAGATGTAAATAGCTGAGTGTTTTGATTCAGAACAGTTTTGTAGGGGAAGGGGCTAGACCAGGTGGCAGGCGGCCAGGTGATCGGCGCCGATGTTACGCATGGCCGGTTCCTTTTCAGTACAGAGGGTCACGGCCTGCCGGCAGCGCGTCCGAAACCGGCAACCGGAGGGCGGATCCATAGGGCTGGGCACATCACCTTCCAAAATGATCTGATTTTGCTCAGCCGCCCGGTCCGGATCCGGAATGGGAACCGAGGAAAGTAAAGCCCTGGTGTATGGGTGAGCGGGATTCTTGTACAGTTCATTGCATTCGGATACCTCTACCAGTTTTCCCAGGTACATGACCCCGATTCGGTTGGAGATGTGTTTTACCATGGACAGGTCATGGGCGATGAAGAGATACGTGAGGCCGAGTTCTTCCTGCAGGTCTTGAAGCATATTTACCACCTGGGCCTGGATAGAGACATCAAGGGCTGAAATCGGCTCGTCGCAGATAATGAAAGCAGGATCGACGGCCAGGGCCCTGGCTATACCGATACGTTGGCGCTGCCCCCCGGAGAACTCGTGGGGGTAGCGGCTGGCGTGCTCTTGGCTCAGACCGACCTGTTCCAACAACCCGAATATGCGCTGCTGGCGCTTGTGGCCTCTGACTAAACGGTGGATATCCAGGGGTTCTCCAATGATATCAGCCACGGTCATACGGAGGTTAAGGGACGCGAAGGGGTCCTGAAAGATCATCTGCATTGATTTTCTTAACGGTTTCATCTGATTTTCAGTCTTGTGGGAGATGTCGTTACCGTCAAACACGATCTGTCCGCCGGTTGGGTCATACAATCTAATAATAGTCCGGCCGACGGTTGATTTCCCGCATCCGGATTCTCCTACCAGGCCGAACGTCTCACCGCTCCTGATGGTAAAACTGACACCGTCCACGGCCCGGACAAACCGGTCCTTTCCCCAGAAAAACGACGTGTTTACCGGGAAATATTTCTTCAAATCCGTCACTTTTAGCAGCGTTTTGTTTAAGTTTAGGCTCATGATAATTCTGCTTCCCGGTTAATCTGCCAGCATCTGGCCAGATGGTTGTGGTTAACCTTGATGATCGGCGGCAGTTCTGTCACGCATATTCGCATAGCCTCCGGGCAACGCTCGCCGAAAGGGCACCCCGGCGGCGGTTTGATGAGATCGGGTGGTGAGCCGATAATGGGGACCAGCCGTCGTTTTTCTTCTGCGTCAAGTCTCGGCACCGATTGCAAAAGCCCGCGAGTGTACGGATTGCGGGAATCATAGAAGATGTTCCGGGCGGAGCCTGCCTCCAGGACCAGGCCGCCGTACATGACCACGATACGGCTACAGATATCAGCTACGATACCCAGGTCGTGAGTAATCAAGATGATTGAAGTGCCGAACTTCCCTTTCAGAATCTTCATCAGGCGTAGAATCTGGGACTGGATAGTCACATCCAGGGCAGTGGTGGGCTCGTCTGCGATAAGCAATGAAGGGCGGCAGGAAAGCGCCATAGCGATCATCGCCCGTTGGCGCATACCGCCGGAGAATTCGTGCGGATAACAATCAACCCGGTCGTCGGGAGAAGGTATCCCTACCAGTTCCAGCATCCGGACTGTTTTCTCACGCGCCTTTTTACGGGCAAGATTCCGGTGTCTCAACAGCGCTTCCATAATCTGGTTGCCGATGGTGAAAACCGGATTGAGTGAAGTCAATGGGTCCTGGAATATCATGGCGATCTCATTTCCCCGGACGGCTACCATTTGTTTGTCGGTCTTCCGATTCAGGTCCTTTCCACCAAAAAGAATTTCACCACCAGTAATCCGGCCGGGTTCCGGGATCAACCGCATGATGGAGAGTGCCGTCACGCTCTTACCGCAACCGGACTCACCAACGATTCCCAAAACCTCTCCTTGCCGAACATTGAAACTGACGCCTCGTACGGCCTGGACCTCGCCAAGATGTGTGAAAAAGGAAGTTTTCAAGTCATGAACTTCCAGCAGATTGTTATCTTGCATGTTCACACACCTCACTTTCTACGCTTCTTGCTCACGTCTCTTATTTGCGCAGGCGCGGATCGAGGGCGTCCCTGAGCCCGTCTCCAATAAAGTTAAAACCCAGCATGGTCAAACAGATCGCCAGGGATGGGAATAAGAGCTGGTAACCGTAAGAACGAAGACCTCCCAGGGCGTCGTTAGCCAGTGTGCCCCAGGAGGCCATGGGAGCGTTCACCCCCAGCCCGATGAAACTTAAGAAAGACTCGGTAAAAATGGCGTTAGGAATCATCATGGTCAAAGCGACGATAATCGATCCCATGGCATTAGGAATAAGATGACGGAGCATGATCCGCATCCGGCCGGCGCCAAGGCTACGGGCAGCCAGGATGAACTCCTGCTCCCGGAGGCTCAATGTCTGTCCCCTGACGATCCGCGCCATCCGAACCCAGTAGACCGATCCCAGGGCGAGGATGATAGTCTTGAGTCCCGGCCCGATTACCACCATCAACAGGATTACATAGAGCATCAGCGGTACGGTGGCAATAATGTCAACGATTCGCATCATGATATTATCCACGCGTCCGCCAGCGTACCCGGCGATTCCGCCGTAGAGAACACCGATAAAAAAATTGACCAGCGTGGCTGTGAGCGCAACCAGAAGTGAAATACGAGCCCCGTGCAGGACCCGTACAAACAAGTCTCTGCCGTGAGTGTCGCTTCCAAGCAGGTAATCGCGGTTGTGGACAGTGTCGAATACCGGAATATCGTTTCCGTCTATCGTAAGAGAAAACTTCTTAGCAGATAGGTCTTGGGAGCGTGCCGCCGCGGCCGCCATGCTGTAATCGAGAAGCAGTTCCGATCCCTCTATCACATATCGTCTAAATTTCTTCAACGGGTTGTCCTCTACCGCCTCAAGCCTGGCTATCAGGTGCCCGTTTCTCGTCACGAGATACAGCCGGTACTCTTTGTGCATGTAGATGAAGGCAGTATCCGATACCCGGTAGATGTCGAACCGGGGCGGGATATTGGCCATCGGCAGGTTCTGGTCGGAATAAGAGTGAGAAGAAAACAACGGTCCGAAAAGTGCCATTAGAATGACAATCACGATAACTATCAACCCGATCATGGCCAGTTTGTTCAATTTCAACCGGCGCCAGGCGTCCTGCCAGTAGGTAAGACTCGGCCGCACTACCGTCTCGGGTATTCGTTCTTTCCGGGGAACCGGTTCCCACATGTCGGGCGGAATAGCCTCAGCCATGATCTCTTGTTGTTCCTTTCTAACGGATCATTCGGTCTTGATCCGGGGGTCGATAAACTTGTAAGCCACGTCCACCAGAAAGATCATCACCAGGTAGAAGGCGGCGTAGAAGATGGTAATTCCCATGATTACCGTGTAATCGCGGTTACCAACACTTTCCACGAAGTACTTACCCATTCCCGGGATGGCGAATATCTTCTCTATAACGAATGAGCCGGTGAGAATGCTGGCCACCATGGGACCGACGTAGGTAACCACCGGAATAAGCGCGTTTTTCAAGGCGTGTTTTCCGATAACTATCAGCTCCGGTAGTCCTTTGGACCGGGCGGTCCGTATATAGTCTTGCTGCATTATTTCAAGCATGCTGGACCGGGCCAGCCGGGATACGAAGGCCAGGGAAAACCCGCTCAAGGCAATTACCGGGCCGATATAGTGTTTCCATGAGGTCAGGCCGTGAGTGGGGAGCCATCCCAACCGGGCACTGAATGCATAAAGGATAACTGAACCCATAACGAAACTCGGTATGGTGACTCCCAGGGTAGCCAGAAAGCTCACGGCATAGTCTTCCCAGCGGTTCTGTTTCAGGGCAGAGATAACCCCCAGGGGAATTCCGAGAATAATAACCACCAGCACCGCTGTCCCTCCCAGTTTGGCGGATATGGGAAAACCTTCCAAAATGAGTTCGTTAACAGTAACTCCCACCCTCTGGAAAGAAGGTCCGAGATCGAAGGTAATCACGCCTCGAAGGTAATCCCAATATTGAACGATAAGCGGGTCATCCAGGTGATATTTCGCATTCAGGGCTTTAATTACTTCCGGCGGAAGCGGTTTTTCCCGGGTAAAGGGACCACCGGGTATGGCATGCATCATGAAAAAGGTGATGGTGATGATGAACCACAGTGTCACCAGCATGGATATGAGTTTATTAAGAATAAATTTGGCCACCGCGACTCCTTCGGTATAGATTATACCCTCTCGACCTAGTGTATCAACCCACGCAAAGAAGGACAACTCTTAACTGATCTCAATCTCATGCTACGTGCTTCTCCTACCTGAAAATAATTTATTCTTCACGGCGCTGTTGCTTTACCAGGCGCTTGCTCAACGGAGGTATATTTGTTAAAAAAAATAGGAGCTTGCGCTCTTCATATAAAACAGTTTTATTGCAGGCTAAACAAAAATGCTTTACAATAGGTGTCCGGGTATCTCGCTAGGGTATCCATTCAGTTGAAAGAGATATAGTGTGAAGGAGGAAACGATCCATGATCGATGGCGATATTTTGACTGGCACATCATTTTTTATTAAATTTACGCCCGAGGATATTGCGGTGATGGCTGAAAAGCTTTCAGTGCGGACGGTGGCAAAGAATGACACGATCATTAAACAAGGCGAAGCAGCCGGGGAGCTGTTCCTCGTCAAGCAAGGCCAGTCCAAAATGCTTCTCGATCTCGGAGCCGGCCATGACCTCAGCCTGAACTATATCCGCCAGAATGAATGTTTCGGAGAAATGGTTATCCTGAATGAGTCCACCAGTTCCGTCACCGTGGTGGCTGAAAAAGATGTGGAGTTGTTCGTTTTGGATCGGAACTCATTCCTGGATATTATCGAGAACCACCCGGGTACCGCACTCGTTCTTCTCAAAGCCATCGGCAGGAGCCTGAGTATACGGTTGAGGTTACTCAACATCGGTTTCAGCAGTATCCCTGAATCCCGTCGGACTCTTCCCGCCGATGATTCAGACGTCATCCGGGCAAAAGACGTGGAACGGGAGATGTTTAACCTGCTCGGAAAGATCGGCGACCTGATGACGGTCCCCACCGGGGAGGCGATTATCAAGGAGTATGGTTTTGACCGTGACCTGTTTGTCATTGAGGGCGGTACCGTGGAGATAACGAAAAGTCTTCACGGAGAAGGACGGATTTCGCTGGCGGTTCTTGGTCCGGGGCATGTACTGGGAGAGATGTCGTTTTTCGATAAGCAGTACCGGTCGGCTGAAGTTCGCGCCCGGGAAACGGTAACAGCTTGTATTATCAGAAAAAATCACATTCAGGACCTGGCTGGCACCGATCTGTCACAGTTGAACCGTATTTTCCTGGCCATTCTGCGGAACCTCAGCCTGAAGCTGCGGCTTACCATCAAGCACTACTTGTCCACCGAATAGGCTTCGTTATTTCCAGGTCTGTTCGAACACGCGGAGCCAGTTTTGGTAAGCCACCTTAGTCAGTTCTTCGTTACCGTAGCCGTGGCGCTTGAGCTTCCGCATGATTTTCGGGTACCCGGTCACGTCCTTCACCTGTTTCGGAACGGTTGCCCCATTGAAGTCAGAACCGAAAGCCACGTGGTCGATACCGATGCGCCCGGCGATGTAGTCGATGTGACGAACGATATCCGCCAGGGGCGTGTCACGGCGGTCCCGCCCGTCGGGACGCAGGAAACACACTGCAAAGTTGATTCCCACGACGCCGCCCGAGTCCTTGACGGCATCGAGCTGTTTATCGGTCAGGTTGCGGGTACAGGGACATATACCGTGAGCATTTGAGTGCGTTGCCACCAGTGGCGCTTCCGACACTCTGGCCACGTCCCAGAAGCCTTTCTCGTTTAGATGTGAGAGATCCAGCATGATACCCAGCTGGTTGCATTCTTTGACCAGGTGGAAACCCGCGCCGGTCAAGCCCGGTCCGGTATCGGGCAACCCGGGATAAGCAAAATGCACCCCGTGTCCGAACGCGTTCGGCCGGCTCCAGACCAAACCCAGAGACCTGAGTCCGGCCCGGTAAAATACCTGGAGGGCGTTTAGATCCGGATCGATGGCTTCAGCTCCCTCGAAGTGAAGCGCCGCGGCGAAAATCCCGTTTTCCAGGCACTCTTTTAAATCATCGGTGGTGGTGACTACCTTGACCGCTTCGCGGGAGGCGGCTTCAATCCTGAAAAGATCGGCCGTCATAGCCATGCTTTGACGCATAGCCCGGGTCTGGCTTACCGCGGGATCGGTGGCTCTATTGGTACGTGTTGCCCGTCGTTTGCCGGAGGGAACAAAACAGGCGAATAAACCTCCACCCAGGTTTCCTTTTCGGGCTCGTTCAAGGTCCAGGTGTCCCCTGCCGCCTGAGTCGAAAAACAGTTCTTCCGCCGGTTTTTTCCATCGTGCGAACCTGCCGAGAGTGTCGTTATGTCCATCGAATACAGGGGGTAGCGTATCTATTGTCGATCATCCTCTCAGTCCGGTCACAGATATTGCAGTTCTTCATCATTACACACCGTGACCAGTTCCACCAGTGGTTTGATTGGAGCGGCGTTGATCTTTGGCAGCAGGACTTCCTCCACCTGGAAGAATCCCGCCGGGTTGTGCATGGTGATAACGATCCGGAGGGGTTTTTCTTTTCCCTTGATGATCCTGACTCCCGCGATAGAAGATGCTGAATACCGGTGGATATCTCCCATCTGGGGAATCTTGGTCAGCATGGTTGGAATTCTGGCCCGGCCGGATGTCATGTCGCATCCGTCGGCGATGAGGACGATTCCCGCCTCGAGCGAGTTGATGGCATGTGCACCCATGTGGCCGATAATTCCTTCGGTGATGACCGATCGCATGACACGGCGGAAACCGGGGTTGTCGTAAAACTGTTCCAGGATCTCCTTGATCTGGTCCTGGGCCAGGATAACGCTCATCAGTTCGTGATTCTGCCGGCTGACACTCATACCGAAGTCGTGGTAAAAGACAGACAACAGTATGGCAATCAGGGCGTCTTCCTCAGTACCGACCTCTTCGGAAACCAGGTTAGGTTGTATGCCGGCTTCGATAAGCAGCGAGAACATCCGTAAGGCGTTAAGCATGGCTACTCTGATGTGCACCGGTCCGTGGTCGTTGTACCCGAGCCGTTTGATGGAAACCACGTTGGCGTAATTCTGAATGGCTTCGATTTCTTGGTTATTAAACAGGCACTTGACGACCTCCCGGAGTTTACCGGAAATCATCCGCAGAATTTTTCGTTCCAGAGCGGTTTGTTTCGGGGATTTTCTCATTAGTCTTCACCTCATGACGTCATTCTACCGTATTTCTGAATTAAGTAACAGTCCACTCTTTTAAGCAGTAAACAAAAGAACCTCCGCTGAGCAAGCGCCTTGCACAGCAACAGCGCCGCGAAGTCAGACCCCAGGGCGGGACGGCCAGGCCAAGTTACTGGACAATATCGGAAGATATGTAGGATCGGAGAGACATCCTAGGGTCCTCTTTCCACACTTCTTGCTTATCATCTCAATCTCTTGATCACATTTTCAGGTCGTTCGTTTCTATTGTCTTTTTCCCCACAACAGTGCCTGTTTTTCGATGAAGTCATCCTCCCACCCTCCAGCAAGAAAGCGTAGAAAGTAAGGCAGGATAAGCAAGTAAGTATTAGATTAAAGTTTATGATTGGTCTGTCCTGCGCTCGGCTGTTCGCTGGAGCGAAAGCGCCGAGTTAAACGTAAGTTCGTCTTACTTACTAGAGAGGAGATGAAAGAACCTCCGCTGAGCAAGCGCCTTGCACAGCAACAGCGCCGCGAAGTCAGACCCCAGGGCGGGACGGCCAGGCCAAGTTACTGGACAATATCGGAAGATATGTAGGATCGGAGAGACATCCTAGGGTCCTCTTTCCACACTTCTTGCTTATCATCTCAATCTCTTGATCACATTTTCAGGTCGTTCGTTTCTATTGTCTTTTTCCCCACAACAGTGCCTGTTTTTCGATGAAGTCATCCTCCCACCCTCCAGCAAGAAAGCGTAGAAAGTAAGGCAGGATAAGCAAGTAAGTATTAGATTAAAGTTTATGATTGGTCTGTCCTGCACTCGGCTGTTCGATTGTAGTGGAAACTTTCACATGCTCAAACTTTTTGGAATATCGGCGTAGTCGGCGTAGGAAGTTAAGATATGAGATAGAGATTGTAAAGTGTGATGTGTTGAGATTCTGTAATGGATGCTATACTTGTCTAGAGTATAATAAGTATATAATGAATATCCGGCAGGACGATCTGGCCGGACCGAATTTCAAACGAAGAGGTGATTGGTTTGAGAACAGCTAATCCGGCGCTTAACCGGGAAATCTTTACTCGTGCCGGGTACGCCGGCACGGCCGCGGACCGAATGACGGTGGAGGGCACGATAAACCGAACGGCGATCCTGCTTCTGTGTGTTATTCTCACGGCTTCGCTGACCTGGAAAATGTTTCTGACCGCTGGTTTCGCGGCGGTGACCATGTGGATGTACCTGGGATTAATCGGTGGGTTTATCGTGGCTATGGTAACAATCTTCAACAAGACCTGGGCTCCGGTTACTGCCCCTCTCTACGCATTGTTGGAAGGATTGGCCCTGGGTGGAATTTCAGCCGCTCTCAATAAATCGTATCCCGGTATTGTCGTGCAGGCAATCTTTTTGACCTTCGGGGTGTTGTTCTGTATGCTTTTCGCTTATCGCACGGGGATCATCAGGCCGACCAGGAGATTCATGATGGGAATAGTAGCGGCTACCGGTGCCATCGGCATTGTTTACCTGGCATCTTTTATCCTGGGATTTTTTGGTATCGGAATACCTTTCATTCACAGTTCAGGTCCTGTTGGAATCGCTTTCAGCGTGGTGGTGGTTATCATAGCGGCTTTGAACCTGATTCTGGACTTCATGGTGATCGAAACCGGCGCCTCCTCCGGTGCGCCAAAATACATGGAGTGGTACGGGGCTTTCGGGTTAATGGTAACGCTGGTTTGGTTGTATATCGAGATATTGCGCTTGCTGGTCAAACTCAATTCAAGAGACTGACGTCTTTCGGCGGTTCACAGCGAAAGGTCATTACCATGAAGGTCAAGCAATTCCGTTATGCCCGGGACAACCTCGGATATCTGGTTTACAACGAGCGGTTTGCCATGGCTATAGATGGGGGCGCCGACGGTCCGATGCTCGCCTTCGCCTCCGGTTGTGGATTAACTCTTCGCTTTGTGACCAACACTCACTCCCATGCTGATCACACGGTAGGCAACCGATGCCTGTTGGCAGAAACTGGAGCGGTCTACCTGGACCGCAACGCCCTGCTGAAGACCGGAAAAATAGAGATGGAGGGGGAGACGATGGAAGTGATCAACACACCGGGACACTCACGGGATTCGGTAAGTTTTTACACCGGCGAAGTTTTGATCGCGGGCGACACGCTTTTCAACGGTACCGTGGGAAACTGTTTTTCAGGTGATATGGAGGCGTTTCTTCATTCGTTGAAAAAACTTCTGGCACTGCCGGTTGATACCGTGGTCTACGCCGGGCATGACTATGTCAAAGAATCCATGGCGGTGGCCAAATCCATAGAACCGGATAATCCACATATAGACGAGTTTCTGTGCCGTTACGACCACGGTCTCGTTCGTTCCACGCTGGCAGAAGAATTGAGGGTAAATCCGTATATCCGTTTCAACGATGAGAAGATAATTACCGTGCTCGTGCAGCGCGGTTTACCGGTGGCAACAGAATTTCAACGATGGAAATCCATCATGTCTCTCGGGTGACCGCCGAGTGGAAGAATAATCGGAATTACGTGTTCATATGAGTACTGCTCAACAGGAAGATGACCGGGAAAGACCGGCAACAGAGAGATGGACGGAGTTGGCTATATCTCCCTGGCTGCTGAAAGTCGGGTTGCTCCTTTTCGGGCTGGGTTTGATCGTCTTTCTGGAGTTGGCATTTCAAGCAGCCCGGTACGGCGGCTCTGCCGACTTGTTCATTCCCCGAACTACCTGGACCGGAGAAAAAGTATTTACCCGTAATTTCCGGGCCGCGCACCGGTATCATAACTACGACTTCAATCTTTCCCGGTACCTGCATCCCGTAGGGGCACAAGCGACCTGGGGAATGGAGACCCAGGAAGAATTTAAATCCGAAAAAACACCCGGCACCCTGAGGGTCTTGCTCATCGGATCGTCCAGTGTGAGAGGGTTTCCCCTGGGAAAGGCGTTTTCTTTCGGGAAAATATTCGAAATTATGCTTCAGAAATCAGCGCCGAAACATGTCATCGAGGTAATCAACCCCGCTATCGATGCCATGAGCAGTACCATGGTTCGCCAGATGTTTGAAGAATCACTGCTTTGTAATCCGGACATGGTGGTGTTTTACCTCGGGCACAACGAGTTTTATGGTGTAGGTGGCGCGGCCTCCACTAAATTGCCCGGTCTGGACGGATGGCCGGGAAAAATATTTTCGTTTATTCAGCATTTGAAGCTCTACCGGTTACTCCAGAAGGGATACCGGAAAATGGCGGACAAGGTTCCTTTTTCCGGTGGTTCCGAACCTGGAGAGGACAGAAACTTGTTGAAGAAAATGGTAGACCTGGACAATGTGCTGCCGGAGGGTTCGCGTACCGGTGAGGCAGTGGCCAGGTTCCGGAAAAACTTGGCGTCTATGGTTGAACAGGCGCTGGAGCAAAAGGTCAACGTCGTGTTGATGACTGTAGATTCCAGGCTTCGTGATATGCCGCCATTGCGAAGCCAGCCGTTGTCTGAACTCCCCGATAGTCAGAGAGAACGGGTGGAGGGCCTGATCGATGATGGGCGGCGGTTATACGAGAGCGGTCATCTTGAAGGGGCAGAGGAAACTTTTCGCGAGGCTTGCCGGGCGGCTCCGGCGGCTGCCGACGTACACTTTCTTTTGGGACAAACGCTGCTCGAAGCGAACCGTGTCAGTGAGGGCAAGAAAGAACTGCGTTTAAGTCGTGACCTGGATCGTATGCCTTTCAGAGCTTCATCGAAGATCGATTCCTCTATCAGGTCGGTAGCCGAGAGTTTTACCAACGATGAAAAATTCAATTTTGTTGATATAGAACATCTGTTTACGGAACTGGCCCGGGACGGGGTAGCGGGGAGAGACATCTTTCTAGAGCACGTGCACTTCACGTTTCACGGCCGGTATATCATGGCCCTGGCTTTGCAGGATACGGTGATGAAATCAACGTTACGGGAGCGCTTTACCATGGTCCCGGAACTCATCCCGCGTGAACGGGAGTTCTATGAACAAACCCTGGGATTTGGCGTTCTGGAGAAGATGTTCGAGAGCGGTTACGCGCTGAACATATTTGAAAAATACCCTTTTAAGGGCCGGCCTGATATAGAGCGTATACGTGATCGGGAAGAGCTTCTTTTTCGGTCCCTGCAAGATCGGCTCAACGCGGTCGAGAAAAACATTTATGACGGTATGGATCGTAAACTAACCAAATTTAGCGATATCAGGTGGTTCACCCTGGTGGGTATAGGGCTCATGTGGAACGATTGGGGTGTGCCGGATAACGCCCTGACCGCCTGGCGGAAACTGATCCGTGAGTTCCCTCGTTTATGGATTCCATACAACCTGATAGGCAGGATACATATGGCTGGAAACCGCCCGGCGAAAGCGATTGATCTGTTGAAACAAGCGATATTTCTACACGATCAATACGGCTGGGATGATACCGTATTCGAGGGACATCCCCGAAGAATCTTGTTTGCCATGGAAGAATCCTGTTTCGAAATAGCCCGGGGACTGGCTATGATGGGCGAGCGGGATAGCGCCCTGTCATGGCTCAAGGAGGCTGATCGCCGGGGATTCAACCGTTGGCAGGTCGCAGTCACCGGTATGATAGGACGGTTTATTTCCACTAGTGAACAGGAATTACGGGGTTTGGTGAAGCAGGCTTCGTTTCCCTGAATCGGACAGGCAAACCCTCCGTCTTCTTCCAGGCCAGCTGGGCATAGCGGGCGGATGTAGCGGCGGCCGTTAAGACCACTAACAGGAGGCTGCCGATCAGACCAGTGGAATTGCCGGTGATATATCCCGAAATCCCGGCGGCAGGTACCAGAATTCCTACTTTCCCCACCCCGAAATGCCAGCCTCCCAACAAAGAATCGGCCAAGAAAAACAACGAAGTTAAAACCCCCCAACCGAAAGAAAATAGATCTTCCGGTTCTTTTATAGACAGTATAAATAATCCCAATAACCATACGGATATGGTGGCAACCGGGTCCAGGTAGCGGCCGATGAGAAACAGGGTCATCAAGAGCGTGATCACCAGGCCGCTTTTAACGTTTCCCCACGACTTTTGCAGATAGCTACGGATCATTTTAAAAAAGACCGCCATCAGAATGCAGCTTTTGAACGCGGCATACAGCAAACCGTGCAGCCCTTGTAGAACGGAGAGATGCATTTGTGGATTGAGTTTGAGTGCCTTGAATACGGCCAGGACGGCAGCGGTAATTATTACCAGGCTGGCCCCGGTCAGTAGTCCTTTCAGCATATACTTAATTTTCAGGGAAGGAAACGAGAACGGTTTGAAAAACACCACCGCCACCGCGAACAAGAGGAGATAGTTGGACCACTGGCAAAGAATCGCCGCCAGCCCGGGAGATAACCAGTCCCTGGGCAGGACAAAACCCTGTCCATACTCAAGGCCGATTCCCCAGATAGTCCGGTTGATCTGGATGAGAGTAACAGCGGCCAGTGAGCCGATAACGAGTGCGTGCCTGGAGGTCAATGAAGAGATCATTTTCGAACTGAGGTTGATGCTGTGTTGGTAACGTCGGTCGGCGATGATCAAAAAAATCAACAGTGGAGCCGTCCACAGGAAACCCATAAGGGAGATCGAGCGTTTTTCGGGCACATCGGCTCCTGAAGTCGGTGAGACCGAAAATTCAGGTTGTTTCGTCTTGCGAGCTTCCGGCTCTGTTTCCAGTTTTTTTAACTCGAGTGTCGATCGCAGCTCAGTCGCGCGGTTGTTATCGGTCACTCGAGAGAGCTTTCGTAGAGCAATCCGGTACTTGCTGTAGGCTTTACGTATATCACCCTGCCGCCGGGCCAGATCCCCGGCCAGTTCATAGCACCTGGCCCAAAGCTCCATCAAATGATCTCCAGGAATATCCTTTGCTTCGTCCCAGGACAGGTAACGAGCCGCCAATACCAGGTCCTCCCTATTTATGGCGGCTTGGACCTCATCGGCCAGTGATTCGGGTGTCAACGAGGCAAAGACGTTCTTGGCCTTGAACGACTCGCGCCAGCGGGATTCGAACTCATGAAACGGGACCCTGAACTCGTTCCAGAAAGCTTCGTACAGCAACTCTCCCCGAGCCATTCGGCGGCTGAACCGTACGTGGGCATCGGGTCCGAGCCACCGGCACAAAAACTCGATTCTGGAGAACGCGGGCAGATAATCCCGCTGTTGGGATATGATCTGGTTGAGTTCATTGGCGGCCGGCATCCGTGGAGATTTCCAGAGGTGTAAATTGCGGTAATGTGTGGAACTTGAAAAAAGACTGGTCATATATTCGGCGGTGCCTTCGTCGTACCAGGCCGGGAATGAAACGGGATAGCCCACGTTGATCAGGGTATCGAAATTGAACACGTGGGTGAGCTCGTGAATAAGCAGATCGGCGTTTTCAACGTAGTCTTCGGTGATCTTGACCTGCCACAGATCGAAACAACCGAGTTTGCCTTCAATAGGCGGCACGATGTCTATGTGTAACCGCGGGGTTAGGCGCTTGAAGTTGGTTTCCAGGAAAGGAGTTATCTCGTTCAACTGTTTCTTGAATACGGATATTGCTTCGGGAGAAACAGCCCGCGTGTTCCAACGGAGCTTGATTGGCCCTATCCGTTCCGTGTCCAACGAGTTCTCCCACTCGATCATGTTCAGGACTTCGGCCAGATCACCGTCGGAAAAAAAGTATTTAGGGGTTCGCTCCCCGCAATGCCGGGCTACCCCTGATAACCCGAAAAATTTGCCGCTCCAGGCACCCAGGGGATAAAAAATAACTGACAAGGTGATATACGAAACTGCGATGGATAACCAGAGCATGATATGCCTTATACGGGACTGCCGCTGCTGCTTTGCTTTTGCCATGTTCCTGATTTTACCGGACAACCACGGGAGCGTCAATAACGGTGGTATCGTTTTAAAGGCTTGATCTTGACTGTCTCGGCACGACATGGTTAGTATACTGTTGAACGACTAGATTCCAATCCGGTGCTGAATACGGAGTTTGACTTTCATGAGTGGTAAACGGTTGCGGATAACGGGGATCGTACAGGGAGTGGGGTTCCGGCCTTTCATCTACCGGCTGGCCCGTGAGTACGCCTTGCAAGGCGAGGTGTGGAACTCTGCCGCCGGCGTGGATGTCATCCTGCAGGGGGGCAGCCGGCAGATCGAGCTGTTTATCGCCGATCTTCCCTTGAAACAGCCTCCTCAGGCCGATATCCGTTCTATTGATGTCGAGGCTGTGAACGGTCTCGTCTACCATGACTTCAGTATCAGGAAAAGTGAGCATCACGCCGGCCGGGGTGCGCTGGCTCCTCCGGACCTGGCTACCTGCGCCGACTGCCAGCGGGAACTGGCTGATCCCGGGGACAGGCGCTACCGGTACCCGTTTACCAATTGTGTCAACTGTGGTCCACGTTTCACCATTATCAAGTCTCTGCCCTATGACCGGCCGGCCACTACCATGTCCGATTTTATTTTTTGTAAGGAGTGTTCGGCCGAGTATGAAGATCCGGGTGCCCGCCGCTTCCACGCTCAACCGAATGCCTGTCCGGTGTGCGGTCCCGAGGTTTATTTGACGGTTGGAAACGGAACAGTAGTTTCTGGTGAAAAAGCGATGAAAGACGCAACGGCGGTTCTCGCGGACGGTGGAATCCTGGCGGTCAAGAGTCTGGGGGGATATCACCTGGCTTGTGATGCCTCCTCGGGAAAAGCCGTTTCTCGCCTGCGGAAAGCCAAAGAACGGCCGGGAAAACCCTTTGCTGTTATGGCAGGCAGTATTGATAGTCTGCTAAATGTTGTCCGCCTGCGGGGAGACGAGAAAAAACTTCTTCTCTCCTCGCAAGCTCCAATTGTGCTGGTTGAAAAGAAAGATCCGAACGGGAGTCTTCCAGGCATCTGTTCAGCCGTGGCGCCCGGAAGAAGCCGGCTCGGCGTGTTTCTCCCCTATACGCCACTGCATCGTCTTTTGTTCGATGACTCGGGTATTCCGTTCATGGTCATGACTTCCGGTAACAGAAAAGATGAACCGATATCCGTTTCACCGGCGGAAGCGGAACATAATCTGTCCGGGGTGGCCGACGTATTTTTGCACCACGACCGGCCGATTCACTGCCGGTGTGACGACTCGGTCACGGTAGTGCTTAACCGGGGACCGATAGTATTCCGGCGGGCCAGGGGGTATGTGCCCCGCTCAATTAAGATTCCGTCTTGCCGAAAACCGGTCCTGGCTATGGGAGGAGATTTGAAAAGCTCGTTTTGCCTGGCGGCGGGCACACAGGCGTTTGTCAGCCAGTACCTGGGGGATATGGAAGAAGAGGGCGTCCAGGAGTTGTTTCGGGTACAGGTTGCACATTTCATGGACCTGTGCCGAATAGAACCGGCGGCGGTTATTCACGATCTTCATCCGGGCTACTTTACCACCCGTCTGGCTTCCGAGCTGGCCGGCACAATGGGGGGACTGCCCCTGGTAGCGGTTCAGCACCATCAGGCCCACGTAGCTGCGGTCATGGCTGAACATGGATTGGAGGGACCGGTTATCGGTTTGGCTTTTGACGGTGCCGGATATGGTCTCGATGGAACGGTCTGGGGCGGTGAGGTCCTGGTGGCCGGAAGGGCCTCGTTCAGGAGGGTAGGACACCTGCGTCCAGTTGTGCAGCCTGGTGGAGATGTTGCTTCCCGGGAATGCTGGCGGATGGCTTTGAGTTATGTGATGGACGCCTTTGGCGGCGAAATGCCCGAAGACCTGCAGCAGATCATTTCACTCGGCGTTGAACGGGAGATGGTAGAAGTAGTGAGACGGATGGTGCTGGCCGGTTTCAACTCGCCGTTCACATCTTCATGCGGCCGCCTGTTCGACGCCGTAGCTGGCCTGACTGGAGTGTGTTCCCGCCAGACTTATGAAGGGGAAGCGGCGTGTCTACTGGAAGCGGCGGTTTGTGGAGAGATTTTGTCTGTGGGTGAAACGTATCCGATCACGCTGCAAGAGGATTACGGGAAGGTTGTGCTTGACACCAGGCCCATGATACGGGCTATAGTGAATGATTTGCGGGCCGGTAAGGTTTCCTCGGAGATTGCCCGCTCGTTTCACCGGTACCTGGTGGCGGCGGCGGTTATACTTTGCGAACGGATACGGGAAATGACCGGGATTAACCGGGTGGTACTCTCCGGTGGAGTGTTTCAAAACTTGCTGCTGGCGCGGACATTGCCGGATGGCCTGGAGCAGAACGGGTTTACCGTCTATCTCCATGGGACACTGCCGCCGAATGACGGCTGTATCTCGCTCGGACAGGTATTGGTGGCCGCCAATACGGCGGTTCTTTGTGGATTGCGAGGCTAGCCTGGTAGTGCTTTTCACTTGAGCGTAGGCAGAACGACAGAAAGAAGGCTTGACAATGTGTCTGGCTGTACCAGTGAAAGTGTTGAAAATCGACGGAAAAACGGCAGAGATAGAGCTCGGTGGTGTCAAACGCCAGGCGAGGCTCGATATGCTGGATGACGTAATAGTGGGAGACTATGTAATTCTTCATGCCGGTTTCGCTATCCAGAAGCTCGATGAGCAGGACGCTCTGGAAACTCTCGAGATTTGGAGGGAGATCATTGAAACTTCTGAACGGCTTCCGTGACCGGCGGGTAGTGAAGCATTTTCTTAATCGAATTGAAGGACTGTCATGCGGCCGGTGCGTGAGGGTCATGGAAGTGTGTGGAACGCACACCATGGCATTTAGCCGGAGCGGGGTACGGAGTATGGTTCACGACAGCGTTGATCTACTCTCCGGTCCCGGCTGTCCGGTCTGCGTCACCAGCCAGGCCGACTGCGACGCTGTGATAGACCTGGCTGCCCGCGAAGACGTTATCGTGGCGACCTTCGGCGACATGATCAGAGTGCCGGGAAGCCGTGGCAGCCTGGCTGAAGCGAGAGCTCTGGGCGGCAGGGTGCAGGTCGTCTACTCTCCCATGGATGCCCTGGAGCTGGCGGTTCGTCATCCCCAACGAACGGTGGTTTTTGTGGGAGTTGGTTTTGAGACGACGGCGCCTGGCATCGCCGCAACCATCAAAACCGCGGCCGAGTGCGGGATTAAAAATTTCCTGGTTTACATGGCCTTGAAACGGATCAAGCCGGCCATGGAATTACTGGCAGCTTTGCCGCACCTGTCCGTTGATGCTTTTCTCTGTCCCGGCCACGTCAGCGTCATAACCGGTGTGGAACCTTATCTTGCCCTGGCTTCCGAGTTCAAACGGCCTTGTGTCATTACCGGATTCGAGCCGACCGATCTGGTGGAAGGTCTATCCATGATCCTGGCACAGATCAGTGAGGGACGTTCGGAAGTAGAGATTCAGTACCGGCGGGCGGTTAAACCCGAAGGCAACCCGGCTGCTCTCAGTCTCCTGGACGAGGTTTTTGTTCCGGTAGACGCGGTATGGCGTGGTGTCGGTTCCATCGGGGAATCGGGATATGCGCTCAGTGAGCGGTATCGATCCATGGATGCAGTGGAAAAGATGGACATCGAGATCGGCTCGGTAGAAGAACCGCCGGGGTGCCGTTGCGGGGAGGTGCTGACGGGTGCGGTACGTCCGGCTGACTGTCCACAGTTCGGAATGGCTTGCACGCCAATGCAACCGATAGGTCCGTGCATGGTATCTTCCGAGGGATCATGCGCCGCTTATTTTCTGTACGGTGAGGAAAGGATCTCGGTGGACCGGCCATGAACATTATTACTATGGCTCACGGGAGCGGCGGAAGTCTTACGGGGAAACTGATAAAAGATATCGCCTTGAAACATTTCAAACACCCGACGCTCCAGGAACTTCGAGACCAGGCTCTGGTGGACATGCCCACTGGCAGAATCGGGTTTACAACCGATTCATACGTTATCAGGCCGCTCTTTTTCCCGGGGGGAAATATCGGTAAGCTGTCGGTTTGCGGTACCGTAAACGATTTGGCTGTAGGCGGTGTTGTTCCCTATTTCATAACTCTGGCTGCGGTCCTTGAGGAAGGGCTTCCTATTGACGATCTCGACCGTGTCGTCGGGTCCGCTGCCGCCGCTGCCGAGGAAGCCGGCGTGAGTATTGTGGCCGGGGACACCAAGGTGGTGGAACGGGGTCGCGGTGACGGCATATATCTTACCACCGCCGGTATAGGAAACCTTCCCGCCGGCCGCGAACTGGGGCCGGGATCTGCCCGACCCGGGGACTATGTGATGGTCAACGGATATCTGGGAGATCATTCCGTGGCGATACTGGCTGCCAGGGGAGATCTTGGGATCAAGGTAAATGTCATCAGCGATTGCGCGCCGCTCAATTCGCTGGTGGAAACCATGCTGGAAGTGGTAACTGAGCGGGGAGATTGTCCCGTACCGGTCAGGTGTATGCGGGACTTGACCAGGGGGGGGCTGTCCACCACGCTCTGTGAGCTGGTCTCCGGGCAGGATTATGGCCTTGAAATTGAGGAAAGCAAGCTCCCGGTCCGGGAGGCTGTTGCCGGGGTGTGCGAGATACTTGGACTCGATCCTCTCTACCTGGCAAACGAGGGAAAACTGGTGGCTTTCGTGGCCCCGGATGAAGCGGAGATCGTACTTGAAAAGGCGCGATCGCACCGGTACGGCCGCGAGGCGGCGATAATCGGCCGGGTGGTTGAAGATCATCCGGGACGGGTACGGCTTCTTACCCGCTCAGGCGGCCGGCGGGAGCTGGCACCTTTGACCGGTAGTCATCTGCCGCGTATATGTTAGCCCGGGAAATGCAGTGGTTTTCTACTACGACTCGAAAACAGCCACAGCTACTTCGTTACGCTCGGTTGCCTGTCCTCGACGTATCGCAGAGGATACGCCTGCGGAAGGCTCGGTCGCGTGCCTTGTATCTGAGGCTGTTTTCGTCGTCTCGTAACGAAAACCACTGCATTTCCGGGCTAGCCCGGAAAGTGTAGCGTAGCTGATGTTCTTTGATCTGCTGATACGGAACGGACTGATTGTGGACGGTACCGGGAAAACCGCGTACCGGGCGGACCTGGCTGTTAACAGTAAGAAGATAGCGGACATAGGCGACCTGGCTCAAGCCCGGGCTCGCGTTGTTATTCCGGCCGAGGGGCTGGTGGTGGCGCCGGGATTTATCGATGCTCACAGCCATTCGGACCGCCGGCTGCTCGTGTATCCCCAGGCGGAAAGCAACCTGGTCCAGGGAATTACCACGGTAATGGCCGGTCAGTGCGGATGCAGCGCAGCTCCCATCGATCCCGGAAAACGGCAGCAACTGGAAGAACGGTACCGCTTATCGCTGCCGCCGGAAGCGGAATACCGGATCACCTGGACGGGATTCGGAGAGTATCTCGATCATGCCGAAGGAGTAAAACTGGGAGTTAACCTGGCTTGCCTGGCGGGTCACGGCGCGATCAGGGCGGTGGTCATGGGTGATGAGGACCGCGCCCCCGGCCCACTCGACCTGAAAAAAATGAAACAGCATACCGCGGAATCGATGGAAGCCGGTGCTTTTGGTCTCTCGTCCGGCCTTATATATCCTCCCGGTATGTTTTCTTCCACCGAAGAACTTATCGCCTTGGCTCAAGTGGCCGCTCGGTATGAACGTATTTACACGTCCCATATCCGTGGGGAAGGAGACACTGTTCTGGAGGCGGTAGACGAGGCGATTTCCATCGGTCGGCGGGCAAAACTCCCCGTGCACATCTCTCACCACAAGGTATCCGGACGGAAAAACTGGGGCCGGAGCCGTGAGACACTGGCGCTTATGCAGGGAGCTTGCGAGCAAGGGATCGATATCACTCTTGATCAATACCCTTATTTGGCGGGAGCAACTCCCCTCTCGACGCTGCTGCCGCCGTGGGCCCACGAAGGTGGAACAGAACGACTTCTGAAGCGGTTGCGGGACGACTCTGCTAAGAAGCGTCTTCGCCGGGATATGAAGCGAGGGCTCCCCGGGTGGGAAAACTTCGCCCGTGATCTGGGCTGGGAAAACATCGTGGTTTCCTTCGTCCGCTCCGACGGGAACAAGCAGGCGGAGGGACATTCCATCCCGGATATCAAGTCTATGCGAAATGAACCCGATGAATTCACCACCCTCTTTAATCTCCTGGTGGAAGAAGAAGATACTCCCGGGATGATAATTTTCTCCATGTGCGAAGATGACGTTCGCCGTATCATGCGCCACCCGTTGCAGATGGTGGGAACCGATGCCTCGAGCATTGCTTCCGGCGGTCCGTTTGCCTGCGGCAAACCGCACCCCCGCCATTTCGGCACCTGCCCGAAAGTGCTGGGACGTTACGTGCGGGAGTACGGGGTACTGACCCTGGAAGAGGCGGTGAAGAAAATGACGTCTCTCCCGGCTGACTGCTACGGTATTCGCGACCGGGGAGTTATCCGAACGGGAATGTGTGCCGACCTGACCGTCTTTAATCCGGAAACCGTTATCGACAAGGCTACCTACCGTGATCCCCACCGGTTGCCCGATGGAATCGAGTACGTATTTGTCAACGGAATTGCGGCGGTGAAACAAGGTGTTTGTACCGGCAATTTAGCCGGTAAGGTCTTGAGGAAAAGCTAAAAAATGTCATTGTAGTTTGTTGATACTATTTTATATGGATTAACGCCTCCATTGTTGTCAGCTC
>CAZQHK010000030.1:0-57948 GCA_964593455.1 uncultured bacterium
TAGAAAACGAGTGTAAGTTGACTCATGAAAGATCGGTGAGGTAAGGTTGGTCCGGTATTTGGATTGGAGGCTGTGGTGGCGACTCGTTCCTACTCTTTTAAAGATGAAACCGTACGGTCGGCCCTGGAACAGAAGCTCCGTTCGTTTGAGAATGCGAGCGAGACCACGGAGAAGAACTGTCTCTACCGACTGGACTTTGATATACCCGGTCAGAAGAAACGGATCGTCGTGAAACAGTATCTCACCGGTACACTGGTTCTATCCGGTGATGAAAACTCTCTACTTTTCAGCAGGTTAGCCCGATTAATAGCCGGAGCCGATGACCTGACCGGGGAGTCTCCCCGGACGAATTCTCCCTGGGTGGGAGTGGATGAAGCCGGTAAAGGCGACTACTTCGGACCGCTGGTGGTGGCGGCCGTCTATTCGGATAAAACAATTTTGCGGCGGCTCAGGGAAACGGGTGTCAGAGACTCGAAGAAGCTCTCGGATGATAAAGTCAGAGATATGGCTTCAAAGCTCGAAGCCGGGATAGGGGGGAGCATCAACGTGATCGAACTGATGCCCGCCAGTTATAATCAGTTAATAGACCGATTCAAAAGAGAAAATAAAACGTTGAATGATTTGCTGGCTTGGGCTGCTTCCACGGCCATCAAGGACCTGAAAAAGAAGAAGGAATTCAGCCGTGTAATTGTCGACCAATTCGCCAAAGAACACTATCTGGACCGGCGTCTGGCTGGTACATCCGGACTGGATGTTCTGCAGATCCCGCGGGGTGAATCCGACCCGGCGGTGGCCACCGCGTCCATCATCGCCCGGGCCAGGTTTCTCCGGCGGCTAAAGGAATTGGAGAAACGCTTCGGGACGGTGTTGCCGAAAGGAGCATCGGCCCAGGTGCTGGAAGCTGCCAGGACGTTTATTAAGAAGCACGGTCGCGGCCGGCTTTCAGCGGTGGCTAAAGTCCACTTCAAGACAACGGCTTCGCTGTAGGCCTTATCATCATCCGGTAGCCGATTGACCTATCTGATCACCAGGGAGAGTTGCTGTTGTGCGATAGGTGTAAGCCAATCCGGGATGTCATCTTTGTCCAAAGCCCGACGGAACCACTGTACGGCTTCTTTATCCCGGCCTGCACGGTGCAGGTTTTCTCCGATCAAGTAGTAGGTAATGGCCAGTTCATCCGGTGGAATGATTTTACGGGCCAAAGCTTTTCTAAACTCGAGAACGGCTTGACGATGAAACACCATTTCTTCCGATATCCCTTTCCAGACGGCTTCTGCCAGCTGGGCCGGCCACGTTTTTGGATCGGCGTCTTTCTCGATAGCATTGAGGACCTGCATCGCTTTAACATTCTCTCCCAGCCTCTGAAGAAAATACACTTTCAGAAAATCTCTGGCATGGCCTGTTTCCCTGGGCGCCATGCCGAGTGATAAGGAGTCCAGGGCTTCAAATGCCTTGAGATACGATTGGATATCGTTCCACACCAGCTCGACATTCTGTTTTTCGAGAAGGGATTCGAGGTTTTTCATGGCCGTGGTGTATGATCTTCCAAGAGAGCTCGAGAACGTTAGAATTTTAGGGCCCTCGAGCCGGCGACACCAGGCTGCCCGAAGCAGCAGGTCACCGATGGTGCGGGAATCTTTTCCCAGGGCGGAATAAATTTTCATGGCGATCGTGTATTTCTCGCTGCCGGGGAGCTTGTCGGATGAGACATTGGGAGTCAGGTTTTCCATTTCGGACAGCACCCGCCGGACGATCTCGGTTTGTTCTCCGAGATCTTTAAAATCAGCATGATACGTTGTGTACCGGCAGGTAGGACACGAGGCTAGGTAAAACGGTTCGGCCTGCCTGCCTGTCGCCCTGCCCAGCAGATCGGAGTCTACACCTCCGAACGTGTTGGTTGAACCGATAACGCTGGCCGAGAATCTGGTTGCGCATATGGGGCACACAAGCTCTATCTGGTTGCGAGAGGTTGCATGAGATATGCCGGCCAGGTAAAGTGGACCGATGGTGATTAAAGCCAGGATGGCTGCCAATCTGAGCTTGAATGATCTACCAACCATGAGTATCTTCCTTTCAACACGGTACCCGTTACCATGATAACACATTGAGTGGGATAACTGGCAAATGTGTGTGAAGCGGTGGGTGGTGAGCAAAAATTGAACGAGCTTCTATTACTGTGGTACAATTTCCTATTCGGGAAGGTACGCTATGGGTAGTGAAGACGGATGGAAAAGGGAAGAGGTCGCCGCTCGTGTTGAACAGCGGTTGCTCCAGGGAAGAGTTGACTGGGAATCGTTGCGATTAGCTCGGGAAGACCTGTCTCCACTTTCTATCGAAGAACTGGTAAAATTGTTACTGGAATTTCTAGCGCACTCGAAGTGGCGGACCCGCCGGGCGGCGGCGGAATCCCTGGTAGAACTGGGGAACGCCTCAGTCAAAGCCACTGAACAGGCGTTTCAGGACAACCATCCCGATAAACAATACTGGGCGTCATGGGTGTTGGCGCGGTTGGGGCAGGCAGGATTTCCGATACTTCAGAAAGCCATGCACTCCGATTCCCGAAAAATGCGGGAAATTGCTGTTTCTTCTCTTGGTAACTGTGGAATTGATGAGGCGGTTGCGCCTCTGGTGGAAGCCCTGGGAGATCCCGAATGGACGATCAGGAGTCGGGCGTCATCAGCTCTCTTACGATACGGAGACACGACCCTGGAACCTTTGCTCCTGGCCTTGGAAAGTGATAATCCGGATAAATGTTTCTGGGCGGCTCGCACTCTTGGCGGACTCCTGGACAAAGGGAAGATAGAGAACATCACTCCGCTGATTGACCTGCTTAAGAACGCTACCGGCATATCTTCCCGCCTGCTGGTATACGCTCTTGGCATGTCTAACAGTGCTGAAGCCATCAAAACCGTTGCCGCCTATCTCGACGATCCGGACCGGAACGTTCGTATCGCCGCCTGCCATTCGCTGGAGAAGGCTGGGCTGGAAGCGGTGGAACCACTGTTTGAAGTTCTTCGAGGCGGCAATCCCGAAGGGCGCTATTGGTCCGCAGCCGCTCTGGGAAGAGTGTTGGCGTTCGCCGATCAAGAAATTCACGATGAACTTCTGGAAACTGTTCGAAACGGCAATGCCCAGGCTCGTATCGTTGCCGCCCGGGCTCTGGCGGCCATTCGATCTGAGCAGGGAATCAGAACACTGATAGAGGCTCTTTCCGATTCAGAGCCGGTGGTCAGGAGACAGATAGTCGAGAGCCTGCAATTTGTCGGAATGAGAGCGGTTCCTTTTCTCATCGAGGCAACTTCCTCGCCGAATACCGAGACAGTGCATCTGGCCGCTCGAGCTTTGGGAAATCTGATTGGGTATCTGGACGAAGACCAGCACGAGATCCTTGGCCCACTACTTAAAGATGAACGTACCCTGGAAGCCGGGCTCACGGCTCTGGGAGCGGTAGGAACCGGTGAAGCGGCCGCCACGCTCAGGCAGTTTCTCTCTCATCCGCGGTGGCCGGTGCGGGAACGGGCTGCAGCATCTCTGGTTACAATCGGAGCCAGGTCCATACCTGTCTTGGACGAGGCGTTGAAGGCAAAGAACGGCGATGAGCAGTTCTGGGCTACCAGGGCGGCCTGCTGGCTGCTGATCAGGGTGGGAGAACCGGTGCTTGAACTGGTGCTGAGGGCACTTCGCTCCGGCGAGAAAGACCTGGCCTTGGAAGCGATCCGCACCCTGGGCGAGTTCAAACATCCCCGGGTAATCGCCGCCCTGGTGGAATCTTTCGGCAGCCCGGTATGGGTCGTGCGTGCGGAGGCCTCAGAAGCTTTGTGCCGGCTGGGAAAAGAAGCAATGGATTCGCTCTCCAACGTCATGAAAACAACCGACAACCGCGATGTACACTACTGGGCCAGAAAAACGGTTCGCCGTATCAAACAGTCTCTCCCCAACTCCGAAAACTGGTAATATCATTGAACGCTTTCTCCCAATCGCCGGTAAAACATATCGCCCGATCATCCAGATAACAGGTGGCCACAGGTTTCCCGGGATTGCTTCCCACCAGGTTGGAGTTGTGGTTGATCTCATCGAACGGTATCCGGTGTTGCCGGAGATACTCGAATATCTCTTCTTCCCCCCGGGTCGTAAAAATAATAATTTTCCATCCGATATGTTTCAGTTTTCTCAAGGTCTCTACCGCTCCCTCGATCGGTTCACCCAGCACCCCGTACCCCTTCCACCCGTCGTAAGAGGCAATGACGCCGTCAAAGTCCACCGCCAGTGTTGGTTGCATATATAGATCCTCCCTGCAATATTCAAACACAAATAATACCCCATTATATGCCTGGTCGCAACGTTGAGGGGAGAGCGAAACAGCAGTAAAACTGTATCGGCAAAGCTTTGACGAAGACGGGTTCTATTTTCGGTCAGAAAGCCTTCTTCATGTCTACTGATTTTGACTGATAGCGTACGTTTACGATACCATTTATCAGGTGTGGTGTAATGAAAAACAGACGGGATGGTGTTGTGTGGAAGAACTCCCTTATTTGACGGCCGGGCTTCCGGGTATCGGGGGCGTTGTCAAAACGGAACCGGAAGATTTCATGGTTGATGAGATCCCTCTCTACCAGGCCAGCGGCAGCGGTGAGCACGTTCTGTTCCGGATAGAAAAAAAGGGAATCACCACACACCGGGTGATAGAGCACATCTCCCGGGCGCTCCGGATAGATTCCAGGGACATCGGCTGTGCCGGGCTCAAGGACCGGCACGCAGTAACCACGCAATACCTGTCGGTGCGGCAGGCATCTCTCGAACAGGTACAGGACCTGGAGATCCCAGGCGTAAAGGTGCTTACGGCTCAGCGGCATGTCCGCAAGCTGAGGACCGGGCATCTGAAAGGAAACAGGTTCCGTATCATAATCAGGGCGGTTGCACCCGGGGCAGGCAAAACCGCCAGGACTATATTCGAGGTAATTGAGCGACGGGGGCTTCCCAACTTTTACGGCCACCAGCGTTTCGGAGCCAGGCAAAACACGCACCTGATCGGGAATGTACTGTTGCGGAGACAATGGGCCGAGGTTTTGCATCAGCTACTTGGCCGGCCGGGCGGGGAAACGTCGGAAGACCTGGCGCAAGCCCGGCAGGCGTTTGACGATGGCGATCTTGATCGGGCTTTGAAACTGTATCCGGCGCCATTCTCCATGGAACGAAAGGTACTCACCCGCCTGATGAAGGCGGGCAAAGCCCGCACGGCGGTACGGTCCATACCATTTCGGCTCAGACGTCTGTACCTGTCGGCCTATCAGTCGTATCTCTTCAACCTGGCAGTCACTTCACGGATACAAACCATCGATCAACTCTGGGAAGGTGACCTGGCGTATGTACACGCTTCCGGCGGTGTTTTCAGTGTCAATGCCCCGGAAATAGAAGACCGGCGGCTGCGGAGCATGGAAATCAGTCCCTCGGGTCCGGTTTACGGGGAGAAGATGCCGTTAGCCGCGGGGGAGCAGGGGATCATCGAACGTAATATCCTGGCCCGGGAAAGCCTGACGGTTGAACATTTCCGGTCATCTCCGGGCGGTGTAAATTTACCCGGTGCCCGCCGATCACTTCGGTTCAATATTTCAGATATCTCTCTGGATGAAGAAAATGGATCACTGGTAGTCGGGTTTTTTCTGCCTAAAGGGAGTTACGCTACCATCGTCCTTCGCGAGTTGTGTAAGAACTAACTGACTTCTTGCTTGAGGGTGGCAAAGAAGGTGTAATCAAGAATAGGACCTTGTTGTGGGCGGGGAGACAAGAGATTGAGATTATTACCCGGGCGGCGGCTAGTTTTTTCCTCAACACGATTGTGCAAACATTGAGATGTAGCGTGAGCCAGGTGGTCCCACCCTCAAGCAGGAAACGTAGAAAGTAAGGTTAAGTTGGTTTTCTTTTTTTGAAGGCCTGGAGAAGACCAACCATCAGCAGGATGACTCCACCGGTTCCCACCATCCCCGGCCGCTGTGGCGGTTTTGCTTCTTTAATGTAGAGAACACCGCTGGTGGGAACGTACTTGATCCACACCTTGTCTCCGGGCATATAGGCTGATTTGTTTTTGGGAAATAGGTAATTGGCCCCGGCCAGCGATCCGGCGAAAACGGAGATTTCTTCTCCTCGGCCAGCGGTATCCGGCTCGATGAGTTTCGCACCCAGACTGGACGGGGAGAGGTTCCCCAGCGACACTTCTGCCCGGGCTGTTAATTCTATTCCGTCCAGGGCTCCGGCTTGTTCTTTGAGAACCGTGACCGGTAGAGGAGGAAACATCATGGAAGTGAGCAGCCCGTAAACAATAGACACCAGTCCGAGGATTACCAGAGCCGTGGTGATTCCGTAAGCTTTCCGATAGAGGATGATATAGAAAGCCAGGGAAAACATAAACACGCAGGCGAGTAGCAATAATTTCATTGTAAAACGTTCTCTTTCCCTGTCAGCGAGTGGGGACGTTACTGCTTTATCCCATCACCTACCATACCCAGAACCCGGTACAGGAGTTTGGCTACTAAGAAATCGGGAGCGGTGAATCCCGGGATAGGCGCGAGTTCGACCAGGTCCATTCCGAGCACCGTGGAATTCCGGGTAACGGCCGCCAGGATATCGGTCATCTGATACCAGGTAAGTCCACCGGGTTCGGGGGTTCCCACAGCCGGCATGATTCCCGGATCCAAAACATCACAATCGATGGAAAGATACACTTTCGGTGTTAACGCCCCGGCGATGTCCGCCGGCGTAACCGTTCCTTTACAGATGGATTCGGCGCTGAACATGGTGATATTTTGCTCTTCTATAAACCGGACTTCCTCGATACTTCGGCTCCTGGTCCCTACCAGGACGATATTGAAGCCTATCTCCACGAGTCGGCGCATAACACAGGCATGGCTGTAAATCGTTCCCTGGTAAGAATGCCGAAGATCGGCATGGGCATCAAATGAAACGACGGAAATTTCATCCGCCTGTTTGTCCGAAACCAGATGGACTGCAGCGGCAGCGGCGGTGAGGGTGTGCTCACCTCCCAGACAGGCTGCGAACCGTCCGGCGTCATGCTGCTCTGCTACAGTATCGCGTATACAGTCAAGTGCTGCTTCGGGAGGCAGTTTTTCCAATTCCAGGGGGTCGATCGCGGCAATTCCTATCCGGTAGGGTTCCCGGCTGAGGAATTCATCGTAGAACTCAACCTGGCAGGAAGCGTCAAGAATCGCCTGTGGGCCGCGACAGGTTCCCTGCCCGTAACATACGGTTGCCTCAAAGGGAACTGGAATTATAACCGCATTCGCCTCTTCCAGCAGGCAGTATGGCTCGGGGATATCGAAGGCGTTCACGGCTTGTTTTCCACCTTCAGGTGTCGGCCGAACGTGAATTGCGGAGCAGAACCTCTCGGTTCTTCATTACGCTCCGCAGCCAGGGCGGACACGATCAACGGCAAGGCGATGGTGGCATCGGAGTAAAGGGTCAGTTTCCTGGCTGAGCAGGCTATCTTTCCCCACGACTGGGCTTCTTCGAAGGTGCACCCCGAAAGCCCTCCCCAGTAAGGCACGTCCTGTGTTATCTGGAGGGCAAAGGCGTGACCTTCGGTCTCGTGTCCGAGCACCGATGCCGTAACCTCGGTCTGTTGAATGAAGTTCTTCGGCGTGCCACCGCCGATATAGACCACACCGGTGGTGCGGTCCGTGACCATTTTGGCTGTCTCCAGGATGTCGCCGATTACGTCGAAAGTAAAGGTCCGGCCGGTTTTCTCCACCCGGCTGGCGATGGCTATTCCGATAGAGGAATCGCCGATAGCCGGACAGTAGATTGGGACTCCTGTTTCATAGGCCGAGCGTAGAATACCCGTCTCAGTGTTCATCTCCGTCAATTTTCGGCCGAGTAAGTTGAAGTACTCGCAGGTAGTGTAAGGCCGGTCCCAGGATAAGGAATCGGTGAAATCGGCAATGAAATCATCGGTCTGCCGAAACTCCTGCTCGGAAGCTAGAACATCATAGATCCGATCGAGTCCGTGTTCCTTCAATTCCAGGTCATCCCATGAGGGTTCTCCCTGGTAGTGGTGTCTCCCGGTGCCCTCATGAATATCGTGGAAAAGATTAGCTCCGGTGGAAACGAGACAATCTATCCATCGTTTCTCTATCAGATAAGCGATACACTTTTTCATTCCCGCGGGAACCATAGCCCCGGCCAGACCCAGGAAAATAAAATCAGCCTTTTTAATCATTTCCAGCCAGATACGGACCATCCGTCCCAGGTTCCGGCCCTGGAATCCGGTATCCGTCATTCGTTTGAGAATACCGGCTGCACCCTCATTGGCAATTATTTCGAAGGATGTAACCGGAGAAATATCCGAAAGTTTGTGGCCCATGATGAGTACCTCCAGCTTCAAATCCTAGCACAGGTGGATTGGCTTTAGCAATGTTCCTGACTTTCTACGCTTCTTGCTTGAGTATAATGCCCCGCGAAAACTGGACAGGTGTTAAGGTGTAATCTCTCCTTGTGAAATTGGATCGAGGAGGAGTAGATTAGACATCATGAGAAAACGATACGACAAGAAGTTCAAAGCCCTGGTGGCCTTGGAAGCCATCAAAGGTGAAAGGACCATTGCCGAGATAGCCTCCCAGTATGAAGTACATCCGAACCAGGTAAGCAAATGGAAGAAGCAAGCACTCCAGGTGTTTCCTGAGATTTTCGCGAAAGGAGCGGACAAGAAGGACAAAAGCAAGGAACAGCTTCAGGAAGAGCTCTACAAGCAGATCGGCAAGCTGAAAGTAGAGAACGAGTTTCTTAAAAAAAAATACCAACAGATATTCGGCAAGTAGATAGAAGCCTGGTAAAACCGGACCATCCAATGCTATCGATCATCAGGCAGTGTGAACTCCTGAAGTTGGCCCGGTCCACGTACTACTACAAGCCGAAGGACCCGGAGAAGAACGAGGAGAAAGAACGGCTGAAACGGGACATTATGATGATCTTCAAGAAGACTCCGTTTTATGGATATCGTAAAGTCTGCAAGGCTTTGCAGGATCAAGGCTGGAATCTATTGCCAAAGCAGGTGTGGCGACGCATGAAAAAGATGGGCCTGCGGGCTATCTATCCCAAGCCGAATCTGAGCAAACCGAGGAAAGATCACAAGAAATACCCGTATCTGCTGAAGGACATAACAATCAACCATGTCAACCAGGCCTGGGCGACCGATATCACGTATCTCAGGTTGAGAGGAGGGTTCGTGTACCTTATTGCGATTATTGACTTGTTCAGCCGCAAGATTCTGTCTTGGAGGATATCGAACACGCTGGATAACTGGTTCTGTCTGCGGGCTTTGGAGGAAGCCCTGATCAAATACGGCCAACCAGAGATATTCAACTCGGATCAGGGCAGCCAGTTCACCAGCGATGATTTCATAAAAGCCCTGGAGGACCGTGGAATAGATATCAGCATGGACGGCAAGGGACGTGCCCTTGATAACATTTTTATCGAACGGTTCTGGCGGAGCCTAAAATACGAGGATATCTATCTCAATGACTATCAGACCGTTCCTGAGTGCCGGGCCGGAGTGAAGCGCTACTTCCGGTTCTACAACACGCAGCGGTATCATCAGTCACTGGCTTACAGAACGCCGGATGACATTTACTACGAGGGCTTTTCTTTACGGAAGGCAGCCTGATGGAGAGTACACCTTATTTAAATGAAAAACTGTCTAGACAAGGTGGGGCAGTTCCGAGGGTGGGACCACCCAGCTTACGCTACAACTCAATGTTTGCACTCACATCCGGTGGACAAAACCAGCTCCCGCCCGGGTCAAAATCTCAAATTGCTATCTTGCTTGAGGGTGGGACCACCCAGCTTACGCTACAACTCAATGTTTGCACTCACATCCGGTGGACAAAACCAGCTCCCGCCCGGGTCAAAATCTCAAATTGCTATCTTGCTTGAGGGCGGTACCACCCAGCTTACGCTACAACTCAATTTTTGCACTCACATCCGGTGGACAAAACCAGCCGACACAGGGAACTCCTCTGAACAGTTTTGGTGTAGAAAGTTAAGGTATGAGATTTCATATTTCAATCTCAATACCCTCAAATCCTACTTACAAAGGTTTCGCCTGATAGTGCGATTCCACAAGAAAGGTTGACCTGGTGTAAAACCGTAACTAAGGCTGGTTTAGCTTGATGTAAGGGGCCGTTGTATTTTTCGGATTAAAGGTTGAACCTGGTTGTTCCGATACACCTGAGAGAATCCTCTATTATTACGGAGGTGTATTTGTGTCTAGAGCGAGGGGAGAAGATCTCAACGAGATCCTTTTGTTTATCATGATTCTTGCCACTGTTACCTCTTTGCTGATGACCGGTGGCCGGGAGCAGGGTACCCGTTCATATCCGGCTTTCACGGGGCAGGGTGGTCAAACTGCACTATATGAAGGAGTGTGATGTACGATGAAATCAGTACGATTATACGGAACTCTGATAATTATCTTCTTTCTGCTGGCTGTTCTTAATGGCGTATCAGCTGTGTCGGCGGCCGGCGGTCAGGCCGGCGGTGCCGCTGCTTACCTCAAGATGGGTGCCGGCGCCCGGGCTTTGGGAATGGGTGGAGCCTTTATTGGTGTGGCCGATGACGCTACTACAACATACTGGAATCCGGCGGGTATCGCTCGTCTGGAAAGCCGGCAGCTGAGCACCATGCACGCTGACCTGACTCTCGACCGTTCCTACAATTTTATCAATATGGTCAATCCCGGATCATGCTACAGCTGGGGTATCAGCTGGATTCGTGCCGGTGTCGACAGCATCCAGGGATATGACGCACTGGGCAATCCCACCACTGTTTTCGAAGACAAAGAAGACTGCTTCATGGCCAGCGTCTCCAAACGCTTGAAGAATGGTGTAGATCTTGGTTTGAGCATTAAATATCTAAGCCATGAGTTGTTTACCAATTCGGCCGACGGATTTGGTTTTGACCTGGGGTTGCTTTACGATGTTTCCGACCGGTTCCGGGTCGGCCTGGTGGGTAAGGAGTTGGGCGCCGAACTCGAGTGGGATACCGCTTCTGGGCAGACCGATGATGTTCCCTCTAAGCTGGCACTCGGTTGTTCGTACAAACTGTGGGATGGGGCCCTGCTGGCGTTGGATATAAGTAAGGTCGAGGACATGGACACCGAGGTGTTCGTTGGCGGAGAAGCTCTTTTTCGTGAGAAGTTCGCTATTCGTGCCGGGATGTCAGACGAGGATTTTACCGCCGGCGCCGGTATCATGTTTAGCGGATGGGAAATCGATTATGCCTTCCAGGAACAGGAACTTGGCGACATCCACCGTGTTTCGGCTCTGTTCAAATTTGATACAGGGAAAAAGAAAATTTCTGCTCCGATCCACCCGATATCAGTTAAAGTACAAAAAAACCCATCCGAACCGGCGGCGAAGACATCTGATTCGGTGGATGGAATGCTAAAAACCGCTGAAAACGCCCTGGGCAGAAAAGAGTTCACGAAAGCGGCCGGGATGTATGAAGCTGTGCTGAAAGCGGATCCTACCCGTCCTGATATCAGGTACAAACTCGGAATGGCATACATGAAGGCCGGTGAGACGGATAAAGCCCGTGTGGTGTTCTCGGAAGCATTGAAGATGGAGCCTGATAGCAAGTATGCAAGGTACGCCGAATTGCTGGCACGGTAAATGTTATCCGGGTTAAGGTGGTGGATGGAATGCCTGAGGAGGCCAGCCGGTCGCCTTTAGAAGATCTGGCGGAACTGCTTGAAAACGGCGAAGCCGAAGAGCGGCACGGCGCCCTTGACTCGTTAGACAAACTAGAGGGTGTCGAGCCTCTCATGCTTATGATCAAGGCCTTCGGCAACTCCATGTGGGTTATTCGTCGTCGGGCTTCTGAGATCATGGCCGGTAAAGGTGAAAAAGCCATCCCGCTTTTGGAACCCCATCTCAACGACGCCAATGACGATATCTCCTACTGGTCCATCCGGGCCCTGGCCGGTTTCGGTGAATCGGCCATCAAACCGCTTCAGACACTCTTGAAAGATAAAGAGTGCGATAAACGTCTTTTCGCAGTTACCGCCCTGGGAGAGACCGGTCACACCGCCGCCGTTGATCCGCTCATCGAAGCTCTCGGCGACCCGGTATGGTCGGTCAGGAAAGCTGCCTGCGAGGCCTTGATGGGTATCGGCAAGGAAACGGTACCCAAACTGCGTGCCGCCATTCAGAATCCCAACCTGAACACAAAATATTGGAGCGTCAAAGCATTGGGACGGATTATGGGAAAAGAGGCCGTTCCCGCCCTGTCCAAGACTTTATCGAGTTCCAAACAAGAGATGCGCTACTATGGGGTGGTGGCTTTGGGAGAAACCCGGAGCGAGCAGGCTATCCCGTATCTGATCGCCGCCCTGGAAGACCAATCATGGATTGTCCGCCAACATGCGGCCAAAGTCCTTCAGGAAATAGGAGAACCATGTGTGCCCTATCTGGTGAAAGGATTCGAAACAGGCGGCCCCGATCTCAAGTATTGGGTAATCAGGCTGGTAGGAAAGATCATGAGAAAACGAGCGGTCACCGTTCTGACTCGATTTCTCGAAACCGACGACGATGATCTGCGATATTACGCAGTCACCGCTTTAGGGGAAACCGGAGCTTTGGAAGCCATTCCCCTGCTGTTGAACTCTTTCGGCGACCAGTCATGGGTGGTACGCAAGCAGGGTTCGGATATCCTGGCCAAATACGGCCCCGATGCCATTCCGGCCCTCAGAGAAACCGTCACGTCGGAAAACGAAGACATCGTGTTTTGGACCATCAGGACCTTGGGGGAGATCGGCGAAGATGGTATAGAACTTCTGCAGGTCAAGTACAGAGAAGGCGATAAAAGGACCAGAATGTTCGTCCTCGACGCACTGGGCAAGACTAATTCCCAGGCCGCGATCAAACCGCTGGTGGATGCCCTGGGTGATGAATACTGGCCGGTCAGGAAGAAATCTTCCAATATTCTTAAAAGCATGGGTGAACGGTGTGTCCCCCAGTTGATACGGGCTGCCGGCAGTGAAAACGCTGATAAACAGTACTGGTCAAAAGTGACTCTCTCTCATTTCGGTGTGGCCGCCGCCGATGTTTTTCTACAGGTGCTGCGGGATGGTACGGAAGAAGAACGAATGAACTTGCTGGAAGGATTTCATGAATTCTCGGACCCGGCTATGTCTGAGATGCTCTTATCGGAGATGCTGGAACACGATGAACAGGATACACGAATGTTGGTGGCGCGGTTCCTGGCCAAGGCGAGAGGAGGTGCGCTTAGTGTCCTGGTGAGGGAGTTGCGGCAGGGTGATCAGGATGTGAACGAACTTATTTCCTGGTCCATAGGGCAGGCTGCTCCTCATGAAACGGAGCGTCTGTTAACCGCCATCCAAAAAGAAAAATCCGCTGTAGTTGAGATCCTCCTACCGGCAGTGGCCAAGGTCGAGACAGGAGAGGTTTTTTCGACCGTTTCCCGGTTGGCCACATCCGGGGAAGGGAAAGTTAGGCAGGCTGCCTTGAGGGCACTGGGCAAACGACCGGAAGAAACGGTCAACGAACTGCTGATCGAGCATCTGGAAAAAGCTTCGCCGGCGGAAATACCGATTATTATCGAGATTCTTGACTCCCGTGCCAACCGTGAAGAAATCGCCAGCGTCATCAAGGAACTCAAGCTCAAGCATGAATTGATTACCAAATGGGTAGATCGGGTGCTGCAAAGATCGGAACTTATCGAGGACCGGGACCTCTGGAAGCAGGTCGAAAAACAGCGTGAAGACGCCGAACGTCAGATCGGTACCATGGCCAAAGCCGACGCCGAACGATACCTGGTCGAAACCGATCTTGAAAGTCTCAAGAATGTTCCCTATCATAACCTGATCAAGATCATCGGTAATGTGCTCAAATTGAAATACGGACTCATCCAGAACATCATCACCCAGACGGATGAAGAAAGCCTTATCCTGGCGGCCCGCGAGTTTCTGATGCGGAAAGATAGACTGGGTCCGGTCGACGCCCATAAATGGGTTCAGGCGCATGCCCGCAGCCATCACTATCTGGTGGTCCTCCGCCAGAAAGGCGACCAATAGACTCCGGCGGGCTAATACCGGTATTTTCCGTAGACCAGGTGGGCGTCATAATCCGATCCGATCATTGCCGCCGCTGCCGTCACCGGCGCCATGACGCGAAACACTGTCTCCTGAGTATTACGACCCAGCCACTTGACGATACCGACGTTGAGATCGAACACATCCACTTTTTTATCCGACAGCAGTGGTTTTCCCAGTAAGCGGGTTAATGTCATCCGCTGTTTGGCGGATTTGACGTTCATGTGCGGGGAGTCAATATAATGTTTGTGCAGGATGAGATATCGGAAATTGTGTTTGAAGAGGAACGATAATCCGGTGTGGGGAAATGAACTCGGTTCGATCAGACGGTCTGGCAATCGAGCTATCTTTTTCAGGAACGGGTTTTGTTTCAGGAAAGAATAGAACTCAGGCGGACTGCAGTAATCCAGGTGCGGCGCAGCACCGGTTAAAAGCGGTTTGCCGTGAGTAGTCTGGTACCAGAGAAGGTTGTTGGCTGTCCTTTCGCTAATCAGCGGAATATCGATCACCCCGTAATCCGGGAACCCGGCCAGGGCGGTAATGGATGGCGGTATTGGTGGCAAAGCTTTAAGGCGGACCATGTACGAATACCGGCCCAGGTACAGAGTCAGCAGCAGCAACACGACGGTCCCTGCCCAGCGTTTGCCGGTTCCCTTCACGTACTCTTCCAGCCGGGCAACAGAAAAACCTACTGAAACAAAAAGGAATACCAGCGCTACCGGAACAAACCTGAAATTAGTGGTCAGGCGCGATAGACCGGGGATTACGGCATACATGAAGGCAAAAGGTAGAGGCAGGTGGACGGTTGTATCGGGGATAATTACATACGAGCCGAGTACCATCGTCAAGAAAAAGAAAGCGAAAACCAAAAACAATCGGCCTTTTTTCGAGTTGTCTTTTCCGAATACGAGAGGAAGGCACAACGCCAGGGCAAGTAGTCCCAGGGGAACGAGAAGAACCGGGCGGAGCGATCCCGACGTCGGAGAATAAAGAATGCTACTGGCGTTCATATCCATGCGACGTGGAGCCACTGAATGTTTCCCGGTTTCCTCCAGCACCGGAGTGGTTCCTTCCAGGGTGACATCGGTCAAAGGCGGGAATTGCCAGGGGATGATCCTGCTCCGAGGCACCCCCTGGACCGTTCCACGGGTTTTGAGTTCAAGCCAGAACGGATAGGCTATCGGTGCCGCTAACGCTCCAAACATCAGGCTGAAAAGAAGTAACCGGGCCAGGGTTTTTCGTCTCGATCCAGGCCTAAAAAGCAGGTAAAACAACCCGTACAATCCTGCGAACATTCCCATGAATACCCCGTGAAAGAGGTAGAAAAATGTACATAAAGCAAGCAGTAAAGAGGAAATAAACAGGTTTTTGCGCCCGCCCCTGGTAATCCAAGCGAGAAAAAATACCGGGAGCAGCGGCATGAACCAGGTGGTGCCGTGCGTGAACTGTCCCGATAACATTAAACTGATGATGAAAGGGTGTATGGCCATCAACTGGCCGCTGATTAGGCCCCCCCGCTTGCTGCCGGTGAGCAACCAGACTCCCAGAGCCATGCTTACCCCGTTCAGGGTGAGGAAAAAGATCAGGTGGAGATTGTAGATAGCCGGAAACCCGACGAACCAGAAAACCAGCAGGGAAACAAATATCACATAATAATGGACCTCCAACACGTAGAGGTTTCGTCCCCAGGGATAATACTGAAGCGGGGTGTGCCATAAGAGTTTCGGGTTCTTGAAATAATCCCCTGGAGTGAAGGATTTGAAATACCAGCTTTCCCAGAGGGAGACGAGAAGATCGTTGTCAAAATCGTTGTGGCGCGTCAGCGCCAGGTGTGAGTTCAGGTTGAAAGCCAACGGATGGATGATGACGAGGACCGATACCAGCGAAACGAAACATGCCAGTAACATAACCGTGACCGGTTTTTCCCTTTTCTCCATCGACACCATCCAGACTTCGTTATTAAGGCACTACCAGATCGTGTCTAGGATAACAAATATGCTCTTTAACCAACAACACTCTGTTCTTGCGGCTCCGGCCGGATGGTGTTAAGCTGAAACAACCATGAAGGTTTTATTGATCCGTTATCACAACCGGGAAAACATCAATTCCAGGGAAATTAAAAATGTAGCCGGCTCAATGGGGGTCTGGCCTCCGTTGGGACTGCTCTACCTGGGAGCCGCGCTCAAGGAGCATGAGTTCGAGGTGGAGCTTCTCGATGTTCAACAGAGGGCTCTTGACAGTGCCGCCGCCCGCCGGGAGATTGTCCGTTCGGCGGCGGACCTGGTGGGAATTACCTGCACCACCCCGGAGATACGAGGTGTTCTGGAAGCGGCCCGGTTTGCCCATGAGACCGGGGCCCCGGTGGTGCTCGGCGGGGCGCACTGCGATATATTTCCCGAGGAGACATTGTCCCATCCTGAGGTGGATTTCGTAATCAGGGGAGACGGTGAGGTCCCGCTGGTGAAACTAGTGAAAACCATGGCCGGCTCAAACCCTGATTTTTCCACGGTTCCGGGTCTGGTTTACCGGGAGAACGGAAATATCCGTAAAAACGACACCTACGTGGAAACCGGGCTTCACCAACTGTCGTATCCCGACTGGGATTTGGTACCGGCCCGCGCGTATTCCCGGGCCGACGTTCTGCAGCCCCTGGCTACCATGATCTCCGGCCGGGGATGCCCATACCGGTGCGGGTTCTGTTACCGGGGGACGGCTGGCTCCACCGTACGTCTCAGGGATCCGGTGTCGGTGGTGGACGAAATGGAATACCTGGGGAAAACCAGGGGCATCAGGGAAATCGTGTTCTGTAACGATACGCTGACATGTCGGCGTGATCACATCATGACTATCAGTGAAGAACTGGTGAAGCGAGACATGGGCCTGGTCTGGCAGGGAGCCACCCGGGTCGACACCATCGACCGGGAGATGCTCTCTCTAATGCGGCGTTCCGGGTGCAAACAGCTCAAGTTCGGTGTGGAATCCGGGTGCGGCGAGATCCTGTCGTTGATGAAAAAAGGGATTACTAAAGACCAGATCCGAGAAACGTTTCGCTGGTGTAAACGGGAGAAGGTCAGGATCGGGGCGTATTTCATTCTCGGGTATGTGGACGATACGGCCAAAACTCTCCAGGAGACCATCGATTTCGCCATTGAAATCGATCCCGATTTCGTAATGTTTTATGCAGGCGTGCCGTTACCGGAGACCGACTTCCATACCCTGGCGGTGGAGAGAGGAAAACTCGATCCCGAGTATTGGCGGGAGTATACCCTGGGTCGCCGCGATGACAAAGTGCCGTACATGGTCCTCAATCTCGACCGCTGGGTTAAACGGGCTTTCCGCCAGTTCTACGGTCGTCCCGCGTACCTGGTAAAGAAGATGATGAGTCCCGGTATGTGGCTGTCCGTGTTTCGGAAACCGGGATTGGTGTTACGGTTATTCTTTCCAAAAAATACATAGGTTAAATACATAAGGAAGGGCGGGGAAATGCGTTTCGCCATTATCTACCCGAACCTGGACGGCACTCCCCATAGCCTGGACATGGGTGTGGCTTACCTGGCCACGTATATCGACGAGCGCACCGATCACCAGGTTAAAATAATCGACCCGACCTTCCACACCAGGCACTGGCGGGACTATATGCGGAAACAGGTGGAATCGTTCAATCCTGACGTGGTGGGAATATCAGTGGTATCGCTCTATTTCGATTATGCCCGGATCATTGCCCGGTTCGTCAAGACCATCCGGCCGGTTCCCATTATCGTGGGCGGCTACCATACTATGATGAATCCGGATGAAACAGCGGCGGTCCCGGATTTCGACGCCATATGTACCGGGGAAGGGGAACACACGCTGGCCGAGTACCTCGACCGGTTAAGCTCCGGAGACGACTTGCAAGCGGTGAAGGGACTGTGGTTTAAAGATGGCGGGGTCCTTGTCAAGAACGAAAAACGGCCTTTCAACGATGATCTGGACTCGCTGCCCATCCCCAACTACAACCTGTTTGACGATATCGACAACTACCTCTACTACCTGGGACGGTTGTATGTTATCGGGACCAGGGGCTGTCCCTACCGTTGTTCGTTTTGCGCTGAAAGCGTCCTCGACTCTTCGAACCCGGGACGGCGGTATCGGGAGCGCGACCCTAAAAATTATGTAGCGGAGATCGAATACCTGTACCGCACTTACAGAAATCGGGGGATGAAGGCGGCTCACGTCTATGACGCAGTCTTTACTTTCAATGGCAGCTGGTTTAGAGAATGGGCCGAAGAGTATCAGAAACGGGGGCTGCATGAGGTGCTGCCGTATACTACGTTTCTCAAGGCCGATCAGCGTAATGCATCTGAAGAAAAACTTCGACTGCTGGCTGAATCTGGTTGTCTCCAGGTACGGATCGGTCTGGAGTCGGCAGATCAGGGCATCAGGGAAGAAGTTCTAAATAAAAAAGGAAATAGTCCGGAGATAACCAGGGAAATCCTTAATACCTGCAACCGGTACGGAATGATCGTTAAAACCTACTGCATGATCGGTATCCCCGGCGACACTTTGTCCAGTATCCGCAAGACCTATGAATTCAGTAAAACACCACTGATCCATGTGCCGCTCTATTTCGCCTATACGCCCCTGCCCAGCACTCCTCTGGCTGAGCGATTCCAGTCGGTTCACCGCACCGGCGGGACCGAACGCATCTACAGCTACCATTTCAGCCGGGGCGCTAAAAACGAGGGAGTTCCTTCCTGGTATGTTCCTTGGACGCTTATAAAATCGTATGTCTACTACGGTACCCGCCTGGCCTGGAACATATTTCTTTCCAACCCGGTTATCTTTATCCCGCTGATGCTCTCCCGCATTATTAAAGGTTTGGTGTTTGGTGCTCCCCCGATGATCTCGGCTGGATACGCACTCATCCATCCAGGATTCTGGCCGGGCCTCTCCCGGCTGATCAGAAAACGGTGGCTACGATCTCGTTTTCGGAAATAAGAAGAATATTTACCCGGGCGGAGGCTGGTTCATTCCTCTAAACGTAAGTGCAAACATTGAAACGTAGCGTTAACCGGGTGGTCCCACCCTCAAGCAAGAAGTGTGGAAAGTGAGGTTGGAGATTTCAGAGATCGAGATTTAAAATTTCTACTACAATCTCATTTTAAACTGTACTTTCTACGCTTATATTCCAGAGGGTGGGAGGGTAACGTTAAATTACGGTTAAGCCTTGTGGTGGGAAAAGAGATGCTGGATTGGGAGGACCACTACTCAAGCAAGAAGTGTGGAAAGTGAGGTTGGAGAAAGAGAACCCTGTGGAATCTTGTGCTGTTGCCAAACCTATGTGTCAACATTGAGATGTAGCGTGAGTTGGGTGGTCCCACCCTCAAGCAAGGAGTGTAGAAAGTGGGGTATAATGAGATTTATCGTATCGCTGGTAGAAATGGGAGTTCTCGCTGCGGCATGAATATTAACGTCATACGAAAAATCGACACACATCTGGGCTCAATAGTGTGCCGGGTGCTGCTTGCCCTGCGAAATATCGCCAGACCCCGGCCGCTGGTGGAGACCGTCCTACCGCTGACCGTCTGCCGTAGTGTCCTGGTAGTAAAGTTTTTCGGGATGGGGACCATTCTTTTAGCCTCGCCGGCGCTCAGGGTCCTGAAACAACGATATGCCGGATCGAAAATTACCATGCTTACCCTGTCAACCAACCGGGAATTGTGCCGGGCTTTGCCTTCAGTCGACGATGTGATCTGTCTTAGAATCGACAGTTTAAGTGGATTTCTGATTAGTTTTGGCGGTATCCTGCGGACATTTACCAAACAGCAGTTTGACGTGGTGATAGACCTTGAGTTCCTGACCAATTTTTCCGCTATGGTAACAGTTCTGGCTACCTTGTTTACCCGGCCGGAAGTGACGGTTGGGTTCAACTCTCCACTGAGGTGGAGAAATAATACCCATGATATCAATGTTGCGTTCGATCACAGCCGGCACATTACCAAAATATTTTCCAAGGTTGTCCGGAGCCTGGGAATTGATGAGTTCGAGTACTCTTTTAAACCGGAGCGGACCGCCCTTCTTTCTGGTGGAGTCAAAGGATTTATCCCGACTTTGAAACAGGCCCACGGCGCTTTGAAAAACTGTACCAGGTTCGTCTGTCTCAATATCAATACCGGGGACCTGTGCCTTCACCGACGTTGGCCGAAAGAATATTTTTCCGAAATAGTGAACGGGCTTCTCAAGAAGCCGGAGATGGCTGTTATCCTGATTGGTGGTAAAACCGAGACCAGTTATGTGAACGAGTTTGCTGCCGGGTTCAACTCGTTGCCACGGGTGGTCAACCTGTGTGGTGAAACCGGGATTTGGGAGCTGGCCGGTTTGTTTGCCGGAGCTGACCTGTTGATAACCAACGACAGCGGACCGTTGCACCTGGCAGGCATTATCGGGTTGCCGACAATATCTTTTTTCGGACCGGAAACACCCTATCTCTACGGACCGTTTGAAGATGGCCATTACGTATTTTATGACGACCTGCACTGCAGCCCGTGTCTCAATATATACAACTCGAAGATGTCTCATTGCACCAACAATCTCTGTTTGAAAAACATCAAACCGGGACAGGTTTTGGAGGTCATAGAACGGAGATTTCTCTTCTCCTGATACACGATGCGATCGGTTATTCTCAAAAAAAAAGAACTACTCCCCTCGCTTTTGTGGCGGGTAGCCCGGTGGTATATCTCCTACTGTGCTGGCCGGCGGCCTCGGCCGCTGGCGGCCGGATTATATATCACCAGCCGCTGCAACTGCCGCTGCACATTTTGCGGTATCTGGCGGAAAGACCCGGCAAAAACCCTGTCTCTGCCTGAAGCCAGTCACATCGTGGACGAGTTGAGTGGTCTGGGATGTTTTTATTTCAGCATTACCGGTGGTGAACCGCTGCTGGTCGACTATCTGGACGATCTCCTGGCGCATGCCCGGAAAAGCAGGATTTCATACCTGCACCTGGTGACCAACGGGTATCTGCTCGACGATGCGCGTGCCCGGTCGTTGGCGGCAACGGGAATAGATGAGATTTCCATCAGTATTGATGGACCGGCATCGGTGCATGATGAGGCCAGAGGCGTTCCGGGTTCCTATGCGAAGGCGGTACAGGCTGTCTTAGCGATGAAAAGAGCCGCTCCGCAGGTCACCGTGGTCTTAAACTCAGTGATCAGACCCGATCGGCCCCGGGCTTGTCTCCACACGCTTGAGCTGGCTCGCCGGTATGATGTGTATCTCAAAGTTCAACCACAAAACCGGCATCCATCGTTCGATGGAACACTACCGGTACAAAACGCAGATAAACATGTTTCCCGGGACTTGATCGCAGAGGTGGTATCCTGTTTAAAACAGAATGATCGGGTCGTCAATTCCCGGCCGTTTCTGAACAGCGTCTACAATTTCTTATGTAAAAAGGAGCGCTATATCTTCAACCAAAAACCTTGTCTTTTCGGTTACCACCACGTGGAATTTCTTGAGGATGGAAGTGTCTTTCCCTGCTTGGAAGGGCTGAACTGGACTGGCGGGTTCTCACGGGAAAAGGGACTGCGTACCATGCTCGCGTCCGATGAGTACCGGCAGCGCCTGGCGGAACTGAAAAGGTGCAACGGCTGTCGTCAAAGCTGCTATATCTGTTACTACGAGCCGAGAATCAGTTTCCCTCTATCCAATTTTCTGAAGTTCCGGTGGTCCCGATGATACGGTCTTTGATCCTCCGGTTCTACAACCTGAAAATTGAAGATATCGGCGTTCGTATCCTGTATTTTTTCAATACCATCGACACCTATTTCCTGGTGGCCGGATTGATTTCTTTTTTGTGGTATATGCTGTACTTGTGCGGGGTACGTGATTGCCGTTTCTGGCCGATAGCGGTTTTGACCGCTATTGTCTGGCTGGGATTCAAGACCGCCGACTTTTACCCTCCGTTCGTACTTATGGGGCCGCTTTATTTGTTTTTCCTGTTTAAAGATAAACTGGTAACCTGGCCTGAAATGTGTCTTCTGCTGGGCATCAATATCCTGGTGTTTGTTACGGTCCAGTTCGTGTTCATGAGTATCCCCGAGTCGATTGCCGCCGGCGATCCGAGTATCGGATTTCGCAAGCTCTTTTACTCAGTGTTCACCATCGCGCCCACTACGGTCAGTTTTTCCATGTCGGTTTATTTTTCCACGCTCTACACACTCGTATTGGTAACTCGGCCGCAACCGGTACCGGGTGGCGGAATCTGGTTCTGGGTGACGTTCTGGATGGCGGCGTTGGTCACTCGCCTGGTAAAACCCCGCTCCTTCATGTCGGATAATTTCCGGCCGAACCCGGGCGGAAAGATAGCGGGCCGGGTGCTCATTATCAATATCGACGGCTGTCGCCTGGACCGGTTTTACGAGGCCGGTATGCCATTTCTGACGCGACTGGCTGAGAGCGGTTCATCGTTTCCAAAAGGATTGCAAACAGTTTACCGGGCGCTCACGAACCCTGCTTTCGCCAGTATACTGACCGGTGTTCCACCGGAAGTCCACGGGATACGGAACAATAATCTGGGCCAAAAAATATCGGTTAAAGCTTTGCCCGACCTGGTCGGGGCAAAGCTTTATGGCTCCATGCACGTACGTCATTTCTCCCGTCCAGAATGGAACACGAAAATAGTCTCCCTGGTAAAACAGGGTCCAGACCGGGCTGATGACGTCATGTTCGAATGGTTGCGTGAAGACTTATCCAACCCTGATGGCACTCGTCTTTTTATTGCGGACATCAGCGAGACAGATTTTCTCGGGCATGCTTACGGCAGCGAATCCGAGCGATATCTCCAGGCTTTGCTGGGCGCCGACCGCCGGATCGAGGAGTTGTTCCAATGGATGGAAAAAGAGCGTATGCTCGACGATACCGTGGTCATTATCTGCTCGGACCACGGGATCGTGAAGATCGACCACTCGTACATGCTATTCAGGGCGGAACGGTACGTTCCGTTTATCATGACGGGACCAGGGATTAAGCGGGGCTTTCGATTGGAGTATGAGGCATCGATAATGGATATCGCGCCCACGGTGTATTATCTTCTGGGAGTACCATATCCCGACACATGCCGGGGGCGGGTATTCGTGGAGGCGCTGGAATCATGGCAGGAATAAACCGATGAAAAGGATATTTTCCGGTATTCGAGCCCTGGCTGCGATAAGCGCCGTCAAACTGGGCGGGCGTATCCCTTTTTACTGTGAGTGGGAGATTACCGACTGTTGCACTATGAACTGCTGGTTCTGCGGTACCAGGAACACCGCTCGCCCGTTATCAGACGGCATCTCTACCGGGGACGCGCTTCGCACTATCGACAGTCTGTCCGGCCTGGGATGCGGTATCATCCATTTTTCAGGCGGAGAACCAACCCTGCGGACCGATCTAGGGGACCTTATCCGATCGGCTAAAAAGAAAGGTATCATCACCGCCGTCACCACCAACGGATCGGGATCGGAACACAGCCGCAATTACCTGTTAGCAGCGAACCTGGTGATGGTCAGTATAGACGGTCCCGAAGACTTCCATGATCGGGGCCGGGACTGCCCGGGGGCGTTTCGAAAAGCTCTGGAGACAGTCAAATACCTTCTGTCACAGGGTAAAAAACCGGTTATCACGGCGGTGTACACGCGAGGGAGTTCATATCGGGTGCTCCAGGAATTGGCCGGTCTGGCCGGCTCGCTGGGAGTGAAACTCTCGGTGAAAAACCAGGGGCGGAACGTCAACGCCTCAGTGGAAGAAACCCTGGCCGATCATGCCACCGGCGATCTAAACTCGACTTATTACCGGAAGTTTCTGGAAACCGTTGGCCGGCTGAGCCGCGAGTTCGGGTCGATGGTAGAATGTCCCGATGCCGTTTTAATGGCGGTCCGCCTCGGGGGGTTGAGCGAGGTGGGCTGCCGGGCCATGGACATAGCGGTGTCCATCAAAGCCGACGGCCGCATCAGTTTTCCATGTAACGGGCTTTCTATCTCTCTGCTTGCGGGAGACTTGAAAAATATCTACTACGGCGAACAGGCCCGGGCTGTGAGACGGTTCCAGGGGGCACACCCGGTCTGCGATGGGTGCACCATCCCCTGTATGGCCCAGGCGAGCGCCCTGGTGACGCTTAGAGGATTGGTGAAAACTGTCGGCTCGTACGGCAACCGTATTACGTAATAAACGACCGGATTGGCAAGGGTATGTTGTGGTGATGTGTGAGGACAGAATCTGGACCAAAACCGTTGTTATCCAGCTCGCCGTATGCGTTCTGGTGGCAATCCTGGCCCGGGTCGCTTTTTTCACTATCCAGCGTAACACTGATCCGCTCTTCCTGCATCCGGTCATGGACGAACTTACCTACCGGGACCAGTCTCGGCAGCTGGCGGACTCCTGGTTTTCTCTCTCCGGGATGGTCCTCCCGTTTCAGGAACCTCCCGGGTACCTGTTTGCTATAGCCGGGCTGCTGCTGTGCGGTTTGAAATTCAAACACGTTATACTGGTTCAATTGCTGCTGGGAACGCTCAGCGCTGTCCTGATTTTTCTGCTGGTCAAACGAAAAACCGAATCACTAAATTCATGGTGGGCGCCGCTGGCAGGGATACTTTTTTCACTCTGTCCGGCCGTGCTGTATTATGAGACCAAGTTCCTGCGGCCGGCCTGGAGTATCTTCCTGCTTCTTTTACTGCTGCTGATCATGACCTGCCGACCACGCTGGTACACTCTTGTCGGAGCCGGCCTGGTGGCCGGAACACTCTGTTTGTTCGAAGCATATTTCCTGTTGTTGGTAGCCGTGATAACGGCGGTGGGATGGTACCGGTATCGTTGGAAAATACTGTTTTTTCTGGCCGCGTTTGCTGTTCTCATCCTGCCCGTAACCATGATGAACAAGGCCACTTCCGGCCGTGCCGCCCCGGTTTGCGTAAACGGCGGGATCAACTTGTATATAGGCAACAACCCTTCCTGGCAGGAGACCTACAACCTGCTGCCCGGGTGGCGTTACCGGCAACTCCAGTACCGTTACTACCATATCCATGGCGGGGAAGGGAGCCTGGGAAATGCTTTGTCCGATCCCTACTTCATCCGTGAGGTCGTCGCATACCTGAAAAGCAACCCGCTTTCATTTCTCACAGGGTTGGCGACCAAGCTACTCATCACCTTTTCGTGCCGTGAGGTAACCAGAGACAACTACTGGTCCTATCCGTTCCCACTGGATTGGTGGGCCTGTTTTTTCAACGGCGCCATAGTAGTTATGGGGATACTGTGTCTGCCGGCTATGTACCGAAAACACCCCGTTCCGGTCTGCGCGGTCCTGATCCTGGTGCTGGTCAATACGGCTTTCTTTCCCACCACTCGCTACCGGCTCCCGATCGTTCCCCTGGTGTTGGTTTGTGGGCTGGCCCTGGAAACAATGAAGATGTCAAAGAAACGCATCCTCCTGGCAGTGCTGGCCGGACTGCTTACTGTGGGGGGCGCTCTGACCGCCGGTCGGGTGGTAGATTACGCTGCCTGGCAGGCTTTGAGGCAACTTGAAATTGGTAAAAAGCTGGTGGCCGAGGGGGGAATTCATCAGGCAAAAGAAATATTATTGAAAGCATATTCTATCAAGGTCATGCCCCAGACATTGGCATTTCTGGCCTCGCACGTTGGTGATTTTGAGCGGGACTATGAGCTCTCTTCGCGGTATATCGAGGAATATTTACGGCTCGAACCGACCGACCCGTCCCCCTATTATTACCTGGCATACTATGAACGCCGCTGTCAGCAACCCGACCTGGAGAAGATGTACGACTCCTACAAACACTATATCCGGTACCGGGAAGAAGGGTTGGTTAAAGATGCCTACCAGGCCAGGATGTTGAAAGAAGCGCTGGAGTATTGTTACGATTATGAAGAGCGAAACGGTCTTCAGGAACGGGTCCGGGAAACAGAAGCGCGTATAGAGCGGTTCTGGCGGACGATAGAACTTTTCAAGCGAAAACAAGCCGGTAAAGATTAAACCGGATTCAACGCCCATGACGATGGTGCGAACGACATGAGTTATTGATAGGTAAAGCGGGCGCTTATTAATGGAAACGTTGCACGCCAATCTGGAAACGCTGGAGACAGTTTCACCACCACTTGCCGAGCTATTGAAGACGGCCGACAGTAGTAATGAGCTGGAGCTGGTAAAAGCCCGGTCGGGAGAAACAACCTGCCGGTTTAAGGGGCGGTTCTTGTGCAGCCGTTACGCGCCCCGCCGTGAATCGGCTCGGTTGCTGGCCGCCCTGCCCCTGAAAAGGGCGGCGCTAGTGGTGTTCTGGGGGCTGGGTATGGGGCATCTGCTTAAAGAATATCTGGACACCTCCTGGGACACCGGGTGTCATGTCCTGGTGGTTGAGACAGAGCTTCCGCTCCTTCGGGCGGCTCTGATGGAACATGATTTGACCCGCCAACTGGCCTCGGGAGCGCTCAGTATACTGCATGGTCCTGTCAGGTTCACCGATTTCTACGATTACCTGACCCAGAAACAACGGTACGTGAGTGCTGCCGCCGCCTGTGTGCACGTGGAACACCCGGTTTTGACCACCAGTTTCAAAGATTTTTATCAATCAGCCAAACTGAATTTTCACCGGGCGGTGGAACACCTGGTCAAAAGCCTGGGAAACGATCCCGGTGACGGACTTATCGGTCTTAAGAATTTCCTGGCGAACATACCGACCATCCTGGAGACACCAGGCCTGAACCAGGTGTTTAACCATTTTGAAGGCGAACCGGCGGTCATAGTTTCGGCCGGTCCGTCTCTGGGTCGCAACATTCATCTGCTGCGCGGGATAGAAGACCGGGCCGTTATTCTCTGCTGTGATGCGGTGCTGAAAGCCCAGATAGATCAAGGCTTCAGGTCACACATGGCGTTTGCGCTGGAACGGGCACCGGAAACGGCCAACCATTTCGCCTGTATTCCCGCAGACCGGGTGCAAGACACCTTCGCCGTCAGCACGCCCATCTCCGATCCATCGCTCTATACCGCCCACCGCGGCCCTCACGTCATGGTATTCAAACCCGGCCACAAATTCGGCTGTCTACCGGTTGAGCGGGGGACAATTTTACCCGGGCATTCGGTGGCCAACATGGCATTCCAGTCGGCGGCGGTGCTCGGGTGCGACCCGATTGTTTTTATCGGGCAGGACCTGGCCTACGGTCGGGACGAATGCACTCACTGGCCCGGCGCGTCCTACGCGGCCAGAATGATGGAAGAAGTCAAGTCGGTGTATGTCAAGTACCGGGTTCCGGGAAACATCGATGAAACAGTACTCACCAACCAGGAATGGGATATGTTCAGAAAACAATTCGAAGTCCAGATCGCCGAATATCAGGGTGTTTGCATCAATGCCACAGAGGGTGGCGCGAAGATAAATGGGACTATCGTGATGCCGTTTCAGGAAGCCATCGACATCTACATGAAAAAAAAGGTCAACGCGCGTGCCCGGCTGAAACAGAACCTGACCGTACCCGATGAGCAGGAGATCCGCCGAAACCGGCGCGAAGTTTTAAAGGGACTTGAGGACATCACCTCATATCTCGACCAGACCGTGTCCCGCTGCCGGGGAGGTATAAGCCTGGCCCGGGATTACCCCGGGATTCTCCAGGAGTTGTCTCTGAGCCAACGGGTGGCGCAGGCCAACGGTATCATGAAGATCTGTAAGATCCTGACGGACGAGGACCGCAAACGGAACTTCCTGATGAACAGTCTGTCCAGCGCATTGCAGGTCCAGAACCAGATAGAACTGCTTCGTTTATTCCATGAAATAGATGACACCAGCCGCTACCTGGAGGCAGCGACGGCGGCCTGTAGCCGGTATTACCATCGGTTCGGTGAACTTGCAACCATCATGAGACATGAAGTAGGGTGTACGGTAGAAAAACTCCGCACGGAATGGGATTGAAGATAAGGACAGGAAAGGATGTGTCCGGCATGGAGGAATTGAGAATACGCCTGCTCAAGACCAAGGAGCGGTTCCTTGATTTGAGGGATTCACTTTGACCTGGCTGGTATGAAGGCCAGGATATCGGAGATAGAAAAAGAACTTACCGAACCGACGATCTGGGAGAACCAGACTCGCTCATCACGACTATCGAAAGAGCTGGGATCGCTGAAATCTATCCTGGACGAATGGACTGATACGGACAGGTTGATTAACGACGCCGAAGAGTTAATCGAACTGCTTCAGGCCGACGATGACAACAGTTTTTCGGACGATCTGGCGGTTGAAGTAATCGCTCTCGAAGGAAAAGTCGCCCAGATGGAGGTTACCTCCTTTCTCAACGGCGAGTACGACAAAAACAACGCGTATCTCATTATCCATCCCGGAGCCGGGGGGTTGGAGTCGCAGGACTGGGCCGAAATGCTGCTCAGGATGTACACCCGCTGGGGGGAAAGTTCCAAGTACAAGGTAGAAATCGTCGACTTGCTTCAGGGAGAAGGCGCTGGGATAAAAAGCGCCACCGTGCTCGTGAAAGGCGAGTTTCCGTACGGTCTCCTCCAGGGCGAGAACGGCGTGCACCGGCTGGTCAGGATATCGCCTTTCGACGCAAACCACCGCCGGCACACTTCATTTGCTTCGGTGGACGTGTTTCCCGAGATCGATAAGGAGATCGATGTGGAGATCAACGACGACGATCTCAGGATCGACACCTACCGTTCGTCGGGGGCCGGTGGCCAACATGTCAATGTCACTGATTCCGCCGTGAGAATCACGCATCTCCATACCGGAATAGTGGTTCAATGTCAGAACGAGCGCTCCCAGCATGCCAACCGCAACGCAGCCATGAAGGTGTTGCGGGCGCGGCTCTACGAGGCAAAACGGCGTGAACGCGAGGAAGAGATGGCCAAAATAAAAGGAGATAAAAAGATCATTGCCTGGGGAAGCCAGATCCGTTCCTATGTCCTTCAGCCTTATCAAATGGTAAAAGATCTGCGTACCAGGGTTGAAATAGGAAACGCCCAGGGAGTGTTGGACGGAAACATCGAACCCTTTCTTCGCTCTTACCTCACCTGGAAACAGACCCTGAAAACACCGTAATTTTTTCAAAAGCTCCTTGACATGGAGTAGTGGTAGAGCTACAATGATTCCAGCCTTGGAGCCGGGGTGGCGGAACCAGGTAGACGCGGCGGACTTAAAATCCGCTGGAGTAATCCGTGCCGGTTCGATTCCGGCCCTCGGCATGTGTGTGCAGCTTGCTGCCGCATTAAGCGGTGCGGGATGGAGCAGTCAGGTAGCTCGTCGGGCTCATAACCCGAAGGTCGCTGGTTCAAATCCAGCTCCCGCTATTTTTGCCGAGGTACCGGCCAGGCTTGCGGAAGCTGACGGTACTTCTATTTTTGCCGATTTTAAGGGGCGGAGTAGCTCAGGTGGTTAGAGCATGCGGCTCATATCCGCAGTGTCGGGGGTTCAAGTCCCTCCTCCGCTATCCACATGAAGAGGCCATTTCCTTTGCCTTGCGACGAAGCCAACTGCAGTTTTCGGGTATATAAGCAGTAGCTGTCTACTGCTTTTCTTTATTTTCTTCAAAGCTTAGCCCGCATATTTCACCAGTGTGCCTACTGTGGCCACGAATTTGCACGCATCTTCTACGTTACGCTCGATCGCCTGTCCTCGACGTATCGCAACGGATACGCCTGCGGAAGGCTTGGTCGCGTGCCTTGAAGCTACGCACAACTTCGCGACCTCGTGACGGCAACTCGTGAAATATGCGGGTTAGCCCGGTAAGACCCTTTCAAAATAAGCTTCCAATAGAGAATAACAGCTTATTTTATGAATCCGGGCAACGAAAGAGTTGTGTTCTGAACCGAATCCGAATAAGCTAATAGAGTGGGAAAAGGGTGCAGGAGGAGAAACCGATGTCTGTCCTGTTGTCAAGCGTTAGGCGGTTTTGCCGGGAGCACCGGTTGATCCTGCCCGACTCTACAGTCCTCGCTGCCTGTTCGGGGGGGGTCGATTCGGTGACGCTTCTAGACGTGCTGGCCGGGATGGCGGATGAGTTTTCGTTTCAGCTTCATGTCGCTCATTTCAATCACCGCCTCCGGGCGGAAGAGTCCGATGAAGATGCCCGTTTCGTCAAACGGCTGGCCGAATCGTACGGGTTTCCATGTACTGTCGGTGAATGGGATAACCTGGTAGTTGACGGTCCCGTATCGGAGGCCAGGTCCCGGGAGGCCAGGTACCGGTTCCTGTCGGAAACGGCCCTCGCTGCTGGCGCTATCCGGGTGGCCCTGGGACACACGGCCGATGACCAGGTTGAAACGGTTATCCTCAATCTGGTCCGGGGGGCGGGACTGAAAGGCCTTCGCGGAATGATACCGCTTCGCGATTCCTGTATTAGACCGCTTTTGGAAATTTCCCGTTCGGATCTCATGGTGTACTTGCACACGCGAGGCCTGGAGTTTAGGCAGGACTCCACGAATGCTGAACCCGTCTGGCGTCGGAACAAGCTGCGGCTCGACGTGCTTCCCCTACTCACGTCCATGAATCCCCGCTTAGCGGAGGACATAGGTAGGATGTGCCGGGTTCTCAAAGACGAGGATTCTGTCATGGATCGCCTCGCTGATAAAACCGTTACCGAAATCGGGTTCGGTCCCGGACAGCCGCTCTCCCGCCAGTCGCTCCTCGATCTTCACCCGGGAATCAGGCGACGGGTGCTCTTTAAGGCTCTGAAACGCGTTGCCGGGAACGGGAAAGAGATCGGTTCGAAACATGTCGAAGCAGTTATGTCAGTGTTGGGGTCAGAGCGCGACAATGCCCGGGTGATGTTACCCTCAGGAGTCGTTTTTATCCGTGAATACGAGACGGTTTTGCTCTCTGTAGACGTTCCGGTAAACGGGCCGTTGCCAGAAATGCAGGCCCTGCCGGCAGTGGGCGAGGTAGCCTTCGGTGAATGGGTTTTCAAAACCGATACGGTCGTGGGTTCGGGACCTATCGGGAAGATGTTGAAGGATACAGGTGATTCGCCCGATATAGAGCTTTTCGATGAAACTTCCCTCACTGGAGCGCTTCAGGTGAGGATAGCCACAAATGGTGAACGTTTGTGTCCCCTGGGGTTTGTGGGCCGGCGAAAAGTAGCCGATATCCTGCGGGAAGCACGGGTGGCTCCATTCAGAAGACCGACCTGGCCGGTTATCAGTGACGGAGAAGGGATCCTCTGGGTCGCCGGGTGCCGGCGTTCCGGCCGAGCTTCGGTCTGTGGACAGACCGAGCAGGCTGTCGTGGTCTCGGTGTTAAAGCGCCCTCGATATCAGAAAGACCTGTAAAATATCCGGGCTAAGTGGGATTATCGTATGAGGCTATCCCGTCCTGCTCGTTTTCGAACGTCTGGAAGATCTTGGTGAAACCAAGCATCTCGAATATTTTTATCACCTTGCCGGGTATATTGGAGAACCGGATATCTCCCTCTTGTTCCCGGACCTTTTTCGCGATCGGAATAAACAGGGCTAAACCGGCGCTGGAAATAAAATCCAGGTTTTCAAGGTTGACCAGGATATTGTACTTTTCTTCGGCTAAAATGTCCTCGAAGGCTTTGTCCATCTCCGCCCGGCTGTGTACGTTGAGAAATCCTTTTACCTTGAGGATTGAAACGTTTTCCGATGTATACACTACGGTAACCGTTGCATTTTCCGACATCATTGCTGGGGCTCCCTCCGCTATCGCGTCTGTTTCAGGCGTACTTCCTTTGTATTTGAAAATCACAACCGTGACGTCGTCAGACTGATCTGCCCCGGCGGTAAATCCCTTGAGTCCTTCAGCCAGCATTTTAATGATTTCTTCAATCGGTCGGTTGCCATGCTGTTGCAGGAGTTTCACGATACGCTCTTCGCCGAACTCTTCGTTCGTCGATGACATGGCTTCACTGAGACCATCTGTGTAAAGCAGGCAGAGATCATCGGGAGAGATGGTCAGTTCGACTTCTTTGATGTTTTCGTCGAACATGTCTCCGGAAACCAGGCCCAGCGCTAATCCCGATGGGTCGATTTGTTCCACCTGACCGGTTTGGCCCCGGTATACCAGGAGCGGTGTATGACCGGCCCGGGCATACTTGAGAGTGCCGCTTTTGCGCTCCAGGCTGATGTAGGTCATGGTGACGAACATGCCGGCGCTTATCTGGCGGGTACTTTCCACCAGTTTCTGGTTGACCTCAGTGAGGATGGCTCCGGGGTTGCTTTGGTGCAAAACCGCGCTTCGGGTAATGGAACGAGCCACCACCATCATGAGGGCGCCGGAGATGGATTTACCTGACACGTCCGCCAGTGCGATACCCAGGTTTTTCTCACCGGTGTGGATGACATCGTAGTAGTCGCCGCCGATAAACCGGGCCGCCTGATAGTAGTCACCGATGACGAAGGATTCTGGGAACGGGTTACGGTCTGGCAGCAAGGCTACCTGTATCTGGTGTGCGATCTCCAGTTCCCTTTCCATACGAGTGGTTTCCACTGCTTTTTTATGCAGTATCGAGTTCACGATGGCCACGGCGGCAATATTGGCGAAGGCCTCGAACAGGGTTCGTTTCAGGTGCATGAACCGATCGATGTCCTGGGCGTTCACGAGTTCCAGTACGCCGATGATCCGGTCCCGGTATTTCAGGGGCGTACACACCAGGTTCCTGGTCTGGAAACTAGTGCTCTCATCGATATCTTTGAAAAATGACTCCGTCTGACTAACGTCCTGGATGATCTGAGGAGTGCCGGTCTGGAGGCATTTCCCGACCACGCCTTTGCCTTTTGGAATCCGCATTTTCAAGATCATGTCGGCGGCTCCCCCCTCGACGTATTCGAAAACCAGATCCCCGCTGGTCTCGTCTACCAGGGCGATAGAGCAGCCTTCCGCTTCCAGGGTGGCCTTGGCTAAATCGGCTACCAGGGAGAGAAGTGAATCCAGGCTGTCGAGCGAACTGATCTTCTGGCTGACATTGACCACCGTCTGGAGCCGGACGACTTCATCGAGAAGATTGGTCCTTTCCTCGGTTATCCGGTTGAACCAATCGGTCAGGGGCTTAAAGTATTCGGGAAAGTCTGACGGTTCGAGACGTCGATTGTATTCTCCGTGTGCGGCCCATTCGATTTCTTCGGTTAATCGGGCTACAACGGCGGTGAGATCGTGAATCTCATTTGAATCCATAGTTCAGGTCTCTTTCTTCTTCGTCTCTCCGAACTGGCGAAGCAGTTGTTTTATGTCACGAGCCCTGTTTCTCGCACATATCAGTATAGCATTATTTGCGCTGACAATCACCAGATCGTCGACACCCATGGTAGCGACCGGTTTGTCGGACCAGACGACACAGCCGGTGGTATCTATGGAAATGTGGTGACCACGGACGGCGTTGCCGTCTTTGTCGGTGGCCAGCAGGGTCGCGAAAGAATCCCAGTTGCCCGAGTCGCGCCATCTAAAATCGGCTTCAACAGCGACTATTCCGTGCGCTTTTTCCATGACGGCCTGGTCGATCGAGACGGACGTGAAATGGCTGAATTCCTGTTCCAGGACAGCGTTGTATCCGGGGTTTCCGATGGCTTTGCTGATCAGGTCGAGACCCTGGTTAAGCCGCGGGCTGTGGATTGCTATCTCATCCAGTATCCGGCGGGCTTTCCAGATAAATATTCCGCTGTTCCAGAGGTACCGGCCGCTTTCAAAAAAACTCCGGGCCGTCTTCAAATCGGGTTTTTCCACGAAACGATCGATGTTCAAAAACTTCTTCCCGGTGCTCTGTTTCAGGTCGGAAGATTCTTCCCCGCACTCCAGGTACCCATACTCGGTGGCGGGATACTCGGGTGGTATTCCCAGAGTCACCAGGTACCCGTGCCGAGCGGCTGTGATAGACCGTTTCAAACACGCTCTGAAAAGGTGCACGTCCTTGATGATGTGGTCGCAGGGAAGAGCGATCATTACCGCTTCAGGATCGTCCTCGGCCATGATCACCGCCGCCAGTCCGATACAGGGCGCCGTGTCCCGGGGATGGGGTTCGATGATGAAGTTTTTATCCGGTATCTCGGGCACTTCTTTCAGGACCGTTTCGGCTATCTCCGTTCCAGTGGCAACATATATGTTGTCCAGTGAGACAATCCCGTCCAGCCGTTCGAAGGTGCAGCGAAGGAAGCTTTTCCCACCAATGATCGGCAGGCATTGTTTGGGAGAATCCGGTTGACTGAGCGGCCAGAGCCGTTCTCCATGTCCACCGGCCAGCAGTAGCGCGTTTACCGACATAGTAATCCTTTATTCTCCTATTTATTTCCGTATTTTTTACACCCATAGTCCCGTAACCTGGAATCGGTTTTCAGTCTTTGGAACGACGGTTTATCCAGATCGTCAAGAATAAATGTTTTTCCGGGCACGATGTAGTATATCGGAAAGGTGCATTTCATTTCATGTCTAAATTGCCTGAGTGTGGTCCTGATTTCTTTCTCCCGGTATCGGGAGGATAGATGATAAAGGATCAATGAACCGACCCGGGCTTTTTTTGCCAGTGACAGGACTTCTGGAAGAGATGAATGGCTGTTTTCTTCCTTGTCCTCTTCACGTAAAAAGGTGCTTTCGTGGAGAAGAAGCCTGGTTCCTTTGATGAGAGAAGGATCGACGGGAATACAATCCCCAACATATGAAACGGCCATCTCCCGGCTGGTATAGGTGATCGTGTTTTTCCCCTTCTCGCGAACGAGTCGACCGATTTGTGACGGGCTTAGACCCATGAATTCGGGCCGGAGTTTGGCCCGTTCTTCCAGTATATTGTATCCGAGACTGACCACGTCTGAAGTGTGGCTGGTAGCAAAGGTCTGAACAAATGTGGACCGCTTCGAGGACAGTGGTTCTTCTGTGCCTGGTTTGAGGGGGACCCAGGTGATATCGAAGTCCGAACGTTTGTTCAGGCGGTAGTGTTTCTTAATGTACTGGATAAATCCTTCCAGCGAGTTGTCTCCTTCGGCGTAAAAAATGGTCAGTGGGATGAACTCACGGGATGAGTGGAAATACCTGAACTTGGTAACCAATATGTTTATCAACCCGGTGTAATGATCGGAATGACCATGGGTAAGGAGGATATTCCGTATCCCCACCAGCCTGCCTTCCATGATGGTGTTGATTCCTTCTCCTGCATCGAAGAGCGTCTTCAGCGGGCTGTAATAAATCCATGTCGAATAGAGAGCTTTGGAGTAGCCTGTAAGAATCACGTTAACCTCCGGGAAAACGGCCAAATTCTAGCAAATGGTGCGGATACTGTCAACCGCGGAACTTAGCTCCGGCATAATCGGACGGAGCTTTGTTATCTTACTTTCTGTCACTTGAATACGTAACCTTGCTTCGTAATACAGTAAATTGATTGAAATAATTGCGTATTCCTTCTTGGAGGTAAATCGGGATAACGGTTATCGTTTTCAAGTAACTACCACTCTGTGACAGTTTGATCGATTGAAAAAAGTTCCAGGGTTCGAATAGCGCGGCGCATAGCAGTTTGGCCATAGTGATGACCGCGGTGAGGGTGAAAGAACCGGGATGGTGTTTGTACAGATGAACGATGAACAGCATCAATCGCGGGTGCAAATAGGCTGCTAACCGGATCATGTCATTGGGCCGTTCCTGGTTGTACAGGATATGGTCTTTGGTCAAGACATCTTCACCGGCTACTTTATCCGGCATGTCGATTTTAATTCTCTCGTACAATTCAGAGCCGGGATAGTATGTCAGGGAATAGAATTTGGCCAAACACGGTTTTGGAGCAGCCATGAGTATCCGGATCGTTTGTAGTTTTTCGGTCTCGGTTTCATATGGATTATCGAGGATGATGTCATAATATACGGCTATTTTAAATTCGTGGCAGATTCTGGCCGCTTCGAGGAAATCCGTGGATAACGAGTTTCGGTGATAGATTTCACGGTTAATTCGGTCGCTTCCGGACTGAAGCCCCAGTCCGACCCATGCCAGGCCGGCTGTTTTCAAGGCACTAATCCTTTCGCGCGTCACGAAAGTAGGGGTGATTTTTGAGATGAATGGTTTATCTATTTTTTCCTTGTACCGGGTGCAGAACTTGTCAATATAATCCCTGTCCGCGGCCATGAAACAGTCGTCCAAAAAATCGATGTACTCGATTTCCGGGTGATGGTGTAAGGCTTTTTCAATTTCTGCCAGTATGTTGGTCACGCTCCTTCTCCTCACACGGTTCGAGTTGTACAGTCGGGAAAAGAAACTGTTGCAGCAGTAAGTGCAGGCCAGGGGACAGCCCCGGGAGCTCATGATATACAAGATTTTCCCACCGAACCGGTCATGTTTCCGAAACAGTTTTATAGTCAGGGGAACGACCTTCCCGGCATGTAAAATATAGCTGTTTCGTGGAATGTGATCATGCAGGCAGGTTGAATCGATGTTTTCTTCGAGTGGGTATATCGGGTTCTTTTTAACCCGGTTGTTTTCCTTATAGCATAGGCCGTTGATGTCACGTAGCGGTTTGTTCAAATCCATGGCGCGGGCGATATCTACGATGACTTTCTCCGCTTCACCGATGCATACATAATCGGCGTATTCCAGGCACTGGCCAGGTTGAACCGTAGGATGGTAACCACCCCAGATCACAGGGATGTCGTTGAAATGTTCTTTAAGGTAACTCGTGATAATCCTGGCTCTGATGGTGTCGATGGTTACCAGGCTGAGACCAATCAAACGCGGCGACAGTCGGCGGACGAAGGCGCCGATCTCCTCCAGATCGTCACCGGTGGGTCTGGCCGCGGAAATAAAAAGAAGCATGGAGTCATATGAGTTTTCAATAAGAGAGTAATGAACATATTTTAACCCGATAACATCCAGCGTCTGTTGAACGGAAATCAGGAGTATGGGGGCGCTCATGAGGTCTTCTCGTATATCCGGGCTAATTGCTCACGGCAGTCATCGAGGTCGTTATCGGCCGTGAAACTCTGCATATAATGGCAAACGGCACACGCCGGCAGTTTGCTTTTTTCACCGGCGATAAAAGTATTGCGCAGTTTGTTAAGAGCCGGCCCATTCCAAATCTTGGTCAGGTTGTCTTCGTTGATAGTGCCTACCACGGCTTTACGGCTCCAGTCGACGCAGCACGGAGAAACAAATCCGTCAAAGGTGATGAGCATGGTGGAAAAAGGTGACGGGCATATCGTTCTCGTTTTTCGCAGCTTGGCGGTTCCGTGGATGGTGAAGACGGTGTTCGCGCCCATGGTGAAATCCTTTACCTTGGAATTACTCCATCCAACCGGGTATTCGATATTGGTGATATCCGATATCGGTTCGAAATCGTTGAGAAATTTTCCTATTTGTTTGCCGGTCAATTGTACGTTCAGGATTTTTGCATACACCAGCAGAGGATTATTTCTTTCCACTTTTTCCCGGTAGAGCGTGGCGGTGTTATCTCTGATCAGTTCGTAATCGTCAAATCCGCCGGTGAGTTCTTTGTATCCTTCCGGTGTTACGTGTTCGACGGATATGATAATCAGATCGAGGCCGGCTTCCAGTAGCGTAATGGATTTCTCTTTCGATAACAGGGAGCCGTTGGTAATCAACTGGACAGAATGGGCAATGTTTGCCTGTTTGGCCAGTGAAATCATCTCGGCTATGTCTTCATTAAGCAGCGGTTCCCCGTAGGCCTGCAGGTAGAGAACGGGTATTTTTTCCGGAAACGCTTGCAGTTGGTCTATCACCGTGCTAAACATGGCCGAGTCCATCGATCCCCGGGGGATGTTCATGGATTTCAACAGATCTGAATCACCGGTAGGGCAGAAGCGGCAAGAGAAGTTACAGAGATTGGTCGAATCGATAAAGACCATCTGTGGGGTTTGAAGTGGGATAGATGAGTGCAGTTTGGTGCTGAAAAAGGTTAACACACTGCCCTGTATCCGGGCTAAAAGCGAATCGGGATTCCGGGCTGACAAGGCATAGATTTTCCTCCGCGCCAATCGGATGAGTCTAGATCGCAGCATCCACGTCGGTATCACAGAATCTTCCTCTTCAGGCTCGTAGTTCTTTCCAGGAGTTCAGCATGTTCTTTATATGTAAATCAAAGATGAAATCGTTTTCAACGGTCAGGCAATAGCATCCGTCGCATGAAAAATCGCCGACTCTCTTAAAGGCCTTTTTGCAGCCCAGTTCTATACAGTTAGGCCAGCTTTTTTCACGGTAGATCGGGTAACAGGGCGCGGCCCGTCCGGATGGCGTGATGGCGAAATAGAACTTACCGGCCCAGCATGTACGCTTGTTTTTGTTCCAATCAGGATTTCTGATATACCGCAGGTAATCGATTGAATGAACAATCGGTCCGTCACCTTTTTTCTCCCGGATCAACCGGTCGATTACTGTCTTGTATTTTTGTTCATCGGCCAGCAAATCTCCAATTTTGGGGTCGCCTGGTGAATGGATATAATTGAAAACAGGTTGCCAGCAAGTGTGTATTTTAAGTTTCCTGGCAGTGTTCAGGATAAAATCCAAACTGTCCAGGTTATGTTTTGTTATGACCGTGTTTGTCCAGACGGTAAGGCCGGCTTCCTTGGCACTCTCGATACCTTCCATGACCTGGTCAAAAGAACCTGGGGCTCTTTGACCGTCATGTATATCCCGGGGGCCGTCAAGGCTGATGAGGATGACGTCCAGGTCTTTGATTTTTTCGATGTGCCGGGAAACGAGAGACCCGTTAGTGAATAGGGTAACGAACAAATCCCGGTTCCTGGCATGGGAGATGATCTCTCCCAGGTCTTCCCGCAGCAATGGTTCTCCACCATTCAAACTGAGCCGTTTACATCCCAGCGAAACGAGATCGTCTATCAATAAAACGATCTCGCCGGTTGTCATTTCTTTTTCCTGGCCGTTAAAAACGTCGCAATAGTGGCAGCGATAATTACATTGGTGAGTAATGATTAACGTCACCGAGAAGGGAAAATAATTTCCGGTAATCTTGGCAGCTATAATTCTCATTAAAGAAGCAAAATCGTTTATGATATGTTTGATGTTCATCATATTGAATAATAGTGAATTCAACCTCTTAAATCAACTATTTCTTTTCCTCCTTTTGTCTTTTTTCAGCCGTTCAAAAAAATATTGGAAAGAACTGTTTAGAAGAGAAAATTATGTGATATAATTTTTTTAGTGCCGTTTATCCATGGACGAAAGAAGGTTCACATTTTGAAAGTCCGCATCATTATCAGCGGGAAAGATACCAGCCGGCTTCTTAACGATTTTTTTGGTGTTCCCGATCTTGGTGGATTTGACTGCTGGGAAGAGACATACGAGCTCGAAAAGATCATAGATTCCATGGATCTTGACGAACTGTATGCTATGCAGTTTAGCTACGATGTCAGCCTGGCTATCAATTATCAGCGTTGCGATGACTGTAGTATGGAATCGGGTCCCAACTGCCTCAATCCTCTGGAGTGTCCCGAGTGCGGGGCCGACATGGAAATCGTACGTTGCCTTGTTTCTCCGGCGGAAACTGCCAAGATCTACAAGAAGCCGTTTCCGATGTCTATGTGGCGATGCTCTAAAGAAGGCTGTTGGAGCCGGGTAGATTACGATCTGTCGCAACACCGGAGCATTCCTTACCGGACACTGGTGATCTCACGGGAAAACTGAATCGGTTGAAACCGCCTTGGTTTGAGTCGGGTCTCGGTGTGTCTGCGTCCAGCGGGGTAACCAGCCTATCTCATAAACATCCCTGCTGCAGCCATGGATAGACCTGCATCTTCATCGTTGCACTCGGTCGGCTGTCCTCAGCGTATCGCCTTGGATACGCTTCCGGAAACCTAGGTCGCGCGCCTTGAACCTGCATGCCTATCCACGACTTCGCGACGGGAGTTCATGAAATAGGCTGGTTATAATACTCCACTTTCCGGTCTGAATCATGATATTATTTTAACTATGACTCACGCACGTTATTTTCTTATCGTTCAGGTTCTTATAGTGGCCATGGTTGTGGTGGTATCCATCGTGCTGGGCTGCTGGTTGCTGGGGTTCGGACTGGGGATCCTTGTTTTCTTGTCCGGGTGGACGGTTATCTGGTTTGAAATAGTCTCCGACCGGTACGCCGACGGTCCCGAAAGCGAGTCGGGTTTTCGTTTCGACCAGAATCTCCCGACGCTCGATTATCTCCCGGTGCCTCTGCGAAAGGCGATGTTCCCCCCGGGATTCCAGGAAATCGAGAACCGGGAAGACGATAATGATATCCAGGAGCAGATTGATAAGCGACTCCAAAGACTGACCCGGTTCGGCAATGTCGGCCGGTTGATGGATACCGCGTACCGTCTGAAAAAGTTTGTCAATCACTTCCTGGCACTGGCCATGGAGTCGTTCGACTCGCCGGCGGGAATGGTCTGGCTGCTCTCGGAGGACGGGAAGAATCTGGAATTTAAATTGGAACGGGCTCCTCAGGAGCGGGCTTCCGGACGGTTCCAGGTGGTAATGGGATCGAAGGATACGCCGTTTCCCGGGTTTCTCCTGGATCTGGAAAGCCCGTTGGTTATGGAGTCCGCCGGTGATCTGCCGGCGGAAATAAGGGGTGCTGGGACGGTCCTGGGCGCGGTCATGCTGGTTCCTCTACGTCTTGGCGGAAAAAGCCTGGGTGTACTCGAACTGCGGCATACCGAGACAGGTGCGTTTCAGGAGCATGACACTGAGTTGGTTTCCCTGCTGGCTATTCACTTGACGCTGGGAATTGTCCGCCGCCGGCTGGGTGAGCGGGCGGAGATGGTTGAAGATCAGTTATTCAGGAGAACTCGTGAGTTGGCCACGCTGAGCGTTGTCGGCCAGATTGCGAGCTCGCGGGTTGAGATACAACGGCTGCTGCAGTTGGTGCTGGATATTTCCGTAAAATTGACTGACTCCCTGATCGGGATACTCTTCCTTCAAGCGCCTCATGGCGGGCGGATCCTGTTCCAGTCCCCGGTTGGTGAAGGTCCCATGAATATTCCTGAAGATGAGCTTTACAGCTCTGTTGTAAACGCTGCTCGGGAGAGTCGGCAGCCGGTCAGGATACCGCTGGGGCACCAGGCGTACGGGTGGCGGGGAACCGACCGGCTCATTCCCGGCCATAACGAAGCGGCGATCATGGTCGTGCCGCTCCAGGCCAGGGATGAACATGTCGGAGAAATAGTTCTTTTCGGTCCTCGGGAGTATACCGAGGAGGAAGCCGACGCTATTTCCACCATGGGTGTCCAGGCGGCTCTTTCTTTTGAAAGTGCCAACCTGTATTTCGAGCTCCAGAAGAGGGCTTCGTTTCTGAAAGTATTGTATTCACTCGGTGAGGCAGTCAGTAGACTGGATGATGTCGAGGTCGTTATCGGGAAGCTTTTGGAAAAACTGAGGGAGTTTGCCGGGTGGCCGACGCTCTGGCTTTTCGTCAAACGACCGGGAGAAAAGACCCGGTGGGCGGTATTCGGGGCGGATTCCGACCGAGCTTCTTCCGGGAGCAGATTATCCGACGTGCTCGACCGGCAGGAGACACTGGAGGAACGTTTGTCGGCCTCCCCGTCCGGCAACCTGGAAAACCTGGTCGAACAGAGTGACGCTTCCGGCTTTCAGACCGAGGCGGCTGATGATGATCTCTGGTACGACTCGATACGTTTGAGCGGCGGGGATCACGGAATTATTGTCCGAAACAGGAAAACAGACCATCCGGAGGATGTCCATCACGTCAAAGCCCTGGTTTTGGTGGCGGCGGAGATGGTCCTGGCCACCTTCCGGGACCATGAGCTGAGAATGCTGACGAAGTTCAAAGATATTGTGCTTGAAAACATCACCAACGGGATACTGACGTTTGATCTGCAGGGAAATCTCACGTCTGCCAACAGGGCGGCTGAGACCATCCTGAACGGGAACGAACCTATCGCTCTTAAGACTGGATGGCACGATGTATTGGGTGGGTTCCCGCCGGTAGTTGAGTGGCTGGAACAGCACCTGCCATCACCGGACTCGTCTGTTGAACGGGAAATTACTATACCCGGCACATCGCGCGAGGATATCCGGAGTCTCAGCGTGGCCGTATCGCCTTTGAACGATCCCGGCGGTGAACGTCTCGGCAGTGTTTTTATAGTGCGAGACATAACCGAGATTGCACGGATGAGAGAGCGGATGATGCATGTTAAACGAGTGGCCGCTCTGGGCGAAATGGCCGCCGGGGTGTCGCACGAAATCAGGAATCCGCTCGGGGGGGTAAAAATTCTGGCTTCGTACCTGGCCCGTGAACTACCCTCGGAAGGTACGCATCAAGAGATGGCCAGAGGCATCCTGGAAGGCCTGGAAAAACTCGACCGTATCGTTTCCGAAGTACTCGAATTTACCCGCCGGCTGGAACTCGAACGGCGGCCGACAAAACCATCGGTAATTCTGGAGAAGGTTTTTCAGGCAGCGGCTTCGAGAGCTGCCATGCGACAGGTAGGGTTTGAGCATGAGGTTGTCTCCGACGATCTTCTGGATGTGGACCCCGATAGAATAGAACAGGTGTTACTCAACCTGATCCTCAATGCCATCGAGGCTTCCCCCGAAGGAGGAATTGTGAAAGCACGAGTCGCACCGGGAACAGATTCCGGGGTGGAGATAACCGTTCAGGACAGCGGTCCGGGGGTACCGGTTAAAGACAGGAGCAGGTTGTTTGACCCATTTTTTACGACGAAAAGCACTGGCACGGGATTAGGATTAGCGGTAAGCTACAAGATTATCGAAGCCCATGACGGACAGCTTACTTTCAGGGAACTCCCGGATGGCGGCAGCTGTTTTGTCATTTCGCTTCCGGGGGTGTATGAATAACCTGGCCCGAATAATTCACGAACATTCGTCACGAGGTGAAGAAAATGGCCGCAGATACAAGGCACGCGACCGAGGCCCCCGCAGGCGTACCCTCTGTGGTACGTCGAGGACGGCCGACCGAGCGTAACGCAGTAGCTGTAGCCATTTTCGAGCCGCAGCAGAATCCTTTGTGAATTATTCGGGCCCGAAGAGACGCCAGGCGATGGGTAAAGGAGATGAAACGGAAACGATGAGCAGGATTCAGCCGAACCGGCAGATACTGGTCGTGGATGACGAGAAAATCATGCGGGACGCCCTGACCAGTACGCTCAAAGCCAAAGGATACCGGGTGTCAATCGCCGAGAACGGTGAGAAAGCCCTGGCCATGGTAAGGGAAGCGATCTATGATATCGTTCTTCTAGATATCAGGCTTCCGGACTGTTCGGGGGTAGAGTTGCTTGTAGACATCAAAAAATTTCTTCCCGGCAGCGATATTATCATGATGACAGCCTATGGGAGCGTGGAGACGGCCGTGGAAGCCATGAAATCCGGGGCGGTCGATTACATCACCAAACCGTTCTCGTTCGACGAGATCGAAATTACTATCAAAAAGAACTTGGAACGCCGGAACCTGGAGGAAGAAAACAGGCGGCTCAAAGCCAGGGTCGAGCGGCGTGACCGTTTCGGTGAGATCTTTGGAAGAAACGAGACTATGCTGCAGGTCTACGATTTAATTCAGCGGGTGGCACCAACCGAGGTGACGGTGTTGATAACGGGTGAAAGTGGTACCGGGAAAGAGTTGGTGGCCCGTTCCGTCCACCGGCACAGTCTCAGACATGACGGTCCGTTCGTGCCGGTAAACTGCGCGGCTCTAACCGAAACGTTGCTGGAAAGCGAACTGTTCGGCCATGAACGTGGCGCTTTCACCGGGGCGGTCAACAGGAGGGCCGGACTCTTCGAGCAGGCCCGGGGCGGCAGCCTCTTTCTCGATGAGATAGGCGAGATGAACCCGGAGATGCAAGCTAAACTCCTGCGAGTACTTGAGAGCAAAGAGTTTCAACGGGTCGGCGGGGAAAAATTCATCAAGGCTGATATTCGTTTGCTGGTGGCGACCAATAAAGATCTCGAAGCCCTGATCGAGTCCGGCAACTTCCGGCAGGATCTGTTCTGGCGCATCAATGTGGTCCCAATCCATCTCCCGCCACTTCGGGAGCGGCCCGATGATATACCTTTCCTCTCCAATCTGTTTCTTGATCACTCGGCACAGAAACTGGGGAAGACGTTGACGGGGTTTTCTCCCCGGGTTATGAACTTGTTTATGATTCATACCTGGCCCGGAAATATCAGGGAGCTGCAGAACGTGATAGAACGTCTGGCGGTGCTGGCATCGGGGGAAGAGATTGGTGTCGAACCGTTTCTCGAACAACGGATGGAGTCGGGTACCGATGAGCGGGAACCGGCTTCACTTCAGACCCTGGCGGCGCTGGAAGAGCATCACATCAGGAAAACGTTGAAAGAGAACGATTGGAATTTCAGCCTGTCGGCCCGGGTGCTTGGAATTGACCGAAAAACGTTATACAATAAGGTGAAACGGTATGGTATTAAACGGGAGGGATAACGTGAATTATTGGCTAAATCTTAAAGGAACCGCCTTCTCGATGACCTGTTTGTTTTCCCTTTTGGGGCGCCTTTTTGCCAGGCAAGGTCGGAGAACACCATTTCCAGAAGTAGACCACAAACTAGCAAGGACATGATTGTGAGAAGAATATACAGCGCCGGTACCTCCTTACATTTCGAACTCGGGAATTCCTTTATAAAAAATAACAAAGGCGCACTCATTACACTTGAGGGCAGAATGTGTCATCCCCGAATCGGGGTATGTCTTCCGGGACATTTTCGCTCCACATATAGGACAATCCATGGAGTCATTCCTCCTTTCCCTCTATGGACAATAGCCTCCAATTCACTGATCGGTAACGGGAGTAAGATAATTTAGCTTTTTAAACCTGAATAATTCATGAACCTTCGTAACGAGGTGAAGAAAATGGACGCAGATACAAGGCACACGACTGAGGCACCCGCAGTCGTACCCTCTGTGGTACGTCGAGGACAGCCGAAGGAGAGTAACGCAGTAGCTGCGGTTATTTTCGAGCCGTAGCAGAATGGTTTGTGAATTATTCGGGTTACGGATAGGGAAGAGACATTGTGATAAAACAAAAAAAACTGGTCCTGGCGTCGGGATCACCTCGCCGCCGTAACTTACTTGAACGGCTGGGTTTTCCATGTGATGTCATAACCAGTACAATCGATGAGGCAGCTCTTTTAAAAGGGGGCGGGAAACCGCCAACACTGGCCGAACGCTGCGCGCTGGCCAAGGCGAGGAATGTGGCCGCCGGTATAGGTAGAAAAGCTGTTGTGCTGGGAGCAGACACGATAGTGGCCATGAATGAAGTTGTCTTTGGAAAACCGGATAACCGCGCTGAAGCCAGGCAGATGCTTGCCACTCTCTCTGGAAAATGGCACACGGTTGTCACCGGGTTGGCGGTTATCGTTGTCGAGGAAAATAAAGAATATATCGACCATGAAATTACACGGGTTCGTATGGGACCCCTTGACGAAGCACTGATCACCGCGTATCTCAGCACCGGAGAACCGATGGATAAAGCCGGCGCCTATGGTATTCAGGGGTATGGTGGCGTGCTGGTGGAAAAAATCGAAGGTTGTTTTTTTAATGTTATGGGCCTGCCTCTTTTCAAACTGGAACGCATGTTTGAGAAATGCGGGTTTTCACTGATCCCGAATAATTCATCACTATAAACCGAGCGCAACGCAGTAGCTGTGGTCAGTTCCGAGCCGCAGCAGAATGTCTACTGCAGTTTCCGGGTTAAGGGATCGTAAAAGAGATTGTGAAATCATGTGGCTGCTGCTATTACTGGTAGGACCTGTATTACTGCTCATCATACTTCGGTTAAAGGGACGCACCCGTTACACGCTGGTGGACGGGCGGGTCTTTATTGAAGGGAAACAGACGCATCGGGGACTCGAAGTATTCATCGGCACCATGAAGACCGAAGGAGATATGTTCAGTGTTGACCCGATTATTGGCAGCAACGGGACTGTGCTGATTACCAGTACCAGTTCGAGCGGTGATTTCAAGATCAGGGGAGTACCTCTCGGAAGTTATTGGCTGGTGGCCCGTAACCCGGGATACCGGACATTTATGAAGCCTATTATTGTGGATCTGTGGCCTCGTTGTCCGGTGGGTGATCTGATTATGAGGCGGTAAGACAATGGGAAAAAAGCGAGGAGGAGTTATCATGGCGGACCAGGAGCATGTGGGGAACGGGCAGACTGGAGATAAATTTTTTGTATGGATTATCGGCGCGGCGTTGGCGGTGGCCGCGGTCGACATGCTGATGACACTGACGCAACACCAGACCACGAATTTGTTGACGGTGTTGGTTTTTCTGGTGATTGCAGCTCTGAGAGTTTTTGCGGACTCGTTCATTGTCGCCGGCCAACAGTGGTTTCTTTTTTTTGTTTTGTACACGGTGGTTGCGCTCGGGCTGGGGTATTTCTGGAAACAGAAAGAGAATTGGGTCAAGCTCATGGCTTTGATTATCGCCGGTCTGCTGCTCATTCCGGTCTTTCCGGTAGGTTGGGTTACCTTCCTGGCCTGGAAGTTGTGACGGCGCTAAAGCTGGGGTATCTAATAGAGTTATAAGTACACAGTAAAGTTTAGGACTTGTGAAGCAGGGGGTGCGGAGGGTATACTTTGCAGCTAGATTGGTGTGATCAGTTTGGTGTCTGAGCTGGAAGAACTTCGCCGGAAGATTGATCAACTGGATTACGATCTTCTCAAACTTCTTGTGAATCGGTTGTCCCTGGTCAAAGAGATTGGTAACTTGAAGCATCGGGAAGGGTTGAGTGTCTACCAACCGGAACGGATAAAAGAAGTTATTTCCACCCGCTGCCAATGGGCGAAAGAAGACGGAATAAGCTCCGACTTTGTACGTGAGTTGTTCGAGTTACTGATTAGTTTCTCTATGGAAGAAGAGAAGTGGTAGCCTGTCTTACTGTCTATAGTTTTATGAAGTTGGAAAGTATCTTGTAACCTTCCGGAGTCAGATATGATTCGGGATGGCACTGAATTCCCTCCACTTTGTTGTGTTTGTGCCTGAATCCCATAACCACCCCGTCCGACGTCCAGGCAGAAACCTGGAGTTCGGCAGGAATTGAATCACGTTCGACGACCAGGGAATGATATCTCGTGGCTTGAAATGGATTTTTAATGTTCTCGAAGATCGTCCGGTTATCATGATAGATCAAGGAAGTTTTTCCATGCATGGGTTTTCTGGCCTGCACAACTTTTCCGCCGTACACCTGCCCGATACACTGGTGTCCCAGGCATATACCGAGAATAGGTATCCGGTGGCCGAAACGGAGGACGGCCTCATTGGAGATACCGGCCTCGCTGGGAGTGCAGGGACCGGGAGAAATGATGATCTTCTTCGGATCTATTGCTTCTATCTCGTCCAGGGAGATGGCGTCGTTTCTATAAACGATTGAATCTATTCCGATTTCACCCAGACGTTGGCGTATATTGTAGGTAAACGAATCATAATTGTCGATCAGAAGAACGTCTGGCCGTTTGCTCATGGAAGAGGTTCCTTATCCAGGGCCTCAATCAGGGCTCGGGCCTTATCAAGTGTTTCTTGGAATTCATCTTCAGGTTTCGAATCGGCGATGATTCCTCCGCCGGCCTGGAAATATGTCCGGTTGCTTTTCACCAACATGGTCCTGATGACGATATTGGTATCCATATCGCCGGTAAAGGCCAGGTAACCGATACTGCCGGTATACACGCTGCGCCTGGTTGGTTCAAGTTCTTCGATTATCTCCATGGCTCGGACCTTGGGTGCTCCGGTAATAGAACCACCCGGAAAACAAGCTCGGAGAAGGTCTATCCTGTCTTTGCCGGATTCCAGTTGGCCGACCACCGTGGCCACCAGGTGAAAAACAGTGGCATACTCTTCCAACAACTGCGGTTCCGGTACTCGAACCGTTCCATATCGGCACACGCGGCCGATATCGTTTCGTTCCAGGTCGACGATCATCGCTAATTCCGCTCGATCTTTCGCGCTGTTCAAAAGCTCGTCTCTCAGCCGTCGGTCCTCGGCCGGTGTGGTTCCCCTCGGCCGAGTTCCTTTTATCGGCCGGGTTTCGAGCCAGTCCCCCGCCAGTTTGAGAAACCGTTCCGGCGATGATGAGATCACTTTGACCTCATCAAAGTTTAAATACGCGGCAAACGGCGCAGGGTTCTTTCTTCTCAGCTTCAGGTAAAGATCATACGGCGGCGTGTTCAGTGTCGTTTCCAGCCGCTGGGAAATATTGGCCTGAAAGATGTCGCCGGCATAGATATATTCGATGGTTTTCTGAATAACTTCTAGATATTCTTCATGCTCGAAATTCGAGGTAATGGCCGAGGCCGGAGATTCTTCGGGCGGCGACGGTTTGTCCGTGGCGCCTGATCCGGATTTGTTTAGTGGCCGGACCAGCGTTTCTTCCAAACGTTCCAATCGTTCGTGTGCTCTTGTCAGCCGGTGCTTAGGATCTGTTTCAGGAAAACCCGAGGAAATAAGATAATTCTTGCCGGTGGTATGGTCTCGAGCTAAAACCAGGTCATTAAGGGCGAAATAGAGCTCGGGCAGCTGCAGGTCGTCGGTCGCCCAGGATGGCAGCTGTTCGATGTGGCGTCCGAGATCATAGGCCAGGTAGCCGATGGCCCCGCCGGTAAAAGGAACAATCTCCCGCTGGGGTTTCAGTTTGAACGGAGCCATTACCTGCCGTAGTATCTCAAACGGATCACCAGCCAGTTGCTTGATTGTATCTTCTTCAGGAGAGATAAGCCAGCCCTTGGTTCCCCGTGTCTTGAGAACCTGGAAAGGCCAGATTCCGATGAAAGAGAATTGTCCCAGCCGTTGATGATCGAGCCCGCTGTCAAGCAAGGTGGCATTGGCAGACGTTGAAAAATGCCGGAACAGTTCGGGAAAACTTTCCGACAGCTCTATTTCTTTGATGATTGGTTCCACTGTAGTGACATTCATACCGGTCTCATTGAAGCACACAGAGCGAGAGCATGTCAACTTGCCAGAACCTCCTGACGGTTGACGTAAAAGGTATTTTCAGGGTACGATTCATAAAAAGGAGGCTGCCTGGAATATGAATGCGAGTCGTTTATGCGCAGGTCTGCTCCTGGTGTTGATGATGTGTGTTTTCCCCCCGGTATTTGAAGGATCCCCGCTAGGCGATAACAGTGAATCTTTTTTAGTTGCCGACTTGCTTCTTGAAACTCTTACCGGAACTGATGTGAATGTGGTGGTTGCCTACCAAGATGGGGGAGGAACTGTTCCTTCGTATTGTGCCGTCCTGGCCGCCCAGCGGGACACGCGTGAAGCCATCCGCTCGATCGCGCTGGCCGGGGGGCTCACCCCGGTTGAAAAGGGATCGATTACGGTTATCGCCGGCAGCAAGGCAATAACCAACCTTCAAGAGCCTCTTTGGGAAATCGAGTTTCGTTACGAGAAGGTCGATTTACTGGGGATTATCCGGACTTTGACGGACTCGTTCGGCCGGATGGGAATGAATTTTAACGCTTCGCTGCGAGATGATGTCGTGGTGTTTTCGGTCGGTACGAGTGGTCAGAAATATCTCGAACGCTACCTGGAATTGATAGAGCAGGAAGAGGCTATTGACGAGGCGGCGGTGCAGGTATTTCCGAAGGACAACGAATATGTTTCCATAAAATCCGTCCGGGCGGACCTGGCCGACACGGTCAGGCTGCTACTGCGCCATGCCGGGATCAATTTCGTGAGCACGGTACCCTTGAAGGGGGAAGTTATCGTCAATCTCAAGAACGTACATCGTATGCGTGCGCTTACATTCATTCTGCGGGTGTTTGGACTGGATTTCAAGCGGATACCGAACGGTATTCTGGTTGAGCCTCTTCCACATTAGTCAAATACGAAAGGGCTCAATGATAGGGGAATGAAAGAAGAACGCGTCCCATTAAAAAAAAATGTCGTTCGACCGCTCCGGCCGTTCCTGTCTTACCTGGCTCTAGGTGTTAAAGGGTTCTGCATCGGGTCGGCGGACGTCGTGCCGGGTGTTTCGGGCGGTACCATGGCCTTCATTCTTGGTATCTACGAGGAACTGATCAGGTCCATACGGTCTTTTGACCTGGAATTTCTCCGGCTGCTCTTTTCTGGCAAGGTGAAACAGGCTGTTGATCATGTGGCTTGGCGGTTTCTTGCCTCCATGGGACTGGGAGTTCTCACTGCAATTTTTTCCCTGTCCAGGCTTTTGAGCTGGCTTCTTCATAATCAGCCTGTCCTGATATGGTCGTTTTTCTTCGGTCTCATCCTGGGCTCCGTATTCATGGTGGGCCGGCATCTCGGCACCTGGCGGATGTCTATCGGTCTGGTGATATTCCTGGGGGCCGCTATAGCTTTTTTTCTCGTGGGTATGGTGCCCGTGTCCACACCGGAGACTCCCTGGTTCTTGTTCTTGTGCGGTGTCGTGGCCATTTGTGCCATGATTCTGCCTGGTATTTCAGGCGCCTTTATTCTGGTTCTCCTGGGAAAATACCATTATGTCCTTGACGCCGTGAACAACCGGAATATCTGGGTTCTTTTCCTGGTGGCGGCTGGTGCCGGTCTCGGACTGATCACGTTTGCCCGGTTTCTGGACTGGCTTTTTAAAAAACATCATGATAAAACCATAGCGGTCCTGACCGGCCTGATGATTGGATCCCTGAGAAAAGTGTGGCCCTGGAAGGAGACGCTTCAAAGTCTCGGTAACGGCCATGGTGGTTTAATCCCGATTAAACAGGCCAATATACTGCCGCCTCACATGAACATCGAAGTTATCGTGGCCCTCTGCCTGATGGCTGCGGGTCTTATAACGGTTATTATTCTCGAAAAAAGTCAAACAGCTGAAGACGATCTGTTGCCGGCCGGTCCCGAAGGAGAGACCGAAGCGTGAAATACCTGGTGATCAACGCCGATGATGTCTTGCTTTCACCCGGAGTAACCCGTGGTGTTTTGAGAGCGCATCGTGAAGGCGTCGTCACCAGCGCCAGCGTTTTTACCAATTTCGACCAGGACCTCGACGAGGTTAAAAAACTCAAATCGGCAACTGATCTCGGTCTGGGAATTCATCTCAATTGTGTTTCTGGTTGTCCCGTCAGCCGGCCTGACGACGTACCTAGTTTGGTTACCTCGAAAGGCTCATTCTATCGTCCCGGGGTTTTTGTCTTACGCTCATTGGCGGGGTTGGTCCGTTACAGCGAACTGAAGCGTGAGTTTTCAGCGCAGGTAAGCCGTTTTTTCGGTTGGGGACTGACACCGACCCATCTTGATGTTCATCACCATATGCAGGTGCTGCCTTCAGTGATCCGGGTCCTCGAGGATATTGCTATCAAGTTTCATATCCCCTGGATCAGGCTGCCCTCGGTAGCGGTCACCGGATCTATGAGTATAACCGGACTTCTAAGGTCGCGGGACCTGCCGGTATTTATTGCCGGCCGATTACTAGCCGACAGCGTGGGGCGCGTGAGGCGGCGTGGATTAAACTGCGCCCATCGCCTGTATGGTGTGCTGGAAACAGGTTTACTCGACTTTTTTTTGCTCTACCGGATCATCGACACATTATCATCCGGGATCAGTGAAATTATGTGTCATCCGGCGGAATGTGATAATCTATTAAAAGAACGGTCGTTGCTCGGGGAGAGCCGGGCCAGGGAGTTGCATGCGTTACTGAACCCGGGGCTCCAGCGGCTGATCAGGGACAGAGGCATCGAGCTGACTCACTATGGACGGTTGTGAACAGGGATGGTCTTAAAGCGGTCTTTGGCGGAATTGAGAGACGGCCTGATTTACTCTCTCGATAAAGAGACACAGATTAAGGCTCTTAATCAACTGGGTGTCATGGATAACAACCCTGATGCTATCCAGATCATAGCCGATGCCCTGAAAGCGCCGCAGGTGGTAATCAAGCCCGCCATTTTGAACACCCTCAGCACTATAGATCGCGAAAGCGTCTACGAAAACCTCATCAAGGTCATAGATGAGGGGGGAGATACCGTACGCTGGAGTATCTACGATTTCTTCAACCAGGCGGGTCTCGGCCGGAAGTACCTGGAGAAAATCGAAAAGTACCGCCAGTCTCCCGATAAAGCTACGCTTCTGGCCGGAATAATCCGTTTCATCGGTAAACTGGGCGACCAGGAAATGATGGAGCCTATCGGCCAGGTAATTTTTACCAATAACGATGAAATCCGCCTGGCCGTCGTCGATGCCCTGGATTATCTGGACAACCGCAGCTGCCTGAACTACCTGATGACGGCGGTAAAACTGTTCAGCCCCGACGTGGCTTCCCGGGCGCTGGAGGTAATCAGCAAGTTCAAGGACAAAAACTCGATGCTTCCGCTGTTGTACGCTCTCGGAGAAGCGGTGGGCGCCAACATCAGCGGCATTGCCCGGGTTCTCAAGACTTATGATCAAAAAGAGCTGTTGGAGATCATTTACAGCAATATCTCCGGGGAGGACAAAGACCTCGTCCTGGCGGCCATCCTGTACCTCGAAATGAGCGGCAATATCGAGGTGGCCCGCAAAATCAGGGCCGAGTACAATATTGGAACCTCTGTCGCCCAGTCCCAGGGCGCGGACGCCGCCGCCAAAGCCGCCCTGGAATTCGAGGTCAAGAACATCGGTGAGCTGGTGCTTATCGGGTTGAAAGGGATTCTCGACCTCTACACGCTTCCCCGCCTGCAGCGCGTCATGGAGGCAATCATCACCCACGGTCACGATAAAGTGCTGCTCATGTGCGGATCCCTCCAGAAACTCGACCGCCACACCTCCGTGTATCTGAATCGGATCAATGCCAAGCTCAAGAAGATGATGGGCGGACTCCGTTTCGTAAAACTCGACTGCCTGTCGGAAATAGAACTGAAAAATACCCTTCCCGAGGAAGACGTGTATGCCGACCTGCCGTCGGCGGCCAGCTCGTTTTCGGTGGTGCGCTCGGAAAAGCTGCTCAAGGTAAATGACGCCATGATCGCTAAAGGCGGCAAGATCGAGGTGACGTTTACTACCGCCGGTGTGGAAAAAAACCGCACCACCACGGTCCTGGAGTCCGATCAGAAACGGATCAAGTTATCCTGGGAAGTGGTGGATAAAACCGACGTTTTCGAGGAGTATGCCAACGACAATGTAAAGCTTACTCTGGTACGGGACAACAATGTCATGGTGGCCCAGGCCAGGGTGGTGGACCAGATTCACTTTCCTACTCCCTCGATCATTATCCACCGTCCACGTATGGCCCGAGTGGAAGACCGGCGCCGGGCGATCAGGATCAATACCCAGTTTGCCGTGAAGTTCCTCAAGTTGAAAAGCCTCAAGGAGGTCTCTAAAACACAGTTACCCGGACTTTGCCTTAACGTAAGCGCCGGCGGAATTTTGCTCCTGACACCGATCAAGTTGGCCGAAGGGTCGATCATCATTCTCGTTTTTCCACAGACCGAGATCAAGATAGGTAAGGTGCTTGGTAAGATAGCCCGGCGTTTCGAGCGCATCGAGCAAAGCAAACTGCTTTACGAGTACGGTATTATTTTCGCCAAAATAATGGACAACGACCGGATGAAGATCAAGAAGTTTATCTTCGACCAGATCTCTATCGGTATCTAAAAATCGTACGTGACCGAAGAGATGAGAGCCAGATCGTTCTTCTTTTTATGCCTTGCCGGCAGGCTGTTGAAGCGGTTCTTGAGCACCACCCGCAGATTCATGGTCTCGGTCAGGGTCGACTCCACTCCCACTTCCCCGTTCAGCAGGAATTCGCCGTCCTCGAAATCCGGCAGGAATTCAGCCGTCTGCCAGAGTTTGGCTGAGTCACTCAGCACACGGTTGTACTGCTCGCCGGCCCTCAGCGAGAAAATAGTGTCCTCGACCGGTCCCACTTCCTCCTTGATGAAAGAGGGGCCGACATCGACTTTCAACTGGATCATGTCGTCCTTGATGAAATAATGGCCGTACGCAGGACTGATGATGAAACGGTAATCGGTGTCGGCAGCGTCATCAGTGGAAAGCGAGGTCCAGAGCGACCCGTACCTGAACTCGTTAAGCTCGCGCTGATATTTACCGTAGATCTCCGAATTATCGGTGGTCATAGTTCCGTCTGACTCGCCATACGAGCTCTCTATCCCGATAACGAGAGATTGTTGTTCCTCTTCTTTCCGGCCGATAATGCTGAGATTGTAGTTGAGCGTATCGCTGTTCCCTTCGGTCAGGTTGAATCCCATGATCGCTTTTTTCTTCCAGAGGTCCCAATCTTCGGCTCCGGCGGGACCGCTAATCGAGAGCGCGACCAGGGTAGCGCTCACCATGAAGAGCACAACATAGCGTAATGAGGTTCCGGCAAATATTTTCACAATCACCACTCCATTTCTGGCAAGTTTTCATCTTTATCGGCAGGAGCAGGGAGAGACGTTAAGGGCGGAGTATCAGGCTTGGTGGGATGTGCAGAAGATGGCGGAATATGGACATGCTAGTTGAAAAACAGTATAATTATTATCGTATCGACATCTATTAGCCGGTGAAAACTTGGATTATTGCTCGATGTGACGGCGGGAACAAAATGAACAATTTCAAGCGATCGCTGCCTGCCAGGGGAGCAGTGATGATCATGGTTATCGCCATATCAGTGCTCCTGTTCATTTATGTTTTATCCTTCCTTCACTTTCTCAAGAACGAGAGCAAGCAGGCCGCTATGCTCGGAACACGGTTTGCCGCCCGGAAACTGGCGGACATGGGGCTCATGCTCTTCAAGAGATATGTTCGAGGGGGATTGAAAGATCCCGAGTTCGAGTTGACAAAAGTGCTGAGCCAGCCCTGGGAAAAGATGGATGATGGTGTCTTCGAGATGGATTTCGATCTCACGGAAGTATTCGAGAAGATCGTTAAACAGGTAGAGAGTCTCGAGCTTCATGATTATCGAAATATCGAATGGAATGGAACTATATCGGTCAATCGGGACGACTTGAAGTTCTACGGCTTTCCACTCGGCAAATATCCGTCCGGGACATATGAAAAGTATGGTGATGTCAGGTTAACGGTCACCGCTTCCGTTTCACGGGGGCCGGCCAAGGTGACCGCCGACTCGAGTGAGATTACCCAGGTCAAAATTAATGTCATCAATATTCCGATCATCTCCGATTTCGTCATGTTTATCGATGATATGAGAATCAGTAGCAAGGGGGTTAAACGGAATTTGGAAGATCTGAACCGCCTCGATGTCAACCAGGAAGGAAAGATCATAAACGGTGCCGTGCTGTCCATTAAAAATACACAGCCTCTTTCCGGTCCGTGGCGGCCCGATAATCCTCCCGGAGAAATTACGGCTGATTTCTTGAAAAAACAAGGATGGGTCTATCTGGGGACGGGAAAAGAAAACGATGAGATCAAGCTTACGACGGCTTACGGAAACGGAGTGATTGAAGAGGGAAAAGTCGATGAGATGTTCACCTTGTTTCAGGGGGCCAAGGGAGCCAACCGGGTGTATGGCGACAAGGCTTTCAACGACGAGATCGAGTCCTGGGGTGTCGGCGAGTATGTGCTGCAACACATGGATATCGGGGCCATCGGTGGTGAGCAGCCCGACTGGTACAAGGACTGGACGGTCAATTACAAGACCATGCAGCCTCTTTTGAATAAACTCGACAGTTCAAAAAGTTTTAGCAGTTTTATGCGTCCGCATGGCCTGCCGGCAGAGATCTTTCCGACCATCGTTTTGGGAAACGTGTATCGGCGCTATCTGACAACTTCCACCCTGGTGGTGCCACCGGATAAGGTAGGTGACTGGGAGCATAAGATAGACACGGTCATACTGGAAGGTGATAATACTGTCGATGATGTCATCGAGCAGAAATGGACGTTTGCTCCTCTCTATTGGATCGAAGATAATGCCGACTACAACCAGCTGGGAAACCAACAGACGCCGCTCAGTAATCTGCTGGAAGGGGGAATATTCCGGTACCATTTCATCATTTCTTATCTCCATTCTCCGCAAGACCCTCCTGAACAACATATGTTGTTTCCACCGGATAATTACAAACGCTGGATGACCAAGGTCTATAACCGGCCCATCAACTTCGACCTCGATTTTATCAACCAGGCTGGTTACCAATGCGATCCACCATCGGTCCTCGGTACAGAGTTTTATGGGCTGGAAGATACCGACGAGCGTAAAAAATATCCCTTACTCAGGAAAGATGAGATCGAGGCTGTTACCCGAGATCTCCACTCGGCTTTTGAGAATAATATCGATCGCCATTTCAACTATAAAAAGCGGCAGCGAATGGTCTGGACAACCAAGTCGAAGGAAGATAAAAAGCCCCTTGACGTCATGGATTTTCTGGAAAAATACAAGTTCCTGGACACATCCACACGTGAGTTGCGCTTGGGTACGATTGTATTATCCCCTGAGCTGAAAAAGAGACAAAGAATAGGTAATTTTACGGTCAAACGTGGAGGAATCATCATTTGTATAGGCGATATCGTCGTAGAGGCTCCTTTGAAAAGTTCCGGTGACGGTGTGCTGACGATTGTTTCAGTTAAAGGGAATATCTATCTGAAAAATGCCAATCCCGATGAAAGTATAAATGCGCATCTGGTAGCGCCGGAGGGAGGCCTGTATCTATCTTTCGGAACGCAGCGAGTCAATATCAAAGGAGGAGTGGCCGTCAAGTTTTTACCTGAAGGTACCATTAAACGCCTGCTCCCCCGTTCGATCAATACGATCGAGTACGACGCGGGTTTAAAGATCGTGCCCGGTATCGATTCGAAAGATACCCGAGTGGTCGTGGTCGATTTCTGCCCCCTGGGTGACCCGGTACCGGCAACGGAAGTGGAGAAACTAAAATGAAACGGTTTCGTGCTATAACCATGATCGAGATACTGCTCTCCATTACCGTAATCTCCCTGGCCCTGATTCCTTTTTTCACCGTCATGATATGGGGGCGTGACAAAGCCGAGATTACCCTGGACCAGGTAGTGGCCCAGACCCGTGCTCTGAATTACCTCGAGTACATGCACAGCCTTCCTTACGATACGTTGAAACCGCCTGTTCAACTGCCGCCCGGACTGCTGCCTCCGTTAGAGGGTTTCGAAGTGGAGCCTCTGGTTCCGGAGGACTCGTTCGAGTGCACGTTCCTGCCGCTCAATGCTGAAGAGACGGTAACAGTCAAATACAAGGTCATCACCGTGAAAGTGAGATGGACACACCTGGATAAACCGAAGGAAATTGAACTTGCTGATATATTCGTTGATTCGTTATAAACCGGAAGAGCGGCGGGGTAAACGCCGGGCAAATTCAGCCGGATTCACCCTGGTGGAAATCCTTGTCGCTTCCTTGATCGGCGTCATTATCCTGGGCTCGGCGTTTCTGATATTCAACAAGGGAGTGGAGGGGCTGCAGACCGGGAGTGAAAAGATGACCCATCTCTATGAAGCCAACCGGCTTATGGCAGCTCTTCGGGAGGATCTGAAGTACTTTGCCGAGGATTTTTCCAGTCAATCGGGGCAAAAACCCGTCTATAGTTTCAAGAAGTGGGCAATTACCGCCCGGGGAGTGACCGGCGGGGCGGTAAAGAAGATCAACACCCTGGTTAGCTATACCACGGAAGATGTTGATGGGGGTATACGCCTGCTACGGACCGAGACCTACGAAGGCGGTGAAGCGGTGGGCACACCAAAGATGAATTACGGCCGGGGCTTGATCAAGAATTTCAAACTGGAAACAGTCGATGCTCCATACGCCACTTTTTTCAGGGCCGTTGTAGAGATGGTTCCGCCTTCTCTTACCGCCCGGAAAGACGGCAAACCGGCCGGAACGGACAGTAAGGTTTCCTCGAGGTCCCTGAAACTCAGTATACTCGTTTTGCCGAGGAAACTGGAAAACATAACCAGCCTTCAGGATCATTGGATAGACAATCCGAACTGATTGAGATGGTCCCACCCTCAAGCA
>CAZQHK010000030.1:58048-60846 GCA_964593455.1 uncultured bacterium
TCAGGATCATTGGATAGACAATCCGAACTGATTGAGATGGTCCCACCCTCAAGCAAGAAGTATAGTTAAAGTTAGATTGGAGATTTTGGAGATTGCGATCTGAAATCTTCATTGCAATTTCATCACCTATCTTTCCACACTCACTATTCAGAGGGCGGTAAGGGGGTCATAATCGAGAGAAGGATTTTGGTGTGGGCGTTAAGATATTGCACAAGGACTACCTTCCCTCAAGCAGGAAGTGTGGAAAGTAAGGGGGAGATTTGCGATCCAAAACTATAATAAACTTGATAAAAGAGGTTTGAGAGCGTATAAACATAATAGGGAGGGTGTGTTTGTCCATGTGTCAATATAGGCGAATAGATACATTGGGAGTATCGTTATTGACTGTCGTATTCGTTATTGCGGGATCGCTGTGTCTGGCTCAGATCGACGTTCTTAAATCACTGACCAGTGGCCAGAAGACGGAAGACGCCGAACTATCTGAAAAAGTGCAGTCGTGGATCGAAAAAATTAAAAAAACCGGTGACGATGATTTCCTTTATGAAGGGGTAAAAAGAGGATTCGTCAACGTAGCGGGAGGCTTGAAAGTCAGAGGCCCTGATGGAAGATTGCTGGGAACGCTTCCCGAAGGTGCAAAGGTTACTATACTGGAGACCCGTGATGGTTATTACCTGATAATCTTTGAAGGCAGGGAAGCATGGATTTTTGCCGAAGGTGTCACCAAGTTGGAAACCGAGAACCAATCGTCCGGGGATAACAGTTCCGGTGATGACGGGTATGAGGGGTGGAAGCCCGGTGAATCGAATAAAGATTCCGGTAATTCAGGCGATTCAGAGGCTCCTTCCGGCGGCGGCGGGGCGGTTGCCCAGAACGCCGAGGGTGCGCACGTGTACCAGTTCAACGGAACTCCTCTCGATTGCGGTCCGTCATGTGCAATCATTATGGGCCGGTTTCTCGGTTTGAACGCACCTTCCGGGGCCGACAGTGAAACCCTTCCTGCCATGCGGGGGCTGATGGGCGCCAGTGCCACCGGTGTCACCAATTTTACCCAGATTACAAACGGTCTGTCCGCCATGGGCGGCGGTGGTACTCGATGCAATAACGCCTCGATTGATGAGATCGCCGGCTTTGTGGATTCCGGTAAACCGGTCATGTTGCTGGGCCGTCCCAACGGCGATGCCTGGGCCAACTCGAGCGTCAACGGTGGCAATCTGGTGGGTGCCAACGGAGGCGTGGATCACTTCGTGGTGGTGTCCGGCCGGGATGGTGATAACTGGATCATCAACGACCCGGCCCTGACCAAACCGGTTGTTGTATCTACCGGTCAACTGGAATCCTTTTGTCGGCAAAGCACCCAGGGGAAGTTGGGTTTGGTAGCGGGCGGCGGCGAATAAAAACAGGCAGCGGAGAAAGAAAGCGAGGTGGCGAGAAAGTCCAGGATCCATCCTGTTGACTTTTCTGCCACCTCGAAAAATGAGGGTTGCACACAAACCGTGAAAACCCGGTTACGTTGCCGTTTCCAGGCTGAGTTGACTGAGGATGTCAGACCACGAGATCGACCTCTTCCAGAGTTCCGGGAGTTCCGTTTTCGTGCAGGAAAACGCCAAACCTGTTGGCTTCACCCTGGAGATTATTTAGCTGGTCTTTGAGTTTGAAATCGGATTCGGTATATCCGAGATACAAGGCACCGACTCCTTTATCTTTCAGGCTGTAGATGGCATCGATACCCTGCGGATTTTTCGCCCAAATCTTCAGTTTGTTGAAGATCGCGTCGTTTTCATCGATCCAACCGTTGCCGTCCATATCGAATCCGGCCAGTTCGCCGAATCCTGAGCCGGTCTTCGGACCGAACAATTCCCGGCCGTCGGTGACGGCCCCGTCTCCATCGAGGTCCAGAAACAAAAAACCGCTGTCCGGTGGGGCAAATGAGATCGATTCTTTGTCACCGTCAGAGTCCAGATCAAACAGATATTTGGCCTCTGTCAGTTCGGCCACAGGGCCGTTGAAATTGATCATCAGAGGATCGATTGCTCGCTCCGATCCGGCCTGGATGACGATCCGGTCTTCCAGCCTGAATTCGCGGGACAGTTGGCCGTAGTAGGAAAAATCAATGGTACGTTCGTCCTCCGTAGTGACGGTGCCCTCGGCCATCAGTTCCAGATCCTGGCGCTCATAATAGCTTTCTGTGCGGCTGTACTCCATGCCCCATCCCTGTTCAGCGGCCGTGTTCGTTACCGCATTGTCGGCCAGATCAAGAATGCCGGCGGCGCCCTGGGAGGCACCTTCGGGAGCGGAATTCCTCTTGATTCTGATCTCGCTTTCGTTACCGAAAATTTTCGCTAGAAGTAGTCTCAGTTGCAGGATCTTGGGATCGCTCGTGTCGTCCAGGTCACCGGCGTCATACTCCGCTTCTCTTCGGCCGCTGGAACGGGTCCCGTTGTTTTCCGTCCATCCGGGCCTGAAACTAAGCGATAAAGAATCAGGCTGGAAAGCAGGAGAATCAGGTTCTTGAGGGGCGTTGTTGTTCCAGACTTCGAGCTTTTCTTCAACCGTGTGTTCTTCCAGTGACTGGTAGTGGGATGAAAGGGAAATGGCTGTGTTTTCTATTTTCACTGCGGTACCCTCCTTGGTACGTGTACTGCCGCCTAAAACTACTATCGGTATTTTTGAAGTAAAACTTTAGCTTTTTTTTAAAGTTCTTGAAATTAACGAATTTTCTGCTGCGGTTTCGAATGCATCCTTAGGTGAACATTCTTCTTATATCCTCTATTATCAGGAAGAGGGCTGGGACCAGAACG
>CAZQHK010000031.1:0-10693 GCA_964593455.1 uncultured bacterium
TTTTGATTTCGGGGAGCATTGTGAGGTAGAATTCAAAGGAATCGCCTGATTTAGGAATCAATAAAACTGCAGTGTCTGAAATGCTCAGCTCCCCAAACGGGACTCGAACTACCATTGTTTGAAAACAATGTGACCATAATACAGTTTTTTGCATCTAATCCTGATGAAGCCTGATTGAAGACTCGGCGACCTTATGTATCTGCCGATGTTCCGGATCGGGTTCTCTAATGGAAAAGGTGATAAATGATGAAACGGTTCACTGTAGCAGCGGTAATTTCTCTGTTGTGGATGCTTGTGATCGGGAGTCAACTGGCCAGCGCGTTCTCGTTGTATGAGGAACTGGAAGCTGATTCCGGCCTGAGAGAACTGGAAGGATTATGCCACGATATCGCCATAGTGAATCTCCTCAACGTGCTGTATCTCTCGCCGCAGCAACTTGATGATCTAATCGGTATTCACCAGCGAAGAAATTCCATGGTAGGGCAGGCCAAGTCCCGGTTGGCCAGAGAGCTTCCGTCCTCGATCGACGTATTTTCCGCCTTGCGGCACGTGATTTTGAGGGGACGGACTCCGGAAGAGAATCTGGCCGAAAAGGTTTTTCGCCGTGAAGAAATCATAGATAAAATAATAGACGGACCGGGTCAGGAATATGGAGCTCTGGCAGAGGAAACAGAGCGCATTCTGAACGATAGTCAGAAAGTGGTGGTTTCCTATTACACTCCCTGCCTTATACCTCCCCGAAGTTCTATCAACCCTTTGCGTGTCGGCCAGGCGGGTGGAGGTGCAGCCAGGGAGTATATGAAGGATATACGATCCATGACTACCGATGAGTACCGGAGCGACCGAGATGACCTGGTTGAAGAGGTCTTCTGGGACCTGGAGAATTTAATTAAAGCTCGGTCCGGGACCGATCCCGACCAGGTCCGCACAAAAATTGGCCGGTACCTGGACTGGATCCGTAATCTGCCGGATGTGGAGTTCGAGCTTTACGATCGGGAACCGGCAGAAGAGATACTCGGCAAAGTGCCGGATGAGCCGCTGGAAGAAACGTTGCGTGAAAAAGTGCATGAGTTTCTCCTGCACCCACGGGCCGTACCCTTCCTGAAGAAACTTCAAGCTCCCCGGTAAGCATCAAGACCAGAAAGTTACCGGTACTCGACTATCATGAATCGTTCTTCATCCGTCTCCACTCTGAGCAAACGGCCATCACCGGTCACGGCAAAAAAACGGTTTAGGGGAAAGACAGAAAACTCCGGCACCCTGATCTTTTTAACAAGTTTGCCGCCGGTGTTGACTATCAGGACATACATTGCTTCGGCTTTTTTCCAGCCGGCACCGTACATCACCCCGAGCGACACGAACACGTAGAGATTGTTTTCCGCGTCTACTCCGATTGGATAGGTGTCAAGGACTGTTTTGGGTAAAGTGAGTTTGCCTACATGTTTGATATCTGAAATATCGGGAGATAGCCGTTTCACCGCCAGTGTTTTGGTTTCCTCCCTGGCGTCCAGCATTACCAATGATCCGTCGGGATAGGTCACGGAGCATGAGTTGAAAGGTAAGGCTTTGTCTTTCTGACCATCGGGTTTTAATCTGAAAACTTTCATGGCTTTGCGGTCTGCCGCGTAGATGGCTCCCCGAGCGTCGATATCCACTTTGATCAGAAAATCGAAATAGCTGGACCCGTCATCTTTTAATCCGAAAGTCGATGTCAGTTTACCTGCCGGTGAAAACTTCCAGATGATGTTTTCCGTCTGGTTGGCGACAAAGATACCACCCTCCGGGGATACGGCCAGGTCAACGCAGAGTACCGGTGTGCCATCAGCGGTGAAGGGAGGATATTCGATAACCTGTTTCAGTATTCCATCGAGAGAAAACACTTTTACACTGTAGTGGGCCGCGTCCAGAACATAGATATTGTTCAGGGCATCCATCGCGAACGAGGTCGGACCCATGTAACCGCCGGTTTTCTCCCCGGGCGGGAAGAGTCCCAGCTCGCGGGCACCAGACCCGAAGTGCAAAGTAAGAACTTCACTTTTTTCAATAGCGCCAGCGGAATTGAACGCCAAACACATTAGAATCAGTCCCATCACAAGAATACCACTATGTCTCGTCATTGCGAAATCCACCTTCCCCTTCATCCGGTCCGACTCCAGCACACAGAAAAATTGCTAGACCAAAGACTTCTTTCCAGCTTCAAGGAATAACGCCATAGCCCAGGTACTGGCCACAGTATTTGTTTAATTGTGACAGGGGAATCTCTTTGACCGTGGAGCCTGGGTTGATGATTAATGGATCGCCGGAAGCAGTGGTCCTACCGGAATAGATAGCTACATGTCCCCACGGGCTGCCTTTCGGTGCCCAGAATAAAGGCGCGCCGGCGGGAATAGGCATGCCGGTGCGGATCTTGCCACTATTTTTGAACCTCTTATATGATTCATAAGCGGATGGTGCTCCCAGATTCGGAACGGCCCGGCCATAAGCGCTGCTTACAAAGCCGAGACACCAGCCCGACCAGGCTTTTGGGTCTTGGGCTGTGCTCTTACCGTTACTGGGATTGATAGCTGTGCCGGTCGCCGGGTTCATTTGACGGTAAGCCCAATCTATAGCCGACTTGGCTTGAGGAGTGGGAGCGTCTATGCGGCCGGGGATCTGCGGTTTTTGTGGTTTTTGCTGGCCGCTGCCGAGGGTGATGTAACGACCGCAGACCCAGGCCGTTCTCCCCTGGTATTCGATCTTGTACCAGCCGTCTTTCTTACCAACGATAGTGACTGCCGCACCGTGGGGCAGGGCACTGATCTTGGTGTTACCGATACCGGGCCCGGTCCGTACGTTGAGACCAATAGTGGCGTTGACCGTGCCATGTCCCGAGAAAGGTTTTTCCGGTTTAGGATGTTTCTTCGCGAACTCCTGTGAGTTGAGTATGGCTTTTTCAACCTGGTCGATGTCCCATCCTTCTTTATCAATTTTCTTGTAGTAGTGATCCCAACCACCCTGGTCAGGCATTCTTTTGAGATGTTCCCGGTACAGTTCCGCAATCTCAAACCTGAGGCGGGCTTCCTTTTTCATCTTCTGAAGATTCTCTGAATATTTTCCGTATGTATCCATGAAATGTTCGATGAGGTACAGCGGGGGGAACAGTAGATGGCGCCACGATATCTTCGTCGACGGTTTTGAGAGATATTCGTTCATGAAGTCCCGCAGCGACGCTTTTCCGACCTGATTCGCCACCAGATCGGCGGTAATGGACTCCTTTGGTTTCTGCTTGTCCTTGATGGTGTCTATGATGGTTCCAGCCCGCAGAGGAGCAAAGTTGGAGTAAAACACCAGTAAAAAGAGGGTAACAACGATTCCAATCTTTGTGCCCGGATTCATTTTTCGCATCGATCTCACCTTCCCCTTAGGCTTTCACTTTTATTCTTTGCAGGAAAAGTGAAAATGTTTCAACAATTCTATTATTATTCGATGAATTATTTCAACCCGGAAGATTTGTAGCAGCGGAAGACTCCGCCCATGTCTCCGTAGAGCAAGTATACGGTACCGTCTGTTTCCACCGCTTGCGGTGACGACCAGGTGGCTACCGCCCGTTTCTCGTATTTCCACCTCAGCGGCGAAGTCTTGAAGACCTGGATCGGTTTCATGGTTTTTAAATCTACCCAATAGAGTTTCTCGTCCATGGACGCGGTCAGGAGGGTCACTCTTTCTCCGGCCGAGAGAAAGAGCGGTGCGGAGTTGATGTATTTCCCGGTCTTGATTGTTCCTTTCGGCGTTCCGTCAGGCAGTCCGAACAGGTGTACGAACCGATCTTCAGAGGGGACGGCCATCAACCGGCCAGGCGGGTAGACAGCCATAGAACCCTTGATAAACAGGCCGGTTTTTTTAGTCCACCGCACGTCGCCGGTAACGGGATCGAGCACCCAGGCGGTGCCGAAGGCGTCACCAACCAGCAAAAACCAGGTGTCGTTCACCCTGGTCAAAACAGGTGTGCCACCGTTTCGGCCGGCCAGGACTCGTTTCCAGTAGTACTTTCCGGACATGAGATCGACGGCGAACAGTGTGCCGGGTGTGGTGGCGCCAATAACAATGGGGCCGTCTTTGTGAGGCAGCACCAGCACTCCGCTAAGGGGAGTGTCGGCGATAGTGGTTTTCTTGATCAATTTACCGCTTAGAGAATCGAACAGATATAACGATCCGTCCCGGTAGTTTCTCACCGCTTTACGGTCTGCATTGTACAACGGAACCAGCAGATATTCTCGTCCGTCCTGGAAAAACAATGTCAGGTCTCCGGCCACCGATGCGTAGCTGGTGTAGCTCCAAGGCATGGTTTCATATTTCCAAATGACGGACCCGTCTGTCGGTGAGAGGCAATAAACACTCCTGTCTCCCGAGACTACATACACCCGGCGCTTGTCACGGCTGACAACAGGGGTGGCTGAAACCGGGCCGGAAGTGCTCTTGACCCATACTCGTTCTCCCGTTTCCAGGCGCAGTCCGTACACATTACGGTCATACGCGCCCACCACCACTATTCCGTCTTGCTCACCGGGAATGAAGACGGCGTTTCGAGTGAAGACGCTGACTCCTTCGATGTACTCGAATACCAGATCCTGAAGCTTGAACGACCAGGCTTCATCAAAGCTCTTCGGCAAGTGTGATACTTCCCGCCAGCTGCGGTGCAGTGAATCCCCCTGGAAACACGGCCAGGTTCCGGATTTCGCCGGTGATTTCGACAAGGTTTCCAAGGGCGTGAAAGCTTCAAGCGGTATCGGCCGGTAACTGGCGCTGCCGGTGGTGCATCCGGCCAAGACCGGGAGTATTGTTACCAGCACCACCAGGAGGTTTAGACATCGTCCGCACCGAGTCAACTGGTGTCTCCTTTCCCGGGAAACACGATCCGGAAGCTGTTCATACCTTGTTCACACCGCCCGCACAGGAAGCACGATTCAGGTTCCAGGCGCCCGCGGGAGAGAGCTCCGTACACACATTTCCCCTGGGGTTTGACGTCCGGTGGAAAATATCGTTGCACGAGCGCCGCGCGCGAAACGATGGACAGGAGGCCTCCCAGAGGGCAGGCGAAGCGGCACCAGGAGATGGAAAAAACAATGGTGGCTAAAGAAACTCCCACCAGCGATACCAGGGATGAGTAGTCGGCTTCGTTGCCGTAGGCCATACACCATGGATTGGTGGCGTAGATACCGACGAATGTAATCGGGAAATACATGGACATGGAAAAATACCGTACCCAATGGTAGCTGGGGGCTTTTTCCCGGCGCGGTACCAGGAAGAAAAGAAAAAACAGAAGAAAAATCGACCAGATAGCCGCCACCAACTCGGCGAACTGCTGGGTTTCCGGCTTAAACTCGAAGGTAAACCAGATACCGGCTACCGTAGCGATAGAGAGAAACAACATGGCTCCACGTTTGCCGAACCGCCGCCGTTTCCAGAGCCGGTCGGCCTTACCGAGAAGTTCCAGGAGAAAACCCAGGGGACATATCCAGCCGCAAAAAATTCTGCCTCCTAAGAAGGCGGTGGTGATTACGATAGAAGGGATAATCAGGTTTCTGAACGCTTCTTGCTGGTCGGCTCCCAGGGCTTGGATGCCGAATACCCATTCTCGGATGGCACAGATGCAGAGGTGGAAATATAGTACGAAGAAGAAAAGTGAGATGATCTGGACCGCCCGTCTGACCGGATAAAATATCTTACCCTTGAGCCGGTACGCAAGGAGCAGGGAAACGGCTCCGAGAACCAGCAAAATACCGACACAGAGCGCGTCTACGGCCATGCCTTCGATGGGGATGAGGATCCGTCCCAGGAGTTTGAACTGTTTCAGAGTGAAGTTCATAATGACGTATCCAGGAAGACAATCCGCGAGAGAGCGACCAGGCAGGTTACCGTGTCACCAAGACGGACCGTTTCGGATTCTTCTTTCGAGAGAGGAGCGGTCAGAGTCTGTTTACCCAGTTGCACCTCGGCCATTATCCGTCCGTCTCGTTCCAGCAGCAGACGCAGGCGCCCAGAGATCCTGACCGTATCAGTGTTTTTTAGTTCGCTTTTTGTCCCGCCAGGCTCTAGCGAAACGGCATCAGCAGGAATGTACACATACCCCGGACCATCCGGCCTACCTGGAGCCGGCAGTGTGAACGTCTCATCGCATCTCCTGGCGGCGAAGGTTCCGTTCTTTACGGTACCCGATAAGATTGATTTCAAGCCCAGGAACCTGACTACTTCATAGGATTTCGGTGAAGATATGAGATCCTGGAAGCTTGACTGTTGAAGCAACCGGCCGTTCCACAGGAACAGGATGCGGTCTGAGAGCACCGATGCCTCTTCCCGGTCATGGGTGACATGAAGAATGGTTATGTCGTGTTCCTGTTGAAGAATCTTGAAGACGGAGAAAAGCTCTTCCCGGCTCGAAAAGTCAAGAGAGGCAAAGGGTTCGTCCATCAGCAACAATGAGGGTTTGAGAATCAGGGCCCGGGCCAGTATTATCTTTTGTTGCTCGCCGCCGCTCAGGTTACGGGGAGAACTGCGCCGCATGAGATAGTATATGTCCAGAAGGTCGATTATCCATCTCATCCGCTCTCTTTTTTCCTCATCGGAAATAGATACATACTGCAGTCCGTAAGCGATATTTTTTTTGATAGATAAATGGGGAAACAGGTATCCTTTTTGATAAATGAGACCGATGTGCCTGGTCTCCGGCGGCCGTTTGGTCATGTCTCGTTCGTCCACGAAAACCTGTCCTGAGCTGTGAGGGGCAACGCCTGAAATCACTTCGAGAAGCTTGGTTTTTCCGGCTCCGCAAGGTCCTAAAAGCACGGTGTAATCGTTGGCCTCAGCTCTGAAAGAAATATCTTTCAGGGTAAACGAGCCGAAGGAAGCGGTGATGCCCCTAACCTCAAGCATTGGTTTTCACCTCCCGGGCGGTAAGCCTGAAAATAGGCCGGTACCGTGTCCAGCGCAGGAGGACGAACAACCACACGCAGAAGATCAGGAATAAAATCGAAAACGGCTGTGTTTCCTTCAGACCGTACTGGATAAACAACTCGTAGGTATACACCGACAGGGTCCTGGGGTAGGGAGCGATGATCATGATGCTGCCGAATTCGCTCACAGCCCGGGCCCAACTCAGGATAGCCCCGTCGAAGACCGCGCCCAGGGCCAGGGGCAGGGTCACCCGGAAAAAGGTGCTGGACGGTGTCGCGCCCAGTACACGGCTCACATTTTCCATTTCCACCGGTATCGTTTCGAAAGCGTTCATAACGTTTCTGACCAGGAAAGGAAAGCTTACGAAGACCTGGCAGAAAATGATACCAAGCATGGTTCCGGAAACTCCCAACCCGTATTTTTCCAGAAAGATTCCCAGCGGAGCCTTGGGTCCGGCGAGTACCAGCGCGGCGATGCCGACCACCGACTGCGGTACTAGAATAGGGATGTCGATAAGACTGTCTATCATCTTGCGGCCCGGGAACTTGAACCGCACCATGGCGTAGGAGAGGGGAACGCCGAACAGGATGACGATAATAGTGGCCACGGTAGATGAGAGAACCGTATTGGAGAGGGATTCTTTGAATTCGGTCTCGCCGAGAGTTAGGAACAGTGTTTGGGGTGTGCTCTGGAGTGTGAGAAACAGCAGGGGAAGGAGCAGTACGAATAGCATAACCAACCCGATGACCAGCAGTGAGGTCATAAACGGCGGGCTCAACTCCCACCGGGCTTTCATGAAGATGAAAGACAGAAATGAGGTAAAAGCGAAAACCGGCAGCCAGTAGTACGGGGTAAGGATCAGTGAGAATAACAGCAAAAAGAGCATTACCCGGCCCAACCGCAAATGGAACGTCGCAGAGTACATCAACACGAAAAGCGGATAAAGAAGCGGTTCATGGGCGACCGCTTCAAGTAGTATCAGGATAATCAGGTAACCGGCGGGAAAGACCGTTTTTTCGAAGAGTGTGTACCGTTTCCAGCAGAGGGTTCCGGTGATCAAAAAGACAGCGTGGACGGTGCACAGGAAAACTACCAGTCCGACGGACCGGTTCCCGAAAAACATGACCGTGCCGATCACCGCCGCCACGATGGCCACCGCCGTTTTTACGTACAATGATGAGTTTTTCCCTCTATCACTCATAGATCACGTTTGATAATTTCCCATCGTATGTCCGCCGGTGCTCCCTTGTCTTCGAACCACCGGAGATTGAGTATCAGGTTCTCCAGGATGCTGATCCGTTTAATGACGCCGGGGAGCCTGTCTTTTAACTCCGAGCGTGGTTGATCCAGGAAAGAGGCCAGTTCCTGGCCTATCTCCATAGTGTTCTTCGCAATAGCTCTCTCCCGGCTGTCCTTGGGAATGATGCTGGCTGCTATCTCGTCAATCTTTCCGATGAGCATGGTAACGGTAGTCAAAATCTCTTCTTCGGGGGAATCTTTTAATTTCAGTAGTTGGGAATGAATAATTCTCGGGTCACGTTTTCCTCTTTTTTGATAGATATTCATGAAGATGTCTTCCATGGCCCAGACGGTGTCGTGGAATTTTTCTTTTTCGCCGGCTTTCACTCTTCGTTCCAGCGTGGAAAACAATGTTTCCAGCCAGTTCCAGTGCTCCTTCCACCGGGGCTTGTCGTAAAAGAAGGACGGAGGGGTGTCTTCATTATAGTTCTCTTGAACCTGTGCCCATTCGTCCAGCGCCGGTTGTATGTCCTCCAGGCTGAGATCGACGTCCTCTCCTTTGCTGATCGGAACGGCTTTCAGCCTCAAGACCCGGTCGATAGTGCGGATTGAGGTGGTAAACTGCGGGTCGAGTTTTTGAAACGCGAGCAGCACGCTGAGTTCGACAGAACAGGCAGTCGCCGGTTCCGGAAGCATGGTGCCCAATATCAACAGTAATCCTGAAACGAACAGTGCGAGACCCGCCAGCGACGCTTGATGTTTTCGATGAAGCTGTATCATTACAATGAGTCCTCCTCGTCAGATAGTTCAGGTACAAAATACCAGATTATATTGCTGATCCCTACATTATTGTAGCTTTAGATGGGCAGGATGTCAAAAATGAATTGGAAGAGTCTTCGCGTGAGCGGGTTCTCCCAAAGATACTTTTCCCGACGCCATGACAAGTTGACTTTTAATGTTAATTCTTCTAATATTATGGTGCGTATACATTAATAAGATACGTAAATACCAGCCGATGGTGCTGATTTTTTTTGCGCCACGAAGGATGGAAGTGGAATCGTTGAGTCCCTCATATAATCTGCAAGAACGATTCTTATTGAAAATGCGAAAACTGAAGGTTCCGGTAAACGTTTTTCTTTGCAACGGCGTACGGGTTGAAGGACGAATCACGGGATATGACCAGTTCACAATTATCATTGAGTCTAGAGGGCGGCAGATGGAAATTTTCAAGTCCGCCATCAGCACCATTGTCGGACCTGGTAACATAGATGTTTTCAGTCAACGCACCGAGGCTCCTCGCCGTGGCGGCCGGCCTCCACGTCCTAGCAATCGTATTCGCCGGTCGTAAATGAGACGCTAAGCATGTAGAAGGGTGACCGTATGAGTAACGGTGATAAATCCGTTGACCTCCTTTCTCATATCGAAGACGTTCTACGGGAGAACGAAAAATATACCAAAATGCTTCTCCGGGAGCGCAATGTCAATAAGCTCATCAGCAATATCGATCTGGCCGGCGAGGTGGGCGATGTCCGAGCTCTCTATCCCGTCCTCGATGTGTTGAGCCTGACCAGTAATAAACGGGTCATCGCCACTGCTCTCAACACCCTGGGGAAACTCGGCGATATGTCCATCATTCCCGTTATAGCCGAATACCTGTACGATGATAACTCCCGGGTCAGGGCAAATGCCGTGGAAGCATTGAGCCAGATCGGTCATCCTAAAATTGTGCGTTTGGTAGTACCGTTTCTCAAAGATCCCGATAATCGGGTCCGGGCCAATGCGGCCAAGTGCCTGTGGAAGTTTGGGCGTGATGAGATTTTTCATACCCTGAAGGAAATGTTGAATTCGGGATCGCCCCGGATGAAAGCCAGCGCCGTCTACGCGCTGACCGAGCTCGGTGATGAAAATGTCATTCCCCTGGTGAAAAAAAGCCTTGAAGACGAAGACAGCCGGGTCAGGGAAGTGGCCCAACGGTGTTTGAAAGAACTCGAGAAAAAGTTCAAGACCCGGGACGCCCTTCTAGCCCGTTATGGTCGGAACACTGTGGAAAAGCGCCAACCCAAGGTTGAGTCGCCGCCGGTTCAAGTGGTAGCGCCCGCGGTCCCGGAACCCGAACAGAAACCTTTCCCGGAGGAAAAAAAACCAGAACCTTTACCGGTTCCTGAAAAAGTGCCGCTTGATAAATCTGCAGAGGCTAAGGTTCCGTCGGATGAAAAACCGTCCGTAATTGTGCCGGTTGAAGCACCGGCTAAGCCATTGGAATTACCGGTTGAGAAACCGACTGCTAAAGAGGAACTGAATGATGAGTGGGGCGCCCTCATGGAGATGGTTTCCCGGGCGGAGGTTCGGATCAAGAATCGAGAAGCGTCGGCACAAGAAAAGGAAAGTTTCCTGGTCGATGAACCGGATCTTCCCGATCTCGAAGTTGTTGAACCGGAAGACCCGGAAACGAGTATGTTTGATCTCGCTTCACTCGAGGCGGTTATCTCCTCTCCGCCGGCTGCTGAACCGGTTGTCACCGCGC
>CAZQHK010000031.1:10793-52245 GCA_964593455.1 uncultured bacterium
CGCCGGTTGAACCGCCCGCGCCCGAAGAACCGGCACCCGAAGAGAAGATCCCGCCGGCTGCTGAACCGTTTGTCACCGCGCCGCCGGTTGAACCGCCCGCGCCCGAAGAACCGGCACCCGAAGAGAAGATCCCGCCAACTGCTGAACCGGTTGCAGCGGTAGAGACGCAAGGTATTCCTATGGATCAACGTTTGCTGGAACGGTTGGCGGAAATCGATTCCCTGGTGCAGGATGCTGCGGACTTCATGAATCGTGTAGGGGAAGAGCAGAACACTGTCCGGAAGGTAAACGTTATTGAGATGGCCGGAAAGGTTGGGGACCCCAAAGCCTTGCTTCCAATCCTCGACTTGTTGCAGGTGGAAAAGAATGAACGGGTCATCTCGGTTGGAATCAAAACCATCGGACAATTGGGGGACGAATCGGTGGTCCCTTTCCTGCTTGATTATGTTGTGCAAGACAGTGCCAGAATTCGCTCAAGCGCCCTGGAAGCCCTTGATATCGTGGGACATTCCAGCGGTATTCGGGGCATGATCTCCCTCCTTTTGGATTCAAATGTCATGGTCAGGGCCAAGGCAGCAAAAGCCCTGTGGAAGTTTGAGAAAGATGAAATTTTTACCATTATTGAAGAGATCTCGGCGGACGGCACCAGGGATGAGAAACTAGCCGCCCTGCATGCGCTGGAGAAACTGGCCACTGACCGTGCTATCGAGCTCCTTGAGAAGTTTACCGCGGTCAATGATCTGACCATCGAGCGGGAAGCTAGAAGTATGCTGGCGAAACTGATTAAGGAGAAAAAGCGAAAAGAGCGTTTCCAGAAACTTGCTTCCCCGGCTCCGGAAAGAAAGATAGTCGCGGCTGTCGCTCCGCTAAAACCGGAGAAACAAGCAGAGCCGGTCCCGTCACCGCCGCCCAGCGGTCCCGTTGCCACACCTGCTCCGGCAGCAACTGTTGCTACGACTTCGGCAAAGAGTCACAAGCTGCAGCTGGCCATGGTGGTGCTCGTCCTGGTGATCCTGTTCATAGCGGGTACCTTGGGAATGAAATATGTCATGGATGAGTACCTGCCTTCTTCAGATTCCGATTCTTCAGTTCCCACACCCGCTGATAATGGAGATTCAAGCTCTTCCGGTGACAATCTGGTGGTGGAACCGGCAGGCTCCCGGGTTACAGACCGGCAGGTGACCAGCCTTACGGGCCGTGTAGGACAGTTCATCGGGGGGGCGGCTTTTGCCATCGGAAAAGTTACCAGGAAAGGCAAAAAAATATACATCGTCGGTGAGAATTTGGTCTCAGGCAACACGATTAATTATTCGCTTGAATCGCTTCCCAGTGAGACAGTGGTCATCATGCCCAAGTCTGATGGAGTAATTATGGTTCACGGGGAGAACATCAAGTTGGCTAAACGGTTTATTGGTAAAGATGTTCTCCTTATACGTAGTCTTTCAGAGAAAGTCGGCGGGCGACGAGCAGGCGGTATAAAGCAGTCTCCCGGTACGGTGAGCGGCAATGCCAGATCTGAAATCGCGTCGTTTTATCAGGGTCTGATCAAGGCTTGGAATGACCGGGATATCGATAAACTGATGGATCGTTACTCTCCTGATTTCACTATGCAGGGGAGTGATTACAACCTCTTGCGTGAAAGCTATCTAACCGAGTTCGAGATAGCCGGTGAGATCATCATGCGTTTGGAAGATGAAAAGGTCGAGTTACAGGAATCCGGTGTCCGGCACACTTCCACTATCTATTTTGAAGGCACATCAGCCGACGGTTTCACAGCTACGCGTGAAAACACGTACTCCCGGCGGATAGACACCTTGAAACAGGTCGGCGGTTCATGGAAAATCGTTTTTTCAGAGGACATTTTAGAGTAGTGTTGACACACATTCTCTCTGCCCACGCAACTGTTTTCACGGATGCAAAAACCGATTGGAAGCTGAAGCTGGTTTCATGTCTGGAAAGCGATACGATGAACGACTTTGGTGGGTGTAACAAAATTGTTGCGGTTAACTGTGAGCCGTAATAGAATAGCGATTGTTCTACGGAATATGAATCAAGGGAGGAATGAGTAATGATCCCGAAGAGGATCTTTCTCACTCGTGGTGTTGGTGTCAGTAAAGAAAACCTTACGTCTTTCGAAGGCGCACTTCGTGACGCCGGTATCGCCGAGTTCAACCTGGTCGAGGTCTCCAGTATTTTTCCCCCGGCCTGTAAACTCATCTCGAGAAAAGTTGGTCTCAAGCGTCTCTCCCCGGGAGAGATCTTGTACTGCGTGCTAAGCCGTGCCTCTACCAATGAATCGAACCGGTTGGTGGCGGCCTCCATCGGACTGGCGCTCCCTATGGACAAGACTCGTCACGGCTACATCAGCGAGCATCACTCGTTCGGTCAATCCGATGAAGCGGCCGGTGATTACGCCGAAGACCTGGCGGCCATGATGCTGGCGTCGACCCTGGGTATTAAATATGATGAAAATGTCACCTGGTACGAAAAAAAAGAGATATGGAAGTTCAAAAACGAGATCGTCAAAACCAGAAATATCACCCAGTCGGCCATCGGCAGGAAAAACAACCTGTGGTCGACGGTGGTAGCCGCGGCTGTGTTCATTCTATGATAAACCCGGAAAATGCAGTTGACTTCTACTACGGCTCGAAAACAGCTACAGCTACAGCGTTACACTTGGTCAGCCATCCTCAATGTAATAACAATTACATCTCCGGGTGGCTTCGGTCGTGTGCCTTGTATCTGAGGCTGTTTTCGTCGCCTCGTGACGAAGCCAACTGCATTTTCCGGGTAAACCCATATCCGATATACATGACCGCGTTGTGTTTAGCCATTCTATTCCTGATGACTCTGCCGGTAAAACATGGTTTCTCCCAAACATTGGAAATAGGTAGCCGGGTTTTAACCGGTGAAACTAATACTCCTCGCTTGCCGGACCTGGTATCAGACGAAAATATTGAAAAGCCTGAAGAGTACCTCTATAAGGTTATCAAGCTGGTCCGGGCAGGAAAGGGAGAAGAGGCCCTGGATATGTCCCGGGCTGTCCGGCCGGGCTCTCGGTTGCGGAACCAGATCGTGTGGGCCATGCTTGAAGAGTTGTCTGTACTCGGTGATGTTACCAGCTTTCTTACCGTTTTGTCGGAAAACACCGGGACAGAATGTGTCAGTGATTTATTGATCGAAAACGTCTATCTTAAATTTTTCCTGGAACCGCTCTGGATGCTCGATCTGCCCGGAGTGTTTTTACGGAAACGAACAAATGAACTGCTGGTTGCCGCCCGGTACCTGACAGAACGTACCCCGAATGCCGCGCAGGCCCACTTTGTGCACGGCTTTCTGCTGCGGCAGGTGGGAGAATATGATCAGTCAATAAAAGCGTTTGGCAAAGCCATCGAAACGGACGCCGGGTTTGCGCAGGCCTACTTTTTTAGAGGATTAAGCCTGATCGAACGGGGTGGTTTTGAGTCGGCACTCCAGGAAATGATGAAGGCCATGTCACTTGATCCTGGAAACGATCATTTCAACTCCCTGGTACCTTTGCTGCAACTAGCGTCATGGCGTCTGGATGAGGCGGAACAGACGTTCCTGAAAGAGAAGTCTTCTACCGGACAAGTACTGGTTTCTCTGGCCAAAGCTGATCTTGGACAGTTCATCAAACTGCTCAAAGGAGAGCAGGGAAAAGAGATAAAACGCATGGCGCTTTACACCGTTCTTTTCCTTGGAATGATCCCGCTTCTTCTGGCCGTGGCGTATCTTATCACCGCTAAAACAAACAGCCGTTCGAGCCACGGAATATTCGAGTCCTGGTCATCTCTTCTGGCGTTAACAGCCCTCCTGCTTGGTATTACCATGGTGGCTTTCATCGTTATCTCCCTGGGGTTGTACCGCACCCCGTTTGCCTTTGTTTTTCCAAAACTCCGGTTACGTCTTTTCCTGATAGCGTACATAGTTACCGCTGTTGTCTGGTCGGCGGTTGTTGTTGTTTTGGCCGGCCGTGAAAGGACGGAGGGTAAACAGGGACTATTCCGATTAAGCGCCGGGCACGCGTTTCTTGGTGTGGGTGCCGGCATTGTCTTGTTTGCCGTCACCTGGTTCATTGATTATGCCATAGTCCCCCGATTGAGTGATCACCTGCCAAAGGTTCTTATTCAAACCAGGTCGGAAGAACTCATCATCCGTTCTTTCAAAGGGACACCTGATTTTATCCTGCTCATGGTGGCGGTGGTGCTGGCGGCTCCCGTTATGGAGGAGATCTTTTTCCGTGGAGTTCTCCAGGGTACCGTTGAGAGGTACTTCGGTTCCATCATGGCTATTATACTGACCAGCGGTGTGTTCGCTGTAATTCATATGCGGGCCGTGCTCCAGTTGTTCATCATGGGAGCAGTTCTGGCCTACCTTTACTGGAAGACCCGTAATATGACGGTACCGGTGCTGGCACATGCCGTCAGCAACGCCGTGACGATAGTGGTAACACTGGCTACCACCGCTGTCCTCTAATCCACCTTGTTATCTATCTCTGTTTTTCAGAGAGAAAAGGCGGTATACTGATCATATACCAAACCAGCAAAGGAGGATAGAGGTGCACGTCAGGGAGTTTCAACGTTTAATCAAAGATCTTTTCTATCATAACGACAGCCGCCGGGGTCGGGAGCGGACCTTCTTGTGGTTGGTGGAAGAACTCGGTGAACTCTCCGCTGCGGTTATGCGTGAAGACGTCGAGAACATCAAAGAAGAGATGGCCGATCTCATTGCCTGGTGCTCGTCGCTGGCCAACCTGTATGACATCGATCTCGAAGAATGCCTGCGTATGAAATACCCGGGTTACTGCCTGGTATGCGAACAGGCTCCCTGTACTTGCCCCGTTTCACATGCCCGGTGAATTTGGTGATGAATACCTGATACCGAACGAGCTTCTGCAGAGCAAGAAGTTTGAGCACTGCGTGACAAAGGTTGTCAATTTTCCTGCCCGTGAAGCATCGTGTGAACCGTTTCCAGAAGCGCTTGACGCCAGACTGACCCGGGCCCTTCAGGACCGGGGTATCCGCAGCCTTTTCTGCCATCAAGGCGATGCGTGGCGGGCGGTACGGGAAAAAAAGGGCAATGCGCTCGTCTGTACCGAAACCGCATCCGGAAAAACACTTTGCTATAATCTGCCGGTTATCGATCAACTGCTTGCAGACCAAAACGCCTTTGCCCTGTACGTCTTTCCTACCAAAGCCCTGGCGCAGGACCAGCTGGCGGAACTCAGGCGGTTTGAAAACATACTGGGCAGGAAACTTGACTGCTATATTTATGATGGCGACACCCCCGCCGACGCCCGGCGCAAGATTCGCGACGCCGGCCGAATTGTGTTGACTAATCCCGACATGCTCCACACCGGAATCCTTCCGCACCACACCCGGTGGGCCAGATTTATCGAGGGACTCAAATATGTCGTCCTGGATGAGGTCCACGTGTACCGCGGCGTTTTCGGAAGCCATTTTGCCAATGTTCTGCGGCGCCTGGAGCGGATATGTACGTTTTACGAATCGAGTCCGCAATATATTGCAACCTCGGCCACCATTGGCAACCCCGGGGAGTTGGCGGAGAAGCTCTCCGGAACCAGGTTCGAGGTCATATCACGGTCCGGGGCTCCCGCCGGAGAAAAAAAGCTTGTGTTCTACAATCCACCGGTCGTCAACAACGAGTTCGGTTTACGGAGAAGCTATGTCAAGGAAGCGCAGTGGTTGGCCGCCCAGCTCATTCTCGGCGGCTTGAAAACCATCGTCTTCACACCCTCCCGTCTCAGCACCGAGGTGCTGGTCAACTATCTCCGCAAGACTCTGGAGAAAAAAGGAGGCGATCCCACCACCGTGTCCAGTTACCGTGGAGGCTACCTGCCGCAAGAGCGCCGCGAGATCGAGCGTTCGCTTCGGGACGGCGATCTTTCCGGAGTGGTGGCCACCAATGCCCTGGAGCTCGGTATCGATATAGGGGGACTCGATGCCTGTGTGCTGGCCAGTTATCCCGGTTCCATCTCTTCCACCTGGCAACGGGCCGGACGAGTGGGCCGGAAATTGAGGCCGTCGGTGGCGTTCCTGATAGCGAGAAACCATCCGCTGGACCAGTTCATGGTCAGCCATCCCGATTATTTCATGGACCAACCGTGCGAGATCGGACGGATCGATCCCGATAACCTGTTGGTTCTGGCCGATCACCTCAAGTGCGCCGCCTTCGAAATGCCTTTCTCTGAAGGAGACCGGTTCGGCGGCCGAGATATATCGGAGATCATGGAAGCCTTAGCTGCCGAAGGAATACTGCATCACTCCCGCGGAATGTACCATTACACCAGCGATGTTTTTCCAGCGTCGGAAGTGAATCTGCGGATGACCAATCCCGACAACTTCGTTATCCTAGAACAGCTTGAAGGAGACGCTACCCGGACCATCGGCGAGATAGATTACCAGGGAGCGCCGTCGCTGGTTCATCCCAAGGCCATTTATAATCATCAGGGGGAGCAGTTCTATGTTGAATCCCTGGACTGGAAAGAGCAGAAAGCGGTCGTCAAGAAAGTGACGGTCGATTATTACACCGACGCCATCACTTATGACGAGGTTACCGTGCTCGATTCTTTTGACCGGAAAGTAGCGGGTGACCTGGTTTGGGAACATGGGGAAGCGCACGTAGCCAACCGGGTGGTAGGGTTCAAGAAGATCAGATTCTATACCGGTGAAAACCTGGGATGTGGAGAAGTGGTGCTGCCGCAACAGGAGATGCACACCACCGCCTGCTGGTTTAGTCCCAACCGTGAGTTGCTAATGGCTTTGAACCTGGAGTGGGTAGAAATCATGGAAGCGCTCTCGGGACTGGCGGAGCTCATGCGTGACCTGGCGGCGGTATTCCTGTTGTGCGACCGTCACGACCTGGGTTCGGCCCTGGGGGACCGTAATGGCCGTTGGTACTACAAGCCGCGGCTTTCCGGCGGTATGAGCGTGGAGGCCATGGGGGCCATGCACGAGAGTATCGACCGCTCGGAAGAGTTCATCCCCACTGTTTTTCTTTACGACAATCATCCGGGCGGCGTGGGATTCAGTCACCGGTTATTCGAGGTAGGCAGCGACCTGCTGGAGGTAGCGTTGGCTCACCTGGCACAGTGTTCCTGTACGCGGGGTTGTCCTTCGTGCGTAGGCCCGTCGGTGGAAGGGCGTCCGGGAAGCAAACGGGCGGCCCGGACCATGCTTTTGAGTATGCTGGGCACCATGTCTGACGCGGGTGATACGGCTGCAATTGAAACCGTTATCGAAGGGAGCGCCGTGTGAATACCTCCGAACGGATACGGATACTCCGGCGCCTGGTTGGCGATGTGGAGAAACGTTTCCGGGAGCAAACTCCTGGGAAAGACCCTGAAACCCGGGAATTAAAACAGTCGGATGCTTCTTCCGGCAGCCTGGACGAGCGTAAACAAAACTTTCTATTGGGAGTAGATTTTCAGGAAGTGGAGACATCGCGCGGCGGCGTGATGGTGCGTACCCGGGTGGTTGACGACACGACGGCCCGGTTCGGCAATGTGCCGCTCAAAGGGGTCAGAAATCTTGCTATGGCGCCCTTGTCGATGTTGAGCGGTGACGAACAGTTTGGCGTGACAAAACCCGGTGATCTCCTCTTCGTCGATATCGAAACGACATCCCTGGCCTTGGGCGCGGGGAACTGCGTTTTCCTGGTCGGCGTGGCGTATCTTGGACCAAACGGGTTGATTGTCGAGCAGATACTGGCCCGCGAGCCGGCAGAAGAACCGGCTCTACTTGAAGCCCTGGCCGAACGACTGGAGAAGGCCGGCGCTCTGGTGACTTTCAACGGAAAAGCTTTCGACCTGGATGTGCTGGAGACCAGGTATATCATGAACCGGAAACGGCTCAAACTCAAAGCCTTTCCTCACCTGGACCTGCTTCACGTATCACGGCGGCTCTACCGCAACTGTCTTACCTCCTTCAGGCTGCAAGCCCTGGAAGCAGGTCTGCTGGGCTGCCCCCGGGATCAGGAAGAAGATATCCCGGGAGAACTGGTGCCCGAAGCGTACTTCGGGTTTATCCGGCGGGGAGTTACCGAACCCATGCGCCGGGTTATCAACCACAACTATTCCGATGTGCTGGCCATGAGTGCGCTGGCTATCAAGTGCGCTTCTTTCTCCGGATCTCCCGGCTGGGAGAACGCTGAAAGCCAGATCTATTGGAACCTGGGCCGTTACCTGGACCGTAGCGGACGGCGGGGAGAAAGCCTGGAATATACCGCAAAAGCCCTGGAATCGGACCTGGCCGGCGATGAGCGGCGGGAAGCCCAGTTCACTCTGTCTCTTAACCTGAAACGTTTGGGACGTCTGGAAGAAGCGGAAGTTATCTGGCGTGAACTCCATGAGAAAAGTGATATCAGGGGAACCCTGGAGCTGTGCAAACATATGGAACACCATCAGAATGATTTTAGCGGTGCGCTCGAACTGGTGGAAGAGCTCCTGAACCGGGATTTCCACGCTATCGGAGATTTAAAAGAAGAACTGCAGCGCCGGGTCCACCGCCTGAAATGCCGGATGGCCGGAAAACGCTGGTACTGAGCCGCTGATCGTAACATTCTTCGCATGGGACTACTCGTCTAAACCAACGCCGTCGGGCCGGCATTGCACATTTTGTTTGAATAGATCTGCGGCTTTAGTTTAATATAGATAAGCTGTCAACAGTGTTTCAACGTGGTGCGAGGCAATGTTTGACAGAAATTTTTTTTTGGCTTGTGAGGTTTTTCTGTCTCATGCTATTTAAAAACGTTTGCTTGGAATCGGTGGCTCATCTTCAGCCGGAAGAGACGGTCACATCAGCCGAGATCGAGGAACGGCTGGCTCCGGTCTACAAACGTCTGAATCTGCCGTTCGGGCGCCTGGAGTTTTTTTCCGGTATTCGAGAACGCCGGCTCTGGGAAGAACATGCTTGTATGAGCGACAAGGCAGCCGAGGTGGGCCTGATGGCCCTGGCCAAAGCGGGGATCGCCCGGAAAGATGTCGGTGTTCTGATCAACGGTTCCGTCTATCGAGAATACATGGAACCGGCCACCGCCTCCTTCGTTCACGAAAAAATGGAACTCTTCGAGCAGACGATGATCTTCGATGTGTCCAATGCCTGTTTGGGTTTTCTAAATGGCATGGTGTTGATCGCCAGTATGATCGACCAGGGTATCATCCGGGCAGGGTTGGTGGTGGCAGCTGAAAACGGCCGCCCGCTGGTCGATTCCACCATCAAGGAATTGCGCCGGGACTGGTCTCTCACCCGTAAGAAAATAAAGGGCTCTTTCGCTTCGCTGACCATCGGGTGCGGCGCCGCGGCAGCAGTACTGGTCCACGAATCCATCTCCCGGCACAAACATCGGTTTTTGGGCGGCGGCTACCTGGTCTCTTCGACCTTCAATTACCTGTGCCGTGGTGGAGCAGCCGGATCGGAACCCGGTACAGGTGACACATCGCAGCTACTCATGGACACCGATTCGGAAGCGTTGTTGGTGGCCGGATGCAATCTGGCCCGCAAAACGTGGGACCTGACCAAAGGTATCCTGGATTTTGAAAATGACGAGGTGAACCGGGTCTTCTGCCACCAGGTAGGCAGGGCCCATCGAAAGCTTCTGCTGGAGAGCCTGGAGATCAATTCCCAGAAAGATTTCTCCACGTTTCCTTTCCTGGGCAACATGGGATCGGTTTCGCTGCCGGCGACACTGTCCCTCGGAATAGATCGGGAGCTCATGAGTAAAGATGATCTTATCGCCCTGTTGGGAATCGGCAGCGGTATCAACTGCATGATGCTGGGGGTGCGGTGGTGATCGAGGAACAACCGGGATTTACCTCTTCCGAGTATCTTTTTACCTCCCGGTGGCTTGGTATACGGGGATTCTCCATGCATTACCTTGATGAAGGTACCGGATTTCCCGTGGTGATGTTTCACGGCAACCCGACCTGGTCGTTCTTTTACCGCAACCTGGTAAAAACGCTGGCGCCGCGCTACCGCTGTATCGTTCCCGATCATATCGGCTGCGGCCTTTCCGATAAACCGCAGCGCTACCCGTACAATCTCAAAACCCATATAGACAATGCCGAGTTTCTGCTGGATTCACTGGGTATCGAACGGTGCCACCTGGTGGTGCACGATTGGGGCGGAGCCATCGGTATGGGGCTGGCCGTGAGAAACCCGGACCGGATTGCCGGCATGGTGGTGATGAACACCGCCGCTTTCCGTTCCCGCCATCTTCCGTGGCGGCTGGCAGTATGCAAACTACCGGTTTTCGGCGAAATACTCATCCGGCAGTTCAACCTTTTCGTGCAGGGAGCCCGGTATATGGCCACCACGCAGCGGGGAGGATTGAAAGGTGAAACGCGTCGAGGATTACTTTTCCCCTATGACAGTTTCAGGAACCGGGTAGCGGTCTACCGGTTCGTCCGTGATATACCTATGCATCCTTTTCATCCGAGTTACCGGGTATTGACTGAGATCGAGCGGAAACTCCCGCTTCTGAATGAGAAACCGGTCCAGCTCTTGTGGGGGAAGCAGGATTTTGTTTTTTGCACTCGATTCCTGGATCGTTGGCAGGAGTTTTTTCCGGAAGCGAAAGTAGCGGTACTGGACCGGGCCGGACATTATCTGTTGGAAGATGAACCGGAACAAACGAGCGAGATTATAGAATCGTTTTTTGATGAGCGAGAAGATGATTGAGATTTTTTACCCGGGCGGAGGCCAGTTCTTTTTGCCAGACATGAGTGCTAACATTGAAGAGTAGCGATAGCCGGGTGGTCCCGCCCTCAAGCAGGAAGCGTAGAAAGTAAGGTAGAAGATTTTGGAGATTGAAAGCCATAGCGTGGATGGCGGTAACAAAAATTTTAATATTGCCGAGTTTCTGCCTCGGATGGCGGCCAGCAATCCGTTTCAGAAAGCGGTGATATTTCCCGGGGACCGCGACCGGCATGGGCGGCGCAGTTACACCCATTTTACATTTAAACAGCTCGATGCCGAGTGCGACCGGTATGCTTTCGGGATGACCCGGGCGGGTATCTGTAAAGGCACCCGGGTGCTCCTGATGGTTAAGCCGTCACTGGAGTTCATCGCGCTCACCTTCGCCCTGTTCAAGACAGGTGCGGTACCCATCTTGATCGATCCGGGCATGGGACGAAAACGACTCCTGGAATGTATCGGGGATGTCTCCCCGGAAGCGGTGGTTGGAATACCACTGGTACACCTGGTGAGACAGTTTTTCAGGCGACCGTTTCGCTCATCCCGGATCAACCTGGTGGTAGGAGGAAAAGCACCGTTTTTGGCCCGTGACCTGGAGAAGCTGTCGCCTCCCATCACTAAACCGTTTACCATCGCCGACACCACCCGGTCTTCAACCGCTGCTATCTTGTTTACCACCGGAAGCACTGGGCCGGCCAAAGGAGTTATCTATGAGCACGGGATGTTTGGCGCCCAGGTCACGCTTTTACGTGAAACCTACCAGTTTCAGCCGGGTGAAGTCGATCTGGCCGGGTTGCCCGTTTTTGCCCTGTTTGATGTGGCTCTCGGCATGACGTGTGTCGTTCCCGACATGGACCCCACCCGGCCGGCCCAGGTGAATCCGCTTAATATCGTCGAAGCCATACAGGATCACGGGGTAACCAACAGTTTTGGTTCGCCGGCCATCTGGAAACAGGTTGTCCCATACTGCCGCCAGAACGGTATCCGGCTGCCGTCCGTCAAACGTATTCTGATGTCAGGAGCACCGGTTCCCGGCGACCTCATCAGGGATTTTAAAGGAGTGCTTCCCAACGGCGATATCTACACGCCGTTTGGTGCCACGGAGTCGCTGCCGGTTACCTCTATCAGCGGAGAAGAGATCGTCAATCAAACTTATCCTCTGAGTCGAGAAGGCTTTGGTACCTGTGTCGGGCGGGCGGTCCCCGGTGTGACACTCAAGATCATGGCCATCACTGATGAACCGGTATCCGAGTGGCTCAACAGCCTGGAACTCGGCCCGAACAAGGTGGGAGAGATCGTGGTCAAAGGCCCCATGGTGACCAGGGCTTACGACAATCGTGAGAAAGCGACGGCTGAGGCAAAGATACGGCAGGGAGAAGAGACCTGGCACCGGATGGGTGACGTTGGGTACCTGGATAGCGGTGGCCGACTCTGGTTCTGCGGCCGCAAAGGTCACCGTGTGATGACTGCTTCGGGACCGCTTTACACCGTTCCCTGTGAAGCCATCTTCAACCGCCATCCGGCGGTGTTCAGGTCCGCTCTGGTCGGTGTGGGAAAGTGGGGCAAACAGGTACCGGTAATCGTCATTGAACCGCATCCCGAACGTTTCCCCGAAGCGGAAGACGCTAAAAATAATCTCTCCCGGGAGCTTCTTCACCTGGCGTCGGCTTATCCGCACACCAGTGACTTCAGGTATGTCTTGTTTCACCGCTCTTTCCCGGTTGATATCAGGCATAACGCCAAGATCTTCCGGCAAAAACTGGCGATCTGGGCCGAAAAACGGATACTCGTATGAAAATACTGGTTCCCGGTGGCGGCGGGTTCCTGGGCCGGTTCGTGGCCAGGAGGATGCGGCGCGCCGGACACGATGTCACCATCCTGGGAAGAAACTCGTACCCGTTCATGGAGCGGGAAGGGTTTGCTGCCATTAAGCAGGATATCTGTGACCGTGACGGGCTTATCCATTCTTTCAAAGGCTTCGACGAAGTGCATCACACAGCTTCCCTGACGGGGATATCGGTCACCAGGGAACCGTTTTACCGAATCAACGTGGAGGGGACCAGGAACGTCATCGAAGCCTGCCTGGCCAACAGCATCAAAAAACTCATCTATACCTCCTCACCCAGTGTCGTCTACGGCGGTCACGACCAGGAGATGGTCGATGAGACGGCTCCGTATCCCCATCGGTATCTGGCCCATTATCCGGAGACCAAAGCCCTGGCCGAGCGGGAGGTCCTGCACGCCAATAAACCGGGAACGCTCCTGACCGTATCGCTGAGGCCGCATCTCATCTGGGGGCCGGAGGACACTAACCTCATTCCCCGCCTGCTTGACCGGGCCCGCAAAGGCCGGCTGAGAATCATCGGCGACGGCGGCAATATGGCCGACGTGACCTATGTGGAAAATGTCGCCCAGGCGCACCAGTTAGCTTCCGAAAAGCTCGTAGACGGATCCCCGGTGTGTGGCCGGGCTTATTTCATCACCAACGGTGAACCGGTCAAGGTCTGGGAGTTCATAAACAATATCCTGTTGGGAGTCGGGATGCAGCCGGTTACCAGAACGATACCGTTCAGGTTGGCTTATCTGGTTGGATTGGGACTCGAAACGCTCTACTCGCTTCTGCGGTTAAAGGGGGAACCGGTCATGAGCCGTTTCCTGGCTTCACAGCTGGCTACCGATCATTGCTACGCTATCGAGGCCGCCAGGAAAGATCTGAGCTACGAACCGGAGATATCGGTAGCCGACGGGTTAAAGATCCTCCTCGAATCCCTGAACAACAACGGGTAATAATCAAATTGTCATTTCAATTTATGTTCTTACAAACTTGAATAATGGATCAAAATCATATCCGTCTGCTGCTTGAAGTGCTCGAATATACCTATCTCTGCATTCTCCGGCTTGTACAAGGTTAGCGCTGCCCCAAGTAAATAGCGGTTGACCAAGCAAGTTTTCCAAAAGAAGATTAGTCATTTCTCTAGCATGTCTTCCGTTACCATTAGGAAAGGGATGTATCTTGGTAAGACGATGATGAAAAAGAATGGCAATCTCATCCGGTGGTAATGTTTTTTCCTTAATCCATATTTCAGTTTCATTACATATCTTTTGAAGTTCACCTGCAATTATAGTCCAGCTAACACCAATGTTCTTGCCTGATTTTCGGAAATTGCCTGCCCAACTCCAAACATTTCCAAACATTTTTTTATGTAAGTGAAGGATAAAAGTGACATTTAGAATATTAGTTGGCTTTTCCTTATCAAGCCATTCGAGTGCCTCTCTGATGTTGTCATGCTCCCAACGATTCAATTCCTCACGATTAGTTATATGAGTTAAAAGAAGTCCCTCCATTTCGTCATGATCAAGAGGTGTGGCACCATTGGGATAGTCAAGCTTAATCATATTTTATCCCAAAGTGATCTAGGCATTGAATTAATAAGGTCCTCAACTTTCTCATGTATAATTCGCTCCTCTTCTTCATGTGACAACTGCTGGTTCTCGAGAAGCATTGTATGGGATACACGATTCATCCGTTTCCGTACTAAGAATTCAGCTTGTCTTTTAACAGTATCCTCTAGATTCGTCCTGGGAACAAATCCATAAACAAAGACACAATCCAGGGCTTTTGCAACTCGCCTCAAAGTTTTAATAGTTATTGCACCATGGACTTCATTTTGCTCGATTTCTGTGACTCGCTGTTGTTGAACTCCAAGGCGTTGGGCAAGTTGTCGTCCACTCATTCCTAAAGCATCACGCAGGGCACGGACCCAACCTTTTTGGGGAATTGAAGTATTCACGAGTATCCTGAATTGACGTAATGTATTTTCCAATTGTTCTCGCACAAGTTTGGCATTTCTAGATTTCATTTTGTCCCTCCATATCACTGGTTGATTTAGTAAATATTATCATGGGATAGGTGTTTTTGACAAGGAATATCTTGTTAAATAAATAATAAATAACAAGATATAACATGTTAAATAAATGACATATAACAAGGAATGTCTTGTTAAAACACGTGTTTTGTAAAGTGCTCAGTGCTGGAGAAGCCTTTAAGTGTTGAAATATCCTTTACATTTCTATATTCTGATAGCCTGTAATAATTAAAGGAGGGGAGACGGGTTAATTGTACGACGTGATCATTATCGGTGCTGGCATGTCGGGTTTGGCCGCGGGTATACGTTTGGCTTACTTTGACCGCAAGGTGCTGATATGTGAACAGCACACGGTCTCGGGCGGTCTCAACTCGTACTACCGGCGGCAGGGCCGGGTGCTCGATGTCGGACTTCACGCCATGACCAACTATGTCTCCCGAAAAAACCGGCGGGCACCGCTCAACAAGCTTTTGCGGCAGCTGAAACTGAAATGGGATGATTTCGATCTCGTCGAGCAGAACCATTCTTCAATTGCTTTCCCCGACTGCTCACTTTCTTTTTCAAACGATCTGGCGCTCTTCAAACAGGAGATAGCCGAGACCTTTCAGTCCCAGGTAGATTCGTTCGTCAAGTTGGTGGAACATATTGAAGAATACGATGCTTTAAACCTGCAGGACGGCGGTTTCCAGTCAGCCCGGAAGACCCTAGCCGGTTTCATATCCGATCCCCTGTTGGTGGAGATGCTGATGTGTCCCCTGATGTATTACGGGAGTGCCTGGGAAGACGACATGGATTTTTCCCAGTTTGCCATCATGTTCAGGTCCATCTTTTTGGAAGGTTTTTGCCGTCCCCGCAACGGGGTCATGACGATTATCAAGGTGTTAGAAGATAAATATCGCGCCTGCGGCGGGGAAGTAAGATTCCGTTCTGGGGTGGAAAAGATACTGGTCAAAAACGGACGGGCCGAAGGGGTGCGGTTGACAAACGGGGAAGAAATTAAAGCCGGCGTGGTCCTGTCTTCCGCCGGCCTATGCGAGACGGGTCATCTGGCCGGAGAAACAGTGGGAGCGGAGGAGGCCGGGCCTGGTTCAATGGGATTTACTGAGGTCATCCTTTTGCTGAATAAACCGCTTATCGAGACCGGTTACGAGACCACCATCACTTTTTTTAACGGTATGGACCGGTTTTCGTACCGGAGCCCGGAAGGGTTTGTCAGCCTGGCGAGCGGGGTGATCTGTTCTCCGGACAACTTCCGTTATGTTGAGGACGACCGGCCTGACCCAATTCTTCGGATCACGAATATGGCCGGCTATCGCCGCTGGAAAGATTGCAGCCGTGATGTGTACCGGCAGAAAAAAGAGGAATGGCTGGAAAAGATTATCCGCCGGGCCATAGACATCGTTCCCCTGGACCGTGATACCATAACCTACACCGATATGTTTACGCCCACCACCGTGGAGAAGTACACCGGGCATATCAACGGTGCCGTTTACGGTAGTCCGTATAAGTCCAAAGATGGGCGGACGGCTATTGAAAACCTCTATGTTTGTGGGACAGACCAGGGATTTCTCGGAATAGTGGGAGCCATGCTGAGCGGCATTTCCATGGCCAATCTTCACTGTTTGCAGGATTAGGAGTGGATTATTAAATGCTATACCGTTCACCGGACGGGATAAAAGACAGCTATGACGTGGTGGTAATCGGCGGCGGACTGGGAGGGTTAACCGGTGCCCAGGTGCTGGCTAAGAAGTTTGGCCGGCGGGTACTTTTGCTCGAACAGCACTTCAAGCTTGGCGGATTGGCGACCTGGTTCAACAGGAAAGGACACATTTTCGATGTCTCGCTTCACGGGTTTCCCGTCGGGATGAAAAAGACCTGCAAACGCTATTGGACGAAAGAGATCGCCGACAGCATCGTTCAGCTCTCGGGAATACGGTTTGAAAACCCGCAGTTCTCTTTTACTACCACCTTTGACAAGACTGATTTCACTAACAAGCTGATAAACTATTTTAATCTCGACCCGGCGGTGGTCGACCGGTTTTTCAAAACGCTTCGGGCTATGGATTATTTCCAGGGTGAAGAGAAGACGGTGGGGGAGCTTTTAGAGGAGTTTTTCCCCGGCCGCAACGACGTGGTCCGCCTGCTTATGGAACCGATCACCTATGCCAACGGTTCGACCCTCGACGAACCCGCTCTCACCTACGGTATCGTCTTCTCCAACTTCATGAGCAAAGGAGTCTACACCTTCCAGGGAGGTACCGATCTCTTGATAGAGAAGATGCAAGAGGAGCTTCTGAGAAGCGGGGTTGATATCGGGATTTCCTGCCTGGCCGAAAAAATAGTGGTGGAAGATAAAACGGTGAAAGCGGTTGTTGCCGGCGGCCGCGAGATTCCCTGCCGTAGCGTTATTTCCAACGGCAACCTCCTTACCACTATCAATAAATTGGTCGGCCCCGAGCACTTCAGAGACGAGTTCGTGACGGAAACCGGTGGTATCAGGCTCAATAATTCGTCCTGCCAGGTGTACATGGGAGTCAGGGAAGGAGAGTCCATCCCCGATGTCGGCGACCTCATTTTTACCTCCGAGGAGCCGACTTTCATTCCCGAAAAACTCCGGGCCATGGACACCAAGAGCCGGACCTTCTCCATCTATTATCCCAAGACCCGGCCGGGCACCAACCGCTACTCCGTGGTAGCGTCCACCAATGCCAACTATGACGACTGGGCGGCTTTCACCGATGACGAATATGCTGCGGCCAAAGAGCAGTTGTGCAAAACGTCTCTGGAGTGCCTGGAAAAATTCATTCCCGGGGTACGGGAAAAGATTGATTATGTAGAAGCGGCCACCCCGAAAACGTTCAAACGATACACACTGCACGAGAAAGGGGCCAGTTTCGGAACCAAGTTCGAAGGACTGACGGCCAGTATGAACTTGCAGAAAGAGATTAACGGCTTGTATCACACCGGGTCGGTGGGGATAATAATGTCGGGTTGGCTGGGCGCGGCCAACTACGGAGTCATCACCGCCAACGGCGTGGACGGGTACCTGATGTCGTGATAAGGAGCAAACCATGGTCACGTTTGATTTTTCAGAAAAATTGATTGTTGTTACCGGCGGAACCAAAGGTATCGGCCGGGCTACCGCGGAGGCTTTCCTGGCCGCCGGCGGCCGGGTCGTGGTCACCTATGGATCGGACGCCGCGGCGGCCGAAACGTTTACAGCCGAGGACAGTACCGGCCGGCTTCAGACGGTGCAATGCGATGTGTCGGACTATGCCGCCGTAGAAAAGTTTTTTGGGGACCTGGAAGATAAGGGGGAAACGCTTGATATTCTGGTGAACAATGCCGGTATCAGGCGTGACTCGGTTTTAGCCATGATGGCTGAAGAGGACTGGCGGCGGGTTCTGGACGTGAACCTGACCGGGGTTTACGCCATGTGCAAGTTCGCCGTCCAGAACATGATGCGGCAGCGCCGGGGCCGTATCATAACCGTCACCTCCCCGCAGCGTGAGTTCGGGTTCCAGGGGCAGGCCAACTACGCCGCCACCAAGGCCGGTGTGGTGGGTTTGACCCGGAGCCTCTCGAAGGAAGTAGCCAAACGGAAGATCACCGTGAACTGTGTTTCTCCCGGATTTGTCGAGACCGATCTCATCAAAGACCTGCCGGAAGAACAACTGAAAGAGTACAAGAAGATGGTTCCGCTCAAGCGGTTCGGTAAAACATCCGAAGTGTCCCCGGTAGTGCTCTTCCTGGCTTCAGATGAGGCTTCTTATGTCACCGGTTCGGTCTGGGACGTCAACGGAGGACTTTAACCTTCAGCTAAATGACTTGAGGTGAGCTGAGTGCCGGCGGGTATGTTCTGCCGGGCGCGTTTTCCGATCACGGTTTTACGGCGGGACGGAGAGATTCCCGTACCCGGCCTGAGAGCGGATAGCATTTCTTCCCGGATAACGGTTCCCGCGGGGATCGCCACCCGGGCGACCAGGCTTTTCCTGACGATGATAAGATTTTCCATCTCGCAGGCCGCGGGTCTTTTCACGCCGTCGCCGAGCGCTTTTTCCACCAGGCGCACTTTTTCTACCAGTTCTTTAAACCCGGCCGGGTTTATCGAGGCCGCGTGATCGGGGCCGTTCATCGTCTGGTCCAGGGTCAGGTGCTTCTCGATAACGCCGGCTTCGAGGGCGACGGCTGCCAGCGCTATTTCGTAACCCTGAGTGTGGTCCGAGAGACCCACCGGGTAACCGAAATTTTCCCTGAGTGTTACCAGAGCCCGCAGGTTGTACTCTTCAGCCGGGGCGGGGTAGGCGGTGACTGCGTGCAGCAGGATGAGCGGCGGTTGATCGCCCGTCTCCGGATACGCATCTTCGATGGCCCGGACGGCTTCCTCCACCTCCAGCAGAGTCCCCATCCCGGTAGAGAGTACTATGGTTTTTCCCTTGGCGGCCACATGTCTCAGGAGCGGCAGATTGGTCAATTCCCCCGATCCGATTTTGAAAGCACTGACACCGATGGAATCAAGGAAATCTGCGCTTTTTTCCTCGTCCGGAGTGGACAGAAACTCCAGTCCCCTGGTTTCTGAATAGGTCTTCAATTCGTTGAAAGCCGTCTTTGAAAGTTCGAGTTTTTTCAGCAGGGAAAACTGGTCGGCGGTATCATTCCCGGCAGCCTGGTAGGGGGCCAGCGGCGCACCGGGTACCACTACTTCTTCGGTGACCCAGGTCTGGAACTTCACGGCGTCGGCGCCCGCATCGGCGGCGGCATCGATCAGTTTCCTCGCCAACTCGATCCGGCCGTTGTGGTTGACCCCGGCCTCGGCGATAATAAACGTTGAGCGGCCACAATTATCCAGGCTCATGACTTTTCCTCCTGCCTTCCCACCATGGTCGTCCCATGCTTTTTCAGTCGTTCACGGGCTTCCCGGTGATCCGGATTAAGGTCCAGGGTAATTTGCCAGTATCGCAGCGCTTTTTGAATATTTCCTATCTTCAGGTAAGCTTCGCCCAGGTAGAAGTTGGCAAAATCGAAGTGTGGATAATGTTTGATAACCATCAAAAAGCTTTCGATGGCCCGGGTAGGATCGTATTTGAGCAGATTGGTATTGTGTTTGAAATTGACGTCGATGATGGCATCCTCACGCAGCGTTTCCACGTCCCCGGGTGAAAATTCGGGCGTGCTTATCACTGCCCGGTGAAAACTTCTTACCGGATCGAAATCTTCTTCGGTCATATACCCTTTTTCGATGCATTCCCGGAACATTTCCGTTCCGGGAAGTGGGGCGGCGACAAAGAAATGCGCCCAATCGAGCTCGAGCGACCTGGCGTAATCAATGGTCTTGCGCATGGTCTTAATGGTTTCCCCGGGATAACCCAGAATGAAAAATCCCCGTGATTCCATTCCCAGTTCCCGCAGTTTACTCACCAGTCCCGGTACCCGTTCTAATTTAACCGGTTTCCTCATGAGCTTGCTAAGTACCCACTGGCTGCCGCTTTCGATGGCCAGAGAGACCGAGTAGCAGCCTGAGTCTCTCATTATTTCCAACAGTTCTTCGTCCAGAGAGAAAACTGCCATCCCGGTGGGGACCGTCCAGGTCAGTCCGGGGAAACGGTTCGTGAGTCCCGCAAAAAGCTGAACCGCCCGCTGCCGGTCGGCGGTCAGGTTGTCGTCTTCAAAATGGATCTCCTTGATTCCATAGGTCTCGACCAGGTGCGATATTTCGTCGAGCACGTTACCGGCTGATCGTTTACGCTGCCGGTTTCCCCAGTGGTTGCCCAGGGCGCAGAACGTGCACCTGGCCGAGCAGCCGCGGGAAGTAATCATCTGGGTAAATGGCAGGTTCTTGAATCCGCTGTGGGGGGTCGCCAAATCCAGGTATTTTCTCATAGGAAAGAGGTGCCGGGCCGGGAAGGGAAGAGAATCGAGGTTTTCCAGGAACTGTTTCCGGACCGTTGCCCGGTACTGTCCGTCCTCCAGGAAAGCAACTCCCTGGACCACGCCCGGATTATCGAGATTTGTGATAAGTTCTCTGAAGGTCTGTTCGCCTTCACCGAGCACGATGTAATCGACCTCGGGATGTTCCTCGAGGAGTTTTTGCGGTCTCGTGCCGGGATGGACGCCTCCCAGGACCGTGACGATTTCCGGGTTGCTTTTTTTGGCGATACGGCAGATATTTACGGCATCTGTTTCCTGGGCGGCAAACAGGCAGCTTACTCCTACTACATCAGGGTTTTCTTTAACTAACCGTCTCTCAATTTCGCTGTCTGAAAGACCGAATCTGATCAGGCCATGTTCTTCCTGAGGATCGTTTACGTCTCCCTCGATCAGGGCATCAAGAACTGCTACGTCGGCCACGTTATCCTCGATAAGGGCCGCCGCCAGGTAGGCGAGACCAAGTGGAAAAAACGGGCTGACCCTGACCCGGTCCGATGAGAAATCGCAGGGCCGGGTAACCGGTGGAAAAACGAGCTGAACCTTCCGGGGGGTCACCGGTTTTCATCCTTTCCAGGAATTTTGTCAGGCCAGGAAAGATCGACGAATTTCTTGGTAAACAGTTTTTCTCCAAGCGGTACCGATTTAAGCACCTGTGTTATCTTTTCCGCGGCCCGGCCGTCCCCGTAAGGGTTGACGATTCCAGCGCAGTTCTTCCTGAAAGAAGTGGAACAGGCTCGTTTCAACTCCCGTGCGATGATCTTCTTATCGAACGGTGCGCAGATAGTGTTGCCGCCGCTCACGCGGCTCAACTGCCTTTGGCCCACGTGCAGGAAAGGAAGTCCGAAACTGGGAGCTTCCACGATCCCGCTTGATGAGTTACCAACCATGGCGCCCGCGTATGTAAGTAGACTCAGGTATTTTTTTTGTCCGAGGCACGAGAAAATACCGGTTTCTTCCCGGTGCCGGCAGAACTGTTTGATTTGCCGTTTGATAACGTGATTGCCGGCATCGGCGTTGGGGTACGTGAAGATGATTGGGCCAGGGTATCGGTTAAGCCCACCGAGTAGGGTATCAATCTGGTTTTTCGTCGATTCCAAATCGGCGGTCTCGGGATGGTAAGTCACTACCAGTGTCTGCCGGTTGACCGGGACGCCGAGATCCTTTTCCAGTTGCCGGCGGGACAATGGTTTTAAGTTCCTGATGGCGTCGAGATTGAGTTCACCCACGGTGTGGACACGCCAGGGTTCTTCTCCCATCTGCCGCAGGCGGCGGCCGTGTTCGGGGAGAGCGGCGAAATGAAGGTGGCTCATCTTGGTTACCGCATGCCGTATCAGTTCGTCCGCCACTCCTTCGGTAACGTCTCCGCCCGAGATATGGGCCACGGGAATCGAGTTCACCATTGCGGCCTGAACCGAAGCCAGAATTTCATAGCGGTCTCCCAGGACGACCAGGATGTCCGGGGTAATTCGTGACAGGCAGTCGGTCATTCCTATTATACCGAGCCCGATAGATTTCCCTATCCCCACACCGGAGCCGGACGACAGAAGCATTTCAACCGTTTCGACCGCCGTCCATCGATCCTGGTAAACACGGTTAGCCGTAGAACCGAACTCGGGAGACGGGTGAGATCCGGTGACGATGAGCGAAAGCCGAAAACGGTCGTCCTCGTCCAGTTGTTTTAAAAGCCAGTATAGAAGATCGTACTCCGCCCGGGAGCCGGTCACCACCCCAATGTGCCGTGTCAATTGTCTGTCCTCTCAACAACCGGGTTTTGATGCACCATTTAAAGGATGTTGAGACTGGTTCACCCGGTTACTTCTCTACCATACGCTGTTGCAATGAAACTTTCAAGTGACCATGATCAGGATAGCGGTAGGCCGAAATGACGAGCATAGCCGGCCCAATAGGGAGAATCCTTTATGATCTCGAAGTAACGATCCATTGATTTTCTTTCTCGATCAAGGTCTTTCAGTTTCCGGTAGCACATTGACGAAAAATAGTGGGCAAAGGCATGGTCTGCAACTCGTTTGATGACATCTTCAAACCCGACCAGGGCAAGATCCTCCCGTCCATTTTTGAGGTCGTAATTCTCAACGAAATTGACTTCAAGATTAATTAAGTATCTCAATTCCTCTATTTCTTCGGGAGATGAATGTGATAGCTTGATAGTGCACTTACCGTAGTGAAAATCCTCCATTTTGTCCGATAAGAGAAGATTGTCTTCCCGGCATATTTTAAAGAGTTCACTTCCGGCAATCGGAGTAGCGATCATGATGGCGACCCAGTTAAAACCTGCCTCCTTCATGAACCGGACGCTTTCAAATATCTCATCCTTACTCTCTCCTGGGAATCCGATGATGAAGAAGGCCCGTATGTACATGTCCTTTCTCCTCAAGCGTGCAACGACATTCTCAACCATTGACAGGTTTCGGTATGGCTTGTGAATTATTTCATTAAGCACTCGTTAGCTTCCGGATTCCACCGCCAGGGTAGCCATTTTAAGTCCGGCTTTTTTCATCGCTTCGATCATCTCGTCGCTCAGATGCTTAATTGTGAGCCCGTTCGGGAACTCTATTACCAACCCTTCCCGGGCCAAGCCATCCAGTATCTGAAGGGCGTTCTGCTTCCGGCTGAGAAAGAGATCATCTTCGATAAGAATGATGCTGACTCCATACGTTTCCTTCAACCGGCGAATGTCTTCGAGGATACGACTCGGACTGTGATAGCGTACTCTCCGGCCATGCACTGTGTGAGAAGAACAGAAATTGCATCGATAAGGACATCCTCGTGAAGTCATGATCGATGCGGTGATCTCTTCTTTTTTCTTTTCACCGTGATACCGGTTGGATTTCTGGTAACGGCCGAACTCAATCAGGTCGTACCTCAAAAACGGAATTTCATCAAGGTCATCGATGAGTTTCATAACCGGGATTTCATCTGCCTGTAACCGTTTGCGTGTTGTCCAGCCGGGCGCCTGTTCGAGATAAATCAGTTTGTCTTTGGCCTGAATCAAGTCGAGGAAAGAGATTTCTCCTTCACCGACCGCGATAGCGTCGATTGATGGAGCGAGATCGAATACATACGAGCCTATATTTGTCGGCACGCCTCCACCAGTGACAACCAGCACTCCGGGCCACAGGTTCTTTGCCGACTCCGCAATGGAGGAAAGGTATGCGGCATTGGAATTGAATATTGCTGAAATCCCGACGAGGTCGAACTTTTTGTCTTGTCCCACGTTTTGCAGGCATGAGATCAGCCACGAATTCCAGTCTATTTTTCCCCCGGATTCAATACGGTCCGAGAGTTCGATGTTCAAATCGAGCACCGAAAAATGTACGTCGACGTGTTTCCCGACGTAGGCGGCAATTGACAAAATCCCTATCGGGACAGAACTGTTGGTTGCACATTGATGTCGCGGGTTATCGCTTGTCAGTTCCTCGATTGAAATCAATGGAGGAACGACGAATAACACATGGAGTTTCTTCATTGGTTACCTCCAGACCCTCTTCAGCGATTTAGGCCGCTAAACCAGCGAATGACCAGGATCATCAACAACTGTTCCTGGAGCGACATCACGGGCATCGAAGAGCGGTAATAATTTTTTCGATAATTCCCGCTTCACCATTGATTTCCATGACATCGTAGTACTCGATAGAGTACCCGAGGCGGCGAAGCAGCGAATGTATCTCATCCGGACTGAAAAACGTTACCAGGCCGCGTTTCGATAGCGGACCGAGCGGGATGTCACGATAGCTTCCGGGTCCCGTGGGAGTGCCGGTACCATAGCCGGAACTCCGTTTGCCGAAACAGCATGTCAGAAACAAAGCCCCGGTAGCGGCAATCTCCCGGTACTGTGAATACGCTCTCTCTATCTCGTCCGGCTTATTTGAATACAGTGAATAGTGATCGAGCAGCAGATCGAATTTATTTCCATCACTGAGATAGTCCAGTGGTTTCGTTATGTTGCCCACCAGTGTTTCGGGTGATTGTTTCACACCGAACTTAGAAAAGATTCCGGGCAAAAGATCGAGAGCGTTGGGAGAACCGTCAAAACAGGTAACCTGCCATCCCTCACGGGCCAGCATCCAGGCGCAGGCCCCTTTGCCGCTACCGATATCAAGGGCGCGTGTTCTATCGTTCCCGAGCGCTCGGCGGCTCCTGACCGCGAACCGCACCGCTTCTTCCGAGGGATAGGTGCCGCCCCAACTACCGCTTCCGAACAACTGATCCCATACGGAGTCTCCATAGAAAGCGGAATCCTGTTGCTGTAAACTCACGGTATCCGGGCCTCCTCTCCCGACTGAACTGTACGGGTTAAGTACAATATGCTTCTAAGATATAATTTAATAGCCGAGCCATCAACAATACCATCGGGTGCGCATCGTGGATCAGATACTCGAACAAGGAGTTTAGAAATATGAGGTAGAGGGAAAAACGATCTACGATATAATAGAGGTTGACAGTACTTCAATTCAGATTCGTTGCCGTGGAAGATAAGGTGAAATTCGGTTGAAGATCGTTTTTATTCAATCCCGGGCCCATCAAGATACCCCGGACTATGTCAACGAGCCGCTGGGATTAGGCTATTTGGCAGCAGTTCTCATTCAAGCGGGATTCGACGATGTTCATATTAGAACGGCCTTGTTCGACGATGTTGACGAGACCGTCCGCTTGGCCAGTGAAGCCCGATTGGTAGGGCTTACCGCTACTTCGCCGATGTTGAAAGACTCGCTAAAACTGGCCGAGCAAATCAAGTCGACCAATCCGGAGGTACTGATTGTTATCGGGGGAGCGCATGCCACCGCTTTACCCGAAGCCACCGCTGCTCACCCTCAGGTCGATTTCGTTATCAGGGGTGAAGGTGAAGAAACACTGCGTGAACTCGCCACCGCCTTGAAAGATGGGAACACAGACCTATGTTCTATCCGGGGGCTGACTTACCAGCACGACGGCGTCGTGATCCATAACCCTGATCGGCCGCTCATCAGCGACATTGATAACGTGCCGTTTCCAGCTCGTCACCTCTACAAGCTGGAGTCTTTTCTTGCCAGGGGAGAAGCTCTGTTCGGCGACCGGGGAAGCTGGATTTTTTCCAGCCGTGGGTGCCCGTATCAGTGCACGTACTGCGCTTCCAACGTGCTGTGGACCCGGCGGTGGCGGACACGGACACCAGCCAACATTTTTAAGGAGATTCAGCTGTTGGTCAAAGACTACAAGGTCAACCGCATTAACTTTGCCGACGACACCTTTACCGTTTCTTCCAAACGGGTCTCGGAGGTGTGCTCGCTTATAAAGTCAAGCGGTCTTAGCATAACCTGGGGATGTAATGTCAGGGTAGATACGGTTGACCGCGAACTTCTCCTGGAAATGGCTGCAAGCGGATGCACCGATGTCTGGATAGGAGCCGAAAGCGGCTCACCGCGTATTTTGAAAGGTCTCCAAAAAATTATCTCCTCGGAACAGATCACCCAGGTGTTCAAATGGGCTCGGGAAGCCGGACTCAGGCGCCGTGGGTATTTCATGATTGGTTCACCCGAAGAAGATCTTGCCAGCATTGCCGAGACGGAAAAGCTCATCGATCTTTTGGATGCCGACTCTATATCTATCTCGATATTCACTCCTTATCCGGGTTGCGAAGCTTTCAAGGTATCGGTGGCCAATGGTTTGAATCCTCAAAGCCTGGACTGGTCACGGATTGATCTTTACGAAAAGGTGTTGAGCCCCACCCGGTTTCTGTCGAGGAAACAGATCGAGCAGCAGCATGAACGGCTGCTTAAGAAATATTCGGGAATCATATCGACCAGGGGAAAAACGTACCAGGAATCAGAGCCGGTGGTACGAACAAAAAAACAGTCGACAGTACTCGGTATTGATGATGCCGGCCGGTGGCGGGAGTTGATAGAACGGCTTCCCGATGAGTTGAATGATGTTTACCTTACTCCTGAATACGGTGAAGTGTTTCAGCGTGAAGGGTATGGCCTGGCGCTGTGTTTTCTCTACCAGGACGGTGATGACCTGTTCCTCTATCCATTTTTAAAACGGCGTATTAAAAAGGTTGCCAACCGGACCATCTCGACGCCGTGTTATGACCTGGAAACACCCTACGGATATGGCGGCCCGATAGCGAACTCCATGGACGGTGAATTTCTCCGGAGGGCGCACCAGTCATTTTCAGGTTTTTGCTGCTCGGAACGCATCGTCTGTGAGTTTGTGCGGTTTCACCCTATCATGAGAAACGAGCGGTTTTCAGCCGAACACATGCACACGTCGTTCAACCGACCCACTGTTTACATCGATGTTGCGAGTGACGAGGAAACCATCTGGGGAAATTATACCGGTACGGGACGGAACATGATCCGCAAAGCAAAAAAGTCGGGGGTGGTGATCGAACCATCCCGCTCGCCGGAAGAACTTCGCCAGTTCGTGGACATCTACCAGGAGACAATGGATCGAGTCGGGGCAAACCGCTTCTACTTCTTCCCCTTTTCATTCTTCGAGAACATGCGTCTTCTTTTCAAAGACAGTTTCCGCCTCCTGCTGGCCCGCTGGAATGGAGACATCGTGGCCGGCGCCGTATTTCTCAAGAACGACACCTATTGTCACTACCATCTAGCCGGGAGCCGCAGAGACTGTCTTAAAGTTGCTCCCAACAACCTGATACTGCATCAAGCGGTCCTGGAAGCGGTCCGCGGTAAACAGAAAAAAATGCATATAGGCGGCGGCAGTTCCACCTCTCAGAAAGATTCCCTGTTCAGGTTCAAGGCTAACTTTTCACCCCTCAGGACGAAATACTCCATCGGTACCAGGATCCATCTGCCGGAGCTCTACGAGCAGCTTAAACAGATCTGGCAGGAGGAGAACCAGGGTAAAGCTGAAGTCTTGAAAGAGGTGCTTCAGATATACCGGTTTTAAGTGGTAAAGGACGCCATGAATACGACGTTGAAAAATAATCTCACGGCCCTGGCTTCACGGGACCCGGCCGCGGCGCACGCGGTTAAGACCGCTTCTCTAAAAAGTAACAGACTGGTTATGGAACAATCCCGCAGTGGCACCGACTGGACCGGTTATTACCAATCTAATAGCGGCAAAAAGGCGTATCTAGCCAGCCGATATCAACCTTCCCGAGAAGCTTCCAAAAGAGTGGAACATCTTGATTATCAGAACAAGTACCTTTTTGTCATCATTGGTTTCGGTCTTGGATACGAACTTCGGGAAATAATGAACAGAATGCATGAGCAGGCAGTGGTAATCGTTATCGAACCCAGGCCTGATTTGATGAGAGCGGCCCTGGAATCAATCCCTCTGGAGGATGTTATTTCCGGTCGAAACCTTTTCTGGGCCCTGGGGAACAAAGCGGATATTCAGGCGGCATTGCAGTGCCATTCATTGACACTGGCCCAGTTTCTCAACTCGGTAGAAGTGTTCGAACACCCGGTCTTGAAGCGGCACCTGGAGGAATCCTATGCCGGGTTGCTCAAAATGTTTTTTGACGCCGCTACCTATAACATAATAGCAGTAGGTAACGATCCACAGGACACCATGTTGGGAATAGAAAACGCGTTCAACAATTTTGACGCGATTCTCTCTTCTCCTGACATATCCCGTTATTTTGCCACCCTGACCGACCGGCCGGCGATCGTTATCATGGCCGGACCTTCGCTCGACGAGCAGATGCCGGTACTCAAAACCATAGATCGGGACCGGGCCCTGCTGTTGTGTGCCGACACGATCCTCAACAAGTTGCTCCAAGAAGGGATCATACCCCACCTGGTATTTACCCTTGAGCGGGGTGAGGTGGTCTATGAACTTTTCTATAAAAACACTGTCATTCCTGGGCAGCTTTGCCTGGTGGCTCAACCGGTTGTCGATCCCCAGATATTGAGTCTGTTTCCCGGACGAACGTTCATGCTTTTCCGGTCGGCCACCACCTTTGAAAAATGGATGGCGGAATCCCTGGGCCACATACCGTCCCTGGAGTGCGGTTTATCGGTCGCACACATGGTGTTCAGCACCGCCAGGGCACTCGGCTGCACTCCGCTGGTTCTGATCGGCCAGGATTTGTGTTATTCGGAAGAGGGCTTGAGTTACAGCGCGGGAACTCATCGCTCGTCGTATACAGTCGAAGATGATAACAAAGAAGGTCTGGGCTTGACGGAAGCCAGCGGCCGTCTCGAAGTCCCTGCCATCGGCGGCGGGACCGTCAAGACACGCCATGATTGGTGGCTGTTTCTCCAATGGTTGGAGGTAGAGGTGGGTAAAACCGGAGTACCGGTAATCGATGTGAAAAACCACGGCGCCAAAATTCGCGGGGCCATTCAGATGCCGCTTCAGGAGGTAGTTGACACCTATTGCCGGAAGAACCTGCCGGTGCCGTTTGCGCCCGTCGTCCCTGAAACCGCACCGGAGCAGAACCGGCTCGAAAAGCGTCTCCGGTCAATTGGGCAAGCCCTATTGAAGGAGATAGAAAAGACCCGTGCGGCAGTTGCCTTGTTCGAAAAAGCTCAAGTGAGCATCACCGATCTGGGGACGCTCTTCATGACCGTCCGTGGCAGTGGTGTTTGGCCGGACGATTTTTGGGATAACAAATCGGCTGAAATAACCGGGACACTGCTTTCGGCCTACGAGACGATTAAACCGGTTGGACTCGACCCGTGTCTGGTCCGTTTCATCATCCAGCCCGTTCTGTTTCAATACGCCTTGCAAAGCACCCCGTATATCGATATCGGGAACGCCGATTCGGCCCTGGCCTGGCAGCGCAAGCAGGCGACGTTACTTTCGCAGCTCGTAGAGCTTTCGCGTATGGTGGAGGAGCATCTCACGAAATACCTTGAGGTGGTCCGGACGGCACGTTAATTATCTCCGGCTTTCAGTGTTATCAGTATGAACTCCGATCGGGAAGTCAACCGCATAGGCGGACCCCAGGTGTTGGTGCCGCAGGTGGTGTAGATGAAAGAGGAACCCTTCCGGTACAGCCCCCAGGGGTACTGATAGTACAGGCGCACGATGAGATCCATGGGTGGAAACTGTCCGGCATGGGTGTGACCGGAGAGTTGAAGATCGACACCCAGGTCGGCGGCTTTATCAAAATCATCGGGCTGGTGTGCCAGCAGGAGAACGGGACGGGTCATATCACAGGCTTTCAACGCATCCGTCAGATCGGGTTTCTGACCGGTCCTCCGGCTGATGGTAGGATCGTCGACGCCGGCCACCTCGAGAGCACCGGCCACGGTAATGTGCTCGTTTCTTAAAGGCTTGATACCGGTCTCTTTGGCAAAAGCCATGAACCCGTCTACTCCGGAGTAGAAGTCATGGTTGCCGGTGACCGCCAGGATACCGTACCGCGCGTTAAGTTTGTTTAAGGAACGGGTGAAATCGTTGGGGAGTTCCATGTGATGGTCGACTATATCGCCGGTAATCACCGCCAGGTCTGCCTTGAGATCGTTGCAGCGTTGAACCAGGTGTTCGAGGTTCGCGGGGGTAGTCAGCGATCCCAGGTGAAGGTCGGAAAGCTGAATGATGGTAAATCCGTCCAGGGCCGGCGGAAGTTTTTTAAGCGGGACCGTGATTTTCCTGAACCGCGGTGCGCAGGCGGCATTAACGAGTGAGAAGGACACCGCCAGAGTTATCAGGGCCAGAGTGCCGATTGTCAGTTCCCTGGTGTACTGAGGAAGAAAAAGATTGACTGCCGCTTTCACCAGGAAGAACGAAAACCCGATAGCGATGCTTCCGAACCAGATTGCGCCCAGATATAGGACGGGAGTAACGGGGAATCGGTGCCGCATGAACAGCATGAGATAGTACAAAAGTCCCATGCCCACCAGTACCGTCCTGGTAACAGTAAGAGCCCGCCCCGTGAGTTCCAGCCCTTTAGCCACCTGTCCGTAGAGGAAATAATGGAACTCCGTGTAGATCAGGGTGAAAATTGTCAGAAACACGATAAATCCAAGTCTTTTCATCGTCTCGTATCTCCCGGCGGTCTCCCTATTGTAGCATAACGTTCCACCTTACTTTCCACTCTTCTTGCTTGAGGTATAGCGAAAGTGGTTGTTGAAGGGCGGACGCGTAAACTGGTACAATCCGGACAGCATACACGGAAACAAGAATGAGACACGGAGGAGTGCCAGGCGTATGAGCAAGGGTGAAAAGGCCGTCGGGAGGAACGAGATAGAGAAACTGCTGCCGCACCGGGAGCCGTTCCTTTACGTCGACCGGATCGAGAGCGTCGAGGATAACACTATCGTTACCCGGTGGCGGGTAAAAGAAAAAGAGTTTTTCTTTAAAGGACATTATCCCGGTAATCCCATCACTCCAGGCGTGATCATCTGCGAAGCCATGTTCCAGTCAGGTGCGCTCCTGATGGCCTCGCTTCTGGAAGACGAGTACGCGGACAAAATGGACCAGGATGAGATCGAGGCCGGCCGGCGGGTGCCGGTGGTGACCCGGGTGAACAATGTTCGGTTCAAGAAAATGGTAAAACCTGGGGACACGCTGGTTATGACGGTAATTTTCACTGAAAAAGTAGGGTCGGTTTACTGTTTCAAGGGTCGGGCCAGAGTAGATGGAAAGTTGGCAGCGTCCTGTGATTTCATCTGCACCATGGTGGAAGAGCAATGAACTTTGAGTCTAAAACCTTTTTGGGGGAGGGTGAACAAGAACTTTGAACGATTACCTTCAATTGAAAAATAAAGATGTCCTGGTAGTGGGAGTAGCCAACCGGAAAAGTGTCGCCTATTTTATCGCCAAAAGCCTGCTTCATTGCGGCGCCCGGGTGACGCTCTCGGTACAGGGAGAAGAACACCGGGCAAAAGCAGGTAAACTGCTCCCGGACTGTCCTGTCTTCTGCTGCGACCTGGAGCGCCAGGAGGATCTCCAGGCGTTACGCCGGGCAATCGGAGAAGACAAACAATTTCACGGTCTGGTGCACTCGGTGGCCTTTGCCAACTATCCGGAAGGATTTGTCCCGTTTCACGAGACTCGTAAGGAAGATTTTCTTCAGGCTTTCGATATTTCGTGTTTCTCATTGATCAACCTGGCCCGGGTTTTCAAAAACAACCTGGCTGAGGACGCGTCGGTGGTAACCATCTCCATATCGACTACCCGAATGGCGGCTGAAAACTACGGTTATATGGCGCCCATCAAGGCCGCTCTGGAATCGTCGCTCTGTTTCCTGGCCAAGGGGTTCAGCCGGTTCTCGCGGGTCCGGTTTAACGCCGTGTGCGCCGGGCTTCTCAAGACTTCCGCTTCGGCCGGTATCCCCGGTTACATCGACAGCTATCTGTTTGCCGAGAAAGCCACGCTCCGGCGCCGTAACCTCAGTACCCAGGAGGTGGCGGACGCCGCGGTGTTCCTGCTGAGTCCTCGTTCAAGCGGTATCAACGCTCAGCGGATCATCGTGGACGCGGGGATGGAGACCAACTATTTCGACCGGGAGATCGTGGAACGTGCTACCGGTGGTGACTGACATCCTGTATCCGGTCATCGTGGAGATTCCGAATGAGACCGGCTGCCTGCACGGCCGGGATAAGGTAGCGGCCTTGAGCCGGCACGCCCGGCAGGCCCTGGCGGTAAGCGCCGTGCTGAGCGAATGTGAACTGGGAGAACTGGAAAAAGACCACCGGGGTGCGCCCTTGCCGCATGAAGGTACCTACTGGTCCCTGGCTCATAAACCCGACTATGCCGCTGCCGTGTGCGGTCCTATCCCGTTGGGGATAGACATAGAAGAAATCGCTCCCCGCCGTGAGGATTTGTTCGATTATATTGCCGGCCGCAGCGAATGGAATCTGTTTGATGAGAAGACCTGGGATAATTTTTTCCGGGTATTTACCGCCAAGGAGGCCATCCTGAAGGTCACCGGCGACGGGATTACCAAACTGAGCCGGTGCCGGGTAAAAGAGATCGTCGATGACGATCACCTGGTGATGGATTTCGATGGTCGGGAGTGGCTGATCGAGCATTTTCGTATGGGCGGCCACATCGCCTCCGTTACCGCCATGAACTTCAAAATAACCTGGACTGTGGCCGGTCGAGGTTCGGATATTTAACCATACCTCAAGCAAGAAGTGTAGAAAGTAAGGAGTGAGATTTTGGAGATGGAAGGCCGGTTTCCGGAAGGTTTTTTATGGGGGGCGGCTACTGCTGCATATCAGATTGAAGGTGCGTGGAACGAGGACGGGAAGGGGCCGTCTATCTGGGACGAGTTTTGCCGCCGTCCCGGCGCCATCGATAACGGGGATACCGGCGACATCGCCTGCGACCACTACCACCGGTACCGGGACGATATCGAGCTGATGAAACAGATCGGTATAAAAACCTACCGGTTCTCCGTGTCCTGGCCCCGGGTCCTGCCTGAAGTGCCGGGCCGGGTAAACGAGAAGGGGCTCCGGTTCTACCGAAACCTGGCCGAGGCTTTGTGTGATGCCGGTATTAAACCGGCGGTCACCCTCTACCACTGGGACCTGCCGCAGGCACTTCAGGAAAAAGGAGGCTGGGGTAACCGTGAGGTGGTGGACCATTTTGAGGAGTACGCCCGGGTTATGTTCGAAGCCCTGGGAGACCTGGCGCCGCTCTGGATTACTCACAACGAACCGCAGGTGTCCGCTTTCAGGGGCCACGCGGCCGGGGTCCACGCGCCGGGCATCAAGGACATGAAACAGGCCGTCCAGGTCAGCCACCACATGCTGCTTTCTCACGGGCGGGCGGTCCGCGCTTACCGGGAACTCGGGTGTGCCGGCTCTATCGGGATCACGCTCAACCTGTACCGGGTTTTTCCAGCTACCGATGCCGAAGAAGACCGGGAAGCAGCCGAGCGCCATGACCTGCTCCAGAACCGGTGGTTCCTCGATCCGGTCTTTACCGGCGCGTACCCGGCGCGTCTGCTCGATTATTTCCAAAAAACATATGGAACTCCGGTGATGAAATCCGGGGACCTGGAGATGATCCACACACCTGTTGATTTCCTGGGAGTCAATTACTACACCCGGCATGTGGTGAAACACGAGGAAAAGGAATTGTTGGGAGTCCGGCATGTCACGGTTGACGGCGCCCGGCACACTGAGATGGGTTGGGAAGTCTATCCCCAGGGACTCTACGATCTGCTGATGAAAATCAACCGGGATTACGGCGAAGTACCGCTTTACATAACCGAGAACGGAGCCGCTTTCTCCGATTCGGTGACTCCGGACGGTCGGGTTCATGATGAAGAACGGATCGCATACCTGCGGGACCATTTCAAGGCGGCGTTAAAAGCCATCGGGGACGGAGTGCCGCTAAAGGGATACTTCTCCTGGTCGCTGATGGATAACTTTGAATGGGCGTACGGTTTCTCCAAACGGTTCGGGTTGATCTACGTGGATTACGCCACCCAGCGACGAACCTTGAAAGACAGCGCCCGGTTCTACCGGGAAGTCGTAGCCAATAACGGTTTGTAGAACGAAGCGGGACTCTGCAGAGAGAACAAATCAACCTCTTCTGGGACGACGCCAACGACCATCCCGGCTGGAGCCGCTTGAGCGCCTTTAGGCGGTGGTAACAGGGATTTCTGATATAGTAATTTATATCACTTTGACAATACCTGCATTAATAGAATAAGCTATTATTACTTAAACTATACAACTAATATCGTGATCTAATTATTTAGATTGGTATAGCATGTATTCTGATAGGGACGAAATAGAATTTACGTTAGGTCGGTATACCTGTATTTCTCCCTATCCGGATTTTCATCGGATTCTTCCCACTATCTCTCCATAGTTGTGCTGAATCCGTACGTGTGTCTGCAATGGACTGTCCCGAAGGAGGGAAACCCCATGAATAGTAAAAGGATCGACATCCTGGTAATGACATTTCTTCTAGGAGTTCTGGTGGCGTTAACCGCCGGCTGCGGCGGCGGCGGCGGTGGTGGTGGCGGCGCCGGAGGTACATCGGGATATGATAGCCCATCGATTACGAGCCTGGGCTACACCCTGACGGGCAAGGTAATTCTGCCAGACGGCTCCAGCGGCGCGGGTATTTTGGTAGCCGCTAGCAAGGTAGGCGATAGCGGTGTCACCAACAAGCAGGCGAAGGTGCTGGCAGCCGGACCCACCGGTCCCAACGAGTTCAAGAAAGCTGTTAAGAGCGCTTCTGAAAACGGCGGCTCCTATATCACCATGACGGACGTCGAGGGGATCTATATCCTTTCGGGTCTTGATACGGGGACCTACTATATCGAGGCCAGCCGGGGCGGACTTAAGGCCACCTCGAGTGCCACGGTGACACCCTACGAGGCTGCGGTAGTGGACCTGTCCCTGACTCCCACGGGCTCGCTCTCCGGTATTTGCGAACTGGAAGCTGTTGGTGCGGATGGATACGCCGGCACCTTCGTGGTGATCAAAGGGACCGATTATATTGGATTTACCGCCGATGATGGATCTTTCACTATCAACCAGATACCGGTGGATAGCTACCAGGTGAGTTTTACGCATCCGGGCTATGAATCATACGACTACCCACAGTCGGTGAGTATTCCCGTCGCGGACGATTACACGTTGCCCCAGATAGTAACGCTGGTATCGCTGAGAGGCGGGACCGTCATCGGCACGGTGACTGCCCAGGATACCGAGCCGGTGGAGGGGGCGCTGGTTCGGGTCGGGGATTTGAACCTGTATGCCGAGACCGACGCCGACGGGCGCTACCGGCTCGATGATGTGCCGCCGGGAACGTACACGGTGTATTTTAAGCACGATCTGGTCGAAGAGTCCGCGGAAGTGACGGAGAACGAGATAGAGAAGCGTCAGGAGACCACGGTAGACGCCGAGCTTACCGACAACAAACCCCCGGTGTGGGAGAGCGCTACGGGTGTGGTTTACGTCTACAACCTGACCGAAAACGGCGGCGGCGTGACGACCAATTCCGTAACCTCACTTGGTGTGGGAGTAGAGTTCGGGCGGGCTTTTGACGCCTCCCGGCCGCTGACCTACGTGGTGTACCAAAACCGGGTCCAGGATTGGGACACCGAGGAGTGGGAGAACAACTACCCGGTCGAGGTTTCAGAGCTCGATCTGGAGCCTGGTATGCGTGGTGAGAGCGGCACAATCATCGAGGGTCTCGACCCGGGTGAGCGCTACGTGTTTGGAGTGCGGGTAAAAGACCGGCACGGGAACCTGGAATACAACCGTTCCGAGTACCTGAGCGTACCCGATGATGGCACGGTGACCGTGGAAGAGCGGTTAAATCTGCTGGCATCCATGGGTGCCATCGGTATCGGTACCAGTGATCCCCAGGGACTCTTCCACGTGCAGCCGGAAGAGGGCGGCTCGCCCTTCGTGATTGACAATCAGACGGGGTATGTGGGTATCGGTACGACCGATCCCCACGCGGCGTTAACGGTCGGCAGCACCGGCCAGCCGATCATCCAGGGCGCCGGCGACGGGACGTTTTCGGTAGATTCCGCCGGCATAGTCATCTCCGGTACCTGGCAGGGTGATCCCGTGGCCGACCAGTATATCGGGAGTGTTTCAGGAGCAAAAGTCACTGGCGACATTGCCGGTAACGCCGCCAATGTAAACAGCGTGGTTGGGGTTGCGCACGGTGGTACCGGAGCAACCGCTGCCGGAGACGCCCGCGATAATCTGGGGCTGGGAGAGTTGGCCGTCTTCGATACGGTCTCGGGCGGCGCCGAGGGTCTCATCGACGACGGCACCATCAGCGGGGATGATCTGGCCACAGGCGCGGTAAGCGGTCTCCACATAGCCGACGGCACCATTACCGATGCCGATATCAATGCCGCAGCGGCCATCGCCGGCACGAAGATCGGGCCGGACTTCGGCAGCCAGGACATCGTCACCATGGGGAATGTCGGTATCGGGACCACCCTTCCGGGCGCGACGGTGGAGGTGGTGGGCACGGTTAAAGCCACCCATTTTATCGGTGACGGGTCGCTCTTGACCGGCGTGGCCGACGCCGGCGGGGTAGTGAACAACGGCACCACCGGTATAGAGGCAGACAATGATGCCGACGGGGCGGGATTCATCGTGTTTAAAACAGCGAAAACTAACCGGCTGATCATTACCAATGACGGCCAGGTGGGTATCGGCACGGACGTGCCGTCATCGCAGCTCACCGTTATCGGTACGGTGGAGGCGGAAGCCTTCTTGTTCGGCACCACCGACGTGGAGACCGAGTTTGCCTCTATGCAGAGTGATCTCGGCAGCCTGGAGCAGGCGAGCGCGGCCAGAAGCAGTAACCTCTCCGATCTTACTGACGCCGCGGCGGCCAGGACGAACCTGGGGCTTATCGCCGGTGGCGACGGCGACGTATGGGTGGAGAAAGCCGGTGACACCATGACCGATAGACTGACCTTGCCTGCAGACGGCCTGGTAGCCGGAACGGACCAGCTGGTTCTCTCCGGCGGCATGGTCGGCGTGGGCACCTCGTCGCCCAGCGTGAAACTCGATGTGGCCGGTGGTATCCGGGCCTCGGACGGCCTGACGGTGACCGGCACAGTCTCGCTGCCGGAGAGTTCGATCACCGACGCCATGATCTCCGACACCCTGACTGCCTCGGACCTGGTATCCGGATCATCGGTTGTATCCGACGCGGAGGTCGACGACGATATCACGCTGACCAGTATCACCCAGGTCACCAACCGGAGCATTCTTGACACCACTGCTACGCTGACCGTCGAGCGCGGCGGCACGGATGCTGTCACCGCCGCCGAAGCCCGTACAAACCTGGGGCTTATCGCCGGCGGTGAGGGCGATATCTGGGTTGAAAAAGCCGGCGACACTATGACTGGTACATTGACGATATCGGGTGCTGACACCGATCTTACCACCGGCGCCGACGAGCACCTGTCTCTGATGCCCGGCGGCACGGGCAACGTGGGCGTCGGCACCACCTTGCCGGGTGTGAAACTTGACGTGACCGGCGGTATCAGGGCGTCCGACGGGTTGACTATTACCGGCTCGGTCTCGCTTCCGGACAGTTCCGTCACCGACGCCATGGTTTCGGACACACTGACGGCGTCTGACCTGGTGTCCGGTTCATCGGTAGTTTCCGATTCGGAGGTCGACGATACCATCACGCTCACCAGCCTTACCCAGGTGGTGAGTCGTCCCATCACCGACACCACCGGCACGTTGCCGGTTGCCCGCGGCGGCACGGGCGCCACCAGTTCTCAGGACGCCCGGGTTTCGCTGGGCGTGGATGTCGGCACCAACGTGCAGGCGTACGACGACGGGCTCCAGTCGATTGCCGGTCTGACCACGAGCGCCGACCAGATAATCTACACCACCGGTCCCGACACCTATCAGGCCACGACACTGACCGCTGCGGGACGCTCTTTGCTGGATGACGAAAGCGTCATCCAGCAGCACATCACGCTGGGTTTGGGCACAATGTCTGCTCAGTATCCCGACGATGTACGTATCAGCGGCGGTACGATTGACGGTGTGGCTATCGGCGGAACAAATCCCGAGGCGGGAACATTTCTTTCGGTCTCTACCGACAGCGTCACCGAGCGGACCACCGCTGCGGGAGTCACCGTGGACGGGGTCCTCCTCAAGGACGCCACGCTAACAGGCACCCTGATAGCGCCAACCGACGGTCTGGTGGTAGGAACAAACCAGCTCATTCTTTCCGGTGGTCGGGTTGGTATCGGCACTACTTCGCCGGCCCTGACCATGCACGCAGTGGAGGAGAACGTCGCTACGGATAGTTCCACCAGCATGCTGCGCCTGACTCACACCACCGATGGCACTCCCGCCGCCGGTATCGGATCGGGCCTTGAGTTTGAGGCTGAAGACGCTGCCGGCACCACCGTGGCCGCTCTCGTGGAAGGTATCCTTACCGACGTCACCGATGGGGCTGAGACCGGCACGCTCATCTTCAAGACCGCCGACAGCGCCGACGACGGCCTGGCGGAACGCCTCCGAATCGACAATGACGGCAACGTTGGAATCGGTACCGCGTCTCCCACCGAGGTGCTGGACGTGGCCGGCCGGATCAGGGCCACGCACTTCATCGGTTCCGGCTCGTACCTGACCGGAATCGGCAGCGCGGGCGGCGTGGCCAACAAGGAATCAACCACCGTGGCTGCCGACGCACCCGTGGAAGACCCACCGGGCAGCGGAACGATAGCTGAACCTGACGGTATAGGAGACATCGTCTTCCAGACAGCCGGAGAAACCCGGGTATTCGTAGGAAACAACGGCCAGATAGGTATCGGTACTATCGAGCCCGCTGCTCAACTGGAAGTGATCGGCGGCATCAAGGCCTCGGACGGTCTGACGGTTACCGGTACGGTATCACTGCCGGCTGATTCCATCACCGATGCCATGGTATCAGACACCCTGACCGCTTCCGACCTGGTGGCGGTTTCATCGGTGGTGGCTGACGCCGAAGTTGACGACGACATCACTCTGACCAATATCACCCAGATCACCAACCGGAGCATCCTCGACACCACCGCCACGCTGACTCTTGCGCGCGGCGGCACCGGCGCCACCACCGCGGCCGACGCCCGCACCAACCTGGGCCTTATCGCCGGGAGCGACGGAGATATCTGGGTGGAGAAAGCCGGCGACACCATGACCGGTACCCTGACGCTGTCAAGCGTCGTTACCGACATCACCACAGGCACGAACGAGCACCTGGCCCTCATGCCCAACGGCACCGGCAAAGTCGGAATCGGTACCACGAATCCTTCATCTATATTCCATATTTACGGTGACAATCCAAAATTATCAATTGATGATTCGACAGACATGAATCCTGCATTATATTTATCCAAAAGCGGATCGCCTAAAGCGGCTATGGATCTAGCAGCGTCAACGAGTAATTTAAGGTTTCTGACATACGACGGCAGTTGGCACGAAAGAATAACGGTAAAACAAGACGGCAACGTCGGCATCGGGTCCACTACGCCGGGTGAAAAATTGCATGTAAATGGAAACATCCAGGCTGATAAAATATACTTTGGGTCTTCCGGGTCGGCCCCATTTATAGATGCCAGTGGTGCTACCCTTCAATTACGGAGACCGGATGGCGTTGACGGAGCGGATGTTACAGCACAGTATCTGACGTTGAATAGCGGTAAATTAACTTCGTTGGACTATGGCGCCTTGCTCAACGTGCTTCAACTTGAGGGCACTGCCGGCGTTACAATCACAGGGACTACAGACACTTTTGTGGTTGCTGAAAGATATTTAAACGTAAAGAATTATGATGAAAGTAAATACCAAGGTTTGATTGCTTCTCACGCAACTCTATTGCCCAATATCAATTCTTATCCGGCTCTTGTAATCAGGGGACAATCAGCTCAGACCGCTGATCTTTTCCAATGGCAAAATAATAGTGAAACAGTGCTGGGTGTCATCGATTCTTCCGGCAACGTCGGTATCGCCACCGCCGACCCGACCCAGAAACTGGACGTCACCGGCACTGTCAAAGCCACCGCCTTCTCCGGCCCGATCAACCCCAATCTCACTGACGGTTCGGTCTTCTTCCAGGGTACCAGCGGTCTGACCGAGGACAACTCAAACCTTTTCTGGGACGATACCAACAACCGTCTCGGCATCGGCACCACCGCTCCGAGCTTAGCCCTGACGGTAAACGGCGACATGGAGGTCGGCACATCTCGCTCCGACTATCAACACCTCAGGCTCGGCGGCGGTAACTCATTCGGTTTTCTCTATGGCCATTTCGGCACATTGGGTGACGGAATACACATGGGATACAACTACTACGTCAATTCTACCGGGACCAATACGATAGCTGACACTCCCTACGCCACCTCCCGCATTTCTATGAAGCCTGGCGAGATCAGCCTGGCTACCGGTGCTGTCAACACAATTCCCAGCGACCGGATGACGGTGGACATATCGGGCAACGTCGGCATCGGCACCACCGCTCCGGGGACGCTGCTTCATATAAAACATACCGGTGATACCACTAAGGAGATTGCCCACTTCCTGGCGCCCGATCATGCTACTGACGGGCAGCTTAGTAATATTGTCATAGGTAAAGACACGTCTGCTGGGAATGGGGCAATCTTTGGATATAGATATGATATTACTCCTGGTGATGAAGGTGCTTTTATCCAGGTTTATGGTGATAGTGGCCCGGAGACAGGATTATTCATAAAAAAAGGCGGCAACGTGGGTATCGGCACCACCGCTCCCAACGAGAAACTGCAAATTCATGAATCGACCAGTGGCAATAGTAGAATACGATTCACGAATAGCACTACTGGAAGCGGTTCTGTTGAAGGTTGTTTAATTGGATTGGATGAAACCGAAGACCTGGAAATAAGACAGGTAGGGGCCGGGCAAGTACAGCTGTTCACCAATAATACACAGCGATTGACGATCACGGCCAGCGGCAACGTCGGCATCGGTAGCAACGTACCGACCCAGAAGCTCGACGTGGTTGGCACGGTCATAGCCACCGCCTTCTCCGGCCCGATCAACCCCAACCTCACCGCGGGTTCGGTGGTCTTCCAGGGCGGAAGCGGTCTCGCGCAGGACAACACCAACCTCTTTTGGGACGACACCAATAACCGCCTCGGTATCGGTACCACCTCCCCCACCTCCCCTCTTCACGTAAGGGCAAATGCTGGATGGATATTAGTAGAATCTACATCAGGTGTAAACGGGGCTAACGTGCAAATACGAGGTGGCGGAGCCAGTGAAAACTGGAAAATAGACGCGCAGCCTAACGCAGGGGGCAACCCTCAGGATTTTACATTGAGATATGGTAATTCACATGTTTTGATAGCTTCAGATACGGGAGATGTATGGGCCGGTGGCATCTTGGCGGATTCGGCACCGGTGCTGACAGTGAAAAGCACCGGCAACGTCGGCATCGGCACCGCCAGTCCTGGCCAGAAATTGGATGTGGTTGGCAATATTGCAGTCTCGGGGACGGTGGATGGCCGGGATGTTGCCA
>CAZQHK010000032.1:0-50457 GCA_964593455.1 uncultured bacterium
GTCGGGACGATTAATCTGCAGATAGGCCTCGCTGATATCGAGGACTGCTTTGCCCCTGGCAAAATCAACCGGTTCCGTGCCGGCGACAGTACCTGCTCTATTCAATAATTCCTCGGCTCGCTCCTGGTATCCGATGGCCGCGTAACCCGGTGCCACTGCGGCCAGGGATTCAGCTAATGAAACTTTATTTATTGAGGATTGGGCCGATCGAAGGGCCTGGGACAGGGTCAGCAGGGCCAGGCTGTTCCGGCCGCACAAGAAGTAGCCGACGGCTATTTTTGTCATAACACTGGCTTTGAATAGAATATTGTCTATCATTTTAGCCAGCTCGAAAGAATCCGTAAGTATCGTCGCCGAAAAACTCTCTTGACCTATCTCAGTGTACGTATTTGCTATCTCCACCAACAGCTCAACCTGGGAAAAGGGCGTGGCTGGTTTCCGGGCGGATTCCAAAGCCATGGAGAGCTGATGACGCGCTTGTTCCGTCTCGCCAATCTCATTAAAACGGCGGGCCAGATCTGTCTGTTCCTTCAGTTCGAATGGGTTGGTTCCAAGCCACTTGGTGATCTTTGCCGCTTCCGTTAAAACCGAAAGGGCTTCCTTTTCCTGTCCGCGCTCCATGAGCGCAGCAGCTATTTCGGAAAAAGTATGTATCTTGATATCCGGGTGTTCGAGAGTCATTACAATCTCCCGGGCTTCCTCGGACCGGCCGGCTCTGGCAAAACAAACTGACAGGTGGGCCTGAAGGATATCTCCCCCTTCCGATTGGGGTATCAGAGCCGCGAGATAACGTGCGCAGTCCAGAGGGCTTCGTTCCGCTTCTTTCTTTTTCGACTGTTGAACGGTTTCCCGGGAAGCGGAAATATCCACAGGCGTCTGGCCTCTAAAAGGGGTATTGGCGGTAAGGAGCAGTATCACCAGGAGGCAGTATAAAACAGATATTTTGCTATCAAGCCTGAGTAATTCGTTAGTATTTCTCTGTCGAAAAAACAATTTCTGTCTCTCCTGAACCCGAAGTTGTTGAGATAATTGTATCATTTTCATGGCCGCAAAAAAAAGTAGCGGTAAGCTACCGTAAGGGACTACCCGGTTCGTAATTGTGATACAACTCGATTTTGGTATATACTGGCAGATAACACCAACCTGGCGCAGCCGATTTTACCTAGCTTCTCAAACGCTGCCGGTGACTTGCGGCAACATAAAAAAAGTTACGTCCTCGACCTGGTTCGAGACCGCCCTGAACAGGACAGAGTAAGAACAGATGGATGATCGTACCGTCGTCAGAAAATGCTTGGCGGGGAATACGGAGAGTTTTTCTCATATCGTCAACCGCTACAAAAACCGTATCTACCGGTATATCACCTCTTTTGTCTACGATCGTGAAGAAGCCAGGGACCTGGCCCAGGAGACATTCATCAAGGCGTTCCGCTATCTGAAGTCATACGACCGGGAACAATCTTTTTCCGCCTGGCTGTTCAAAATAGCCCGTAACAATGCCATGGATCATATCAACAAGACCTCCCGGCGACTGGACCGGGTGGCTCGGTCCGAGGATGCCGCCGTGCGTGCCGGAGGGAAAGACGTCATTTCGGCAGTGGAAGAAAAAATTGATCGGCTCGAGATGGGAAAAACCATCTGGCAGGCAGTTAACAGCCTACCGGAGATCTACCGGGCATGCATGGTGTTGCGCTACTACGGTAGCAGTAAATATGATGAGATCGCCGAGACCCTGGGTATCCCGATAGGGACGGTCAAGTTTCGTTTAAACAAAGCCAAATTGCTTCTCAAAGAGAAGCTTTCGCGGCACTTAGATCCCGCTTCCTTCGATATGTAGGCCGCATTCCTTATACCCATCTTCCCAGGGAAACTTTCCGGCCCTCCGGGAGAGATGGGGAAGTACCGGTACATGACATGATTTGCAACCTATGACTGTATATTTCTCTCCTTTGTCAGATATTATGTCGTATAGCTTATTGTAGGGGACATGATTCTGTTTTATGTAATCATCGATTTTTTCCTGAGTCCAATCGAATAACGGATTTATTTTTAGTATGTCTCTGTTATTCAATCGGTGGATAGATACTTTTTGCCCATGGCATGCCCGGTGTAGCGATTGGTCTTTTCTCAACCCGGCTATCCAAACATCCAGTGTATTCAACATCTTTTTATTTGGTTCGTCTTTCTTAATCCGGCAGCATTGACTTCTGGCGAAATAGTGCGCATAGCTTCCGTATTGTTTTTCCAATTGTTCGATATCTTTTTTATCAGAGTAGATTCTTTCTATAGTGATCCCATATTTCATTTCTACTTCTTCCAATAATTCATAGGTTTCCGGAAAATTCTCTCGAGTGTCCACAAAATAAACTCTGAAATCCACACCCAGTTTAGAGGCAAGATCAATAATTACCACGCCTGTTTTTTGTAATGAAGTTCCAATAGCCGCTTTTTTTCCATAATTTACAAAGGAAAACCTGATCAGCTCTTCGGCCTCTTTACCTCGGAGATGTTCAATAATACTCTCGACGTTTCCCGGTTCTCCGGCCGGATTAGTTAATTCGCTTTCCCCACGGTTTTGCATCCTTTATTCTCTTCCTCTCCGGGTAACTTCTCTTCACTATTAGAACGAAAAATATCGGTGCAATGATTCCCGGACGACGTTTCATTATCCCTGGTTTATCAGTTTCATTTTTTTTGAATAACCACGCGCCAACGGTCCTCCTGTTGTTCCACGGACAACACAGTGTGGCCGTCATTGGCCGCACTGGCAGGAACGTTCCGCGCTCCTTCTTGGTCCAGAAGGACCTCCAACACTTCTCCTCCCGACATCTGCTGGAGTAAAAGCCTGGTTTTCATGTAGTTGAGCGGGCAGGTGACTCCCCGGAAATCTGCTTGGCGGTGTATGGCCGTTTCCGCCGGTGTGATTAAGGCGGTTGCTTTTGATGAGGGTTGGAATCTTAGTGAAGAATCCATCGTATCGTAAAGAGCCTGTACCGCCTGGACCAGGGAGGATACCTGTTCTTCCCCGACTCCGGACACCGAAGCGGGTTTGTGTTGGCCCAGCCCGGTGCGGGCCGTGGCGATTAAAAAATTAAATGATTCATGCAGCAAATTTTCATCGAGAAAATACGTAGTGAAAAGGTCGAGAACTTCAATGTCATTCCGGGCTTCCTGCCCCTGGGTGATAAGCAACGCCCGAGCGGCTAATATGATTGCCTCTTGCAATTTACCGGCTTTAACGGCTTCGTGAGCACTGGCCAGATCCACTTCGATCAAATCGAATACTCCGATCCCGCATTCGCCTGGTCCCCTACCGGCCAACGAGAATATGGTTTCGGAACTCCAATCGTAGTAATAACTTTTGTCTTCTTCGAATAGAGGCACGGATTTATATGTTGCCGCCAAAGTAGCGGCCGTGGACCGGCCCTGATCTTCAAGGAAAGAATCGTAGTCGGGAAACAGGGGAGATTTCTGGAAGACTTGTAAAAAATCGGCAATGAAGGCCGGCACGTTTCGAGCGGGAACGGCCAAATTACCGCTGGCCAATCTGGTGCGGCCTTCAGCCACTCGTCCACCCAGTTGAATTATGTAATGAGGCACCAGCCGGCCGCTGACACGTCGTGCGGTTCCATACAGCCCGATCTGGCCGATGGGGTGGCGGCCGCAGGCGTTGGGACAGCCGTTGATATAGATGCCGAGCCTGTCCATCCCATTCAGGTCGAGACCGGCACCGGTCACCTTTTCCCTGATGGCTTGGGCCACTCCCCGTGAGAGGCACAGGCCCAGTTTACAGGTAGCAGCTCCCGTACAGGCGATCATGTTTCGTATGACGGGAAAGAGGTCGGCGGCTAGATCAAGACCGGCCAATTGACGATGGAGGGAGGGTAACTCGTTTTGGTGCACCCAGTGGATAACCAGGTTTTGCCAGGGCGTAGTCCGTATCATTCCTTCACCGTGGACATCGATAATGTCTGCCAAGGCCTCGAGCCGGTCGGCGGTGACATCACCCAGGAAAAGCGGGATCTGGACCAGATAATATCCTTCCTGTTTCTGGGGTTGAACAGTATGATCTCTCCATGAATCGAATGTTTCCAAAGGAGGTGTTTCGTCATCCGCCACCGGCTGGAGAGATTGGGGTAGGGGGCGGATGTCCGGTGGTGATATGGTTTCCCCGCGCAGCTCTTCACGAGCTGCCTCGTACCAGCTCCGGAACTGCTCCGGGCCGGCCTCATCCATCAAAAATCGTAACCGGGCCCGGTGCTTGTTCTTGCGGTTTCCATACCGGTCAAAAACCCGTTTTATAGCCTCGGCTACCAGATGACATTCCATGGCTGGTACGAAAGATTCAAACCGGGTACCTACCCGGCTGTGAGAGCCCATTCCTCCCGCTACGTAAATGGAGAAACCCGGTATTTCTTCCTGCATCTTGGCAATGAATCCGAGATCGTTGACAGTGGCGCCGGCGCAATCCCGGCCACATCCGGAGAAGGCGATCTTGTACTTGCGAGGAAGCCGGTAGCTGAGAGGATCAGGGATCAGGTGTTCCGTCACCGCCACGGCATACGGTGCCACGTCGAAAGCTTCTCGCTGGCAGACACCGGCCCAGTAGCACGCGGTGATATTGCGAACGGTGTTTCCTCCCCCTCCTTTGGAAGAGAGCCCGGCTGCGTAAAGTTCAGTCAAGGCGGGATGCAACTGGTCCAGGGTTACCTGGTGGACCTGGATATCCTGCCGGGTGGTGACGTGCAAGATACCGTTCCCGCGGGTACGGGCTACGACTGCCAGGGTACGCATCTGATGCGGAAGCACTCCCCCCGCCGGGAAGCGGACCCGTATCATGTGGATACCTTCTTCACGTTGCTCGTAGACTCCCTGAGGCACCCGGAAAGTGCGGAACTCGATGGCAGAGATGTCTCCCCGTTTGAACCGTTCGACTTCCTTCTGAAACCGGATGAGATCGTGTTGAATTGTATCTGGCAATCGATAAATAGTCTGCATCGCGTCTCATCTCTGCTCGTATTCGGACAATCAGGTCTCCGGTTTTCCTTCATCGCCCAGTACGTCGGCAAAATAGGAAGTGTACTTAAAGCCGCCGTCCGGCGAAACAGCCACCGCCAGCCCGTCTTTTTCCCGCCCGAATTGGATAGCGGCATGGACGATGGCGCCCGTACTCGGTCCTACCATCAACCCCTCTTCCCTGAACAGGCGTTTGGTCACGGTGTAAGCCGGTTCGTCGTCCACCCGTATCACGTGATCGATAAGGTTGCGGTCGAGAATAGCGGGAGGTTTCGATTCTGTCAGGTTTTTCAGCCCCGGCAGCCGGTGTCCTTTTTGCGGCTCCACGGCCACCACGAGAATATCGGAATTCTGTTCCTTCAGGTATCGTCCGATCCCCATCAGCGTTCCGCAGGTACCGAAACCTGCCAGGAAGAACTTGACCCGCCCTTCGGTCTGTTTCCAGATTTCCGGACCTGTTGTCTCGTAATGCGCCTTGACATTATCCTGATTCTGGTACTGGTTGGGCATGACATACTGGTTGCCGCCCTCGCTGCTGGCCACAATGGAGTGTGCCAGCGCGATAGCTCCATCTTTGGGATGGTCTATCGGACAGAGATCGTCGGGTGTCGACCATACTTCGGCGCCCAGCATACGAAGCAGCACCTTCTTCTCTTCCGGTACTCCGTCGGGGATAGTTACCGTCAAGTGTTTTCCCATCAAATTGGCCAGGGCGGCCAGGCCGATCCCGGTATTACCGGAAGTGGGTTCAACCAGTTTCTTCCCTTCGAGTTCGCCACGTTCCTCCAGGCCTTTCAGCATGTAAAGAGCCGGGCGGTCTTTGATGGAACCGAATGGATTGAACCATTCCAGTTTTACATAAAGCTCGAAACTCCCGGCAGGAATTACTTTGTTAAGCTTTACCAGGGGCGTTGGATTATTGGGGTCGCCAATCAGTTCCCTGATGTCGTTATACCTCCGCAAGGCGGGACTGGCACAAAGGCCTTTTCGTTTTGATTCAGTGGTCATTCGGCAGCTCATCTCCCAAATAGCATACGTACGTCACATTCTATCAGGCGTCACGAAACCGTGGCAACTGCATTTTCCTGAGTTTTGTGCAATACCAATTAAATCAGGCGAAGCCGGGATGGCTCCGCCTGATAAAATGGACCTTGTCAACTACGTTTTCGACCGTTACCGGTGGCCGCTGCCCCGGCTGCCACTCCCATGACCCTGGTCGGAGTCTCGGCTGTCGCTACCATGTCCATGATCGTCGTCTTGGTCGCTTTTCTCCTCGTGTTTCTTAAGTTTGCAGCATCCGGGAGAGCCTTTGATCAGACCGCACTTTTCGCACTTTTTAGCGTCCTTGTTACAGCAGTTCTCCGTGCCTTTGATCTCCCCGCACTTGGTGCAGATCTTGAGCTCTTTTCCGGCCTTCTTAAGTTTGCAGCATCCGGGAGAGCCTTTGATCAAGTTGCACTTTTTGCATTTTTTAGCGTCCTTGTTACAGCAGTTCTCCGTGCCCTTGATCTCCCCGCATTTGGTGCACAGTATCAGTTTCGTCCCCTTTTCGATATTCTTCGGGATCTTGCAGCACCCGGGAGAGCCCTTGATCAGATCACACTTTTTACACTTTTCCGCCTCTTTATTGCAGCAGTTTTCCGTGCCTTTGATCTCCCCGCAATCAGGGCAAAGCATTGGCGGTGAACTGAAGGGAATGACTCCCTGTTCTTCCATTTTAGTGATGAAGCTTTGCGGAGCGCTCTGGAATTTGTCTTTGCATCCGGGACAACAGAAATAAATTCGTTTACCATTATAATCAGCAAAAAACTTATTGCTGATCTTGGCTCCCATAATTGGACAGGCTTTCTGAGAGGCTCCCGTAACCGCATCCACTCTCGGCGAAGCCATTATCACATGCATGACCAGCGCCATCATGAGCGCAGTCCCTATCAACAACATTCGTCTCATTCTTGTACCACTCCTTCCTGTATCCTGTTTAACGTAACTCGAACGTGTTTTTCTCCCGCGAGAAAAAATAATTACATATGAGTCTCAATTAAAATATCTTACTATCTGCGATTGTAAAAAATCAAACAATAAATGCGATTGCGTTCACGATCCGATGTACTTGGAATACAAACCCCTGGCCAACGATTCGTCGGTGGTGTTCCTGACGATGGCCCGACCGTCCGGAAAGATGATCATTTCATGCGGCCCGGTAGTAAAGTGAAACATGAACTTGTTGAAATCGACGTTCCCCACCGGCCCGAGCCGGGCGGCCAATTCCGGAAACGATAACCCGGTCCGCCCGGGAGCCGATACCTGTACGGCGTTCTGGCCACAGAGAACGGTGGTTTTCCGGCCGAACTTGCCATCCAGAAACTCGTATGTCCCGTTACAGGCCGGGCAGTCTTCCCGGCCGGGGATCTTCAGCCGGTCGAACGATCTCGCCCAAACATCAATGGAAATGATGTCCCTGTTGCTGTCTGTCGAACCCAGCAGCAGTTTCATGGCCTCGGCGGCCTGGAGCGATCCGATGATGAACGGGGCCGGCCCGATCACACCGGCGGTGTCGCAGGTATCGATAACTCCCCTTTGCGCTACTTCCGGGGTGAAACACCGGAAGCAGGGAGGCGAATGAGGGATAATCGTCATGGTCATTCCAAATGTAGCGATAGCTCCACCATAAACCCACGGGATACCGAGTTTTTGGGAAACATCGTTGATGAGGAGCCGGGTCTCGAAGTTGTCGAGCCCGTCCATGACAATGTCCGCCCCAATGACCAGCTGCTCGATAGTGGCGTAATTCACATCGGCCACGATACCTTCTATATCAACAGAGGAGTTGACTTTTTTCAGGTGACGTTCGGCTGCCACCGCTTTGGGGAGCCGGGATTCGATATCTTTTTCCGTGAACAGGACCTGTCTCTGCAGGTTGTGAGGTTCGATAAAATCCCGGTCGATGATCCGGACCTTTCCCACGCCGGCCCGGACCAGGGTCGTGGCGATAACGCTACCCAGTGCTCCGCAACCAATGATAACCACCGAGCCAGCGGCCAGTTTATCCTGTCCATCGTTACCGATGACAATCGCCTGCCGAGAGTACCTGTCGACCACGGGTGAGACCCCTTTCACCGGTACCATCTACTTTCGTAAATCAACATTTCCCATTTCCGGTCTACGCCGGCCTGTGCGAAAACAATATTGGTCAATTGTACAATATTTCCGCCTATTCCACCAATCTCCACCTTACTTTCTACACTTCTTGCTTGAGGAGTGGACTTTTTCGTTGAATTCAAAAAAAATATTTTTTTTGCAAACAATCCGGAAACATCGTTGGTAACTACAGGTGAAAGCAACGCAAAACCACGACGAAGGTGATGAGGAAATCGTGAGACGGAAATCAAATAAAAACGGCCGGATGAGCTGCCATGAAGTCAGGGACATCCTGCCGCTTTGGCTGGATAGGGAAACCGATCAGGTTGAGTTTGAAGTGGTAGCCCGGCATCTTGAAGAGTGTGATGAGTGCGAGACTTTGTGCCGGGAGTTAAAACGGATGGACTCACTCGTGGAAGCCAATGTCCGCCAGCTAACAGTTGGGGACGGATTCACCGCTTCGGTCATGCGCTCGGTGCGCGAGACTGCTATCGAAGGAATTGAAAAACCAGCCGCCGCCGGATTCGGTGATCTGTTGGCCGCGCTGTTCCGGCCTTTTGCCCGCCGGCCGCTTCAACTGGCCATGTCAGCGGCACTGTTCCTGCTGGTAGCCGGTGCCGGTGTCTGGTTTAGCCTGGATCTGTCGTTTGACGGTTCCAGCCGGCCGGTACCCGGAATGCTGAGCGGCGAGCGGGTGTTCACGCAGGGGCTGCGCCTGTCGATGTTGAACGGGCAGGCCAGGATCATGAACGAAACCGGCGGTTCATGGCAGGAAATGAGCGGAGAAACTAATCTTACCGCCGGTGACCGGGTCGTCACCGAACGGGGTGCGGCCGTCAGGCTGATGAACAGCGCCGGCACGGTAATCGCGTTTACGGGAAGCGCCTCGTTTTCCATCCTGGAAAACTCGGTCCGGATGAGTGAAGGCCGCGCGCTTTACAACGTAACTCATCTCGAAGATACCTTTTCCGTTAATGTTCCCGGCGGCACGGTCACGGTGCTGGGCACGGTGTTTTCCGTAACGGTATCGCCGAACCGCTCTTCCTCGGTGATACTCTGGGAAGGAAAAGTACGTGTCAGCCATACCGGAGGAGAGAACCGGATCCTCGTGCCCAATGAGAAAGCGCTACTGGACGAAGATAAACTGATGTTAGGAACAAAGCCGGTTGGCGGCAGGGATCGTCAGGCCTGGCAGAAATTGCTGGCCGAGATCGCCCGTAACCGGGTCGCGGGAGTGGATACCGGCGGTGTTATTACAGGAACTGACTCTTACGAACCCGGCCGTACGGCTGAAATCGATGAACGGGACGATAAATCTTCGATAGATGGCAGCGTGAAAAGAGACGGAGCAATCCGTGGCCGTCGTATTAATCCGGACATTCTCTCCGGGGAAAGCGGCACTATCGATAGGATATTCGACGCCGGTGGCAGTGATGAAACGAAAAACGGAAGGGGGCGATGAGCACGCTTCTGAAATCTCCGAACTGAAGCCGCAGAGTTCGGGTGAAGATACCATAACAAAAAAAAGCGGCTCTCGCTGAAGATCGGAAGTAAAAAACGCTGGCAACACGCTGAAACAAAAAGAAACTTGGAGGTGTGGAAAATGTTTAAAACAAGAGTGAATAGGCTGATGGTGGCAGCTTTGATGGCTGCTCTGGTATTCTCACTCACAGGATGGTTTCAGGATGCGGCTGTTGCCCAGGAGAAAGCACGCAGGTTCGGTGGTGGCCAAGGACATCCCGGCAATGATTTTATAAATGATGATTTTGATAGGGATGAAGGATCTGAAGTAGGAAACTTCGAGTGGGGCTATGAGCACAACCTGTGGAAGATCAAGATGGAGGAAGCCAGACTGGCCTACATGGCCTCGTTCACCCGTTTCTGCTGGATGCCCCCCATGTTCTTTATGCCCAAACTGGCTGCGTACATGCATTTCATTCGCGATTATGTCCACTACTTGATCATGCAGCGGGGGTTCGATCGGATCTGGTGTACTCTTTCAGGTTCGGTGTTCGAATCCGTAGAGATGGGCCGCGGTATGTTTAAGAGGTTCGGTAAAGTCCCCATCGCGGGAGCCCGAATCACCATTTACCGGAAAGTGTTGAGCCGCGACCCGTCCACGCCTGTCTTTACCAAGATGGTGGCCATTACCGTTTCCAATGCCCGGCAGAGGAGGAATTACATCATCGAGGGACTGAAACGGGGCCATTACGCCATGAAGGTGACTAGTCTTGGGTATGACGACTATTTCGACCCGGAACTGCGGCTGAAACGGCGCCGGGTGAAGAAAAACGTCAAACTTAATGCCGAACTGCTCCCGGCCAGGCTCAGCGGGACGGTGCGTCATCTTCAGAACTATGACGATTACGAACTGGTGTTGCCGTTGCCGGGAGTCGAGGTGATACTCGAGATCGATACCGGCCCTCTGGGTGGAGAAATTATTTCTCTGGTCGCTCTCACCGACGCGGACGGAAGGTTTGTTTTCGATGGTCTACCCGCTGGGGAAGCGGTCCTGACCGTGTTCCATCCCGGGTACACCGAGTACGAGGAGGTTCTGTTTATCCAGGACGGGTGTCACTATGAACGCGACGAAATCATGCTCTACTCTATTGAGCAGCCCGAACCCGTGGCCGGTTGTACCAGTGAAATCGAACTGGGCGGGCTGATCGATCCGTCGGATACCATTGACGGCGCCTTCGATCAGCATCCGAAAAAGTTCGGCAAGGTTAGCTTGCGACGTTAATGTGGTAACTCTGCTCCGGGTGCGGACCGGTTCTCCGGTCTCGCACCCGGGGATAGGACAGGACAACGTTGATGTCTCATTTTAAAGCAGGCAACAGAGGAATGTTCATACCGCTGGTGATCGGTGTCATCATCTTTCTTTTTATCATTATCATCGCCTTCAGCTATACGATCCGGAGCCAGCGCCGGAGCGTATATTCGATCTTCAAAAAGGAGATCGCTTTTAATCTGGCGGAGGCCGGCTTGGAGCAGGCCTCCGCCTACTTTAATTCCGGTGAAAGTGCACTGTATAAAAAACTCGTGGACCCGGCGGTGAAAACCGCCGCTCTGCGGGGAATGAAAGAAACTTTTCGGCATACCGATTTCCCGTACCTTGAAAAAATGGCCGACCGAGACGGTGCTTCCGTCAGGGTCGATATGACTCTACAGGACAACATTGGTGGTTTATGGGATAGCCAGCGTCTGTCGGGAGACATGCACGACATGGCTGAACGGGTGGGACAGGTGTTGATGAAAGTCGAGGTGGAAATCGGTGGCAAGACCTGGATCAAAGAAGCGTTAAAAGAGGTCAAGATGGTGAATATCCTGCCATCGTTTCTCTCCAAGTTCACCTTATTCGTCAAGACCCCGATGGCCAATTTGAACCTTTTCCTGAACGACAAACAGGGCAATATACTGAACCCGGTGGCGAAACAGCCGATCTTTTTATTCCACCGTGCAGCCGGAGAAGCGCTCGATGTAAGACGGCCCGGTTGGGTATTCCTGGGGGGCGGGACATGGCATTTCAATCTTACCTCCGGCTGGGGTAATGGACTTAGCAACAGCGAGGATTTTCATTACCTGGCCTTTGACCGGGTATGTGTTTTCGAACACACGGAGAGTGGCCACGGCAATCTCGATCAAGACCATGTCGGCAAGATTATTCACCGGGGATTTCACAAGGATCTGGAGATGCAGGGTCCGCAAGCACTTTTCCCCGCCACTACCGGCCGCCGTTCCAACGCCATTCATCTGTTCGGTTCCTATGACCGGCAGTCGCCTACCCTGGTCCTGGGGAGGGTGTTTCGCCGTTACGCCCAGTACGGGGCTCTCTGCCTGGCTGATCCGGATACGAGCGATACCCTGTATCCGCCCAAGGTTATTTTGCCTTACGTTCCGCCTGGTGAGTGGGCGGCTTATAACCAGGCCTTTCCTGAAGATCCGGTCAACTTCCCGATGTATACCGCCCATAACGTAAAACCCGATGTTTTCGGGGAGGGGGATTACACCGACCGTCCGGGAGCCAGGGGATTCTCATTCTACATGTCGAAGATCGTCGACGAAAACGAAAAGGACCAGGGACACTACAATAACTCGTATGATATGATCTCCCAGGGCAATTCCTGGTACCAGACACCTGAGCGTAAACTGGCTGCCCCGCTCGTGGCTACCATCATCGAGTCTCCCTCGTCACGCCTCAACGATCCAGATTACTTCTACTCGGCCGACAACGGGAACGAGCCTTCGGGAGCAGGAGGACTCTGTATTAAACGGGACGACGGGACCGCCATGTTCAGGGGGAATCTGAACGATGTGGGCCAAACCTTTTTGAACGATCTGGACTATAAGGCACTGACCGAAGTAACAGCGGACGAGTTCAAAGAAATCTACCTTAAAGCGCCGCCCAAGGGAGGCCCGGTAGAACTGCATCTCGGCACCATTGTCAAGGTTTCCGGAAGCCTGCAGTTGGATCGCCCCCTGGTGGTTAAAGACGGAGGCATTATCCTGGTCGATCGCAACGTAATAATTTCGGACGGTATCAGGTGCGACGCGCAGCTGCCGCTGGCCAGAACAGCTCTGACAATCTGCAGCCGGGACGGCAGTATCATTATCCGGACGGGTTCTCTGATACAGGCAGCCCTTATCGCCCTGAACGGAAGCCTGATAAAAGACAGTTTCGATCAACCAGTCTTAATACGGGGCGCGGTCGCGGTGGGCAGTTTGCATGAAGATACGCTCTTCACGGCCTCATCGGCCGGAAGCATGGAATATGATGAGCGTTTGAATCCGCTTGACAGCAAACATTACCGGAATTGTTATCGGGCCCGAGTCCTGCCGCGGGAGATTGTGGGAAGGTTTTTCAGGGAAGATTAAGATGAAATTAAACGAGATGCATAAAAAACGAGGCATTACGTTGGTCGAGGTGATGGTGGGTGCGGTTATTCTGGCCCTGGCTTTGGTGCCGGTGCTGGATGTTATGATCATGAGTTTCAAGGAGCATACGGTTACCGTAGACACCATGCTGGCGGTTAACCTGGCTATGTGTAAATTGAACGAGATCCAGCACATGCAGTGGCCTGAAATAGCGGTTCTTCCCTCGGTTATTCAGTACCCGGATTTACCGTTTGAGGGAACACTTACGGTACGGTTCCACCCGGATTATCCGCCGCGAGCCAGCGATAAGAAAAACGGTGAGATAGCCGAGGTTGAAGTAGAAATCCAGTGGGAAGACCAGAAGAGTCATCGTAACCGCTCCATTTCGTTAAACACCCTGGTCACCAGCAAACGGTAAAGGAGGAGACTGTTATGAAGATCGGGAATCGCGGTCTGACAATCATCGAGCTATTAATCTCCCTGGCCATCGGTCTGTTGGTTATCGGTGTTGTTATCCAGGTGCAGCGGACCGGGATACTGGGACACCGTAAAGGAACAGATTTGGCCGCTGCCACACAGTCTACCTACCTCCTGCTCGAGCATCTCAAGAAAGACGCTCGTTCGGCTCTGACACTGGAAAATGTACCTTCTTCCTCAGCCGGCACGGTAAAATACCGGATTGGCCGGGTAGTGTATGATCCCCGGCAATCGGGATCGGTGGCCGCCGTGGAGTCACGTTACTCTTTCAACCGGGCGCAAACCACCGTCCGCCGGCAGGAGTACAACCTGTCTACCCACCTGGTAATATCAGAGAAAAAATATGTTTTCGGATTTGAAACGTTTGATTTCGAACTCTCAGCCGAGGCCGATGGGCCGATTAAAATCGGGCTGAAGGTTAAGATCGACGGAGCAGACAGGTGGTTGCGGTTAAAAGTGTCGTCTGCCTATACTGCCGCCGGTGCCGACCGCTGGATCTATCACACCATCCCCCGGGAAATTCTTCAATACCAGCAGGGTGCTGCGGGCCCGATAGCCTATTCGCCGCCGAAATTATTCTTGTCCGGTGATAACGGTGCCGTTGATTACGACGTAAAGACCGGCCGGAAGCTGCTAGAAGTTTATGCCAGGAGTTTTACTACCGCACGGCATGCTGAACAACAGGGACAATAGGACAATAAAGAGAGGATCGGAAATCATGACCAAGACCCGGACTAAAACGCTGGAGAGCCTGCTGCTGGAGAGAAAAATCATCACCGAGCGGCAGCTTAGCAAGGCCAAGAATATTCAGAACCGGACACTGGAACGGTTGGAAGACATTCTGCTAAGGACGGGACTGATCAACGAGGACGAGCTTCTGGAAGCCTGGAGCAGCCTGTTGAACATTCCGGTCTTCAATTTCAAAAACATCAAACTCGAGGCCAAAATCATCGCGGCCGTACCGGAGTCACAGGCCCGGGAATACTCGCTCATCCCGGTAAAAAAAGAAGGCAACACTATCACGATCGCCATGGCCGACCCGTTCGACATCATGGCCATCGACCTGGTCAAGTTTTTGACCCAGTGCAATGTCAAGGTCGTTATAGCTAAGAGGGCGGATATCGAGTTTGCCATCACCCAGTACTACACCTGGGACCAATTCATGATCGGTGATGAGGAAATTTACGGAGACGAAGAAGGAGTCGAGCTGGAACCACTGATAAAAGCCACCACCGAGGGTCCGGTGGTACAGTTTTTAAACACAATCTTCAAACAGGCGCTTCTCAAACGTTCGAGTGATATCCACGTAGAACCTAAAGAAGACAAAGTGCTGGTACGTTTCCGGGTGGACGGCATGCTTCACGACGCCCTGACCGGTCCCCGCACCATGATCGCGCCGCTCATAAGTCGGATCAAGATCCTTTCCCATCTCGACATATCCGAGAAACGGATCCCCCAGGACGGCCGTCTCAAGGTGAAGCAGGAACACAGCGAGATCGACTTCCGGGTCTCCACTATCCCCGGTCTTTTAGGCGAAAAATGCGTTATGCGTATCCTTTCCCGATCAGATGCCTACCGGTTGAAAGAACTGGGTATTGAAGGGAACAGTCTGGAGCAGATAAAGAGCGCTTTAGATGAACCCTACGGGATGGTCCTGGTTACCGGACCTACGGGACATGGTAAAACCACCACGCTGTTCGCTATGCTCGAATATCTGGACTCGCCTGAAGTCAACATCATTACTATCGAGAATCCAATCGAGTACCGGATACCCTCCATAACGCAGATCCAGACCAGCGATAAGGTAGGGCTGAGCTTCTCCGCCGGCCTCCGGTCGGCTCTGAGACAGGACCCGGACATCATTATGGTTGGCGAGATCAGGGATGAGGAGACAGCCGAGATTGCCGCAAGGGCTTCCATGACAGGACATAAGGTCCTCTCGACACTCCACACCAACAATGCCGCTTCCTCGATTATCCGTTTGACCAACCTGGGAGTACCGCCGTTCATTATCAACTCCACGGTCAACCTGGTGGTGGCCCAGAAACTCCTGCATGTCAATTGCCCCCACTGCAAGCAAGAATACCTGCCCGGATCAGATCTCCTGCTGAGGACCGGTCTAAGTCCCGATGAGACGGAAGGCAATAAATTCTTTCACGGGGTTGGTTGTGTCGAGTGCAACTACAGCGGATTTCTGGGAAGAACGGGTATCTTCGAGGTGATGTTGATCACCGATGAGATACGGGAAGTGATCCAGGCGGACGGAACGGAGATGGATATTAAGCGAATGGCCCGGGAGAATGGCATGAAGACGCTCCGGGACCTGGCGCTTGACCGGGCGCTGCAGGGAATGACGACACTGGAAGAAGTCATTTACCAGACTCCTTCCGATCCGGTCTACGCTCCCCGGTTTAGAGCGGGTATCGCTATCCCGCCGGCTGCGACCGGAGAAGCGGCCCAGGTGGTCTACTTGTATGGCGGGCGGGATGCGCCTCTTCCCGGCGAAGACCGGGAAGAGAGTTACGACACCAGCCGTGAGGGAAAACTAACGAAACAGGACATATTGGCTGTATATGATGATGTTGCCGGCGAGAAATTGGCCGGGTTCCCGGCCGGGATGCTTTCTTCGGAGCATAAAACGTATATTGCTCAGGTTCTCACCCGCCACCTGGTGGACCGGCTGCGGGTGTCCCTGGACATAGTACCTAAAAAGATCAACGCTGGAACTCTTCAGGAAAACCATCTGGGAGATCTTTTGGAAACCTGGAACAACGATCTGTTCTCTCTCTTCGACAATGCCTATCCCGGGACCTTCCACCGGTGGGAGTTCAAGCGTAAAGACTTGTGGAACAAGAAGAGTGGAGAAACCCTGGCCCGGCAGGCGGTGACCTGGTTAATCAAGGAGAAACTGGGAGTCAAGGACTTGTCCGCCGTTCCGCAAACATTGGTCAGAAAACATTTCACCGATAACTACCTGGGAGATCTGCTGGGCCACTATCATTGCTCGCCCTTTGCGGTTGTCAACCTGGCTTTCCCGAACCGGTTTAAGATCTGGCAGTTTACCGAGGAAGCGAAAGAATTGTGGAAAAGCGCCGAGGCTAAGAAAATGGCCGGAGAAGCGTGCCGGTGGCTGGTGGAGGAAAAGCTCACCATATCAGTGGAACAGATACCGCATACGCTTTCCAATACCACATTTTACGAACACGGTCTGAAGAGCATGATGGACCTGTTCGATCACTCTATCTACCAGGTGGTAGAGAACGCCTACCCCAACAGATTCAAACGCTGGGAGTTCAAGGGAGCACTGGATCTCTGGCATGGGAGCCAGGGGTTGGACCTGGCCCACCAGGCGACCCGCTGGCTGGTCAAAGAGAAACTGGGAGTGGTGATGGGCGACATCCCTGCCAGGGTATCCAGGAAGGATTTCGTGGATAACGGCCTGGGCGCCATGCTGGCCATCTGCTTCAAACACTCGCATATCAAGGCTTTAAAGAACGCTTATCCGGACCTGGTGAATCCCGAGCGGTTCGACCGATTGATTGAGCTCCAGGACCGCGAGTACCAGGATCTCTATAACCGTTGGAAAGAAGTCTGCCGCATTTCTGCCAGTATCTTTATTAAAGACTTCAAGACCGATCTCATCCTGCCAAATTTCAAGAAGGCTGACATCGTCTCAGACGACGAGACTTACCAATACTCACAGGACAGCAAGGTGAACTTCGCCCAGATGATCATCTCTATCGCCACCAACTGTTACGATCCCATCCCGGAGATCGGGCAGCTCATCCTCTACTGCAAACGGCTGGTATTTTGGATACTCAACCGGGACGAAGACTCGGCTTTCTACGAGGTGAAACATCCTAAGGTCGGGTACCTGTATTCTTCTGAGCTCGTGAAACGGCTGGAGGAGCATGACCAGGGCGACATCGCGAAGCGCTGCCGGAAACTCATGGCCGAGGTAGAGCGGATCCAGGGTAAAATCATGAACGACTACCTGGCGGCATTAAAAATGGAAAAACCCGTTGGTATCATTGCCAAACAAAGGAAACAGGAACGGGTACATGGTGCACGTCGTAACAGTCGGAATATATGTTCGAAGGAATTATCGGCCAAACGGGTCAAGTGTCCCGCGGTTGCGATAGCCGTACCATAGAGGTTACTGATCGAGATTATCCGGCTGGATACACAATTTTGCTTTTTCCTTTATTGCTTCCACGTCCATCTTTTTCAGATAGTGGGGCAATCCGAACCAGATCGAATGGAATCCGTAGCCGCCTTTGGTCATCTCGGTAACGGCTTCCATCTTGATCTCTTCATACCCGATCTACCCGGTGAGTCCCGCGTCCTCGATCTCGTCTCGGTCCGAGAGAGCAGAGCGCAGGTTGATGATGGTTTTAACTCCCATTTCCTTGAGTTCCCGTATACCTTCGGCGTTTGGCAGTTCTTGTTTTCTTCAGCCGGCAGGGAAGCCAGGGAACTCAAACAGAGGAACGCAACGGCCATGAAAAGGGCCGTTATTCGTAAATTGACAGATCGAAACCGGATGGGTTGCATGAGAATCACCGCCTCTCGTAGAACTATTATATGAAATATATATGGAATGGTACCAGAAAAATGGAATAAATGAGGCCGGGTTAAATCGTCTCGACGTCAAACCAGGCGGTGCAGATAAGCGCGATGAACGGATCGCCGTAAACAGGATGTATCCTCGCCACAAAGGGTTTCTTGATGATAAGACGGTCACGGCGGTAAAAGTCGCCTCTTCTGAAACCGTGCATGAGAATAAGCGGCACCGGCCCGTTTAGGCCATAGGTGTTCCAGAGATATCCGCCCATTTCTATGACTTTCACATAGGACGGAGTGAGCATGTTCCCGGAGTCGTCCACTACCGTGGCTTTCAACCAGTGAAGCCGCTCGATGGGGACGATCCGGGCGTGGTCGAGTGGATCGTACACGTGGTCGTCCAGGACAAAGAACGGGCACATGAGAAGCCGTTGATTTATCAACTCGACGATCACCTCGTTATTGTAGACCCGGGGCTTTCTTTTCTGGCTGGGATAGATCGGATCGAAGGTCCCGTAATGCATACCATCCCGGATGAAATTTCTGATCGACCGCAGCCGTTCAACTGTCCCGAAATAGACCACGTCAAAATCTTCTTTGTCTTCTTCATCTCCGAAAGACGAGGAACCGGTGGCGCCTAGTTCACTCAATTCAAAAGGTTTAAGCTTCGCATAGGGTTTGCGATGCGCCTCCTCGAGAAGCCACTTCACGCCTTTTACCAGCGGCTCGAATTTCCGTTGAAAAAGCATGTAGTGTAAGGCCGGTTTAATCGGGAACTCGAAAATAAAGTTTTCCCGCTTGAAGACCGGGCAGTTGCACAATCCTTCGGGATGGAAATAGAATCCCCGGATGGGGTTTCTGCTGTTTTCCTGGTTGAACTTGATTCGCCAGCCTTCCTCGATTTGGCAGGCATGATCTTTCCGGCCGTGGTTGTTTTTCACCTTGGTGGTGGTTTTCAAATGCAGGCTGAACAGATATTCGTATTTTTGGCTCAGATACGGGCGCCGAGGCGAAGCCTTGGGATCATAAGGAAACCGTAGAGGATTGGCTAGAATTATTTCCCGGCCGGAGGGTTCCCTGAGCACCGCTGTCAGAAAACAGAAGACACCATCGTATCGCATGTAGTACTGGGAAACTCCCAAACGAGTTTTACTGGTGACCGGCTGAGCCAGGGTCAAGAACCGTTCATCTCTAAGCAGGACCGAATACATGGCCCGCCACCGATCGACATAAGGTCTGAAATTGGTGGCCGCGTTAGGCTTGCGGAGTTGCATTTCCCAGTATTGTTCCAGGTGTTCTTCCAGTAAGGCTTTTCGTTTGCCGAGGTCAACGCTCATTGTAATAATTCCACTCTCAGAAAACCGCTTTTTAAACGGTGACGGCTAGAAGAAAGTAAATTAACTGCACCCGGAATTAGACGGGGGGCGGGGATGACCGACCTACTTCCAGCCTATCAATATATCAGCAAAGATGCGGCAGGTCAAACTCCGGATTTGTGGCTCTGGGTGAAATTTATTTTGTATGGAAACAAGTTTTCTTGTATGATCGTTATTTTAAGAAAGGAGAGAGTGAATACGCTGATGCGGTCTTCAATATTCAGAGGTATCCTTATTTTAGTATGTATTCTGGGAGGAGTAACCATGGTGGGGGCCGAGAATAGTAAACTCATGCTTCCGGCCCAGTCGCCGGAAACCGTTCGTCCGCTGCTGGTAGGAAGCGCCGTACCGGACCTGGTGCTGGCCGATCTTAGGGGAGAGCCGTACCATCTGCGACAGGAAATAGCCAACGCGCCGATGGTTCTGATCTTTTACCGGGGCGGGTGGTGACCATACTGCAGCAAGCATTTGGCGCAGTTGCGCCATATAGAACAGCGGTTAATTGAAATAGGGTACCAGATTGTTGCCGTCAGCCCTGATCGTCCGGAAGCTTTGGCTCCGACCGGTGAAAAACAAGAGTTTCGATATACGCTGGTATCCGATAGCGCCATGGTGGCCGCGAGAAGTTTCGGAATCGCTTTCCGTGTTGATAACGAAACCCAAAAAAAATACCGGAAATATGGAATAGATCTGGAAGAAGTCAGCGGCGAAACTCATCACCTGCTGCCGGTGCCTTCGGTGTTCATTATCGGCCGGAATGGGACCATCATGTTCTCGTATGTAAATCCCGACTACAAGGTTCGGTTGGATCCCGGGGTGATCCTGGCTGTAGCTGAATCCCTCCGGCCTATGGAGCCATGATGAGGTTCAGGATTTGAACCGGCGGTGACAGGAGCAGCCTGACCGTTCTTTTAAGCCCGGCGCTTTTATCGATCATTCTCGCCGCCGCGGGTGCGTAACGGTAGTAGGTTTTTACCATCGTTCGTCCGGCGGAGGTAGGCAGCAGGTAGCGGTCACGCACTCGTTTCAGTATCGTTACCTCGGGTTCGAGTGGAGTCCCGTAGGCGGCGGTGGCAATAAAACAACCGCTGCCGTGAAGGGCACTGCCGCCGTCCTCACCGGTGCCGGTCTCTGGAGTTCCTCCCGGATTTACTCCTCCTCCACCCGGATCTTCGCCCGAATCTTCGCCAGGCGCCAGCAAGGCGAACACCGTCAGGTGCCCGACGGAGAATATAACTCGGTTATTGATCATGTCTATCTGGAAGTGGGGTATCCTGACCCATATAGATCCGTTCCAGTAATAGGGTACCAGGTCCGCTTCAGTGACGGAAAAACCGGTTACCGTTCCATTTGTCTCCCGATACGGAATACTTATGGAAACCAACTGGCTCAGGTCCGGATCGCCATCGAGAGTGATTTCCCGGATTCCGAATAGGGCGCCGTCCACTCCGGCAAACGTGTACGGATTGGTTTCATGCCGTGTTATTTCCACCACCGTACTGCTGCCGGCAGCACCTCTCGGAATGGTGATGGAGGACCCGTCATCTATGGCTGCCGAAACGATTCGGTTCCCGCTTATACGCTGACGTTTACGGTGTCTTCCGGATGAGTCGAGAACTTCCTCTATATCAGGATCGGAGGTAGAAATCTCCACTGTAATTCCGGTTGCCTGGTAGCTGTTGCCGATGGTGTCGAAGGCCACTACTCGCAGGTCGTACGTGCCGGAGGCTCCCAGAGCTATGACGTCCCAGGTGGTAGACAACGATCCCGAGCCGGCCATTACTGGATTTCCAAATGGAATCCAATCCCCTCCGCCGGCCGGCCGGTACTGAAACCATACCTGCTGGAGCAAACTTTCAGGAAGCGCACCGGCTGTAACTGTTATCCTGTCTCCCCAAATCCGGCTGCCCGCTTCGGGTGAGGCCACCCAGACCGCCAATCCAGCGGCGGGGCTTTCTATGGAGACGGAGCACACGCCGTCACTCCACTCATTATTTTCGTCCACCACCCGCAAGATGGGGGAATAATACCTGGGTTCCATATAGGTATAAGATGTTGTGGCGGACTCGGTGGAAGACCAGTCGAATACGCCGTCTCCCTCAAAGTCCCACAGATACCGGGCATAACCGCTTGCTCCCGGTAATCCGCCGGTGGCACTCCCGCTAAAAATTAGAGAATGCGGGATAATGCCGGTAGTCATGCCGCTCCCGTCGCCGAGGGCGGTAACCGTGATAGGATCGTTGCCGGAGATCCCGGCGGAAACACTTGCCTGGATCGTGTCGGTCAGTCCGTCTTCGTTCATTATCCGCAATGTGGTCTGATGCACACCTTCCTGTCCGAAGGTGTACACTGTCTGGCCAGGTTCTACCGCGGCGAAATCATAGAATCCGTCTCCCTCGAAATCGAGCTCGTAGCTGATGATCGCGCCGGCAAGATCGGTACCGCTGTAAGTGAATATGACCGGTAGCGGAGCCGGTCCCGCAACGGGGTCGGCGGTCAACAGGGCGGCCGGTGCCGCGGCCGGTTCTTGCGCTGTAATCGTCACCTGCGCCGGCTCGTTCAGCAGGATGTCCCGGTCCAGTGCCACCAATTGGATAGTGTAGGTCCCGGGCTCGGAAAACTGCCAGGTGACGGTGCCCGGGCTCGATGAAGTCCAGAAGTTCCGTCCGTCAAACACCAGCGCGTACTGCACTATCTCGCCGTCGTCATTCCCGGAGACGGTAAAGGAAACGGTCAGGGGCACGATTCCCGATTCCACATCCGCCGACAGCTCCACGGTTGGAGGGTTACTTTGAGGAGTCGCCGAGACCGTGTTGGAGAACCCGCTCACCCGGCCGTTCAGGTCGGTGGCGGTGACCGCGTAATAATAGGTGGCGCCGCCGGTCACGGTGATGTCAAAAAAACTGCTGTACGTCATGCCCGGGTAGAAGATATTCGCCGGTGTAATTACCGGGGTGGCACTGCGATAAATCGTGTAATAGGCGAGATCTGGTTCGAAAGATTCCAGCCAATCGAGTATGATCAAATTGCTGCCTGCTGCGCCGGCTTTCAGTCCCCTCGGCTGCCTCGGCGGCAGCTCGTCCTGGGCATTGTAAACAGTAAAATCACCCCCGGAGCTGTCCTCCGTACTGCTGGCGCCGTCGGAGACGATGATTTTCACCCGGTAGGCGTTTCCGTTGTCGACGGTAGCGGTAGTCCACGGGAAAAATCCGTCATCGGTTTCGTTTTCGGCGATGGTTTGCCAGGTGACGCCGCTATCGGCACTGTAGTAGATGGACAAGGACAAAATGTTATTATCATCATCGGCGGCACTCCAGGTGATATTTTGCTGCCCGCTCCAGGTTTCCCCGCCGGTGGGTGCGGAAATAGTTATGCTCGGCAGATTGTTGGGCAGCGAGTTGACGACGGAAAAACTGCTGTCGGAAACGTCCTCCGTGCTGGTGGTGCCGTCATTCGCCGTTACCTTGATGTAATAAAAACTTCCGTCGTCTCCCAGCGTGGTGTTCCACACGAAGGTTCCGTCATTTGACTCGTTTCCGGCCAGCAAGGTCCAGGAACTACCACTCGTGTTGCTGTAGTAAAGGTCGATCGTGAGCGCGTCGCCGTCCGCGTCTATAGCGGTCCAGGAAATAGTGTTGGTTCCTATCAAGTTCTCTCCGCCGTTGGGTGAGAGAAGGCTTACTATGGGAGCCTGATTGGCGGCCATGACAAAATCTCCCGCGGTCAGAGCACACACGAGAAACATTGTCAGGAGAATAGTGTTTACCTTCATAACCGGTCTCCGTTTCGAGTAATACTAATCTATTGTACACCAATTCTTGGAAAATTCAGCTAATCCACATATTTGACGAGTTGCCGTCAAGAAGATGCGTGCTAATTCGTGACCGCAAGAGGCACATTGGTGAAATATGCGGCCTAAGGTAAAGATGCGGTACAATAGAACCCGGATTGACGATTGCCCTCGGCTGAGGGTGGAGCCTGAACTCTGGAAACTAAAATGGGAAGAATCGGACTGATGAAGAAAAAACAGGTGCTCAGCTGGGCTCTGTACGACTGGGCCAACTCGGCTTTCGCTACCACGGTCATGGCGGGATTTTTCCCGGTTTTTTTTAAACAGTACTGGAACGCCGGGGTCGATCCCACGGTGAGTACCGCCAGGCTGGGAGTAGCCAACTCCGTAGCCAGTATCGTTATCGTGCTCTTGGCGCCGATTCTCGGAGCCATTGCCGATAGAAGTACGGCCCGGAAGAAATTCCTCCTTATCTTTGCCTCCCTGGGTATTTTCATGACCGTGGCTCTGTCCCTGGTAGCGCGGGGAAACTGGTTATTGTCCTCGGTCTTGTTCATGGTTGCGGTGATCGGATTTTCGGGAGGAAATGTGTTCTATGACTCGTTGCTGACGTCAGTGTCGGAGGAAAAAGATTTTGACCGCATTTCCGCTCTGGGTTATTCCCTGGGCTACCTGGGAGGCGGTATCCTATTTGCTTTCAATGTCTGGATGACCGTCAATCCGGAAATCTTTGGATTTCCCGACAGCACCGCCGCGGTCAGGTTTGCGTTCATCACCGTCGGAATATGGTGGGCAGTGTTTTCTGTACCTCTTCTCTTGTACGTCAAAGAACCTCCGTCTGAAGGAGGTTCCCCAAGAAACGGTGTGGTGCGGGCCGCGTTACGGCAGTTGATGAACACGTTTAAAAGCATCCGCCGACTCAAGACGATTTGCCTGTTTCTGGCGGCGTACTGGCTGTACATAGATGGTGTGGATACCATTTTCCGAATGGCGGTGGATTACGGCATCTCTATCGGGCTTAACCACCGTGACCTGATCAAGGCATTACTAATTACCCAGTTCGTAGGATTTCCATCGGCTATCGCTTTTGGCTATCTGGGCGGTAAATTAGGCACCAAGCGATGCATACTCATGGCTATTGCTATGTATATCGTGGTTTCAATTTGGGGTGCCTTCATGCACAGCCAGAAGGAATTCTATCTGATGGCAATCACTATCGGTCTTGTCCAGGGAGGAATTCAGGCTCTGAGCCGTTCTTTCTTCGCCAGGATCATTCCCGCCAGCAAATCAGCCGAGTACTTCGGATTCTATAACATGCTCGGCAAGTTCGCCGCGGTGGTCGGGCCGGTACTCATGGGAAGCGTGGGGTTGATCGCCAGTTCGATGGGGTGCTCCGGAGACCTGGCTTCCCGAATTAGCATTACCTCGGTCTCGCTGCTTTTTATCAGCGGCGGAATACTGTTTTGCTTCGTGGATGAAGAAAAAGGCAAAAAAGAGGCGGAATTTCTTTCCTGAGGGCTTCACCGTCTCGCTGTTATTTCTTCTTTTGCAGTTCTTCCAGCACGTCCCGAGCTGTTCCACGGACGGTGACGTTTTCATCTTCAGTCAATTTCTTAAGATGCTCCACTGCGCTTAAGGCGTCGAGTTTACCAAGCGCTTGTGCCGATTTCCACCGGACATGCGGCTGCGGGTCCGACAGGGTACCGATCAGGGCCTTTATCGCCCGCCGGTCATCGAGTTTCCCCAGGGCTTCGGCTGCCGCGTAACGCAAGTAGGAATGGTTGTCCCGCAGGGCCGTCATTAAGGCCGGGAAAGACCGCTTGTCACCGATTTCACCAAGCGACCATGCCGCCGCCAGGCCGATCTTGAGGGACCTGGTTTTTAAGGCTTTCCGAAGATCTTCCAGGGCGTAGACACCACCAATCCGGCCCAGGGCTTCCGCAGAAGCAGCAGCTACCTCGGAGTCGCCGGTGTCGTTCAACGCGGCCATCAGTGGGCCGATGGCGCGGGTGTCCCGGAGTTTCCCGAGAGCCCGGGCGGCGGCCGCCCGCCCATCGTCTTTGCTGGAAGTAAGGAGGGCTATCAACGGGCTCACGGCGGCGGCGTGATTTATCTCCCCCAGGGCATAAGCGGACACGTCGAGAACATCGGGATCGGTATCCCGAAGGGCTGCGATCAATGGCTCCACCGCATTGCTATTTTTCATAATTCCTAATGCCAACGCAGCCCCCACCCTTATATACTTATTCCCATCAGTGAGGGCTTTTGCCAGTTGTTTAAAGGCGCCAGGGCCGTGGTCAGCCAGTTCTTGCGCGGTTCTAACCCGGATGGTTGGACTATCTGTTTGAAGACGCCGTATCAAAGAATCGATCGCAACGGTGGAGTCTCCTGACCGGCCTAATGCCGGTTTCGGCAGGATGACGATTATAAAGCCGGTAATGAATAATAGGCTCAATATCGAACAAATATGGTTAGGTTTATTGGTAAACGGCATGTTATTCCTCCCCTGATATAATACACCCAATTCCAATTCTAACCGATAGAGAATGATTTTGGAAATAGACTGCATTACTTTCCAGTCCTGCCGCCCAGATGATGGATGGTCAAGCAAGATAGCATAGAAAGTGAGGTTAGATACTCGATTATAAGCCTTGTTCTGGTACCGGCACGTATACTACTATATGCAGGATGGAATCAAACCGGAAAATGCAGTAGCCTTCTACTCCGGCTTAAGGTATTGGGAAGGCGGGAGTTTTACTGACTTATCACCGCGGACGTCATGTGTTTTCAGTGGCCATAGTCGTGGCCGTGGCCGTATGCGCGTTTTTCAACAGCCTGGATACTCCTTTCATCTGGGACGAACCCGATTCCATTGTTCGCAATGCGTTTCTCAAGGGTGTCCGGAACATCCCGTTTCTCTTCTCGCCTACCTATTGGAGGAACTATCATCCCGCGGCTACCTACCGGCCTATACGGGAGAGTTCTTTCGCCCTTGACTACATGTTCTGGGAAGTTAATCCGGCGGGTTATCATCTCACCAATCTCCTGATCCACAGTGTTAACTGCGTGCTGGTTTACTTTTTACTGGTCAGGCTCATGCTCCTGTCCCGCCGGGAGACTCATTCCGGTTATTCCTGGTTCAGCGTACCGTTTGTTTCGGCTCTTCTGTTCGCCGCTCATCCTATTCACACGGAAGCAGTGCTCTGGATCCGGAATCGCTCCGAGCTGCTTATGTTCACGTTCTATCTCGTATCCATGATGTTGTTTCTGGCCCACGAACGCCGGCCGGAAACAAAGGCGGGACTGGGAGCATATCTTTTCGGGCTTTTCTTTTTCGGTCTCAGCCTGGTGACCAAGGAGATGTCCTTTTCTCTACCGCCGATACTATTGTTGGTGATCTGGTTTCTGTTTCCGAAAGACACCCGTTTATCAAGCGCTTTCAAGCTGATACCTTTTTTCTTGCTGGCGTTTCTCTACCTGTTGATGAAAAAGTATTGCCTGGGGATGGTTTCTCTCCACGAGGTGCCGCTGGGCGGCGGCGTCTCCCATCATGCCGGCACCGTGCTCTGGTCTCTCGGGTTCTATCTGCGGTATCTCTTGCTGCCGATAGGTCTTTCTATCGATCACTGCTATTTCGTGCCGGATACCTTTTCCGGGCTGGAGCTGCTCCTCTCAGCCGCGCTGGTGCTGGTGTTGCTGGCGGCCTTTTTCGAGGCGGTGAGACGGAACTGGCGGTTGGCCGCTGTGAGTTTAGCCTGGATTAGCGTGAGTTTACTGCCGGTCTCCAATATCATCTACATAGCCGGTCGACCACTGGCCGAACAGCGGTTGTATCTTCCATCGTTAGGATTTTGCCTGCTTATAGGATGGCTTTTGGTACGGTTGGCCGATTCTACGGCTAAATCCCCTCTCTTTCGGAAAAAGAAGAACATGGCGGTGCTCCTGGGACTGGCCGTTTTGATTCTGTGTATCTCCGCGTGTCTCATCCGGAACGAGGAATGGAATAGTTCCGTTACTCTGTGGGAAACTGCTGCGGCGCGGTCGCCGGAAAACGCCCGGGTCTTTAACCAAGTAGCCATGGCGTATGAAAAACTCGGAAGATATGACGAAGCCATAACTGCCCTGCAAAAAGCGGTAGCGATGGAGCCTGTTCTTCTGGGACCGTACCTCAACCTGGGCCGGTTGCTTTCCAGGCGTAACACGTTGGAGAAATCCCTGGAAAACAGTCGTCGTCGCTTGATAGAAACTCCTGATTATTCCGTACTTAATTATGACGTCGCCTCCATCTGTATCAAACTCGGACGCTTCAAAGAAGCGGAAAAATTTCTGCTCAAGTCGGTAGCCAGCCGCCCGGTTTCCACTGAGTCCTGGGTAGATCTGGGTGAAGTTTATGAGCACCTTGAACAGCCGGCCAAAGGCGCGGCTATGATCGAACGGGCGAAGGAAATAAACCCGAAACACCCGTACATCTATCATGTGTTGGGAAAGAGGCTCTCAGATGAGGGCCGGTTCGAGGATGCGCTGCGGCTGCATAACCGGTTTTTAAAACAGGCTCCAGACGACCTGTACGGGCTTAACTGCCTGGGAGTCGACTATATCAAACTGGGGCGGTTCCGTGAGGCGTTGGTCCCTCTGAAAAAAGCGATTACGATCTCTCCTGAAAATCCCGATGTGCTACTCGAATTGGGTGAAATCTACGAAAAAGTGGGGCGGCACGACATGGCCATGGAGATGTTCGAAAAAGCCATAGAAACCAGTCCGGATACTCCCAAAATCTACTCTCGGGCAGGGCGGAAGTTGAGCAGTCTCGGGCAGGTAGAGGAGAGTATGAAAATCTATCTGCGCTTCATCGATTCGCAGCCGGAATCGGCCCGGGGATATCTGTATCTGGCTACCGATTACGTGACGCTCAAACGGTACGAAGAAGCTATGAGATTACTGGAGAAGGCCCTGGAATTGGACCCCGGTTTAGCCGAGGCGTATTATAACCTGGGGAACATTCACCGGTACCGGGGGCACGGGAAAAAAGCGGTATCCGCATACAAAAAAGCGCTGGAGTTGAACCTGGCTAAATCGGGCTACATTCCTCTGGAAGACTAGGATTCTGTCGATTAGCCTTTAACCAGGTGCTGGTGAAGAAGTTCCGTAATCTCCTCCGTCAGGTACCCGTCAAATCGCAGTACTTTGTTGCGTGATTTCTCTCCTTTGACAATGGAAATCCGGGAGGTTCTCACCCCGGTTATTTTTCCCAGGTATTTTACCAGGGATTTGTTGGCTTTTCCCTCGGTAGCCGGTGCCGTGATCCGGACCAGCAGGGTTCCGTCCGAACGCAAATCAAGGGAGTTCTTTTTCGCGTTCGGAGTCACCCGGACGGTGATGGTGGCAGTGGTATGATTTCTGCTCATGTCGGGCAACCGATCAAAAATCAAAGAGCTTTTCAAGTAATTTTCTCTTGAGTTTGTCCTCGATAGACTCCTCTTCCTCCGGTTCCTTCGGCGGCTTTTCCTCTTCCTGCTGGGTTGGAGGCTGACTTTTGGGAGCAGTCTCTTGATCGCCGGGAGCGGGGGACTTTGTCTCTTCTCTTCGGCCTCCCAGGACATCGCCTAAAAACTTGTCGAGAAGGTTTCTGGTCAATGCTTTCTTCATCATACTTTCCAGGTCTGTGGACCAGGTAAGATCAGCCAGGGGACCGGATACGCCAAGCGTTACATCGAGTGGCTGCCCTCCCGGCGCCAGTTTCCGGGCCACCTTTTCCAGTTTCGTGCCTTTCAAACCCTTCTGCTCCAGGGACACGTTGACCGAACCGTTCAGGGTGGCGTCGAATCCCAGGCTGGCGACGCCGTTCATCCTGATATAGGTGGCATTGGCTTTCATATCGTTGGTTTTGATCCGACCGTTCTCCAACTTGAAACTGGCACTCACATCGTCGTAAGCCTTCTCCGCTATCCAGGACACCCCCAAGCCCGAGAGGAAATCCCTGAACTTTGGCAGTTTCTTGAAATTAGCGTTTTTCAAGCTGAGATTTCCATCCCCGAGAATGGCTTTAACGTCGTTTCCCGTTCCCCTGATACTGCCGGCCAACTGGCTGGTGCCGATGAGGGAGGGCATCCAGCCCAGGTTATCATTGCTGAATGCTTCCAGGTCGATACCCTTTCCATCTACGTTCACCGTATACTCGATGGGAGTTTTGGCTAATTGAAAAGAGGCTTTTCCCGTGAGGTTTCCCTTGAATGTAGTAGTGGTGAACTGCTTGATGGTAAGGACCTGGTCTTTCATACCCCAGTCTGCTGCCAGCTTGTTGAACCGCACCTTCAGGGTTTCTTTCTTCTCCGATAGCAAGGAAACCGTTCCCTGGCCTCCGGTCACTTTCCCGCTCATCATTGGTTTTAGCATGGTGCCGGTCAGCGTGGCTGTGGTATCTATATCGCCCCGGATGGCGAGACTTTCCGGAAACGCCACATGGCTGGCAATGTCTTGCAGTTTGAGTTTCTTTGCAGCCAGGGTCATAGCCAGTTCCAGGCCGGTCAGGCTCTTGATGGCGCCGCCGGCGGTAATGGGACTCGACCCGACACGAGCGGAGAGATTTGAAATTGTAATAGCTCCCTCAAACAACGGTGAGAGCGAACCGTTAAAAGCGGCGGTGGCCGTGATACCGGTGAGGGGACTGGTTAAATAGGGAGTCATGAGAAGTGAGCCGTTGTCGATAGACAGTTTTCCGCCGACTGAGAGCGCGGCCGGTGTCCCTTCCAGGGATATTCGGTCAACCGCAACCTGGCCGTAAAAAGTGACGGTTTCGAGCTTTTTCTGAATTTCAGCCGGCAGAAGCTTTAAGCACTCCGTTACGGTCGTTTCACCCGGTACGGTGGCGCTCAGGGAAATGGTGGGAGGAAGCCCTGTGACAATGTTGGGTATAACTCCTATGGATCCGCCAAGTGTTAGCGGAACCGAACCGAGTTTTCCTTTCATACCCGTTACCGTCATCTGAAATCCGTCAAAGACGATATCTCCTTCAAGTCCGGTGAGGCCGGCCGGCAAACCAGTCAGGTTCGCACTCCCTGAATCGATGGTGCTGGTGATATCTATTTGCTTTTCCGATTTGATCCGGGCGATGAGGGCAAATGTCTTGAAACCGGGCTCTTTAAGACTCTCGAAAATTTCAAACGGCTGCAAATTGCTTATTCCGCCGGATATCGTCAGAGTTCCGCTTGGACTGAATTCTTTGAAAGCATCTGACGCCATCGCGGTCATGGGTATGGTGGCAAGGTAATCGAGGCTTTTGTTTATATCGAGTGGTTCCGAGCCGAGCTTAAGATTGATAATGGGATTGGTAAAATCCTTTATAGTGCCAGTGAAAGTGAGCGCCCCGGCTTCCCCCAGCGGTAGGGCCAGCGATTTGATCGCGAACCCTTCGGCGGAAAGAGTCCCCTGGCCCGAGATACCGGTAAGTTTCAACCCGTTCATGGCTGGCAGGGAGACCGCCAGGTCGGAGACTCCCACGTCAAGCTGGGAAGAAAATACACCCTGTTTCGAGGAGGCGGAGATGTTCAGGTTTAGCTTGCCCTTCTCCGGTTTTACCACCGTGCTGAGTGTATTCATGGCCGACGAGATGATCGAATCGAGTGTGGCCGTATTCTCTATTTCCAGCGTGGCCTCTAAGCTCGGCCCGTAACCTTCTTTTATCCTTGCATCGGCCAAAATCTTGCCCGGCGCGGGAGTTTTCAGCTTTCCTTCCAGATGGCCGTCGCCGGTAGTAAATCCTTTCTTTCCATTGATGTACCCGTTTACATCCTCGACGATCACCTGGACGCCGGGGAGAAGAGACTGGTCTGAATAGACAAGACGTCCGTTTTTCAAGACGATACGCTCTATCTCTACTAGGCTGGGGACGGTGGCTGCAGCGCTTTTCCCCGCGGCGGCGGCCAGACCGGCAGGTAAGGGTAATACGGGTTTTTCATGGTAGTTGGCAGTGGCCATCAGTTGCTTCATGTGCTCGATGATATCCTGAAAACTCCACACCTCTCCCGACCGCGATACATGAATAGTGAAATTGTTGATCTCCATCTTGTTGATGACCGTTTTCCCCACCAGCATGGGAAGGAGTCTGTAGGAAATATCCATATTATCTGCTATAAACTCAGGCTCGCTCATGTTGCCGCCGGCGGGTGCCACTTTCATGTTATGAGCGTTAATACCGGCGATGATACTGCCGTCCACGTGTGAGACGGTGACATTGCGCCCGAGAGAATATTTCATCCGGGTTACAAACAACCGGCCCACCGCCTCGTAGCGGAGCGAACCGGTAGTGGCGATAACCACCAGCACCACTACCGCGGTGATGAGCACCAGCCCGGTTATCAATAACACTTTGCGTGATTTTTTCATTGAACTGACCTCCCTGGTGTCAATTCTAGCCTATACCAGGCTATCTTTCAATACCGGTATGGGTGTTATCGCTGATATAATATCAATGTGTTTATTTCGTAGCCTGATAATAAATTCAACGTGCTATTTAAGGTTAATTGAAAGAGAAAAGAGCGCCCGCGTGAGCAGGCGCTCTTTAATTAACCGGTTCGTTTCAACTTCCCGGTTTTCAGGGCCCAGTGTTCCACCCGCTGGAAGATGGCATATCCTAGTGGGAACAGGATGATTCCCGTGAGCAACAGTTTCCCGATATCAGGAAGCAGGCTCGCCGTGGACGCCCCGTTAAGGATGGCCGCCCGGATGGCCCTGATAGTGTACGTGGCCGGTGAGAGCCGGGATAACGGCTGCATCCATGCCGGGAGCACGCTCACCTCGTAGTACACTCCGGAGATTAAAAGCAGAAATCCTTCCAGGATGTGAGAGGCCTGCGAACCTTTCTCCGGCGAAAGAACCGGGAACACTGCCGCGATGAGCCCCAGTCCCATCAGGGCCAGGCTGGAGGTCACCAGTACCAGCAGCGCACCCAGGAAATTCGCTTGTCCCAGGTGAAGCTCGAAGAAGAGCGTAACTACCACCATCACTACCACCGTCCTGATCATCCCGTACACCGAGGCGTAGGTGCACATACCGCTCAGGTGCACCAGCCGGTGGATCGGGGACGCGAAGGTGAACTCGATAGTCCCTTCCCACCGCTCCCAGCTGATTGATTCCGCCACCTCGTGGAAGATGATCGAAAGGTATCCCCACATGAGAGCCCCGATCACCAGGTACAGCACCCGGGAGCTGCTTTGTGCGCCACCGAACTCGACTCCGATGAGCCCGATGGTCAGGGTGTTGACCACGGTGTAGAAGAGGAACACAATCTCCCAGGACAGGTATCTCTTCAACAGGTTGAATTGCCGTTCCACGAAGGCAATAATTCCTTGATATATACTATTGGACGCATACATGGTACTCACCTCCTTAATCTCTATAGTGAATCCAATCCGTCCCTATTGATTCAGATGTTCTCCCGTCAGCTCCAGGAACAGATCTTCCAGACTGGGATCGTCTTTGTCGGAAAGCGTTTTCAACCTTTGGCAGGTGTCGCATGCGACAATTCTGCCCTTGGATATGATCGCAATCCGGTCACAAAGCCGCTCCGCTTCCGCCATATCGTGAGTCGTCAGGATAACCGTGGTGTTATGATTTTTCCTGACCTTCAAAATAAACTCCTGCACCTCGCGCTTGGACCGGGGATCAAGCCCGGTCGTGGGCTCATCGAGCAGCAGAAGCACCGGTGATGTCAGGAGTGCCCGGGCGATAGCTACCTTCTGCTGCATTCCACGGGAAAGATTCTCCATAGAGGTAAGCAGGTCCCGTTCCTTCAATCCAAACTCACTCAGCACCTTCTCTATCCGCCTGATTCCGGCCTGGACCTCTACACCGTACAGCCTGGCCGCATAGGTGAGATTCTCGATGGCGTTGAGCTTCTTGAACAGGGAAGCCTCCACGGAAACACGGTTCAAGAATCGCCGGACCTTTCTCGGGTTATTCACCACGGAAATTCCGAACAGCACAATCTCGCCCTGGTCGGGTAAGAGCAGGGTGGAGACCAGCCGTATCAAGGTTGATTTCCCCGAACCGTTCGGACCCAGCAGACCGAAGATTTCACCTTTCTTGACGGTGATGTTGATATCTTCGAGCACACTGATTCGGTCGGCCGGTCTGAAGATATCTCTGACGGCTCCGAATATGTTCCGTGCGGTTTGACCGGCTCCGGCGGCTCGTGTCTCTTCACGCCGCTCAATGGTCCTGCCCGAGTATTTCTTTTCGTAAAATGCTTTGTGTATGTTTTTCAGAACCAGTGCTATGGTCATGGGAATTCACCTTGCTTTCCTTGCTTCTCGTTTGTTTTTGTCTCATAAAAAAAACCGCAGGCGCGTGCCTGCGGCCACAGTGAGTAACCGTTACAAAAAAACCGCAGGCGTTTTCGCCACCCGCGGCCGAGTTCAGCTAAAAAAGCGTCCTCACACCGGAGGTGGCAGAGAGAACCGAGTGTCTCCCAGGAAGATCAACTTCCGATATTCTCGATCTGCCATTCGTTATTCCTCGCATTCATTACCGGATTAAAATCGGTTATTGGGTTCATTACCGTTTCCTGCCTTCTCATAGGCTGTACTGTCCTTACATGCAAAAGTAGTGCCAACTTACAGATAAAGTTACTAAAATAAATTATAACGTGCATGGTCATGAGGAAAAATACATTTTGGATACGACACTGGAAGTGATCGTTCCAGTGTATATCAGGGCTTATTTGTGTTTAACATTTGACACACTGTTAAAAAATGCGGCACATATAATCAGGGTACTCGAGGGTGAGCTTGTTCGTACGCCTTGAGTTTACACACGACTTCGCGACTTCGTGACGGCAACTCGTGAAATATGCGGGCTAGCAAGAAAGAGATTTGAGGACGTTGCGAATCAAGGTCTGAATACCACACCTGTTACCGGAATTCCACCGTTTGAAAAGGACAGTGTTTTTTCAATTGAACGGGTACCTTTGGGAAGCAGGCGTTTGATGTTAAAATAGGATGGCAGTATCAAGGCGATATTCCATCCTGAATATGTGGACTGAAACCGGTGTATCATGGTTTTCAGGAACTGCTGTGTTCCCTCTTCCAGGCGGACCCCGTACGGTGGATTGGAAATAATCCATCTGTCATTATCGGATATTTTTTTCTCGTCAATTTCCAAGTTTACTTCACCGGCGGGTCGGTGGAAAAAATCCGCCGGCTCTAAGAAGATATCTTTTCCGGGGTCGATAATCCGGGCATTGTCTTTTGCTATGGCTATGGCTCGTGGTGATATGTCACGCCCCAGTAACCGGGGAACCTTTTGGCTGTCGGGCGATTCAACCGTCCTTTTCATGTATCTGAAGGTTTTTGCCCGGTGCCAGGGCAATCGGGTAAAAAGAAAATCTCTTTTCAGTCCTGGATAATATCCTGAGAAATGAATCCAGGTTTCAAGAAGAAGAGTCCCCGAACCGCACATCGGATCAAGGATAATCGACGGTAGTGTTTCCCGGCCGTGAAATACCCACTTGAGAAATCCCGCCGCCAGGGTCTCCCTGATCGGGGCTTTACCGTGAATTTCCCGGTAGCCCCGTTTGTGCAGGTGGTTTCCGGTGGTATCCATGCGGATCCGGGCTTTATTTTTGATAACGATTATCTCCAGACGCTGATGTTCAGCCGGTTGGTCGGCAGCGATAAGCAAAGCCGGAGGAGAAATACCCTGGCCGGCAAACCGGTCACAAATAGCCTCGAAAAGAGTCTGAATCGTCATCCCTTCGTGTTTGATCAGGCTTTTACGGACATGCGCCTTTAAAACGAGCGGCAGTAAAGGGTTGAGGTACAGTTCCCATGGAATTTTGAACGATTTGCGATAGAGCTCTTCACGAGCGCCCGCTTTGAATGACTTTATCTCCAGAAATATTCGTGAAGCGGTCTGCAGTTTCAAATTAAGAGTATACACGTCAGCCAGCGCACCCTTAAGCTCGATCCCCGAATCCGTTTGCTCCAATCCGGTAAAACCGAAAGCGGTTATCTCTGCTGCGCATATTGCCGAAAAGGGCGGGGGAACCTTGATGACGTAGTGTTGTTCCCGGGCTTTCAGGCGGCTCTTTACTTTCCGTTGAAAACCTTTGTCCGTGTAATAGTCTGGAAGCATCCAATCCGCTCCTGCTCCTTTTATTTATCCGTGAACCAGTTAATCTACTCTATCACAAACTGTTAGATGCTAACGCGTCTAGAAAAGCTTAAGACAGAATGAAAGCTGTTATATGGACTGAGATTCGTTATATAATTTCCTGTATCCGATTAATGGTAAATCGAGAAAAGCACGGAACAGAACCTATCCTGGTTACGTTACCATTGGAGGAGTGTTCCTGGCAGGTATCGGCGGGCTTATGAGCGCTACAGTCATTACCCTGGTGATCATCCCGGTCATGTATTCTATATTCGAGAAACGTATGACGGGCGGGTCACACTGGAACTAAACGGTGTGACCGACGAATCCACCTGACTGGCAATCCAAACAAGCTGGAGATTTGAGATATTTAAGCAAGAAGTGTAGAAAGTGAGGTGTGAGATTTTAGAGATGCGAGTTAGTCAATTTTTACGGGTTGATAAAAAATTTTATTGTTGGTGAAATAATCGATGACTTCCGGAGGAATTACTTCTGTTGATGAGGGCAGATCCAGGGTTGGAAGACCGGAAAAAGTCTTTTCGGAGAACGCTCCCATCAACCGGTTTTCATGATCCAGGACGACTACGAATAACTGATTTTTCTCCCGGTCGAAATACTTTCGGTATCGGCGTTTCAACTTCCCCGGTTTCCCGGTGATAACCGCCTCGGGTACGATCCGGGTCCTCTCCTCGCGGATATCGCAGCCGGCAACTTCGGCGTGAGAGATAAAGACGGGGATGATGTATTCCTGGCGGTCGACGAATGAGTAAAGCCAGAATCCTTTGAGGCTGATCAACCAGTTGTACGGCAGTTTCCGATAGAAGGAAATTGCATAGGAAATTTCATTGATCGGGATACCGCGGGGCTCCTCTTGCCGGATAATATAGATCATGTCTCCATACAGGGCCGCGGTACCGTAATCTCCGGAAAAAAAGATAAAATCGTCATATTCAAATCCCATATCCCAGTTGACGATGGGAACGATCTCCTTTTCAAACAGTCCTCTTTTGAGTAGACGGAGGACATTCTCCTGCACTTCTGCGATGGCTCGGGACATGGCTTGTTCTGCTGAAAAGCCGTTTTCTCTGTTGGCATAGTAAATTTCCCACACCCGTGAAGCGGCCATGTAGCCTTCATCTTTTTCGAGCATAGTGATGATGACCCAGATTTCACGCTGCAATCTCGAATCCGAGCTGAATGAGCCCCGGTAGAGATATCGGTAATCGTCTTTATCAAAGGAAATTGTTATAGTTTCCAGAGCGTCTTTCAACAGGTTTATCCGATATCCGGCCGCCGGTTTCCCGGAAATTCGGGGAAACACCGGATCGGGAGTGATTATTCCGTCGTCAACGGGAACGTCCACGGTTTTAACCGCTCTCTTTATCTCCCGGTCGAGTTTTTCAAGCACCAGCCTCAACCGCGGTGCGCACTGAAGGCGATACTCTCCGACCAGCATCCGGAAATAATAGTACCCATGGAACACCTCGGTAAAATACATCTGCATCCAGTTTTCTCTTCGTGAATGCCGGTAGGCTGTTTCACAGATATCCCGCAAGAAGGATCTGGTCTCCTTGGCCGTGGTGAAGGTGTGAAAATCCTTGTAGATAAATCCGTCTATGTTGTAGTAGAGGTTCAAATCCACTAACTCGCAGAAAACGGGAATAAATTTCAGTGATTTCTCTTCCAGTTCCTCCAAAGCGGCTGTCTCGATGATCTTCAGGCACGCTTCAATGTCTTTTTCCAGGTCTGCAGATAAAGCGGGAACAGCTCCATGTAATGGAGAACAAACCAGTAAGGCCAGGAATATGAAACAAACCAAAAGAGCCCTCTTAATCATCATCATCGAAATAGAGCACCTCTTCCACGTCAAGATAGTTGAATATCAGGTCAACAAGAGCTGGAATTATCTCGTATTTCTTTCCATAGTCGACCTGGTCCAGGTGATAGTTATTTTTTCGCAAAAAAGCACCCGGAAAATCGGTCACGATGAGGGCCGAGGCGAACGTGGCTCCGGGATGGCGTTTTACCATCCTGACTACTTCCGCCAACTCCACGTCCACGGTATCTACTCCGTCCGTAATCATCGCCAGTACCGTCGGCTGCGTTTCGGTAAGCGGCGAGAGCACACCCTGATGAACTGTTCCGGCGAATACCCGGGCAGCATCGTCTCTTTTAAGAAACGAAGCAGACAGTTTGAAACGGTTATCATTGTTATTCGCCATGACAGCCCCCCGGTAGTCCCTGATGATTTTAGGAATGACGAGCGCGTAATAAGGGAAATCTGTCCGCAAGGCCCCGGCGGAACCGGAAAACACCAGCTCCTTGACGCCGTTCTTAAGGGTAATTTCGGCCAGCTCAGCCGCAATGTCGCCGAAGAGGGAATGCATGGCGCCCAGATTAACCAGATGCCGCACGTCTCCTTTTGAATTCCTGAACGTGAAAACGTCGTATTCCAGGGCTTCCCCTTTTCCCCTCTCGTGGATGGACGGTATGCCTTTGGCCATCAGGTAACGGTTCAATCTCCTGAGAAACGGATAGTCCTCGCGGTGACGTTTCAGAATAGCCATCAAATCGTGGTATTCAGAAGCCCTGATATCCTTCATGGAAAGCAGATGTTTGTGACCCTCTATTATCGAGTGAAACGCTTCCCTGAGGCGCTTCCCTCCATGCTTACTCAGGGCTGCTTCGAGCTCCTTTTTTTCTCTGGGAGTGAGATAATCCTTGAAAAACCGAAAAGCCTGGAAAGCCTGGTGTCTTTTGTGGATAGATTCTCCTAGTATATCCAGGTAGCCAAGGATTACAGCGGTTTTTTTCTTTTTAAAAATACGTGGAATATCTCTTTGGTACTTCTTCACAATCTCTTCTTTGGCAGTGATCTTCCGATTAAAGTAATAGGTGATTTTTTCCGGCTCAAATCCTTTGCCGTCTACCCTGGCAAGTTTCAGCATATACGAGATATGTTTGAGCATGAACTCGCCGAATACATCGGTAAATACCAGGGCCATCCGGTTATCGTCTTTTGCCAGGTAGATTTTCTTCCCCCACTGGCTGTAGAAATTGTTGACGCGGTAAAACTCCCGGTAGCCGCCTTTCTTAAGAAACGTCAGGGCTACAGGCGCGGGAGAATCAAAGATATGAAGGGGCCAATCGGACAGTATGGCCTGTGATACCGGTACCCGGCCCAACCTCTGATGTACGTAGTTTTGCAGGTCGATAATAGTGTGTGGTGTTTCGGGATCGAGTCCCTTGATATCGGGTGTAAATCCGCGCTTGATTTCAAAAGCGCTTCTTTCTGTGTGGGATTGGTCTGCCGGTTGATAAAATTCCGCTCTTTTTAACGCGAGGATTTCCGGTGAGGGTGACAGGTTGAGATAATCGACCGAATGCCTGATGAGTTTCCGTATCCGGAGTTCTTTTCCGGCATCGGACTGTTGTTTCGGAATCAGCTGCGTTACGATCAGGTTCTCGTAGGAAATCGCTTTGAATGTAGCCGGAATACAGTTATAGATATCATCTTCAACTTCCGCCAATCGCGCTGCCAGACTATTCAGTTCACTATCGTTTCGCAGGTCATTTTTAAACCATTTCACGACCAGCCGGATATTGTCCGAATCGATCGCACGCTTAAAATGGAGAAGCGATAGATCGCCTGCTTCCCGGGCTGCTGTAAATGAGACTGCCCAGGTTTGCCACAGGAGGATCAGTAAAACAATGTATTTTTTAGATAATAAGTTCTTTTTAAAAATTTGAAAACTCACTTTTTTCGGCATTGTATTCACATTGTCTCAGTTCGCATAATGAGGTTTGAAGACTATCCTGAGCTGGACAATCAGAACGGGTTGAAAAGATGTGCCATTTCCGAACCGACTACCAGCGGCTGTAAGAGCAGTCGAACTGCTGCTTTGGTCTCGGGATGCCGGTTGATAAACTCGGCAGCGTACGGTCCCCAGTCATAGTAGTAAACAACCACCGTATTGCCTCCCGGAACCTTGAGGAGTAAAGAATCCCGGAAATACCGCAGGCAGGCGAGCTTATCCGGGGAACCCCTGTCGTAGGCGGCCGTGGCGATAAAACAGCCTCCGCCCCCTCCGCCGGAGCTTCCGCCACCGCCCGCTGCCGGCGAGGTGAGTGGGATGGTAACTGTTCCGGCGGCGTCTCCTGCCTGGCTGGTTACGGTAATGGCCGTGTCTCCCGCCACGGTACCGGAGCGAAACACGAAGGACAGGCTGCCCCCGGACGTCTCGACGGTAGCGGTGGTGGCGAAAGATACATCTCCTTCATCCAGGGCCCGGACGTTGCCGCTGCCGCGGGTAACCTCCACGTTAAACACACTGTTGTCGGGAACGGCGTCCTGGCTGCTGTCCCTGACAATGCCGGAAACCACCGTGGATTGTGACGTGCCGTTGGGCGCGAGGGAAGCGGGGACCGCCGTAAGCAGCACGAGACCGGTCGGTATCCCCGCGGCCGTAGTGGTGACCCCCTGGACAGCCGCCAGGGCATCAAGCTTTCCGTACCCCCAGGTGTAGTTGGGGGCGGCACCCACATTGGCGTCCGCCACGGCGTTATCGGTTATCAAGGTCCTGACCATCGCCGGGGTGAGAGAGCCTTTCTTTTCGAGCATGAGAGCTGCCACACCGGTCACGTGCGGGGTGGACATACTGGTGCCGAAAAAGTACGCGTGTTTCCCGTCGGCACTTTTCTCTCCCGCACCGACCCCGTTAGCGGTGCTGGAAAGCGCCGCCCCGATAAAGGTACCCGGTGCGGCTATCTCCGGTTTGATTCCGGTCCGCGCCTCATCGCGTGACGGGCCGCGGCTGGAGCTGTCTGCAATGTCGTCCACGGTCTCGTTCCTGACGTAGGGAAAACCGTCTAACCCGGTCCATGAGTTCCTGGTTACGTAGTTGGCCACGGCGATGACGTCGGCCGCCACAGCCGGCATACCGACTGTCTTCTCCCCGTTACCGCTGTAGGTAATGCCGTCCCCTGATTTGCCGAAGAAACCATAATCGTTCCAGGCATCGAAAGCGCCGGTACCCCGGGTCCAGAGCTTGAACGTGAGGTTATCGGACCCGATACTTTGAAATCCTGATTGGTACACGGAGACCACCACGTGGCGGGCGCTGTTGTTGCTGTTCGCGGTTTCTGACGCATCGAGGTCCATCCTTCCGTAGGTCAAACCGCCGTTTTGGATGGATATATTGTTTACCGTGTTTCCCAATATCACCCAACCGGTATCTCCCACCGGAGTGCCGCCGAGCGTGAAGGTTTCCACCTTGAAATCGATCACGCCGGGCGGGTCGTACCAGATGTCCAGGAATCCTTCTCCCGACCCGGGTGTGAAGGTAAAGGGAGTGCTTCTTTCGGTGGCTTCAGCCGTGTAGCCGATATGTACGTCATCCTCATATTCGTTGCCTGCCGCGGCCACGATTATCCGTCCCGGTCCGGCAAAGTTGCTGATAGATTCGGCGAATTCATCCGTGCCGTCATGGGGGCCTTCATGGGTGCCCAGGCTCAGGTTAATCACGCACGGTTTACCCGCTTCTTCGGCCTGGTCGATGATGTAATCGACACCGGCAATGACATCAACAATCTCGTAGGTGGTTTTTACAAATACCAGGTCGGCGTCGGGAGCGACACCGGTGAAACCGCCATTGGCCCGCCCGTTGCTGGCGGCGCACGCGGTCACATGGGTGCCGTGCCCGTCGGTGGCGGTGGTGTAGACACCTCCCTGTCCCATGATGGAAGCGTTAAGCTGGGCGGTGGTGTATTCGGTTCCGAAAGACTGGCCGGAAGGGACCGGGCCACGGCCGTCTACCTGGTCCCAGATAGAGAGAATTCGTGAGGTCCCGTCCGCGTTGATGAAATCCTGGTGGAAATAATCGATCCCCGTATCGATGACGCCGATGATGACGTCCGTGCCTTGATACGCAGTCGGTACCAGAGCGTGGACCTGGTCGGCTTTGATCTCCGGCACGCTGAGCGTCAGGCGGGGTTTCACCTTACCTGATCGAGACAGGTACGATACTCCCGGTTGAAGGGCCAAATCAGACATTTTGCCAACCGGTACTTCGGCGGCGATGATGCTGCCGGAGACCGCCTTTACCTGGCCGCCGGCGGCTTCAATCCAGACCGTGACCGTATCGAGTTTTTTGCTGTCTATCCTGATCAGAACAGGAAGTAAATCCCGGTTTTGTTTCATGGCTGTGGTCCAGGAAGTCTCTAGCCGGCGCGACAGCATGATACGCAGCCCCGGCCCGATAACCGGCGAATGGCCGGTATCCCCAATATCTCCACCGGCAGATACAACCGGCAGACACGATGAAAACAGCAGCATGAAAAGTACTAATAGCGCTCGTCTGTTCAATCCGCGGGTAAATGAGCGTTTCATGGCAGTTCCCTTTCTGAAAAATCTCTTCTATTTCATCCTATTTTACCGTAATCGCTCATGATAATCACGAAGTTTCATCATCTCGTGCAACTGAAAAGATTTGCATCAGGGTATGAGTTGTATTATCGTGATTAAGAATCATAGATTTTTACAAATATATGAAGTGCTATTCGGATGGCAAGGAAGTGGCCTCGATGAAATTGTTGGTTTTACCGCTCCTGATCTTCTACCTGGTCGCCGGCGCTATTCCGACCTATGGTCAGGTAGGCGGAGAGGAAACCGAGAGTTGGGATGATTTTTTGTACCGGACAACCGGGCTGCCTCGAACGAGACCCGCTCAAACCGACCGGACTCTCTTGCGCATGCTGGATCAGGGGACTCCCGTGCAAGAGAGTGATTCCGGCAAGATCAACATCAACACTGCTTCCACCGGGGAGTTGTCGCGACTTCCGAGGGTAGGGAAGAAGACGGCCGAGAGGATCATCGAATACCGAAACTCGCACAAAGGTTTCAAGAGCATCAGAGAGATCACGAATGTGTCCCGGATCGGCGACGCCATGTTCGAGAGTATGAAACATATGATCACCGTGGGAAAGTCGGGAGTTGGAAAACCGGGTAGGGGAAAGCCGGTACGAAAGCTCCGGCCGATGAAGCCGGCCGCGGCCATCTCCGGCAAGGTCAATATTAACACCGCCACCAGGGAAGAGTTGATACAACTGCCGTGGATAGGCGCCGGGGCTGCCGACAAGATAATCGATTATCGGAATCTGAATGGCCGGATTTCGAATACAGACGAATTGCTGCGGGTACCCGGTTTCACCCCCCTTATAATCAAAGAGATCAAGGACCTGATAACGTTAGAGTGACCGGAGCCAGCCGATGCGCTGACATTACCAAAGATCCCATCGGATCTTTTTAGGAACGCTAATCGATATAACCGATAATTTTCCAAGCTTAAATCGATTTATTATCATTGGTGACACTGAATATCAGGCTTTTATTGAAAAATTTATCGGCTATTTTTTAGGATTTTTCTTTCTGGCTATTGGAATTTGGACATGGCTGCCGAAAATAATTGACCATGACCAGCGAACAAGAAAAGAACTGTCCGATGCAATCAATGAAGTGAAGGCCCTCAGTGGACTGTTGCCGATCTGTGCTTCCTGCAAGAAAATCCGTGACGATAAAGGCTATTGGAAAAAAATAGAGGAATACATTCAAAACCATTCTGAGGCAAAATTCTCCCATGGTATCTGCCCGGAATGTATGAATAAGCTCTATTCCTCCCTGAAAATTCTTGAAAAAAATAACCTATTTCCATTCGACAAATATATCCTCCTCTATCCGCACGTGCCGAAAAAGCTAGTTTTATAGCCCGAATAATTCACGAATCTTCGTCGCGAGGTGAAGTAAATGGCCGCAAATACAAGGCGCGTGCAGGAAAATGCACGGAGTCGTACCGGTCGGTACGATGAGTACATTTTTCAAGCGCAACACAGTAGGTGTGGTAATTTACGAGCCGTAGCAGATTATTTGTGAATTATTCGGGATAGTAAAATCAATTTTTCTTGTTAGTTTAATACCTACGTTGACTACTTATTATATACCCACTCATTGTGTGTCCCGAATCCACACACTATGAATTCAAGCTATATGTTCACTAACCGAACACGCCTCAGTTTTCTTCAGCCAAAAGCCTTATAAATGCACCTTTTTTTTGAGTTGGCCTGAAAATTGCGATAGGAGACAAAGTCAAGTGGTCCGGTGCCTTGGGGAGAAAAAATACTATAAACCCACCCGACAGGCTTCTAACACTCTTTGGTCTTTAATTGATTGATATGGGAAGGTGTGATGCAGTAATGAGAAACGTGACAGTGGGGTTGTATGTCCTTGTGTTTTTACTGGTGAGTGTAAATTGTGTTATCTGCCAATCAGCGACGAACAATGATTACGGCATTGTTATCAACAAGAGATATGTTGAACCGGCCGAATGGACTTTTATGGTTTTTGTTAATGGAGATAACGATTTGGAACAAGCCGCCATCGAAGATTTAAACGAGATGGAGCAGGTCGGATCTTCCGCCGGAGTCAATATTATCGTTCAGATTGACCGGAGCAGCGGATTTTCGTGGGATGGGTATTTCGATGATGACACCAGTAACGGCAACTGGCAGGGTGCCAAGCGGTACTATGTAACTCGCGACAGCAATACGGCAATCATTAATTCGCCTGAGATTCAGGACCTCGGTGAAATAGATATGGGTGATCCCGACGTTCTGGTGGATTTTGCCACCTGGACTATCAGCAATTATCCCGCGCAACGTTATGCCCTTGTACTCTGGAACCACGGCAGCGGTTTAGGCGTTGAATATGACCGTTCAAAGCGACTTTCTCCCAGAGCGATTAGTTATGACGATGATAGTGGGAATAACATTTCAATTAATGAACTTGGCACAGCCCTGTCTGGTATTACTGCAAATACGGGAGTCCGTCTTGATCTTCTGGGATTCGATGCTTGCCTGATGGCCATGATAGAAATTGATTATCAGGTAATGTCATATGCCGATACGGCCGTTAGTTCCGAGGAATTAGAGCCCGGTGATGGGTGGGACTATCAGGGTCTTCTTGCTGCCTTGACCGGCAATCCGGAGATGACATCGTTGCAATTTGGCGCCGAGATCGTGAGAACGTTCGCCGCCGACTACGGGCCGTTCGGAGATACGACGCTTTCAACTATCAATCTCAAACATATCAATTCGGCAGCCCAGGCTTTGGATGCCCTTGCCAGGTTGCTGGCAACAAATTGTAGTAAATACCGGGACCAAATCGAATTGAGTCGCAGGCAAACCCAACAATACCAGGTCGCGACGTATATCGATCTGTACGACTTTGTGGATAAAATAAAGGCACATGTTTCTGATTCCACGATTAGAACGGCCGCGGCAACGTTACTGGCCGCTCTCAGCGAATGCACAATCTCTGAATCTCACGGAAGCAGAAGTCCCGGTTCCCATGGGATCTCGATATATTTTCCAAGCAGTGAATCAGCATATGTCAATCAATACACAACGGACGTGCAGCTTTCCACTGACAATCACTGGAATAATTTTTTAAGTACCTACTTCAACAAGCAAACCAATGAATTTCCGGTAGCTGATGCGGGATCAGACGTGAGCGTGGAGTACAACACCCAGGTCGTATTGGATGGCAGCAATAGTGTTGATCCGGATAATTCACCTGGCTCATTAAGTTATACCTGGTCACAGACCAGTGGAACCACTGTTACATTGTCAAACTCGACAGTGGTTCAACCCAGTTTCATCGCTCCTGAAAGCACTGATATCCTGGTGTTTCAACTAGTCGTATATGATGGAAGTAATTTCAGCGGCCCGGATGATGTTACCGTCACTGTTGGCTCAGCGGGGGTTGATGAGCAGGTAACGGGAATCAGGGAATTACCGCTTTCCTACTTGTCAAACAGCAATCTCAAAGTGGTTCTGAATCTGGAAGTTGATGAAACAAACACTCCCAATGGTGTGATCGTCAAGGAATTTCTTCCTCCGGGTTGGACCGTCAAGCTCTCGACTCCGAATTACAATGACTTCAATTCTGAAACGGGCGAATTGAAGTGGCTTTTCTATGGCTCAACAGTGAATGACAGTGACATGGATATAGTTTACGAGATTCAAATACCAGTGAATGAAACCGGAGAGAAATCGTTTCGGGGAGAGATCCTTTACAGCGACAATCAGGGAAATCCGATTAACCAGGCAGTGAGTGGCAATACAAAGATAAGCGACGCAGTGCTCCATCCCGCAGATAACAGTCATGACTGGATAATAGACGATTTCGAACTTTTGGACTACATCGACACGTGGGCAAGCGGTTCCGTAGGAGATTTTGAGCTGTTGGATTGTGTCGACTTATGGGCTGGAGGATCGTATCAATGGGATTCTGAATCAGGGGTGTGGGTATCCGGCCAGTCTGTCTTGTAAACGATAGCGAGTCCAAGAAAAGTGGAAAACAAGAAAGGAATGATTAGCATGAAAAAAATGAAGGTTGTTGCCATGTCATCGATAATTCTGACGATTATGTTTATGGCCGTCACGATTCCCGCGGTTGCTATAGCCGGACAGATCACCGGGAGCAGGGAACTTCCGGGAATTTACCAAACCGGCAGCACTATAACTGTATTGCTGGATATCGAAGTAAACGATGCTGTTGAGAGCCCTAACGGTGTCATCATAAAGGAACATGTTCCGCCCGGCTGGACAGTTACTGCATCATCACCGGCTTATAACAATTATGATACGTCAACGAATGAAATAAAGTGGGTATACACGGGCGGGCAAATAACAGACACCGGAATGGATATAAACTACACTGTTTCTATTCCAGGTGACGATTCGAGCCTGAAAGATTTCTCAGGACAGATACTTTATAATGACATCGAGGGTAAACCTCTCACCGAGACTATCGTTGGTGACACAAGTATCTTGCCTTCTTATAATCCTGACATTTTATTATCAGCTCAGAGCCATGAATATGTGAATACCTTTATAGGAAGTTACAAAGATTGGACCTTAACCGTATCCAATATCGGTGAGGATGTTCTCATAATCAACGATATCACTTCTGACAATGCCGATTACACGATACCGGATCAAAGTTTTCCTCAGACCATCGCCGCCGGCGGGAACCTGAATGTCACGATTCGTTTTACCCCCTCCAGCGCAACTGAAAATACCGCGACCTTAACCATAACGACTAATGATCCGGACGAAACGATTAGTAACGTTTTGTTGACCGGTCAAGGAATTGTGGAGCCTGAGCCGGACATTTCTCTTCCGGTTTCCAGGCATGATTTTAAGAATGTTGCCATGGGAACCTCCAGCGATTGGACCTTAACCGTATCTAACGTTGGAAATGATGTCCTCACCATCGATGATATCACTTCCGACAATACTGATTACACCATACCGGCTCAACGCTTTCCTCTGAGCATCGCCCCCAAAGGGAACCTGGATATCACCATTCGCTTTACTCCCTCGAGAGAAACGGAGATAACCGCTACATTAACCATAACGAGCAGTGATCCGGACGAACCGGCTCTGGAAATATCGCTGACCGGAATTGGCGGCCAGAATACACAGGTTGTGGCCAGCAGGATACTGCCATTAACACAAGCTGGTGGTGAAAAAATCACTGTCGGTTTAGACTTCGAAGTCGATGATGATAATAAACCCAATGGAGTTATCGTGAAAGAATATATTCCATTAAACTGGACAGTGATTTCATCAGTCCCGAATTATAATAATTTTAATGCGTCCACCGGTGAAATAAAGTGGATTTTCACGGGCGGGCAAATAACAGACGCGGGAATGGATTTAAATTACACTGTTTCTATTCCTGATGGGGAATCCGGGAAACAAACGTTTCAAGGAGAAATAGTCTACAACAATCTAAAAGGAACTCCTGTTACCATCGCTATCAGTGGTAATACCACTATAGATATTATCGCCTGCACCTTCGCGGCGAACCTGGATGTAACGGATATTTCCGTCGAAAACAGCGTGACGGACCCTGCCGACTGGGCGTCCAGCGATGAGAACAGTGAAGTGATCAATAAACTGCAGGTTCTCATTCCCGCAAACACGCTGTCAGCGCCGGCCACTATGACCATCCGCACCATCGACGATCCGCCGCCGTCACCCGGTACGGTAAACGGGCTCACCTGGGGAGTGGATATATCTCTGGACAACAACGTAGAGATCGATCCGCAAAAGACATTGACAATATGCCTGCCTTATACGGAGCAGGATTTAGCCATTGCCGGAGGAGACGCCAATAGTCTGAGAGTTTATCATCTGAACATCTCAAACAGTGTTTGGGAAAAAGTTCTAAACACACGTGTTAACAGTGAAGATAAAGTGATTATTTTCCAGGTCAACCACCTGTCCATCTTCGGAATCGGTCAACCAAAATCCGGCAGCGGGGCTGGAGTATCCAGCGGAGGGAGCGATGGAGGCGGAGGCGGATGTTTTATTGCCACCGCAGCCTATGGGACACCGTTGGAAGAAGAAGTGGAAGTATTGAAGCAATTCCGGGATGAATATCTTATCCCTACAAAGACAGGTCGGAAATTAGTAGAATTTTATTATCGTTACTCACCGCCGGTAGCCAAAGTGATAGAAAAAAATGAGGATCTCCGGAAGTGTACCCGAGCAATGCTGGCCCCTTTTGTGCAAAGTCTCAATCTCCTCATGATGCCATGATGAGTTAGATTAAATCAGAGAAAAAAGATGGTAGTGAGCTGACCGGATAAAGCCGGTTCAAGGAATTTGTCCGTGAGATACTTGATAATGTCAAGTGTCGCATCTCCGATGCGTTGACCATCCCACTGAAAATCTGTCCAGCTTTTTATGTTTCGACAAATATATTCTTCGGACAAGAAACAAAAGCTTCCTTCTCTTTCGTTATCTTAAGGGAAAGGGAAATAGTTTGTGTGGTCAGCATTGGTCAGTATAGGGAGATTTCCAATAACTCTTTCAGGAGGTTAGTGATGAACAATAAAAACAGAATGAAAGAATTTTACTTGCTAAGTCGCCGCGATTTTATTAAATTGGGGCTTACCGGTGCACTGGGAATTGCCGGGGGACTGTTTTCCAGGAGTTTGCCCACGGCACTCGCGCAAACTCTCCTGTCTGGTAATGGCCCAAAGAGATTAACTCCAATTAAACCTTTCAAGTTTGCCCACGTGACTGACACCCATGTCAGTACGCAGGGAACTAACGGTGCTGCCTTGAAAAAAGACAGTATTCGTATTTTTGAAAATGTTTTAGATCAATTGAATGCAATAAATGATCTGGATTTTATTCTTTTCGGAGGAGATAATTTCGATAATAGCGAGCCGGGAACGGGTGATTTTGATACTTTTAAGAAACGAGCAGATCAACTTAAAGCTCCTTACTATATCCAGTTTGGTAACCGGGAAGCATCTTCGAAGCCCAAAGACGATCCCTTTTCCAAACCAGAAGTTGTATCAGAATTTCAAGATTACGGTTTCCAGGGAAACTCCTTCTGGTGGAGTGTCTCACCTGTCAAAGGGGTACGTGTTTTAGGACTTGACACTTCTATTGCGGGACGAAATGATGGAATCATTGTTCAGCCCCAAATCGACTGGCTTAAAAAAGAGATTAGGAGATATCCGGCCGATTTGCTGATTATCCTTACTCATCATCTTTTCCTCCCCACCTGGCGAGCTAGGAAAATACCTCCGTGGAAGAAAAATTATGTCATTGCCAACGCACTGGAAGTAAGATCTATTTTAGAGCAGGCTTCCAATGTAAAATTAGTCTTTTCAGGCCATCATCATGTCGCTAAAATTCAAACGATCAAAGGATTGCCGTACATCGCTTCACCGGCCACCGTGCAGTACCCGCATGGTTTCAGGGTGATTTCTGTGAATAATCAAAAAGCACAGGTTGATTTTCACCAACTCCGCGATCGAAAAATTGTTTTGAAGGGACGAGAGGCAATAAGCCAGAGTAAAAAATATGACCTTTTCGCTAAAGGCAATAGAGCTCTAAGGATTGCTTACTGTCTGGGAAAGGGAACAGACCGGCAAACAACTATTCCTTTGAGGTAAAAAAATGAAGTCAAAAGAGAAAGGAGCCTTGAAAAGCAGCGTGAAGGGAATAAACATAGTGCGGTCGTCCTGATCGATGGAGGCCCCGGCCGGTTGGTGGTCAGAAACCTGTCCCTGAACCGCATGAGAAAGAGGACCTCCTGGGCCCGGGAGCTCTGGAAGATAGCCACGGTACTTCCCGCCTATGACCGATTTTTACGATGTGTACTTCATTCTTTTGGTCGTCTATATGATCCTGTAATTACCCTGCCGTACACGATACTGCTCTTTTGCAGATATTTTCTTCGGTCCTCCCGGCTTGGGAAAGACGCATCTTTCCATTGCCATTGGAATGCAGGCTGTCCAAGCTGGTTACACTGTGTGCTTTGAGCGGGTAACGAACTTGATCAAATTGCTCAAGACCGCGGAAATCCAGAGGAAGGCGCAGTTCCGGATAAACCGCATCATGAAGTCCGACCTGGTCATCATTGATGAGATCGGCTACACACCTATCGAGCGAAAGGAGGCGAACCTGTTCTTCAACCTGGTAAGCGAACTCTATGAAAAGTCCTCTATCATCATCATCTCGAACAAGAGCTTTGAATCCTGGCCGAGATGATGGGCGACGAGATCATGACGGTGGCCTTACTGGATCGGTTACTACATCATTCCAAGGTCTTTAACCTTGATGGAGAGTCGTATAGAATAAAGGGAAAGGAGAAGTGATCTTTTTTCCTATTGATTGGTAAAATTGTTTGCCGGACGATTGGTAAATTTACTTGCCATTTACAAGTAAGGGATCGTATTATTAAAGGTCTAATATAAATTATAGTTAGGCAGATTACTATAGGCCATCCTCAAGAAGAGCACTTATGAAATATGTTAAGATGTATTTGGCAATTTTTGGAATAATTATGTTGATTGCCTTTGGAGTGTACTTCTGGAGGCCACAGTACAGAGGTTATCTACTTCATGAAGATAGCCTAATAGAAAATCTCAGTGCTAGTTTGTTTTTTATTTCTTTTTTTGTGGGTCTTCTCTTTTTTCTCAAAAGTAAGATGCA
>CAZQHK010000033.1:0-32815 GCA_964593455.1 uncultured bacterium
ATACCTGACCGCTCTATCTGTACTCAGAGCGCGTCAGCGCAAGACGGGGGTGAGTTTCGCCCTATGGACATCTCATCGATGCGCTGTTTTGCTGCCTGCAATCAGTTCGTCTGGCTGGGAAAATTTGTGAATTATTCGGGTTGTGTTGTACCGGAAGAACTTTTTCTGGTAAAATTCCGTTTGCGATTAATGGTTTTGCATGAAACAGTAAATCAGATTTAGAGAGGAAGAGTATACATGCCCTTCGTTATAAGTGATGACTGCACGACCTGTGGAGCGTGTGCCGATTCTTGTCCTGTCGATGCTATCGTTGAAGGTGAAGAAAAATATAAAATCACCGACGAGTGTATTGAATGCGGTTCTTGTGTTGATACCTGCCCGATTGAAGCCATCAAAGAAGAATAAGCGCTTCCGGCCGGCTTAGCAAAAAACAAACGGACCCGGCAACGGGCCAGGAAGAGAGGTTACCGCCTTGGCTAAGAGGGGCACTCTAGCCAAGCTGTTCAGGTTCTTTCTGTACCTGTTTTTCTTCATCCTTGTTGTTGGCGGTGGAGCGTTGGCTGGCCTCGTCAAATCCCTGGAAGATAGTTTACCCAGGATAAATTACAACTCTTACCGGCCTTCCCTGGCAACGAAGATCTATGATCTCCATGGGGATATTATCGCCACCCTTCATGCCGAAGAAAACCGTGTACAGTTGATTCCTTTGTCTGAAATCCCCGACCACCTGAAACACGCCGTCATCGCCACGGAGGACGAGCGTTTTTACCAGCATTTTGGTATAGATTTCGAGGGTATAGCCCGGGCCGCTTATCATAATTGGAAATCCAGACGAATCGCTGAGGGTGCCAGTACCATCACCCAGCAGTTGGCCCGAAATGCGTTCCTTTCCCTGGAGATCACCTGGCGGCGAAAATTCAAAGAGATGCTCCTGGCACTTAGGATTGAGCGAAAGTACACGAAGGGCGAGATACTCGAAGCTTACCTGAACGAGATATTTTTCGGACACGGCACCCACGGAGTAGCTTCGGCCGCCCAGTATTATTTCGGGAAACCGGTATCGGAGCTCAACCTGGCCGAGTGCGCCTTACTGGCCGGGCTGATCCGGAGTCCTCAAAGACTGTCTCCCTACGTCAATAAAAAGAAATCCAAACAAAACCAGCTCCGGGTTATCCAAAAGATGACCGAACTCGGTTTAATCACCAAACAGGAAGCTGGAGAAGCCAGGAAGGCCACTATCGTGCTTCGCGGCCGGCGTAAAACCAGGTGGAAAGCGCCTTATTTCGTGACTTCCGTACGCAATTATCTCCTTGAAAAATACGGGGTTAACAGGGTTTATAACGGAGGACTCAATGTCTATACGACACTCAATTTACGCCTTCAGGAAGCTGCTGAAGAGGCTTTGATCAAAAGCGATTTCTTCCTCGAACGGCCGGAAAAAAAATATCCGGACCTCAACGGAGCCCTGGTGGCAATGGATCCGAGAAACGGATATATCCTGGCCATGGTGGGCGGTCGGAACTTTGAGAAAAGCAAATTCAACCGGGCGACACAGGCCCGGCGGCAACCAGGCAGCGCGTTTAAGCCCTTCGTCTATGCTACCGCCATAGATTACGGGATTCCTCCAAACCAGATCATCAACGATGAAGAAGTTTCATACGTCAACCGTTGGACGAAACAGATCTACCGGCCCAAAAACTACGATAAAACATTTCATGGTCCAACTATTTTGAGAGTCGCGCTCCAACACTCGTACAACGTGGTAGCCGTTAAGCTCATCGATCAGGTAGGAATCGACCGGGTGATCGAGTACGCCAGGAAGATGGGAATTAAAAGTAAGCTCGGCATGAACCTGTCTCTAGCGCTAGGCACTTCGGAAATCACTCCGCTTGAACTGCTTACCGCCAGTTGTGTTTTTGCCAATCAAGGGATAAAGGCTAGTCCTTCAATGATCAGGATGGTTGAAGACCCGGAGGGGAACGTACTGGAGGAAAACAGGATCAGGCTTGATGACGTTTTGTGCGCCGGAACCGCATACGTGATGACCGATATGCTACAGGGTGTGATGAAACGCGGTACCGGAAGGCGCGCAGACATTGGCCGGGCATGCGCGGGAAAAACGGGAACTACCAGCAACTACTGTGATGCCTGGTTTATCGGATACACCCCCAATTTGGCCGCGTGTGTGTATATAGGAAACGACGATCACACGTCATTGGGAGAGAAAAAATCAGGCGGTGTTGTATCCGGACCGATCTGGAAAACATTTATGAAGCTTTCCCTGAGAGGAACGCCGGAAGAAGATTTTCACTGTCCTTCCACGGTGAGCAAAGTAGATATTTGCACCGAATCGGGGCTGCTGGCTACAACCTATTGCAAATCACGAATAAATCAGGCATTTCTCGAAGGTACCGAACCCGATATTACCTGCAACCTCCATCAACCCATGGAGATCACACCTCCGGTGTCGGAAATTGATAATGAGGAAGAACCATCATCGGAATTCCAGTTTCCCGATTGGGACACCTCGAACCGCCGGATTCCAGTCACAGTACAGGAAGAGCCGTCAGGGGAACAACCCGGATCATTCTTCAACAATGAGACCGATACGAAACAATCGTCTACTCCTCCTGTACCTACCGGTACCCGGCCTCTCAACAGCTTTTACAAAACGTTTGACGAAGATTAGGGAAGTGATTGTTAACATTATGAAACGATATTATCCGGCTATTTTCATTATGTTATTTCTGGCTGCGGGTTGCTCTGAAAATGTGTCCACGGAAACCTTTGATCCTTCACTGCCGGATCTATCCGGTCTTAAAATAGCTATGGTTGTTGCACCCGACCAATTTCAGGAAGCGGAATTTATCACTTCCAGAGATATACTTGCAGGAGCCAAAGCAGAGGTGATTGTCACGTCTCTTGCTGAGGGGGTTTGCCAGGGAATGACTGGAACCACCGTAGATGCAACCGCCGCCTTACAGGCGATCAAACCGGATGAATTCGACGGGATTGTGTTTATCGGTGGTCCCGGGGCGACAGTATTCTGGGAAGATGAAACCGCGCACCTTCTTTTAACCGAATTCAACCAGGAGAATAAGCTGGTAGCCGCTATCTGCCTGGCACCGGTAACATTGGCCAGGGCCGGGATTCTTAACGGCGTTCCAGCGACGGGATGGGAATCAGAGAAGGCATCATTGGAAATGTTTGGAGCCCGGTATACCGGGCGCAACGTGGAGCGCTTCGGTAACATCGTCACCGGCTCCGGTCCTGAGGCTGCCGAAGTGTTCGCCCTCGAACTGGTTGACGTTCTCAACCGATATAACGATAAAACACAACCTGAAAAAAACGGGAGCGTGCCTTGAGATGATGGAACAGTTTAAACGAACTATCATGACCGGCCAAGAGATCGATAAGGCCATCGACCGCATGGCCACAGAAACTCTCAGCGCCTACCCGGATTTGTCGAACGTCGCCGTTGTCGGGGTCAAAACCAACGGCGTTCCTTTGGCGCAGCGTCTTATCAATAAACTGGAAATCATGAGCGGATTGCATCTCGATCTGGGTATGCTCGACATCAACCTCTACATGGAAGACTGGCAGGCTATCGCTGAGCGACCGATTATTCATACTACGGAAATTCCATTCAGTCTGCGGAATAAAAACATTATTCTGGTTGACGATATTCTGGCCAGCGGCAGGACCATCCAGGCCGCTATGGAATCGCTTTTGGATGGAGGCCGTCCTCATTCTATCTGGCTGGCTATCCTGATAGACATCGGCCGCCGCCGCTTCCCGATTCAACCTGATTTCTGCGGTATAACCGAGGCTGTCGATGACGATGAGATATTACTCATCAAGTTGCGGGAAATGGAAGGACCGTTACCCGATATGCCTGAAGGAGTTGTCGTCTCGCCCAGGATTCAAATCGCGTCTTTGGCTTTGAAGAGGTAAATTTATATGGGTTTTCTATCGACTATCCGGAACCTTGACAATCCCGGCCTGTCACAGATAGCTGCCGTGATAAGCCGGACCATGAAAGAATCTCCCGAAGCGTTCTGGAGCGAAATGTCCGCCATTCTGCCCCTGAGCGACTGGCCGGAAAAACCGCTCGTCCGCAAAATACTTGTTGAATCTGGAAAACCGGTCCTGGCGCCGCTCATGAAAATTTGCCGGGATGACGACCCGGCTTTGGTATCTGAAGTGATTGACCTGCTGGTAGAGATAGGGGATAACGACATACTTGGCCTGCTTGATGATATACGGAAGGAACGCGATGATGAGGCCGGCAGTAAAGCAGCCGGAGGTCTGGCCGAATTGGCTCCGAAAGAAACCTTGCCGGAACTTTTGAGCGAGCTTGAATCAGCACCATGGGAACGGTGCCGGGCGATTCACGATGGAGTGTTGAAGAGACTCGATTCCGTTGCTAATTTTCTGGTTGGACTCATCGATAAAACCATGATGTCACAGACCTATTGGATATTGAGGATTATCGGTGAACTCGGGGATAAAGACGCCGTTACTCCCCTTATATCCATACTTGAAGAAGAATGTTCCGAAGACCTGGCCTTCTTTCTCTGCCAGACCCTTGGTAAACTCAAGTGCACTCAGGCAACCGGTGTATTAATTGGTAAACTCAAGCAGACTGATGACTGGTTCGTTCAAAAAACCATCATCCGAACGCTTGGTCTTCTCCAGAAGAAAGAAACTGCCTCTGTGCTGTTTGAATATTTGAAAAGCGATGAATGGGTTGTGTCTCACACCGCCTACCAGAGTCTCATTCCGCTGGGAGAAACAATTGTCGATCGGGTGCTCGAACAACTTGAGGAAGCCAATGATAGCGTACGTTACTTTATTCCTAAACTTCTCGGTGAAATCAAGTCACCCAGAGCCATTTCGGCGCTGGAAAACGAAATCAGAAACGAAAATGATCCCGTCAGGCTGGCTATCCTGGTGGAAGCGGCCGGAAAGATAGATGCAGAATCCTTTTATGAGATGCTGCTTCCATTGACAGAGTCAGATAATTGGATGGTTCGGTACCGGACATTCCAGGCCCTGGGTCCAACCATGGCCGAACGTGATCCGGAAAAACTGTACCAGGCCAGTGAGGACAACAACTGGCATGTGCGAACCGCAGTCAAACTTATTTTATCTGCCTTAGAGCGTGAGAAGCCCAATAACTGACATTTTTATTTGAACTGTCCGCAGCGGCTTCCAGAAGTTCCCGCGCCTGCGCTCCAAACTGTGAGAGCACCCGCGCCGACTCACTCCTCACCGACCAGTTCTCACTACCAAGCGCACTGATGAGGTGCGGAACAGTGGCCAGCCCGATTTCACTGAGGGCATGAGACGAAGCGGCTACCAACAGTTCATCTTCACTTCCCATAAATTTTATCAGGTAAGGTATCGCCGATTCTTCTCCCCTAGCACCCAGTACCCGGGCAATGGAAGCCACCTGCTCCCGGTCAGCGGTGGTAAACCGGGAGATAAGTTTTCCCTGCAAAGAGGGATGAGAAAGTCCGGCCACAACATCGATGACCCATTCTTCGACATCCTCCCGTTGGCTGCCCAGGTTTTCCAATAGTATTTCTACCGCTTCATCGGTTCCGATACAGCCCAGCCCGGTAGCGGCATACTTCCTCACCCACTCATTCACATCTCCTTCAAGAGCGGTGGACAGCGGCTCTACCGCCCGAGGATCGGGGATAGCGCTTAAGGCGTAAGCAGCAAAAAACCGCATCTCTTTGTCCTGATTATTAAGCAGAACATTAATCAGCGGTTCGACTGCAACCGTGCCTATCTCTTCAATGACCCTGGACACCCAGTATTGTACATCGGGATTCGGATGATTAAGCGCCTTGATGAGATGAGATACCGATATCAGCTTGAGTTTTTTAAGAGCCTCCGCAACGTTTTTCCGGACGTTCCAGGATTTGTCCCGCAAGGCCCCGATGAGCGCCGGCACTCCCTTTTCTTCGCCCGCTTCACCCAGTGCCCAGGCGGCAAACATCCTGATATCTTCTTTTTCGTCGGACAGTGCCCTGATAAGCGGGTCGAGAGCCTCTCCTCCTAACCGAGCCAGGATCTTGGTGGTCCAATATCGGATGTTGGTGTTGCCGGTTTCGATAGCCCGGGTCAGATACTTGAGAGAGGTATCGCCAAAGCTGACCAGGGATTCGGCGGCATTTCTCCTGACCGGCCACGAGGTATCGTCGAGCCTTTCAATCAAGGACGGCAGAACCCTGGGACTGTCCAGACCCGCCGCAAACTGGGCGGCCATGGCCCGTACATTGGGATCGCGGTCACGCATGAGCTCGACCAGGGTGCCGGCGCCGGATTCGCCGATAGTTTCTATCACCCAGGACACACGCTCGAAAATCTCTTCCCGGTCTTCCCGGAGGAGAACCAGCAAGGACTTTATAACACCCGGTCCGATCCTACTCAGCACGCGGGAAGCCCATTTCCTTTCGCCGTCGGCGCCCGACTTGATTATTTCAAGCAGGGGAGGAACAGCCGCGTCACCGAGGGCAACCAGCGATTCGGCAGCTGCTTTTCTGATCGACAGATACTCGTCACCGAGCAATGTTATCAGGGGCTTAATACACTTTTCATCACAGGTTTCCCCCATTGCCCGGGCGGCGGAAAACCGCACACCTTTGTTCTTGGCCCGGGCAAAACGTACCAGGGCCGGGACAGCCGGTTTTCCCATTCTTCCCAGGGTAATAGTCGCCCAGTACCGACGGGTTTCATCTTGTTGTCTCAGAGATTGCCCCAACGGCTTGAGAGCTGCTTTACCAGTAGTAGCCAGGGCATTCGAGGCAGCGTTGCATACCTCCCAGGACGAACTGGCCAGTGCCTCAATCAGTGCTGCTACCGCCCGGGGGTCTCCGTTCTTCCCCAAAGCTTCGACAGCAGACATCTGAATCCGGTACGTAGAATCTTTCACTACTTCCAGCAGAGGGTCAACACCGGCAGCACCAAGTATTCCCAGAGTGCGGACCGCCCAGTACTGAACATCCTCGTTGGAGTCTGAAAGTGCTTTCTTTAGATCCGGAACCGCCCGCTCAGCGATCTTTACCAGCGCCTCCGAAGCTCTTTTCCTAACAATCCAGGTGGGGTTGGCAAAAGCCGCTATTAGAACTCTGATAGATTCTGTTACAGTCTTTGTTTTAAGACTGTTAAGAAGCTCTTTAACCTGTTCTTCCTGCCTTCCAACCTCTCCAGCGATTTCTCGTTGATCGCCGGTCACGGACACACCTCCTTTAAAAAGACGCTTCGACTCCCTTTACCTCTTCGATTTCCTGGGTAAGTATGTTCTCCACCACACCTTTTAAGGTCATCTGCGCCCCCATGCACCCAGCGCAGGCTCCTTGAAGACGTACTTTTACCATACCCTCTTCGGTTACATCAACCAACTCGACACCCCCGCCGTGCATGGCCAGGAACGGTTCAACCTTTTCTTTCAACACAGTTTCTACTTTTCCACGATCCAGCATAGTCCCTACCTCCTTATTTATTTTAACTCTAGTTTCGTTTAGCAACCTCCCGAAACGTCACCGGTCTTCCCGAAAACAGGGCGATCTTCGAGGCCAGACGCCGGTATTCGGGAAAATCATTATCTTCTACCTGGGTAATTCTGCGAACATAACTAAACCTGATGTTCAACCGGCCCGGTTGAACCACTCTGTACCTGGCGGTCACCTGTCCGATAGCATCATTATAATCAATATCATCCGGCAAAAAAACAGGTTTTAAATTATCCGGGTAGAATACTATTATCTCAGTTTCAGCCTTGAAAGGAAACCGGAAACACAAAGGATACCGCCGGCCGGGTTCAGCCGGTGGAAGACCGGCCTGGTGCAAACCGGGAATATTCAGGATGTATTTGTCTCCTTTCTTTTTCAATTGTCCAGGGGAGCGAAACGTCAATCCCATGGTCAACCGCTTAGACATGTCCGTAGGATCGGATACATAATAGTTTATCAAATAAGCCCCGGTAAACATAGCGTTTACCGCCTGTGACAAAACCATTTTGAGACGATCGTTGTTAAGTGTGGCAAACTCTCTTCGGTAGCTTCGATCTACCTCGCCACCAGCTGTACTGAGAGCCCTGACTTCCACATCGCCCCCCGGAAGAAGTTCCAACTCCAGACGTTCTCTGACGAAATTGTCATCTTCCGAGGATTGAGGAGTTTTGATCAATCCTGTACATCCCGGCTCCAATGGAAGCACGAACCGGTCCTGGTCTTCTACCGGCAGCGATGGATAAGTAAGCCATTCAGCAAACGGATCCATGAAGATCAGTTCTCCGCCGACCTCTGCCAAAACGATGACGTGGTTGAACTGGGAAAGCATTGGACTCTTGACCTGGATCCGCCCGTTTTCCCGGGTACTGATCAATCCATGGACTGCTCTCACCCCAATCACTTTCAGCATAGACAGCAGGAGAGAACATTTTTCCAGAGAGGCTCCGTATCCCTGATTGAGCACCCGCTCGGCCGGGATGAAGTTCAAGCCGTTTTCCACCAGATCAACCTTAATAGGAATGATTTCACGCTGGACGAACTCAAAAACCCGGCAAACTTTTTCTTCCAGGCTGCCCGCTCCGTCTATCAGGATATTGACCTTATCCGTTACCGAATCCGAGGGCACAACAGCGTTCTGAGCTCGGGGAAGAAATTTTTCGGCAATAACGTTCCAACTACCCATGGATGTCACCGTAAGGTACGGGACGATATCCGCATATTGGGGCATATTGGGCTCGCGACTAAGCGGGGTCATCACACCGCTTATCCAGACCAGCACCCGCCGGCCGTTTAACATCATCCGTTCAGGATGTATCAGTGATTTAAGACGAGTAGTTTTGATGGAGATTTGTTTCTCCCCGGGCACCGCCACCGCCAGGCAGTTTCTCAGGTACGGAACCAATCCCTGAAGGCTGAACAGAATTTCGAATTCACCCGGTACCAGGGCATTTTTCCGATGAATAATGATCTCGTAATCGAGTACACTCCCTGCTTTGCATTCAGGAAATGCAATGACTTGTGTTTTCAATCCCGCGTAAAAGGGAGTGATTTCATAAGGAGCCAGCACCGGCAGGTTGGCCGGGGAGACTGGCACAATCCTTCCATCAACGGTGATGATTCTGGCAAAGATGAACTCTATATTCTCGACAGCCGCATTGAAGTGTATTTTTATCTCCAGCATTTCACCGGGATGATCCGTCAACAGTTTGATGGTTTTCCGGGTAAGCGTGTGCTCGGAACCATCGGGATCTACCCTGAGTGCCTTCCCGTCAAACAGGAACGCCGAGGCATGTTTGGCTCCCTCTACCGGCCGATACTCCGCCATGGTATTTGCTTCATCGATCAAACGATTCAGATCGTCACTTACCCTGGTGGGATCGACGCGTTCATCACCGGTGGTAGCAGTTCTTTGCTGCAAATCATGGCCACGGAGAAACGCCTTAAAGTCACCCGGCAACTGGTCGGCTACGGCCCCGATTCCCCCCAGCACCAGGCTGAAACAAATCAGCGCCATCAGAATTATTCGCCTCACCTTGCGCACGATACAGGTCTTTCTACCGGGGAGTTCTTCGTCCACACCACGGCCCCGTCTTTTATAACGGTTATCACGAGATTCTCCCCGAACCGGTACGCCAGGTGGTTCCATGTGGGTGCATCAAGAATTACCATATCGGCGGTTTTGCCAACCACAAGTGAGCCTATCGCATCCGCCCGGTCGAGCACGAAAGCGGCGTTCACCGTCACGGCATTAAGTGTTTCCGATGGTGTCATCCCCAACTGCACACAACCCAGATTCATAATCAACGGCAGTGACAGCGTCGGAGATGAACCGGGATTGAAATCAGTGGCCAGAGCCAGCGGTAATCCCGCTTCCAGAAGACGACGGGCTGGGGCCGGGTCCTCACCGAGAAACAGACCGGTCCCCGGCAGCAGGACCGCTGTGACTCCCGCTTCCGATAAAGCCGTTATGCCGTTTTGACTGATCTTGAGAAGATGGTCGGCGGACCGGGCCCGGATTTCAGCAGCCAGTTCCGCGCCGCCGGATGGTTCGATCTCATCGGCGTGCAAGCGTATCTTAAATCCCAGTTGCCGGGCTTTTTCCAGAAAAGGCGCCGCCAATTCCACCGGAAATACCCTGTTCTCACAGAATATGTCGCAGAACTCGGCCAGAGACCGCCGAGCCACTTCCGGAAGCACTTTTTCAGCCATCCATTCAAGGAAAGCAGCCGGTCTATCCTGGAACTCGGGAGGAACAGCATGTGCTCCCATGAAGGTCGGAACCACATCCACGGGGTTGAGTCGATCAAGCTCGGCAATGACTTGAAGCATCTTCAACTCGGTGTCGTAATCCAGTCCATACCCCGTCTTGATCTCTATGGTAGTCGTACCCAGTGACAGGGCGGTATCCAACCGTTTTAGCCCGGACGCCACTAATTCATCTCGGGAAGCTTTTCTCGTGGCTCTGACGGAGTTCAGGATACCGCCGCCGGTTTCCAGAATCTCCAGATAGCTGGCTCCTTCAAGTTTCTTGACAAACTCGCTTGAACGCCAGCCGGCAAAAACCAGATGGGTGTGACAATCAACCAATCCGGGCACGACCACACCGCCGGCGGCATCAAGCTCCACTCCGCCAGGTAGCATATCTAGGCAAACGCTTACTTCTTTTTCCGAACCGACAGCTACGATTTTTCCCCGCCGGGCCGCGACCGCCGCGCTTGTTATTTTCCCGACGTCTCGCATCCATCGCCCAATCCGGGGCACAGGAGCTTCCGGCACATGGCAGGTAACTACTTCCTGCGCATTAAACACCAGCAGATCGGCTTGTATCTTCCTCGAACTCACTCTTTTTCTTTGCTCTCACTTTTCATCATTGGAATTTTTACGCCCTGCCGGCCGGCGCAATCAATCGCCTGTTGATAACCGGCGTCAACGTGCCTGGCCACTCCCGTAGCCGGATCATTGGTAAGCACCCGCTCTATTCGGCCGTCCATCATGTCGGTGCCGTCCGCCACCGTCACCTGGCCGGCATGAATGGAATAGCCGATACCCACGCCCCCACCATGATGAATGGACACCCACGTAGCCCCCGAAATGGAGTTCAGAAGCGCGTTGAGAAGCGGCCAATCGGCGATGGCGTCCGAACCGTCCTTCATTCCTTCCGTTTCCCGGTTCGGGGAGGCCACCGAACCTGAGTCGAGATGATCCCGGCCCATAACGAGAGGCGCCTTTACTTTACCGCTTCGAACCAGGTGATTAAACTTGAGGCCGATCTTCGCCCGCTCCCCGAGGCCAAGCCAGCAAATTCGGGACGGCAGTCCCTGAAACGGGATTTTTTCTCTGGCTAAACGTATCCACCTGGCCAACGCTTCATCCTCCGGAAACGTTTCCAGCAAGAGGCGGTCGGTGACGGCGATATCTTCCGGATCACCGGAAAGAGCAGCCCACCGGAAAGGACCTTTCCCTTGACAAAACAGGGGACGGATATATTCGGGAACAAACCCGGGAACATCAAACGCTCTTTCGACTCCGGCCTTCAAGGCTTGCCCCCGCAGATTATTACCATAGTCGAAAGCTACCGCGCCACGTTTCTGCATGGACAGGATCGCTTCCATGTGCCGCGCCATGGAGACATATGATCGCTTGATATATTCTTCCGGATTGTTCTCTCTGAGCTCCAAAGCCTCCTGGAAGGAGATCCCTCCCGGTACATACCCGTTTAGTTCATCATGGGCGGAGGTCTGATCGGTCACCACGTCGGGAATGATACCCCGGACCACCAGTTCGGGATGGATATCGGAAGCGTTGCCTACCAAGCCCACCGCCAGCGGCTGTCCGGAGGATTTTGCTTCATCCACCCAGGCCAGACTCTGGTCGAGAGAATCCGTTATCCGGTCACAGAACCCCTGATTTATCCGCCGTTCAATCCGGGTCCGGTCGACTTCTACATCGAGAATAATACCGCCGTTCATGGTTACCGCCAGCGGCTGAGCGCCGCTCATTCCTCCCATTCCGGCTGTAAGTACGAACCGGCCTTTTAAACTACCGCCGAAGTGCTTTCTAGCTAACTCGGCCAGCGTCTCGTAGGTGCCCTGGATAATTCCCTGGGTACCGATATATATCCAGCTGCCGGCGGTCATCTGGCCGTACATGATGAGCCCCAACGCTTCCAGTTTGCGGAAGTGATTCCAAGTCGCCCAAGCCGGCACCAGGTTGGAGTTGGCAATAAGAACCCTGGGCGCCTCAGGCGTGGTGGTAAAGACACCTATCGGTTTACCTGACTGCACCAGCAGTGTTTCGTTGTTTTCGAGTTCACGAAGCGACCGGACGATAGCCCGGTAGCAGTCCCAATTTCTGGCCGCCCGGCCAGACCCCCCGTAGACGATGAGATTCCGCCAGTCTTCGGCCACCTCGGAATCCAGATTATTCATCAACATCCTCAGGGCAGCCTCTTGCTGCCATCCCTTGCAGCTCAGCTTCGGCCCTCTGGGTGCACGCGGTGAGACATTCACGTCCCAACACCTCCATTAATGAAAATTTACCGGTGAATCAGACTCAATTAGTACCGCTGCTCACATACATTCCAGCCGCCTCTCTATAAAATCAGAGGGCCATGCTGGTTACTCGCTCCATACCGGAAGAAGATAGTTTTTCTCAACCAGAAACTTCCGTACCGTTTCGATATCCCGGTGAACAGGACGGTCATCGGTCAGATGGGGTAACCGCTGCCGGACTTCGCGTTTAAATCGCTCGATGGGTTCCCCCGATTTGAGCGGAGCCCGATAGTCAAGCGCCTGCACGGCACAGAGTACTTCTATGGACAGGATAAATCCCACGTTCTCCAGGACCTTGAGCAGTTTGGTGGCGCCCACGCCGCCCATGGAAACATGGTCTTCTTTACCGGCCGAAGTGGGAATGGTGTCCACCACCGCCGGATGCGTAAGCACCTTGTTTTCCGACACCAGGGCTGCGGCCGTGTATTGGCTGATCATGTACCCCGACTGAAATCCGCTGTTCTCCGCCAGGAAAGGAGGAAGACCGTCGTTGAAAACCGGATCCAGTATTTTATCGATACGCCGCTCCGAAATACTGCCCAACTCGGACAGCGCAATGGCCAGAAAGTCCAGCCAGAACGCTACCGGCTCTCCATGGAAATTACCGCCGGAAAGCACATCTTCACTCTCGGGAAAAATAAGTGGGTTATCCGTCGCCGAATTAACCTCAATGGTGATCACACGCCGGGCAAAACGAAGGACATCGCGTACTGCTCCATGTACTTGTGGCATGCACCTGAACGAGTAGGAATCCTGAATCTTCTGACAGTCGATGTGCGACCGGTTTATCTCGCTTCCCTCGAGGTAACGCCGTATTGCCCCTGCACATTCCTCCTGCCCCGGATGCGGGCGGCAGGCATGAATCCGGGCGTCCATGGGAGCAACACTGTCCCGGCTGGCATCCAGACTCATGGCCCCGACCAGGTTGGACAGGTCGACTATCTTTTCTCCGGCCGCTAACGCCAGAGCGGCTACCGCCGCCATCATTTGGGTTCCGTTGACCAAGGACAATCCTTCTTTGGCCTGAAGAGCCACCGGTTTCAGACCGGCTTTACGTAAAGCTTCAGCGCCCGGTAGACGCTCGCCGTCAACCAAAGCTTCTCCTTCCCCAATCAGAACCAGTGTCATGTGGGCCAGCGGAGCCAGGTCGCCGGACGCCCCCACCGATCCCATCTGCGGGATAATCGGATGGACCCGGCAGTTGATCATATCCACCAGCCGGTGGACTACCTCCGGACGGATTCCAGAAAAACCTTTTGCCAGCGCATTCGCCCGCAGAAGAAGCATACTCCTGACTACCGCTTCCGGAAGCGGGAGACCTACCCCCGACGCGTGACTCCTGACCAGGTTAAGCTGAAGCTGTTCCAGTTCATCTCGCTCAACCGGGATACGGCAGAGTCGGCCGAATCCGGTGTTCACCCCGTAGACAGTGGTTCCCCGATCCAGGATCGTATTTATTATTTCCCGAGAAGCCTCCATCGACGACACTGCCTGGTCGGAAATACTTACCACACTGTCTTTGAACACCACATCAACGACCTGCTCAATACTCAGCGAGCTACCGTCTATAACAATAATATTCTCTTTCATAGTACGACTATAATAGCAAAGCGGCGTTACCACCGCAATACTTCCGAAACAGGTTCCCGGCCGGTGAAAATCAAACCGTCCGGGCCGACATCTTTCAGGCCGCAATTCTTTTTCGAAAATAAATACTATAGTGACGTTTAATATAAGATTAAAATGACTGTTATATATACCATAAAACACATTTATATTCATTTTTATTTATCTGTAATCACACTAACTATAAAATCCCTATTATTAAGCTTTTTTAATAAAATAATAATCCCTTGTCAATTACTTGACAATAAACCGGCTGCATGCTAGACTTTTAGCGAAGACGAGAAGGTGGTGACGGTTATGCCAGCTATTGAAGGTTACGGGACCGGTATTCCGAGTTCCGTTCAGGTGACAAACAGCGATAATCCGCAAGCCACGGAAATGGCGAATGCAACAGCCCAGGCCTCTCCTGAACTTCCCACCACGGAAGACCTCAATGTGGGAAAATCAGATCTGACACTAGAAGGCATCGGCGCCGGTATCGATGCCAGCGCCTGAGCGTTAAGGAGCGATGATCGTGGATGGGTTACTCGGTGTAGCCCAGGCCGGGCTTAATAGCAGTCTGGGTAGGCTTAATAAAAGTGCCAGGAACATCGCCGGCGGCACCACGGCTGATCTGGCGGGTGAAACCATCGAGCAGATCAGCGCCCAGAGAAGTTTCGAGGCTACTGCCAAGCTTATACAGACCGCCGATGAAAATCTCGGCACCATCATCGATATCAAACGTTAAGATGAACGAACTTCATATTGTGTCCGAATACCGGACATTCCCCACTCTATATAGTGTTCACCTACAGAGCATTTTTTATCTCCACTCGCAGAAAACCCAATTATAATGAGGATTTTAAATATGGTCTGTAATTTGCTATTTAATTTGTATGTATTACCCGTTTTAAAGCTGGTTAGCCCGCATATTTCACGAGTTGTCGTCACGAGGTCGCGAAGTTATGCGTAGCTTCAAGGCACGCGACCAAGCCTTCCGCAGGCGTATCCGTTGCGATACGTCGAGGACAGGCGATCGAGCGTAACGTAGAAGATGCGTGCAAATTCGTGGCCGCAGTAGACACACTGGTGAAATATGCGGGTTAGTTGTCTCTGCCTTTTTATACAGGGAGGTATTTTGATTATGAACGGCCACGGAAGAGCCGGCGTTGTTTACTATCCGCATGGCAGCTTCCTGAATAATTTTCTCTCTTTGCCCTTTTTATTTGGCCCTTCCAATTACCTCCGCATGGTGGTAAAACAGTTTGACAGGCGGGAGCCTTGGTTTATAACATACATATGGCAATGGGGTGTTTTCTCGTGGCAATAACGAAAGTGTTGAAGAAAATTCCCTGTTTCAGAGAGTTTGATCCTTCCGTTCTTGAGCCTATTGCGGAAGCCTGCAACACCATGTTTTTTAATGAAGAAGAACGGGTTTTTCGCAAAGGAGATCAAGCAAATAAGATGTTTTTCATCCAGGAAGGAATAGTTGATGTAGTGGGTTTTTCACCATCCAAGTCGCAATTTGTCCTGTCGAGCAAAGAACCGGGTGAATTTTTCGGAGCCATGGAAATGCTGACCGGAACTCCCCGTTCCACCACAGTGAAGGCCCGAAAGAACTTGATGGCGCTTGTGCTCGATCACCGTGGTTTTTTGGATATCCTTGCCAAATCCCCATCATCGGCCTTGTGTTTGCTTAAAACTATTGGGCGCAGCCTGAGCGAAAGAATCAGACAGCTCAATGAACAGTTTATCTTTACCAGGGCCATCGCCAGCACATTGGATAATCTGGAACTCAACCGGCAACAGATCCTCGAAGGGCATCCCGATGCCCTTATTGCCCGGTCACTCGATACGCCGACATTAGAGTTTTTTGAAAAACTGGGTCCCGGGATGACCCTGGGACCGGATGAAGTTATCATACCCGAAGGTGGAAGACAACGCGATTTCTATGTCCTGTTGGAAGGTGAAGCGGTGGTCAAAAAAAGCTTGAGAAGTGGGTCCGAGATGGTGCTTGCTTTCCTCAAGCCGGGTTGTATCTTCGGAGAAATGTCCTTTCTCGATCACGGCTCCCGGTCCGCTCAGGTCACCTCCCTTACGCCCGTGAAACTGGCCGCTTTCTGGGAAAAACGCATGATCGTTCTGGAAAAAACGGATATCAGACACCTGAACCTGATCTACCTCGGAATCATCCGCCATATCATCAGCAACATAGAACACACCAGCCAAGGGTACCTGGAGATTAAACAGGCCATTGAAAAGACGTGTTTGCTGTAATTGAAAGGGCAATCCAACAAGCACCTGCATCGTGCCGCCTCCAACTGTTGACATAATCACGAAAATGGCTATACAATACGGCCGCTAAATATGCGGGTTTAAGTGAAGGAGGTGCGCTTCCATGACATGGGGAGAACGGATCATACTTGCTCTTGGAATTATCTTTCTCCTGGCCATCGAAGCAACCGGGATATATATTTACTACGATGAGTATCAGATAATGAACAAGTGGGAATCGGTACAGGCGACGATCACCAGGTCTGAAATCGAGCCTGTCCAGGAATACGATAAGAGCGGAAACAGTACTACCTCGCATTTTCCCCGGGTTGAATACGCCTACACCTTCAACGACCATCCATTTACCGGAGAAAAGCTGACACTTCACAAACTCAAATATTCTATGGAAGAGAGCGCCAAGCGGAGCATCGATGGAATCGAAGTCGGTAAACCTCACGAAATCAAGGTGAATCCTGCCGAGCCCGCCAAATCGGTAATCAAACCCGGGTACTCATGGGGTATGGTTCTCGGATTCACCCTGGGCCCCCTGGTTTTTGTGCTGCTTTTCGTGGTCCTAACATTCTTCGTGAAAGAATAGCCTGCGAGTCAGGTGATCAGATTCATTAATACCCGGGACTGGCGTTCGGCCGAACCGGCCTGCGTGGCCGCGTACATGGCAGCTTTCTGTCCGGCTTCCCGGAGCATCATTTCATATTCCAGGAGTTCCGTCAACACCGCCAGCAGATGATCGGCATCACCGACTTCGCGGGCGGCACCGGCCGCGGCTGCTTCCCGGGCAACTGTTCTGAAATTCCTGACATAGGGTCCATGCAATGTAAATCTCCCGGCTGAAAGAGGCTCTATCAGACTGTGGCCTCCCCATTTCCCAAAGGTGCCGCCGACAAAAGCCACCGTACCGTAGCGGTATAAGTCAGCCAATTCACCCATGGTATCCACCACCATAATATCCCACTGATCATGCGTCATTCCGTCGTCCGCTGAAGATCGAAGCAGCACCCGCTTATTTTGGTCGGCAAATAATTCCACCACCCTGGAGGAACGGGAAGGATCACGGGGAGCTACGATTAACCGGGGAGAGGGCAAACTTCCGGCCGGCAGACGCGCCCAGGCGGAAGCGATAACTACCTCGTCTTCTTCATGCGTGCTGCCGCACACCAGTGTCGGTGTCCCAGGAGACAGGCCAAGCCGTAGAGAATGTTCCGACTTGTCTTCAACCGCTGCTGCCAGGGCAACATCGAATTTAGTGTTTCCCATTACTCGTATCTTATCCCGGGGAGCACCGGCTTTATGCAGCCGCTCGGCTTCTTCTCCGGTCTGGACCATAAAAACCGAAAAACTGCTCCACACCCTGGATGAAAGGCTCGGTTTGGTTCGATAAAACCGTTCCGTCTTTTCGGAAATGCGTCCATTGGCCAGGGCAACGGGACAACCTCTCCTGGCGGCGGTTCGCACGGTGACCGGCCAGATATCCGTTTCTACAATCACCAGTAGCCGGGGATTAATCCGGTTGAAAAATCTTTGCACCGCCCGCGGAACATCTATCGGGTGAAAGACCACATCGGTAATACGAGAGCCAAGTTTTTTCCTGGCCAAGGTTTCAGCTTCCCAACACGTCGTCGAGAGAATAACGGGAACATCGACAAGCTCCTGGAGGGATTTAATGATGGAAGTAGCCGCTACCACCTCACCGGTCGAGACAGCATGAACCCATATGGGCCGGCGGCCGGCCACCGATTTCATAAGCTCCCGGGAAACATGTCCCAAAAACTGGCCGAGCCTTTTTTCAATCTTCTTGTCACACCGTCTAAGAACAGGAAACAGAAGATTTAACACCAGCACCAGGATTTTTCCTGCCAGACGGTAGAATCTCCAGGCCAGATCACCCATGCGTTAAAGTCTTCTTTCTACTGAAATTTCTCCGCAACGTATCTATCAGTATGAATTCGATCTTTCCAGCGGGAATATAGCCAGAGCCATTGCTCGGAGTTAGCCAAGATAAGAGACTCGAATAATTTATAAACCTGCCTGGTTAAAGCCAGTCGATCGTTCTTCGATCGCCCGGGCGGCGGAAGCGGGGGCAAAAAAACAAGCCGGTGCTGTCCGGCACTTTCTCTGATCATATAGGCCGGGAGAAGCGGGCAGCCCGCACGGGCAGCCATCCAGGCGGGAGTCGGCGGAGCCGATATCACCCGGTTGAAGAACTTGCAGTAATCTCCTCTGGGACCTCCATCCTGGTCTGCCAGCACTCCCACCAACTCACCCTTTTGGAGGAGCCTTACGGCTCGTCGAAGCTGGGAGCGGGGGATCAATCCGATCCCGACATTTTTACGCAACCGGTTCATTTCTTCTCCTAAAGCACGATTGTATTGGTTGATAAAAATCGCGTTTAGAGGATATCCGTTGAGACTGTACCAGGCTCCCTGCAATTCCCAGTTTCCCAGATGGAGCGTGAGAATAATTCCTCCCTTGCCTGCTTCCATGACTTGTTCCAGATGGTGCAAGCCATGAACGGTAACCTTACTGTTGATGGATACTTTGTCGAGCTTACCAAACCGTAGGAATTCCGCCAGATTCATAGCCATGTTCAGAAACGTTCGGCGGGTTATCCTTCTCACCCGGCCGACTTTCAAGTCATAGCCATGAGAAGCAAAAGCTTTTTTAATATCGGACTCTACCCGACGCCGGAGACTTCCAGAGTAGCCGCAAATGACACCACCAATGATAAAAGCTATCCGCAAAGCAAGTTTTTCCGGTATAAAGCCGGTAATGAAAGCCAGGCATCGCCAGAGTAATTTAACCACCATTTGAGCCGGCTTCTCCGGGATCATTTAGCCATCTCAATCGAGACACGGCGGGGTCTGACCATCTCCGAAGCAAGGCGGTGAACCGGGCTTCCAGGAACGGCTCTGGCAACGACATGCCGGTAACACTCAACAGCTTTGTCCAGCAAGCCCTCGCTGTTGTAAACCAATCCCAGATTGTAGAGAGCTTCGACATTCTCAGGATTACTTCTTATCAGTCGCTGATACACGGCGATGGCTTCACCCGACCGGTTGGATTCAGCCAGTAGTGACGCATAATCGAATAGAAGTCCCGGATCATCCTGAACAGATTCGATTATCTTCCGGTACGTGTCCAGAGCCGCGTCTGTCAGGCCAATATCTCGATAAACCTGCCCGATCAGGCGAAGTGTGAGAATATGTCCGGGCCGCAGTGAACAGGCTCGCTGCAGATGATCGAGAGCAATGTCCTGGTCGTTTTGTTCCATAGCCATCTGACCTAGCGACAGATGTACATCAGCGGAGTCGGGAAAGTCTTCCAGTATAACTCTTAAAATACCTTTGGCGGCTGCAAATCTTTTCTTTTCCCGGCAGATATTGGCCAAACGAAGCGACGCTTGCAGCGATCCCGGTTTTTTTGATACATAGTTTCTCAGAAGCTTGAACGCACGAATAGCCTCCCCCTCGCCCACCAGCACATCTGCCAGGAGACACGTGGCGTCATCATCATCAGGAACTTCACGAAGCAGCCTGACAAAAGCTTTTTCAGCACCCGCGTTATCACCTTGTTTGAAACGTATTATGCCGATATGACGATGAATATCAACCGGTGCCTGATCACTGAGTGAAGCGCGGCTGAAGTGAATAAGAGCAGCCGGTTGATCTCCCTGCTCGAGACAGAACCGGCCGAGTTCAATCCTGACCGCAAGGTCGTCGGGAAACCGCTGTACCAGTGATTCAAGCAGATCCCGCGCTTCCACAACCCGGCCGCTTTCTTTGAACACCATCACCATCTCCCTGGCTAACGCGGTATCGTAAGGACGGAAGGCAAGAGACCGACGCAGGTATCCAAGCGCGTCCTCGAGATTCTTTTCTCTTCTGCATATTCTGGAAAGCCCGATCATAACTTCCGGGGTTTCTCCCCTGAGACTGATGTAACGGTTGTAAAGCCAGCGTGACCGTTCTATCTTTCCAGCCTGGAAAGCCGATTCCCCCGACTTGAGGATATCGTAAGGAACAGCTACCCCGTTGGCCATCATCTCTTCCCGCACGGCCAAAACTTTCGTCCAGAGTGCTGCATCTTCATAGATCTTGGCCAATAGACGGGTTGCCCCTTCCCATGTACGGGATCCAGGTGTAGTTAAACGCACTACGTGTTCCAGAGACTCTACGGCCTGTTTCGTCTCTCCGGCTTGATATTTAGTCAAACCGCGCAGGAATAAAACCTCGTCATCATGTGTTTTGCCAAAAGTAATTCCTTCCATAACAGCCAAAGCTTCAGAAACGCCTCCCAAAGCCAGTGAAGCCTGGGCTCGCCCGAGCCTGGTTTTGACATCATCCGAGAGTCTACTCAACGAGCGGTACAGCTCCAGGGCTTGCTTGAAACAGCCTACTTTGAGTAAAAACTGCGCTGCCGGGCCAACAACCCTGGGATTTTCAGGATCCGACCGCACGGCATACATGAAGGTTTTTCCGGCCGCATCCAACCGCCCCTCCTGCCAAAGCAGCCGGCCCTTCAAGAGTAAAGCATCCCACCGGTCCGGTTTAATAGCCAGGAGATCCTCCAGATGCGCCAGGGCTTCCGTAGTCCGTCCGATAAGAGCGGCAGTCTCGGCCAGAGCATACCGGGCCTCGGGATCCTGTGCCCGGAGTTCAACCGCCCGGGACAGTATTCCGTGAGCTTCAGGATATGATTTTTGCGCCAGGAAACATCGTCCCAACTCCAGGTAACACAAGCCTGGTTTATACTCTGCCTCCGCCGCCCGGCGGAACCAGGGGGCCGCTGACGATCTGTCACCTTCAGCAACCAGTGCCCGGCCGGTCAGGAAGCTTGCCCGACTGGTCTCCTGACCGTTTTTATAAATAGATTCAGCCAACCGACGGGCGCTTATAAATTTGCTGCACTGAAGCAATGACTCAGCTAATTCAAGCCTCCACGTGTGATTACCCGGAGTTCTCCGGCAGGCTTTAATCCAGGCTTTAGCAGCACTCCGATAATCTTTCCGGTTTCCTTCAATAAGTGCCACCATCCGCCAGAGACGGCCGTCCTTGTCCCACGACAGGCCAGGCCGAACGACATCCAGAGCCTGTTCATCTTTTCCTTTTTCAAAGAGTAAACGCGTTAACAGTTCCCGCGCCGGTGTCTCAGTCGGTTCCAAATTCAACAGCCTTCTCGATGTCTCTTCCAGTCCTTCCATATTACCGGTTCTCTCGTATACGGCAGAGAACAATCTCCATAAATCAGCATTTTCCGGAACCTGGACAGCCGCTCGGCGAAGCATAGCAAATGACTCTTCCCAACGTTCCATAGCCAGCAACAGCCTGGCGGTCCGCAGCATCAATAGACCGTTTTGCGGTTCCAGTTCGAGAAGCCTGGAAAAAAAGGCCAGGGCACGGGCCGGGTAGCCGGTCTTTTCCTCGATAGTGGCCAGTCGCATCAGCACACCCCGGCAGCACTGGTCTACCTTAATTATCTCCAGACAAAGTCGACGAGCTTCGTCCCATCGTTCGGTTTTTTCCAGGACTTCTGAGAGCAGTTCCGGCAGATCCGGTTCTCCACACCCGGCTTCCCTGGCTTTCGTCAGAAGGTTTTCAGCTTTCTTCATCTCGTTTCTAACCAGAGCCATGCGCCCCAATTGATACAGTGCTTCAGGATCAAACGGGCGCATCTGCAGCGCGCGTTCAAAATGTTTCCCGGCTTCAGGAGTTAATCCTTTTTGGACAAACACACGCCCCAAGGCCAGACTGGCCTCACAGGCATAGACAGGCGTTTCCAGCAGGTTTTCAAATAACGGAATAGCCTTGTCTGGGTATCCGCCGAGCTGAAGCGCACGAGCCAACCAGAAGCTGGCGGATTTACTTTCAGGTTGCAGTTCTAGGGCTTTTTGAAGGGTTTCTATAGCCTGATCCACAGACTGCAATACCAGCCGGGTACGACCCAGCCAGGTCAACACCTCGGGAGATGAAGGACACGAAGAAAAGGCCCGCTCGAGATGGACCAAAGCTTCACGGTAACTGCCCTTGAGAAACGAAAGCCGGCCCAGGGACAGAGAACTGATCAGGTCATCCTTGCTGAGCAGGAGGACCTGCCGGAAATGTACCACGGCCCGGTCAAAATCATTATTATTTTCAAAGAACATCCCCAGCAACCGGTGCGCGGCAATATGATCGGGAATTCTGATTATGAGCGCCTCGAGGTTCGAAAGTACATCTTCAGGACGGTGGAGTTCAAAACACACCTCCCCTAAACGGAACCGCGCTTCATCCAAATCAGGATCAAGAGAAAGAGCTTTTTCAAGTGACTCCCTGGCTTCGTTTAACAAGGATCGGGTCAGGAAGTAATAGCCGCGTTCGAGGTGCACTTCAGGGTCTTCCGGGCGCGCCACCAGCGCACGGTCGAGATACATCCCCGATTCTCGGAACCGTCCCAGTGCTTTGAATACAATTCCCAGCCGGAGAAGCAACTCGGTATCTCCGGGATCGAGTTGAAAAGCTTCTCGGTAACGATCAGCAGCCGCTTTGAGCTGTCCGCATGAGAACAATATACCAGCCAACAGGGATCGCGGCCGGGCGTCATCCGGCAGTGAAGAACAGGCTGCTTCCAGATGTCGCCTGGCTTCATCAACCATATCATCCTCCAGGCATACAACTCCCAGTTCATAGTGGGCCAGTCCGTCCAGATCATTCCTGGACACCGCGTCCCGCAGGTAAAACGCGGCTTCGCTGCGACGTCCCAGTCCCACCAGAATTCGGCCGGCCTCCCTGGCCATAGCACCACGGCTAACCTCATCCATCGTGCGTTTCAGCCCTTTAAGTAAAATATCCAGCGCTTCCACGCAGCGGTCCAACTTACAGAGAACTCTTCCCATTCCAAGATAGGCACGGCCGCGCTCAGGGGCAATTCTCAACGCCTTGCGGTACAGTGAAAGGGCTTCCTGAAACGCTCCCTCCACTTCCTTTACCTCTCCAAAACCAACCAGGAGCAAAGGACTCTCCATCCCCAGCGCAAAAGCCCGCGAGAGGTAGTGCTTGGCCGTATCCAGATCACCTGTTTCTCGTGCGATCTCACCTGCCTCAAACCAGGATGACGGCTCATCCGGTTTGAGATGCGCCGCCCGCAGGAAATGCTGCAGAGCCTCTTCCTTTTCCCCTTGAACGATGAGCGTTCTGGCCAAACCCCAGTGTCCCTCGAAGGCATCAGGCTTCGAGTCCAGGAGTCGATTGAATACCGTTTGGGCTTTGCTCCATTCTTCCTGTGCCAGAAGCAGTGCACCTCTGCGAGCCAACACTTCATTATCATCCGGAAAAACTTCTTCTGCCCGAGCCAGTATGGAAGTACTTTCCTCGAGCCTCCCCTCCCGTTCCAGCAAATCTGACAGCAAGAGACTCGCTTCCCGGCCGAGACGGTCTTCTATATTGGCCGGATTAAATCCAACGGAAATGATGTCGCTTGCTTCTGAATATCTTCCCAAGGCTTTCAAGCAAGTGGCCATCTCCAATCTTGAAGCCCGGTTTTCAGGCTGTTCTCTGAGCGCTTTTTCCAGGTGATAGACGGCTTCATCGTACTTCTCCCCGACCATAAGAATTCGAGCCAGGTTCATTCTCAGATCTGTCCGGCCGGGCTGACCGGTAATTACCCGTTCCAGACACCATATTGCCAGCTCTCGATCCCCGGCGGACTCCGCTAGAACCGCAGTTTTTTCCAGAAAATCGAGATTTTCAGGATGTAAACGCACCACCGGTTTCAAAACAGAGACGGCTTCCGAAAGCTTTTGCCTGGAAACCAGGATACGGGCCAGAAGTTTTCTGGCAGGAACCAGTGTCTCATCATGTTTGAGCGCGATCTCACAATTCTTGAGAGATTCATCCATATTACGATTTTTATAATGTAATCTCCCGAGATTGTAATAAATAAACGACGGGCATTTTCCTTCGCCGGCTCGGTTCTGTAAGACCGCTATCGCTTCTTTCAGGCAATCGCGACCGGCAAGAGATTTGGCCAGCAAAAAAGCCAGTATCGGGTCACCGCTTCGATCCAATGAAGAGCTGAGCGCACGTTCGATCCGGTCGATATTCGGATAACCGGAACCAGCCAGCTGAGACAGCCGCATGAGAGAGGGCCGGTCATCGGGGTTGAGATCGAGAGCACGCCAGAAACACTCAATGGCCTGGCTTTTCTGTCCTAATCTGAGCAAAGCATCCCCCAATTCACGCCATATCGGGGTAGTTTCATCTATGGCAACGCTTTTTCTCAGAAATACCAGCGCCTGGCGCCAGGCCCGTTTTTTTAGATACACACGTCCCAAGCCGGCCAAAACCCGGGGATCTTCAGGGAGCATTCCGCGACAGGTTCTGAAATGGTACAAGCTTTGCGACAGGTTGCCCATAGACAGATTAATCTCACCCATGAGCTGGTGAACTTCCACATCATCCGGCCTGGATTCCAGTATCTGCTGTAAACTCCGTTCGGCGATTTCGTGATTATCCGCCCGGTGTTCGCAGCGCGCCAGACCCAAAAGACCGTTTCGCTCACCGGGATTAATTTCACACACTCGTGAAAAACATGACCGCGCTTCGTCAAGCTCTCTTTTTCTCAACCAATATTTGCCGAGCCGGACGTAGGCGTCAGTGCAAAAATGGCTCTCATCAATAGCCCGGTGCCACAGCTCAACGGCACGTTCCTCGTCCCCCAAGCCCAGGACCCGGTCGCCCAGGGCTACCAGGCTTTCCGGCGTGTGAAACCCGTTTTTTTCCAGGGCGGCCGCTGAAAGATTTCGTACGTCCTCATCCTGGTCAAACAATGCTTTTCGAAGGTATTGACAACACTCATCAGACGCCAGTTTTCCAAGAGTTTCCACAGCAGCCGACCGCACCTCGGGCCTGGCATCTTCCAGGCAGCCAGTCAAAGCACCCAGACAGGAATCGTCTTTAAGCATTCCCAGTGCCCGGCAGGCCGCCACCCGTACCTGCGGATGACCGTCCCTGGTCGCTGCCATCAACAGCTCGGTGGAACCGCCAACGCCCAACTCGGCCAGGGTGAAAATGGCTGCCGCACGCACATCGGTGCAGCTATCGTAGACGCATTCCCGAACCGACACCAGAACATCACCGGTTCCAAACACCCGGGCTCTCTGCACAGCGGCTGTTCTAACCAACGGGCTTTTATCCGACAGCGCTTCAATTAAAAGATCTGTTCGCCGCCAGCCGGACCGGTAGAGTTCATCAATAAGAACAGCTTTGACACTACCGGATAAATGGGGAGATAGTTTGGCTACATTTTCGAGGACTTTGGGATTCCCGCTTGAGGCCGCCGCACGGACCGCTTCTTTCATCACTGCAATGGAATCTCCGTCACACAACAGCTCAACCAGTAAATGAACCGTTTCACCCCGCAACCGCGAGATAGCCCGGATAGCAGCGCGGCGCACGAGCTCCACCGGGTCGGAAAGCAGACTCTTCAACACTGTCTTGCTGGCCGGTAAACGCTTTTTCCCTAACAGAAACGCAGCCCGGAGACGCTCCCGAGCATCGGCATTGTCAAGCATCCTCCTGAGCTTTTGTTCTTCCATAATGATTATCGCTCCACTTCCAGTCGGTTTTCTTCAAAACCACCAAGATGCTCAGTGAAGAATTCGAGCCCGCCAAGGTAATTTTTATTGTATTCGGCAACCAGGCGATTATGCCGCTGATAGGTTTCCAGATAGTCTTCGAAAGCCCGTCTTGCTTCTTCGTCTACTCTGCGTCTCAGGATCATATCCCGTTCCAATCCGCTGAAGAGACTGATATCGAGAGCCTCTCTTTTGAGATTGCGGTACCGGCGCCAGAGTACGGGAACTTGTAGCGCCATGGAATCGATACGAATCGCGAGTTTTTTTGCTTCGGGTGACGATTGCAAAACTTCCGCCTCGCGCCTGAGCCTCCGGTAGGTGGAAGTAGCGATGAATCTTTCAATCAAGCTATCGAAAACCTCTTCGCTATATCGATTGGTGAAGCTTTCTGACCAGTGCCGGCACTCAATTTGAATTTCCGGAGAAATCCTCCCGAAAGTGTTCTTGATCAACATTTCGAAATCAGACGTAAAACTGGTGGATACCCTGGCGTCGGCGGAAGGCAGGGCTATATCATCCCCGAGACAACAGGGAATCAAAACGGTCATGATTACCGATACCGAAAGAAGCCGCGAGACCAGGATTGCCAATCCGGTCTGTTTACGCCACCCATATCTTCCGAAGAGATTCCTCAGCATACTTCCTGACCCATTCATTCTCATCCTTTAACGCACCTTCTAATGCCGGCACAGCCCGGGTGTCCAACAGGTTTCCCAGAGCTATGACCGCGCTCTTTCGCACTTCTTCCGACACATCATCCAGAGATTCAAGCAGCGGGCCAACTGCATCATCCGAGCCAAGTTGTCCGAGGCTGTAGGCGGCGGCGCATCGCACATACCACTCTTTATCTTTGAGAAGTTTGGCTACTTTGCCGCAGACGGATGAATCGCCCAGCTCAGCGAACACTTTGCATGCCCAGCACCGGGAATGTGCATTCTGGTGGCCGAGAAGCGGGAGTAAGGCTGATGTAACTTCCGGACCTATTTCCATCAAGGTCTCCGCTGATTCCTTCCGAATCGCCCACACTTCATCTCCGAGACATCTCACCAGGGCCGGGATGACACCCTCTTCCTTGAGACGTCTGAGTGCCGATAACGCCAGCCGCCGTTCTTCGGGCGCCGGGCTTTCAAGCACGTTAACCAGGGCTGTCAAAGACCGCGAGTCGGCCACTTCCTCCAATATCTTGAGCAGCCAGTATCGTTCTCCCGGGGCCGTCCCCATCACGGTGCGGGAAATAGCCGGGACAACCTCGTCTCCAAAAGAGGTAAGTGACTGCGCCGCGGTACTCCGGACTTTCCATTCAGTATCAAAAAGTGCTGCGATCAACGGATTAATAACCTCTTTTTCCCGGAAATGCCCGAGAAAATCTGCGGCGTACTCCCTGACCAGAGGATCGTGGTGCTCCAGGCAGGCAATAACGGCCTCAATTCCCTGCCGGTTCCGTGCCGCCACCAGTATTTTCATAACCCAGTAGATAACATCCCGGTTAGAGCTATCGAGACGTCTTACCAGTTCGGGAATGTGATTGTCCGCCAACCTGGTTAGTACTTTGGCAGTACCGGCACGAACATGCCATGTCCGGCTCCCCAGGGCGGAAAGAAGTTCAGCGGTATCACGTTCACCAATCTCTATCAAGGCCGCCAACGAAGCTGATTTAACACACTCGTTCTCACTAGCGAGAAGCGGAATCAACGTTCTGACCGCTCCTTTGAACGGACTGCCTTTCAAAAGCTTAACCGCTTCCAATCTTTCGTCTGTATCACCTTGGCGGGCAAGATGTTTAAGAGCAGAGAGTGATGGATATCGCTGCTTAAGCTGCATTTTCTTAGCCCTTTCTTGACGGGACGAAATCATCCCGCCTCCAGTTCCATGAACCGGTATCCCAACCAGGGAGGGACCGATTTTTCCAGGAGCCTTCTCATCGCCCGGGGCAGAAATGAAAGTACCGACCCGGCAGTGGTACTGTGAACCGTCAACTCCCGAGCGGATAGATCTCCGGCCAGACCGTGGAGAAAAACAGCTAATCTGGCAGCTTCTTCAGGACCCATTTTCTGGGCTAAAAAGCCTCCGATCATTCCGGCCAGCACGTCGCCCGTCCCCCCACTGGCCATACCGGCATTACCGGTGCAGTTGACCCATACTCCATTTCGAGACGCTACTACCGTCCTGGCTGTTTTCAGGACAACTACTGAACCGGTCGACTCAACAAAGCGTCGGGCGGAGGTGACAGGATCTGCAACAATCCCGGTAATGGGCTCCCCCGTCAGCCTCGACATCTCACCCGGATGGGGAGTCAGCACGGTAACACATTTCCTGTCTGCCAACGCTTCATTGTTACCGGTCAATACATTTAAACCGTCTGCGTCAAGTACGAGCGGCACCGGCACCTCTTTTAGAAGCTGAAGTACCAGATGTTCAACTCCGGCAGTACGGGAAGCTCCGCAACCGGCTACCACCGCGTCAGCCGCCGAAATCAAGTGGCCGGCTCCTTCCAGCGAAGCGGGAGCGAGCGTTGCCCCTTCTACCTCCGGAAGCCCGGCGTGCATGACCGCCATGAGATGACAGGCGATCATCGGCACCAGCGAACCGGGCACAGCGACGGTGGTCAAACCAGCCCCTACCGTTTGTGCGGCTTTTCCGGCCATCACCGGTGCTCCCGTCAATCCCGGAGAGCCTCCCAGAACCAGGACGCGTCCGCAAGTACCTTTGTGGGCGTCCGGAGCAAATCGCGGCAGTAAATCGGCAGCTTCTTCGAATGTAGTAGCCGACAAACCATTGGCTTTTTCCGTCAGAACTGTTTTGGGAATTCCTATTCGCGCTACCCGCACACGACCGGCGAAAACTGTTCCGGGATATAAAACCAGTCCAATCTTGAGCGCGCCGAAGGTCACCGTTTCCAGGGCCCGCACGGCCTCACCTTCGACCCGGCCGGTATCCGCTTCCACGCCGGACGGGATATCAAGCGCTACCACCGGCCGTGAAGAGGCGTTTATCTGTTTGATAATTTCAGCCGCCACGCCCCGGGGAGCTCCCTTGATACCGGTACCAAGCAGACCGTCCACGACTATATCCGATTGTTTGAGAAAGTCATCAATGGGATCTCCCGAACGTATGATTTGTGGCTTCAGACCGGATTTCAACAAGATTTTATAGTTCACGGAAGCGTCAACACTCATACGGTCCGGCGAGCCGGCGACAACCACTCGAACCGGGATATCTTCTTCCTGAAGATGACGGGCAACCACCAGACCGTCACCGCCGTTGTTCCCGGTTCCCGCCACTACCAATACCCCGCCGGTCAAACCGGCTAAACCCGGTCCCCGAAGCTCCCTCAACAAGGCAATTATTCTCTTAAATCCTGCCCGGCCGGCATTCTCCATCAATACCGGTCCCGGCACTCCGATTTCCTTGATAGTTGCCCTGTCTACCTCCCGCATACTTTCTCCGGTGAGCAGAGGCATTATTTCCGTTTTCATAAACCTCACCACAATTAACCCGGCCATCTTACGGCCAGGCTCGGATCAAGATTATTTATATATTGTTAATCTAGAGGGAACATTATATGCCGGGTCTGCTGACACGTCAATAGATAAGCGGCCGGCTCGCATTCATTCGATTTATAATTAACAGAACTTGCATTTGATAATTCCGTATGATATTATTTTTTCGATATAATCTCCGCTCCGTATCATGCACTATCGTGCTACGGGGCTAAAATCCAAGGGGAGGTGAATAGTATGCGCGAGTATGAGACGATGGTCATCGTCGACCCCGACTTCGATGAAGACGCACAAAGCGAAGTTATGCAGAAGTTTGAAGCCGCTATAACGCGAAAAGGCGGCACCGTCCAGTCCACAGACCTGTGGGGACGCAGGCAGCTGGCTTACGAGGTAGCAGGTAAAACCTACGGTTTTTATTACATCATCAACTTCATCGGCGGCCCGGAAACTGTCCAGGAACTTGAGCGAGTGATAAAAATCACCGATGGAACTCCCAAGTTTCTGACTATCAAGCAAAGAAAAAAAGCTGTTGCCGCCGCTGAACCTGAAAAAACTCCGGAGACACCGCAGGAGAACACAGAGAGCGAGGCAGCTTCAGATGGCTGATCTAAACAAGGTAATTATCATCGGGAGACTGACACACGATCCGGATCTCCGGTTTATCCCTACCGGTTCTGCGGTATGCTCATTCTCCGTAGCGGTTAACCGGGCTTTCAAGAACAAGGAAGGCACTAAGGAAACCGATTTTATCAACATCGTTACCTGGCAAAAATTGGCCGAACGATGCGGGAAGTATCTCGCCCGGGGATCACAGGTGGGACTTCACGGGAGGCTGCAGATACGAACGTATGAAACTTCCGCCGGAGAACGACGCAAGATTGCCGAAGTGGTAGCCGACAATGTCGAGTTTCTCAGCGGTATTAAGGGACGCGAATTTTCTTCAGGAACTGAAGCGCCCAGAGAACGGAAACCGCTGCTGGCGAAATCCGGAGATACGGAAGCTCCCCCCGAGGAGCTTTCCAAGGAACTTTCCGGAAAGCCCGAAAAGGACCTACCGCCATCTGACGACGTGTTTTCGGATGATGATCTCGGTATCGATCCGGATGACATTCCCTTTTAGGGATTCAAGAAAGGATAATCACACATGCCCCCAAGACAAAAATTCCGTCGCGGCAGGCCAAAAGTCTGTATCTTCTGCAAAGACGGTGTTGAGCATATAGAATACAAAGACCTTAACAAGCTTCGCAAGTTTCTCAATGAGCGTGCCAAGATCATTCCAAAACGGATATCAGGCAATTGCGCCCGGCACCAGAGGAAACTTTCGATAGCAATCAAACGTGCGCGCCAGGTGGCTTTACTACCATTTACCATCGATTGATCCTTCAACTTCACGAAAGCCACACCGAAACCTGTTTTCTACCTTCCAGCGGTTGAGAGAATACCAGGCTACCAGAAGAAGGAGGGAGCCGCGTGGTTCAGGACCAGGATATCAGTGTTACCGAAGTTCCCATCACCAATCAGAGTACTTCTACCAGGCACAATGTGGAAGGAGCTTTGCTGGTTGGTATCGCTCTGGTATTTTACCTGGCTTATGCCTTGATCCCCGTCATCGGAGGACCGCTGGTTATTCTTTGTCCTTTGCCGCTTATCGTTTTGGCTCTCAGGCACCCGTTGAGGGTTGTGATTACCGGCAACATGGTGGCAACCGTTCTAGCCGGCCTCCTCACCGGCCAACCATTTGCTTTTATTACCTTTCTCCTGGTTTTCAGCCTGCCGGCCTCGGCCATGGGTTTGTCTATCCGCTCCGGACTATCCGCTAAAAGTGTCATTCTCCTTGGAGGGACAGCTATGGTGGCCGGCTCGATCGGCTTGTTTTTTATAACCATCGGGACCGTAAGCGAAGTGGATTCTATCGACAGCTTAAAGTATATCTTCAAAAGCGGCGTCGAAAAACAGAAGGTCTTATTAGCGGACAAAATACGGGAGCAAGGAGTCACTGAAGGATGGCCCGATAAGAAAATAGAAACGCTCATCGAAGGGAACGAAAAAATGCTGGAGAGCCTGGGGCAGATGTTTTGGAAAACGCTGCCCGCCGCACTGATTCTGGGATTTTTGCTGGAATCGCTTATCAATTACCTGGTGGCCGGTGCGGTGCTGAAAAGGCTGGGCTACTCGATTCCAAAACTGGGTAAATTTCTCGAATTCAAATTACCGTGGTATTCGGTTTGGCTGTTGATCTGCACCATCGCGTTTTTAGCCGGGGGCCGTAAATTCAACCAGGACTGGATGGATACCATCGGGCTCAATCTTCAGGTAGTGGCAACCATCCTTTTCTTCGTTCACGGATTGGCTATCGTGTTGTTTTTCGTCGAGCGTCTGAGGGCACGAATGAAAGCGGGACGATTTCCCGTGTATCTAATCCTGACCAGCGTTTTTTTCATGTTCAACGCATTTGCTTTTATGTTGACCGCTTTTCTTGGAATTTACGACCTGTATTTCGACTTCAGAAATCGGGTGAACATCAGCCCCATCAGTCCCGGGGCTGAGGAAAACTGACTCTATTAAGAAAGAATTGTGAGGTGAATCTGATGGAAATCATACTCAAACAAGATGTGGAAGGTCTCGGTAAGGAAAACGACATTATCAAGGTCAAAGATGGCTATGGCCGAAACTTTCTCATTCCTAAAGGGATGGCCGTTCGCGCCACCAGCAGCTCGCTGAAAATCAGAGCACACGACCTGAAAGTCCTGACCGATAAGGATCAGCGGGAAGAAGTCAGGGCCCGGAAGACCGCCGAACGGCTGGGCTCGCTTAACCTCGTTTTCAAGGCCAAGGCCGGCGAGGGCGGTAAGATATTCGGAACCATTACGACGACCGAAATTGCCGAGAAGGCAGCAGAAAAACTAGGTATCGATATCGAACGGCGACGGATACACCTGATGGAACCGATTCGGATGCTGGGAGCTTACAATGTGCCAATCCGGCTGCACCGAAACGTTGAAGCCAGCATTCTGATTCAGGTAGAGGCCGACGGAGAACTGGTTAAAGACGAGGACGTGCCGTCAGAAACCGAAGAAGCGAAGACTGAGGCTGTTGCTGAAGAAGCGGCTGTTGCCGAAGAGGCGGCTGTTGCCGAAGAGGCGGCTGTTGCCGAAGAAGCGGCTGTTGCCGAAGAGGCGGCTGTTGCCGAAGAGGCGGCTGTTGCCGAAGAGGCGGCTGTTGCCGAAGAAG
>CAZQHK010000033.1:32915-48244 GCA_964593455.1 uncultured bacterium
GCGGCTGTTGCCGAAGAGGCGGCTGTTGCCGAAGAGGCGGCTGTTGCCGAAGAAGCGGCTGTTGCCGAAGAAGCGGCTGTTGCCGAAGAGGCGGCTGTTGCCGAAGAAGCGGTTGTTGCCGAAGAGGCGGCTGTTGCCGAAGAGGCGGCAGAAGAAAGTGATAAGGAATAACGTTTAAGAAGGTGACCGTATGGCTACTAGAAGCGATATGACCCGGGTTCCGCCCCAGAACCTCGATGCGGAACAGTCCATCCTGGGAGCCATGACTCTTTCCCGAGACGCGGTCATACAGGTCACCCAGTTGATTAAGCCGGATCATTTCTACGACAAACGAAACACTGTTATCTACCAGACGATTCTGTCCATGGTGGATGACAATGAACCGGTTGATTACGTTACTCTCACCGAACGGCTGAGACAGCATAAGCTGGTTACTAAAGCAGGTGGAATCAGCTATGTTACCGGGGTAATGAGTGCTGTCCCGTCGGCCGCAAATGTCATGTACTACGCCAAAATAGTACACGAAAAGGCGGTCCTTCGGGACCTGCTCACCCGGGCCGCTACTATCCAGGAACTTCCGTTCCAGGATTTCGAAGATCTTGCCGAGATCCTGGACAAGGCGGAAAAACTCATCTTCGAAGTCTCCCAAAAACGAGGACTCTCAGGAATAATCGGTCTGAAGGAGCTCATCCACGAAACCTATGACAAAATAGAGGAGATCTACGACCGCGGCGACCGGAGAATGATAACCGGCGTAACCAGCGGCTTCAAAGACCTGGACTTCGCCACCTCGGGGTTCCAGGATTCCGACCTGATCATCCTGGCGGCACGGACATCGCAAGGGAAAACGAGCTTCGCCTTGAATGCAGCGGTCAACGCGGCCAAAGGGTATGAAGATATCAAGGGCGTGCCGGTGGCCGTTTTCAGCCTGGAGATGAGCCGGACCCAACTGGCCCTGCGAATGCTGTGCACCGAGGCGGAGATCAACTTCAATAACTTGAAAACGGGGAGACTGCACGGGGAAGACTGGCCCAACCTCATGCGGGCCTCCAGCCTCCTTTCGGAACTCCCCATCTACATCGACGACACACCCGGTCAGAGCATTATGCAAATAAAGGCCAAGGCGCGCCGGCTGAAAGCGGAGAAAGATATTCAGTTTATTATCATAGACTACCTTCAGCTCATGATGCCTGATTCCGATTTCAACAATCGCCAGGAAGCCGTGGCCCAGATGTCCCGCTCTCTTAAAGCCCTGGCCCGGGAACTGGACATTCCCGTGCTGGCCTTGTCCCAGCTTTCACGTGAAGCGGATAAACGGGATGGACGACCGAAACTTTCCGATCTGCGCGAGTCGGGAGCCATCGAGCAGGACGCCGACCTGGTAGTATTTCTCTATCGAAAGACTGTCAACCGGGAGGGATCGGATGAAAGCGAACCCATGGACAAGGGCGGAATCGCACAAATTATCATTGCCAAGCACCGTAACGGACCGACCACTACGTTGGAACTTTTCTTCCGGAAACAGTATATGAAGTTCGGAAACATAACCAGAGTAGCCCAAGCCGCCCCGTTTTAAAAAGAGTCCCTGGATTAAGGATTTGACTAACTCACTCTTTGACAAGATTTCTTTCTTCCGAACAAGCACGAGCCTTGTCTAAATCCCCGGGCATTACATCCAAGAGAATAAATATATTGCCCTCAATAAAAGGAGAAAGCTTCTTCCTGGCCGCGATTACCGGCAAGAAAAAATAGTGTCAATAAGAACCGGAAACGTATGGATCATTGTCGCACCTCCGTTTTGCGCTAATGCGCTCTGAGCGCAGATAGAGCGCATTGTTATACATTTCCAACCTGTTACGAAATTCGCATTTGAGGAAAACCAGGAACATTGCTGGCGTTCCCCGGGGAGCCCGGCACCTCTTTACGGGAACCGCTCGCGGCTCCGCCTTCATGGCTGCGCCTCCGCTAGGGGTCCCGTCTCCCGGACCAGCCATCCCTGGCTGGCTCGGGAGCCTACGTTCCCTGCAAGAGATCCCTGTCTCCCCATCGAAAGATCGTACATTCAAATAAGGGGAAAACAAAATGCCCAGAAGGGATTGTCAGAAAGAAAAAATGGTGGTAATCCCATAAGGTATGGGAACCACCAATAAAAAATATTCCAAACGTACAAACATCGTCTCATACATCAAGCAGCTCGTCAAGTCGCTGGCCTCATCTTTTGAGTGGAAGCCGAAAGGAGGATATTTCAGGGATTACCGGTTCTTCCTCGATGGGTTGGCGAAGGGTGCCTTGCGGTTTGCAAGCAGAAGTGAAATGATCCGCAACAAGAAACTCTCGCACCGGTTGCATGGCAACAAGATTCCCTCTCGAAGCAGACGTTTCGATCGTATTTTTGATTTATCCAACCGGACGATCCGGCGAGCTGCTTGGCGATTATACAAGCGGTTAAAAAAGAAGAAAAACATCGGCCCCAACGAGATCATCGTCTTTGACTTGACCGGTTTCGAACTCCCTGAATCGTTCTCCGGAGGCTACTGGTATTGGAAGAAAGTCAAGGGAGAAGAAAAGTACGTCTACGGCATCCAGGCAGTTGTCGTGGCGGTCGTGGATCCATCCGGGGACTGCCTGACGCTTGCCGTCGAGATGGTCAAGGCCGGGGAGGGTGAACTGACAGCAGCCAAGCGGATGCTTCGTTGGTTGGAAAAATTGTACCAGAAGAATCGCTGGAAACTGCCGCCCATCGTTTGCGACAGAGGTTATATCGACGGCGATTTCATCAAGCGGGCCGATGCCATATCGTTGGGATTTGTCGGAAAACCAAGGTGCGACCTGGACTTTCTCGTCAACGGCTTAGGCATACTGAACATGGTCTGGGAGGATCCGAAACTGGCCCCTCAGTATGACCGGGGCAGTATCACCTTCAAACGAAAGACGACTGAAGCCAAAACATTTCATCTGTGGGAAGTTTCCGATCTTGAAAGCTGGGATCGCCTGGGACTCAAACTTCGTCTGATAGTTTCAGTAAATGAACGCGATTCGGAAGACACGGAGTTTTTCTTTACCACCGGGCATCAATTCAACATTCCTGCTGCAATGGTTTTTCTTTGCTATAAATGGAGATGGCACATCGAGCCCTGGTTTGAGCAGACCAAGGCTATATCCGGAAAAACACCCTATTCCTGGGACGCCGGGACATTGCTCATAATCTATCACCTGCAATGTCTCGGATATCTACTGTTCAAGCTGTATCTGAAATTCAGGAGAGTCGGGCTTGACACGTGTGTCCTCTACGAGGAAGCCCGCCATTTCCTTCTGGAGGTGATGTTCGATCTACGTCTCCATCCCGGAGAACAAACGGCGATTCCTCCATGATAAGCCGGTTTTCAATGGTCCCGGGATGGAAAGGAGGTTTATCTTTTAGCACACAATTGAATAGCGGTTGCACCTACCCTGGGTGAGGTATTCTCTAAAAAATGGCTGCCTCAGTGAGGTCGGGTGAAGAGTAGCGTTTGTCAAAGTGACAAAACGGAGGTGATCATTGTCGTTTGAAGCTATATTACCGACTTTGAATTTGGTACAATGAATGGTGACGGATCAATGAATTTGAAAGTTTATTTGAATGAATTTATGAAATACCACGACTGTCCATTATGCAGCAGCAGACAATCCATTGATTATTTTAATGATAAGACAAGATCTTATCTAAAGTGTCAGGAGTGTTTTTTACTATTTGTACCACCTTCATTTCATGTTTCAGAATTAGACGAAATGAAAAGATATCAATTGCATCAAAACAGCATAGATGACCATGGTTACAGGGAATTTATCGGAAGAATCCTGGATCCTATCGCTCTCAGGGTTAAAAAGGGTGGATGTGGACTTGATTTTGGTTCCGGTCCAAACCCGGTTCTCGCTACCTTGTTAAAAGAGATAGGATACGAAATGAATATATATGATCTGTACTTTGCTTCCCAAGACACGGTATTGCAGCAGCAATATGATTTTATATCCGCAACAGAAGTGTTTGAGCATTTGCGGAATCCAAAACAGCAGTTAAATTCTTTGTTTAAATGCCTTAAAAAAGGTGGATTTCTCTTTGTTATGACAGCTCTGACTGATAAAATAGTGCTTTTTTCAGATTGGCATTACATTACCGATCTTACTCATGTATGTTTTTATTCGCGAAAAACTTTTGAGTGGATTGCTCGTAAGTGGAACTTTGAGATATCATTTATCGATAAGAATGTTGCCGTTTTTCATAAAAAATAGAAAAATATGCTAACCCGAATAATTCACGAATCTTCGTCGCGAGGTGAAGTAAATGGCCGCAAATACAAGGCGCGTGCAGGAAAATGCACGGAGTCGTACCGGTCGGTACGATGAGTACATTTTTCAAGCGCAACACAGTAGGTGTGGTCATTTACGAGCCGTAGCAGATTATTTGTGAATTATTCGGGCTAAATGCCAAACCTGTCTCCATCAATCTTTAAACATACTCTTCCGGGGCAACGAATCGCTGTTTGACAAACGCCGGCAGTAGATGAGAAAATTTCCTAATTTCCTGTCCTTTTCAGGCATACGTTTCATGATATCATCATGGTCAATCGGTTGTATCGAAACTACTCCAATCCTCAACTTCTCGTTCAATCGGGCTAGTTTTTGGACAGTGCCTAGATGTTCGTCGGAGTGGAACTTCCCGTTGTAATGGACGATCTTTTTTCCAGGGTTCCGATCGAGGTAGTCAAGAATCGACTCGGCCATGGTATCATCCTTGGCACATTGCGCCTCGTACATACTTTCGAATTTTTTCGCCCGATGCGGCGCGATGTCTCTTCCCCCCATATTGGCAACCATCGTATCGATAAATTCTTCCCGGTACCTGTCCTTGATTACCACATGCTTGGCGGCAATGTGGGTCCGTTGTTCTGCGGGCAGTTTTTCAATCTCCTGCCATCCTTGTTTGGCAATCATTGAGGCGTATCTCCTGGGTATATTCGCCGCTACGAGGTCGAGCTTATTTTTTCGGACGAACTCCACTAACGGCCGGTAGTCGGTCTGGTAGTTGGGCCAGGGTCGGCTCGTATCCAAAAACATTTTCTCCGTAAGTTCACCCTCAAGATAACCGTTGACTGCTTCTTGAACGTCTCTTTCAAACATCTCCATGGATACGTTCCAGCCGGAATCCAATCCTGACAATCTTTCCAGCAAGGCCAACTCCAGTTGATGGGTAATCACGTCATCGTGGAGTTCTCCGACGAAAACCACGTCAAATTGCCGGTTCAGCTCAAATACCATTTTTTCAAAAGAGATCTCCTGGTAATTTCCGGTGTCGAACACGGAAACCGGGTTATGAATTGAATCCCAGGCAAAACAGCAGCCGGTAAATAAACAAAACAGGATGAAACCTATACCACACCGAACCTTCATGTTTACAACTCCCCGTAAAGGAATTTCAAGCCCACTCAAGTGCCCGGGCTGATTTTATTATAGTGCAGTAAGGCTGTCATTTTCAAGCACGGTATAATGTTTAAATGTTAGGTCTCCCCCTAATAGTTGATCTATATCGACGCATGTTTGCGTTTGCGGGAAAAGCTTTGCAGGCCGTGTAAATCCCCACCACATAGACCAGAAAAGACGATCCCGAGTACAGTGAGTATTCCAGCAGGCTTGTCAGAGTATACGTCGTCGTATTGATTCCAAAGATGTAAACCCACCACAAATAGAAGGGAATCGGTGGGCCTAAGAGCTCTACCGGCAGCGGGCCCATGAATATTGCCCAGACGAAACCTACGTATATCCATCTGTAATTTTTAGAAATATCTTTGCCTAACTTGATTAAGTTCTTTCCGATAAAATAACCGGGAGTGTAAAGCAAGGCCAATACCATCAGACCGATGATATATTCATGCATGGATCTCAGCTCCCTTTCTCTGCAATTATCTCCGTATCTTTATTGGGCAGCGACAATCATGCCAGAATCGGACATTCGGGTAAACCTGAAAGATCTCCAGGCTTTTGACGAAGCGACGAAGTGGAAATTTTTTTCACTGCGCATTCAGCGGATAGACTGCCAGCATATAATGCACTTTAAAGAAAAAATGATTTTACAATAACTTGATAAACTTTCTGGAATATTCCGATTGCCGACACTATAATGAAAATGATGAGATTTTTTATAGAAGTTACATAATCGTCGTACCGGTTCTCATTTTTTGCTTGTCAACTGCAGTGCCGGTATTAGCGGTCGAACAGATCAAATCCGGAAGTGAACCGGTCAACGAAACAGGTACACCCTGAACTCGATACCCCGTTGATGATGACGATTTGTTTAAGGAAGATCTTCTTCCTCCTCATCCCGGGGCGGACGGTATGTCATCAGACTGACCAGCCAGGCCGCCAGCAGTGACAACAGGAAGGCCGGGACCAGTTCGTAAAGTCCGATTCCTAAGCTGCTCTGGACCACGGCTTTGAGCTTGAATTTCCAGATTATGGTAACGGCAAATCCCGTTATCATGGAAGCGACCACCCCTGCCCTGGTCAGTTTTTTCCAATAGAGGGACAGGATGAGCGGCGGGCCGAAACTGGACCCGAGACCGGACCAGGCCAGCAGCACAAACCAGAAAACAACCCTGACCTCCTTCAGGGCCACGATGATGGAAACCACTCCCAGGAGAAAAACAGTGATCCGGCTCACCATGACCAGTGTCCGCTCATCGGCTTCGGGACGGAAGATCTTGTGGAAGATATCCCGGGCAATGGCGGAAGCCACCACCAGTATCTGCGAGTCGGCGGTAGACATCATGGCCGAGAGAATGGCTGCCAGAACGATACCCGCTAAAAGCGGATGGAGGAGTTTCACCGCAATGAGTGGGTAGGCCATTTCCGGGTCTACGATTCCCGGCAGAATAAGTCTCGCGGCGTGTCCCAGCACCACCGCTCCATAAAGCGCCAGCACTCCCCAGACAATGGCGATGACTCTTCCCACGCGAATAGTCTTATCGTCTCTGGAAGCCATGTACCGGGTAAGAACATGCGGTTGACCGGGATATCCGAGGGAAATACCGAGCAGGCCCAGGACCCAGCCGATGGCCGCGGCCGCCGACTTTTTGCCGAAGGTGTCGGTAAGCACTTCTCCACCGTACATGGAGTATGTCTTGTCAAACTTTAAGCTAATACCAGAAAGCGTTATGAGTTCTTTGCCCGCAAGCTCGACTCGTCCGCTCACAGTCGAACCGTTGATAGAGATTCCGGCGTCTGCGGCCGCGTTGGCAATGACTTTTCCGTCTTCCGTAGAGATTGTCAGCACCGTTTTTCCGGCGGCGACGGAAGGCAGCGTAAAGGTGTGTCCCGGATCACCGCCGAAAGTCATCATTTCGTTCTCGACTTTTATCTGGTGCCACCCTTGAGCATCAGTCACCTCGAAAATAGCCGAGAACCTGGCCGGTTCCTGTTTAAGCCCTTCCATCATGGGAGAAACGCCGCCGATATGAACGATAGCCAATATGGGCAGCACCACCAAACCGGCCACCATCAACAGACCCTGGAGTAAATCTGTCCAGGAAACAGCCCTGAATCCACCCAGCAGGGTATAGAAGACCGTAATCAAGCCGGCCAGCAGCACCCCATATGTGTAGGGGATGTTGAACGCTCCCCGGAAAGCCTTGGCACAGGCGGTGAACTGGGCCGCCACGTATCCGGACAGGCAGAGAACGATTATAAGCACCCCGATTATCCTGACCAGGTGTGTCCGGTCACCGACCATATCTCCGAGAAATTCAGGGACGGTGATGGATCCTTTTTCCGCTGCCAGACGCCGCAACCGGGGAGCAATCAAGTACCAGTTCATCAGGAACCCAAGTAAACATCCCGGGACAGCCCAGACAGCGGAGAATCCCCACATATACCCTTCTCCCACCAGCCCGATGACCACCCACCCGCTCTCGGAGCTGGCTACCGAACTGATTGCGGTTACCCAGGCTCCCAACGACCGGTCGGCCAGGAAATACGCGGAGATGGTCCGGCCGTGCCGGGCGGCAAAAATGCCGATGATCAGGATACCCAACAGGTAACAGGAGAAACTTAACAGCATCTGAAACATAGCGGAGTTGGCGGCCATTATTCTTTCTCCTTTTCCGACATGAATTTAATAACTGCAAACAGGACGAGACACAAGGGAAACACCAGGTAGACAAATATCGTCATCGTTACCACCCCACACTTTCTTCTTTCGCTATGCCAGGCGATACACTTTTCAGCATAGCTCTCAGACAAGAGTAATAAGGAAGATTGTTCTCGTCAAGAGCACCCCTAACCGGACTTGACTTCTAAGACAGCCACGACCTACAATGTTGCACTGTAGAGATTACACTCTGTGATAGAGGTGAGGCACTGTGAAGTGGACATTGAAAACGCTTGTTATTATTGCACTTTTAGGCGCTCTTGTTACACCGGGTTGTAAACCGAAGAGCGATGGAGAACTGAAGATCGGGTTCATCCTCAGCACCATGCAGGAAGAACGCTACCAGAAAGACAAAGCCTATTTTCTGGAAGCGGCCCGGGTAAAAGGAGTGGAAGTCGAGTTCGATTCTGCCAACAACGACGAAAAGGCCCAGTTGGCCAAGGTCGAAAACATGCTGGCCAAGGGAGTCAAAGCTCTGGTTATCCAGCCATGCAACAGCGATACCGCCGGCACCATGGTGAAACTGGCTCACAGTGACAATGTGCCGGTCATCGCGTACGACCGTATCATAAACAACTGTGATCTCGATTTCTATGTTACCCAGGACAGCTACACCGTGGGTCGCCTACAGGCAGAAGCGGCGGCTAAGTTCACCGGCGGAAAAGGCAACTATATTATCTGCTGCGGACAGGCCGGCCACAGCGTGGCCAACGAGATTACCCGGGGGAACCTGGAAACCCTGGCCAAACATCCCGGTATCACGGTGGTGGTCCAGCAGAACCACGACAGTTGGTCCGCCAACCAGGCCATGGCCACGGTGGAAAACGCCCTCACCCGTTTTAATAACGATATCCAGGGTGTGCTCTGCAACAACAGCGGGATGGCCCAGGGAGCAGTCAGGGCGGCGGAAGAACAGGGACTGACCGGAGTCGTCTTTATTGCCGGGGCCGATGCCACCACCGCCGCCTGCCAGTACATCGTGCAGGGGAAACAAAACTATGATGTATTTAAAGCCATCAAACCGCTGGCTGAAACCGCGGTAGATATAGCCGTAAAACTGGCTAAAGGTGAGAAGATCGTACTCGATACTTCCATTAACAACGGTTTTAAAACCGTTCCTTCCGCAGTCACGCCGGTGTACGGTTTCGATAAGACCAACCTGGACGAGGTGGTCATCAAATCAAACTGGAAAACCCGGGACGAGGTATACAAGAAGTGAGCCCTTCCTCCACAGCCCCACCGCTGTTGGAGATGCGGGAGATCACCAAAGAGTTTCCCGGTGTCAAAGCTCTCAAAGGAGTCACGTTTACCGGTATGACCGGTGAAGTGCTGGGGCTTTGTGGAGAAAACGGGGCGGGAAAGTCCACCTTGATGAAGGTGCTAAGCGGTGTCCATCCCTATCCAACATATGGAGGAGATATCTACATAGATGGAACGCTCAAGCGTTTTTCCAACACCCGGGCGGCGGAAGCGGCGGGAGTAGCCATCATTCACCAGGAACTCAACCTGGTACCTCAGATGACCGTGGCGGAGAATATTTTTTTAGGACGGGAACCGACCCGCTTCGGATTCGTTATAACCTCGGAGAGCCGCCGTGAGGCCCGGCGGGCGCTTACTTCCCTGGGAATTGACATCGACCCGGACATTCCCGTTGGAGAGTTGGGAATCGGCAAACAGCAGATGGTGGAGATAGCCAAAGCGCTTTCGCTTTCAGCCCGGATACTGGTGCTGGACGAGCCTACCAGTGCCTTGACCGAACTCGAAACCGAGCACCTGTTTCGGGTGATCCGGGACTTGAAATCACGCGGAGTAATGGGTATTTATATCTCCCATAAATTAGATGAAGTATTCGAGATCTGCGACCGGATTGCGGTTCTCAGAGACGGTGAAATAGTAGGTAAACCGCTTGACACGGATACTACCACCACCGATGAGATCATCTTCAAGATGGTTGGAAGAAAGTTGACGGAGCTTTACCCTCCACGGGCCAACCAACCGGGGGAGGTGGTGATGGAAATAAATAACTTTTCGGTGAACCATCCTTTTCTGCCGGGAGAAAATATTGTCCAGAACATTTCGTTCACGGTCCGCGCCGGTGAAATCCTCGGGATAGCCGGGCTCATGGGCTCCGGAAGAAGCGAGCTGGTGACAGCGGTGTTCGGGGCTTTCCCTGATGATTCACAAGGAACAATGATTTTGAACGGCCGGGACACGGTCGTCGACAGCCCCGAAAAAGCGCTTTCTATGGGTATCGGGCTCGTGACCGAGGACCGTAAGGGGTTCGGGCTCATTCCGGAGATGTCGGTGGGAGAGAATATCACGCTGGCCTGCTTGCGAGAGCTATGCCGGTTTGGTTTCGTTCACACCGAACGAGAAAAGCACTGTGTCCGGGAATCCATCGAAACTCTGAAGATCAAAACCCCGGGCCCCGAGACCATGGTTTCCACGCTGTCGGGCGGGAATCAGCAAAAAGTTATTATCTCCCGCATGCTCAACCGGCAGCCCACCATACTGATCATGGACGAACCGACCCGTGGCGTTGACGTGGGTGCACGCCGGGAGATTTACACCATTATGAACGAGTTGACCAGCAAAGGAGTTGCCATCATCATGGTTTCTTCAGACTTGCCGGAGATATTGGGCATGAGCGACCGTGTCCTGATCATGCGTGAAGGGACACTGGCCGGAGAACTCCCCCGGGAAAAAGCAAACCAGGAAACCATCATGGCCTTCGCTACCGGGACGGCTGCAACCTGAGTTTCTGAAACTATCTTAAAAACAGGAGGAACCGAGTTTGAGCGGAAAATCAAACTGGAGAAAATTCGCCACCCCCATTGCCCTGGTGTTACTGGCCATTATCCTGGCTATTCTCACCAACGGAATTTTCATCTCTCCCCGCAACCTGACTAATCTTTGCCGCCAGGTGACGGTAATCGGCATTCTCGCCCTGGGGATGACCATGATTATCCTCACCGGAGGAATCGATCTTTCGGTCGGGTCGGTAGTGGCCGTTACCGGTGTGATGGTGGCCCTGCTCCAGGTCAAAGGAATAGCGTTTCTGGGAATCGGTCCAATGGGTACGGCCGGCGCGATCGTGGTGACCTTACTGGTGGGAGCCGTCATCGGTCTGTGGAACGGATTCTGGATATCGAAATTCAATATTGCCCCGTTCGTCATAACCCTGGGTATGATGACCATTGCTCGGGGGCTGGCACTTCTTTTCTCCAACGGTGTAGCCATCTCAAATCTTCCCGAGGGATTTACCGATTTCGGCAGTAACTACATCTCTCCCGTCAGTTCGCTCGTTATCCTCGCTGGTTGTTTTCTGGGAGGGTTGACCTGGCTCATCAGGGCATTTAAACTCAAACGTTTCAAGTCTACGGCGTCTTTTGCCATCCGGCTCACTTTTCTGCTGATCATTATCGGTCTGTGTTTCTACGTGTTTAACGGTTACCACGACATCCATCTGCTGTCAGCCATGGGCTACAAAGGAATTCCCTTACCGGTAGCGCTTTTTGCTCTTCTCGCGGCGGCCGGGATAATCGTTTTGCAAACTACCGCTTTCGGCCGGCATATTTATGCTATCGGCGGCAATGAAAACGCTGCGCGGTTGTCCGGAATCAAGGTGGCCAAAGTGAAACTTCTCGTCTACACGATCATGTCGCTGATGGCGGCGGTGGCCGGGATCGTATTGACTTCCCGGTTGGCCGGCGCAGCACCGACCGCCGGACAGATGTTCGAACTCGATGCCATCGCCTCGGTGGTAATTGGCGGAACCAGTCTCACCGGCGGAGTCGGAGGTATACCGGGGACGCTCATGGGTGCGTTTCTGATCGGTATGCTCGACAACGGTATGAGCCTTCTCAATGTGCCCGAGTTTTACCAGTTGGTGGTAAAGGGGCTTATTATTATTCTGGCAGTGTGGGTTGATGTGCAGGGGAAAGCCCGTCAGAGCTGAACTTCCAGACAAAAAATAGGTACTATTTGAGGAGAAGCAGAAAGTAAGGTTGAGATTTATGAACTGGTTGATTATCATCGGGATACTTCTCGGAGGCGTAGCTTTCGGATTGTTTTATTTTGCCTTTACCATGTTCAAAACCTGGAAAACTATCAAAGATCTGCCCACCGGCCCCATCAGCCAGGTCTACAACCAGTTGGCGGAAGTGAAAGGCCGGACCATTCAAGGCGACCAGCCGCTGGTCAGTCCCGCATCACAACAGCCGTGTGTTTTTTACGAGATCAAAATCGAAGAATACCGCAGGAGCCACAGCAGCCGCGGAAGTTCAACCGGTACCTGGCATACTATTCATAGAACTAAAAGTAAGGAACCAATATACATCGAAGACGGTACCGGACAGGCCTGTATCCTCCTCCAGGGAGCGAGTACCTTGTTTACCGAGGACTCGGTTGATCGGGCCGGGGGTTTCTGGGAAGGTGATTTCCCACCTCATATCCTGAAATATCTGACGTCTGTCGGAATTGATACGAAGAGCTTCTTCGGTCTTGCCTCCCGGAGACTGCGATGTTCGGAAACGTTCGTCGCCGTAGGTGAAGAACTATATGTTCTGGGTTTCGGAACTCAGTCGGGAGACCTGGTACAATTCCAGAAAAAGAAAGGTATTCCGCACATCATTTCCGATTATCCCGAAAGTAAAGTAACCCAACATTACCTGCTTTACTGGATAGCAGCGGGACTGGGAGGAGTGGCTCTTTTGGTAGGCGCCTTTTACTTAGCGTCAACGGTAAACTGATCTGCCGCTTCTCGTTGAGAACTTGAAAGAGGGAACCACCCATGCAGACAAATTCCGGCAGTTCCGAACCGGCTGCCTATACTGTAACTTTCAAAGTCATCCTGGCGTTAGCATTCTTGTCGGGCATACCGGCTTTAATCTACGAAATTATCTGGATGAGAATGCTCAGCCATATCCTGGGGAGCTCAATCATCGCCATATCCATCCTAACCGCTACCTTTATGCTGGGTTTATCCCTGGGGTCATACCTGTTCGGCTGCTTTGCGGATAAGGTTAGAAGATTCCTGCGGTTATATGCATTGATCGAATTAGGCATCGGTGCGACTGCCTTTTTGTTTCCTTTTCTGATCACTTTTATCAAAGATAATAAACTATTGGTGCTGCCTTTCAGCTATTCTCACCATACGCTGTTCATTATCCAGAGAATTGTTTTTTCATCACTGGTCTTATTGATACCAACTATACTCATGGGGGGAACATTACCCGTTATCAGTAAATTCATTCACCGGAATTTTGCCAATAGAGGAAAAAGACTGGGTTATTTGTACAGTTTTAACATTGCCGGCGCGATTCTGGGTTGTTTGCTTGCTTCATTTATCATGATGGAACACATCGGGTTGACCCGCTCGCTGCTCGTCGCGTCTTCGGTGAACATAACGATCGGGCTCGTCTGCCTTATACTCGATCATGTATTCGGGCAAACAGGTGACGTTGCCACCGGGGGTCAGGAAAAACCGATTTTTCAGCGGATCAAAGATAAGAAATCGAAACTGAAACTGTCATTCGAGCAAAAGATGCTCTTACTCATTTTCGGACTGTCGGGATTTACCGCTCTGGCATATGAAGTTTTATGGGTCAGAATGCTGATCTTCTGGCTGGGCGCCACCGTCTATTCTTTCGGCATGATTCTGGCGGTTTACCTGGGATGTATCGCGGTCGGAAGCTTTATTGCCGCCTTCTTGATCGATAAATACTCCGAGGATACCTTGAAAAAGATTCTGGGCGGGCTGGAACTTTTTATTGGCCTGGCCGCGTTAATCCCGATGTATCTGTACTCTGCCATGGTAAAAAACTCTATCGATATCAACAACCCGCTTTTCTTTGACTACAGCTTTGTCGACACGAAGACAGGTTTGATCACAACAATCCTGACATTTTTCTTATTGGCTATTCCGTTTGGGATAATTTTCCCCCTGATGATAAAAATCTTATCTCCACATAAAAATCAGCTCTGCGGGTGTTTGGGCCTGGGATATGCCATAAACACCCTGGGAGCCGTGTTTGGCTCCCTGGTGACAGGTTTTATTTTAATCCCCGTTTTGGGAGTCCAAAACAGTCTCTTTGCCGTGGCCTGTTTAAGTATCGCAATTTTCTACTGCATTGTTCTCCTGGTTAAAAGAAAAATGAGGTTTGTCTCCGGAACGGTGCTGGCACTGTGTCTCGTTCTCCTGATGGCGGGTCTACACATGGCCGTTCCGAAGGATTTTCTGGGCACGGTCATCAGTACGAAAGTCCCCGGCACTATCGTTCATTTCAAAGAAGGCAGGGATTCAACCGTCATCGTTAACAAAGATACTTATGGGAATCCGCATTTATGGATCAACGGGCTGGAAACGGCCGATCCCTCCATGCCGCTCATGAGCTGGATTGCTCACGTTCCCATGCTCATCTCCTCAAATCCTCAGAACGCTCTGGTGATAGGATTCGGGTCGGGTTTAACCATGGGAACCGCAACCGAGGTCTACGGAGTCAAGACGGATTGTGTGGAGATCAGCCGGAGCGTTATCGAGGTCGGGGAGGCGTTTTCCGCCTTCAACCATGATGTGCTCAATTCCCCCCGGGCCACTATTATTGTGATGGATGGGCGGAACTTCGTCGATTACACGGACAAGATATATGACATCATCATCGTTGACGGCGGTCATCCGTTCATCAATAACTGTAGCAGCTTATTTTCGAAAGAGTTCTACCTTGCGTGCCACAAGATTCTCAAGAATGACGGGATCATGGTTCAATTTGCTCCCCGCGTCCTGGCCTCGCGAGAAGACTACGAGTCGATGGTTCAAACCTTTGCCCAGGTTTTCAAGTATTCGTTTACGTTTCCTTCGCTCAGTGATGATTTTGTGTTTGGCACGAAAAAGTCTTTTCTTATTGATGAAAAAAGGGTTCGCGAAAAACTTTTACGCAACCCGGTCTTACAAAAGGATATGGCGCAGATAGATATCACCAATGCCAACGGTCTGGTACGTTTCTTGAATTCTTTCCGGATGATCGAAAGAAAACAGGCCAAGAATACCAGGATTTTAACCGATGATATGCCGTTTATCGAATTCACCATGACCCGGTATTTGAGAGACAAAGGTAAAAAAGATGAGCCAATTCACGCCGTTTTACGCTAG
>CAZQHK010000034.1:0-28208 GCA_964593455.1 uncultured bacterium
CGTGAAATTGTCTTTCCCCAAAACCACAGAGTAGCTGTTCAAGAGAAATTCCTTGTTTTCGGCAATGTATCGGAATATTTCTGTATCCAGTAATCGATGCTGCTGACGGGCGATCTTGAAAAACGATCCCGTCCCGCGAGGAAAACGGGTGCTCTCAACGATGTATTTTATCACTTCTTGTTCACTTGAAGACATGATAGTTTTTAAGCGGTTTAAAGATTCAATAAGATCTTGATTACGGTAGATATCATGAATATTCTCTATCAAGTTGTTCAGCCGTTCCCTGGAATCATACTCGATATTGCACATTGATTCGAATTCTTTTGTCTTCACAACAGAAGGCCAGTTGATGAAAATCTGGTCATAGGCAATGGCATCGCCGAGAGGCCCCGGTACTTCAAGATAATTCAAGCAGTTATTGCTGAGGAGTCTAAGATGACGATGCCTGTTTAACATGGTGTCTATCTCGCTGGATGAAAGGTATTTTTCTTGATACTGGTCAGGAAAAACCGTACCCCATCCTTCATCTCCATAGATTTGGATCGGGTACTTGCTGTCAATCCAGCTGATAGTTTCGTATTTCAGAAAGTGGGTTATGTAATAAAACAGCTGAAACAATATCATGCAGTGTTTGGATTTGGTATAGTCATCTGGCTGGCTACTGCTTAAAATCAGATGCCGCATGGCCAGAAACCATAATTGTATGTCAGTAAGCACTGTTTCTTTATCGATGTTGTCGAGAATGTATAAAATAAAGGGCAAAAAAGATTTCACTTCCCAGGCTCTTGAATGGCTCAGAACCAGCAGAGGCCTTCTTTCAGGGGGAGATACCTGGCTGGGAGCAGGCTCGTAATGTTGTATGATGGGAACATAATATATATTACGGTTGTCGTATTTCTTATCCCAATAGATATTGAGAATTGGATAGGCCGTTAAACGGATGCATGGACTGGTATATAAAGCTCTGATCAATAGTCCGTTTGAAGCAAACTCCGCATGATCTGCATCCACCCCAATAAACTCCACCCCACAATGAGCAAGGAGGGCCGGCAGGAAAATTGAGTATTTTTGCATAAAGGATTCCAAGACGTAATAATTAGTGCTGACGATTTTTTTTATTTTCTTCTCGCTGATCTCTCGCAGCAGATCTTCGGCCGTAAATTCATAATCGTTTGTTTCCCATACTCGTTTTAGCGAGTTCCATCCGCTTGGATAGGTCATAAGATACAGTTGTTTTGGATAGAGAGTTTTCCAATGTTCGTAAAAATCTATCAAACGACCGTCTTCTTGATATGTGTAAAAAAGGATGTTTTCGTTTTGTTCGGCTTTTCCCCTGGTATCCGCATGGGTGGTGATGGTTTTGTTGGTGGCCGAAAAGACTTTGTTAATGAAAATGTAGACACTCTGGTAGACAAGTTCAGCATTGCGATCAACCTGCTCCATATGACAATGTACGGTAACATTATTGGCAGGCAAGGCGAGCAAGGTACTCTTCAAACGATACAATATCCAGTAGGAAATATAATTGGTTTCTGCCGGCGTCACGTTACTGAGTTTTAAACAATGCTCTGTCTCATCATTATCCAGACAGGCTTTGACCGACACACTGCTGGCTCGAAAAGCAAGTTTAATAACCAAACTCTGTACAGGCATCAAAGATCAAATCCTCATTTTTATCGGCAGTATAGCATCGCCGCACGGTATCATCAATAAGACTCTCGACCCTCAAAGTTTAATGGCGCAACTGGATTCGAGCAAAAAAATTTTGATTTAGACGAAGTGGAATGCTATAGTATCTCAATAACCAGTTGATGCAATGATTTTACCTCGGAGATGGGGTGGCTGAGAAATGGATGGTCAGGGGCCGACTTTTGACACCGATCGTTATGACCGCATGGTGAAGGAATTGTACGAGAAATACGGAACGGTGACATTGCCGCCGGAATATTCATACTACGTGCGGGAAAACATGGTCCAGTTCCTGATACGGTTGGCCCGGTACAAGTTCGTGGCCAAACATCTCTCTGTAAACGATGATGTGCTGGAAGTGGGCTGTGCTTCCGGGCTGGGTACGATTTTTCTCTCACAGTTATGCCATTCGGTCACGGCCATCGACCGTAATTCGCAGTCGATCGAAGAAGCCCGCAACTTGAGTAAACGGGAAAATGTGTTTTTCCAGATACAGGATTTTGCGGACTTTTCTTCTGATCGGGGCTTCGATGTCCTGGTGAGCCTCGATGTCCTGGAACACATGTCTGTTGAAGAAGGTAGAAAATTCATTGCCCGGGCGGCGGACACGATAAAAGCTGACGGCATGCTGGTAATCGGGACTCCTAGCCTCTACTCCTACGAGCACCAGGGCGATTTGAGCCAGGCCGCCCACGTGAAGTGCTATGATCTTAGCGAGCTTAAAGACCTGATATCAGGTAGTTTTGGCCGGGTCCTTTCCTTTTCCATGAACGACGAACTCGTACACACGGGACATCCCAAGATGGCGTGGTATTACTTCGTGTTGGCCTTCTATCCCCGACGGGGGCACCTGAGTCAAAATCAGTCCGAATGAGCATGGTGTCACCGGTCGAAAAAAATTAGCTTTTTCTCCAGCGGACACCGTCTTTGGTGTCTTCCAGGATGACGCCTCGTTCTTTCAACTGGTCACGGATACGGTCAGAGGTAGCGAAATCCTTTTCTTTGCGGGCCTGCTCCCGTTGTTGCACGAGTTGCTCTATCTCGCCGGTGAGCTCCATTTTCTCATCCTCGAGGAGGTCCAGGGCGAACACTCTGTCCATGGTTTCAACGGTTGTCAGCTTTGCTTGCGGATCCATCTCCGGGTCCCTCAGCATCTCCCACAAAACCGCCAGCGCCTGCGGCATGTTGAGATCGTCATTGATCGCCGCTTTGAAAGGGGCCAGATAATCCTTCGGTGTGCCTTTCCCGGTATTTGATTTCAGGTCCCTGATGATGTTTTTGAGTCGGTCATACGTGTTGCGGGCGTAGGTCAGGGCCGGCAGGGAGAAATTCAATTTCTTCCGGTAATGGGCATTGAGACATAAGTAGCGGTAATCAAGCGGTTTGAATCCGCTTGTTTCCAATTCGGAGATGGTGTAGAGTCCGCCGGTGCTCTTACTTATTTTCTCTCCCTTGAAGGTCAGAAAGGCTCCATGGAGCCAGAAGCGTACCCAGGGCTTGACTCCAAAAGCCGCCTCCGACTGGGCAATCTCGTTGGTGTGATGGACGGCGATGTGGTCTTCGCCGCCGGTATGTATGTCGAACTGCTTTCCCAGGTACAAAGACGACATGGCCGAGCACTCCACATGCCAGCCCGGAAATCCTAAACCCCAGGGTGAGTCCCACTCCTGCTGTCTCAGCCCGGGTTCTTCGGAGAACTTCCAGAGGACAAAATCAGTGGGGTTTCGTTTTTCCCGCATATCGGTCCGGAAACCGGCCTGGAGTCCATCGACCTTGAGTCGCGCCAGTTTACCGTAATCCTGGAGTTTTGAGGTGTCAAAATAGATCCCGTCCGACGTGCGGTAGGTGTACCCTTTTTCGTCCAGTGCCCTGACCAGCTCGATTTGGTCCTGAAGATGCTCCGTTGCTTTGCACCAGGTGTCGGGTGGGAGGATGTTCAGCTTGGCCAGGTCTTCCTTGAAAACGCCCCAGTAGTGATTGGCGATGTCTGCGGCCCGCCGGCCTTCCTGTTTTGCCGCTTTCTCCATCTTGTCTTCGCCGGTGTCCGCGTCGCTGGTCAGATGCCCAACGTCGGTGACGTTCATGACATGGTTCACCCGGTAGCCGTTGTAAAGCAGGACCCGTTTGAGCTCATCGGCGAAGATATAGCTTCTGAGATTACCGATATGTTGGTACCAGTACACGGTGGGCCCGCAGGTGTAAAGCCCGACGGTATCCGGTTCAAGCGAATCAAACACTTCTTTCCGCCTGATCATGGTATTATACAGATTGAGTTGTGGCATGCTTCAATAAACCTCCCAGGGGTTATTAAAACGCTACGAGTCTGTCCAAGTATTCTGCTTTGCTCGATATAGTCCTTCGTTTAATGATAATTATTTCTCCGACAAACTCCTAGCTATTGTAATACGGTTGCCAGCCTGTGGCAACCCAGGCCTCGTTCCATTCTCCTTGCTCCTGTGACTGCCGTCCTGTTATCCTTGTTAAAAGTCCCCGACTATGGATAATTTCGACGACATTCATCCCGATTCGAAAGATATCGCTGCCGGGAAAAACGGTGGAGGCCATCCAGACAATCCGCTTCTTGATAAAGTCCTCAACCGGAAGCGCCAGCGCCGTCCCGGCTCATCCCTGGACGATGCCCTGCATGACCTGGCGGCCTACCAGGGATCGGAGTACGGCAGCGACACCATTATCGAGCCGGCCGAAGCGGGAGTCGCCGAAGAAAAACCGGACCCCGGAGACAGCCCGTTTTCCCGCACCGGCGCAAATGAAGACAAGTATGTGGTTTCCGGCGAGGTGGGCCGGGGTGGTATGGGAGTTATTTTAACCGCTTACGATTCGGATATCCGTCGTGATGTAGCCATGAAAGTCATCACCGGAGACTGGCAGGAATCGCGCGAATTCATCGAACGGTTCATCAAGGAAGCGCAGGTCCAGGGCCAGCTCGAACATCCTAATATCTGCCCGGTCCACGAACTCGGAGTCGATGACAGCGGCCAGGTCTATTTCACCATGAAAATGGTCCAGGGGGCTTCACTGGCCGACATGATCATACGGACCAAGGAGAGTTCAGGTGCGGATGAACCGAAACGGCTCACCGATGTACTGAATATCTTCCTTAAGATCTGTGACGGTATCGCCTTTGCCCACTCACGGGAGATTATCCACCGCGACTTGAAGCCGGACAATATCATGGTTGGGGATTTCGGTGAGGTCTACGTGATGGACTGGGGGCTGGCCAAGATTTTGAGTGTCGAGGAAGACAAGAGCCAGGATGGACTCTTTATCGCCTCCCCGGCAGACCGGAGTGATACCATGCGGACCATGACCGGTTCGATAGTCGGGACTCCGGCTTACATGCCGCCGGAGCAGGCCGGGGGCCTGGTGGAAAAGATGGATGAACGATCGGACATCTATTCCCTGGGAGCGCTTCTATATGAACTGCTCACACTGGCGCCGCCGTTTAGCGCGGAAAATCCCTGGGCCATCCTGAGCAAGATCGGCCAAGAAAAGCCGTTATCCCCGTCTCGCCGCCACCCTAACGGGAATATCTCACCGGAACTCGATTCCATTGTCATGAAATGCCTGGAGAAGAAGAAGGAAAACCGCTACCAATCGGTCCAGGATCTCAAGCTCGAGATCGAGCTGTTTCTCTCCGGGCGGCCCATTGGCGCCATGGAATACAGTCTCTGGCGGGTATTTTTCAAATGGGTATTCAGAAACAAGGCTCTGGCCTTGTCCGTTTTGACGGTCCTGGTCATTCTCATGGTCTCTTTTGCCGTCTCCTATATCCGTATATCAGCCTCCGAGCGGGAGGCGGTGAAACAACGGGACCGGGCAGATGAACAACGGCAAATAGCCGAAGCCCAGAAGAGCTTCGCGGAAAAACAAAAAAGTATGGCCGAACAACAGCGGACCCGGGCCGAGGCCGAACGGCAGGCAGCCGATCAACAGCGGCGTTCAGCCGAGAAGAACGAGCTTGTAGGCCGACTTAACCTGGCCATGGTATACGAGGAGAAGAAAGATATCGGGTCGGCTCTCGATCTTTATAGCAGGCTCAAAGAGGATATGAAGAAAAAAGGGATCAACGTGTGTCCCTTTATCGATCTCATGCAATGGCGTACCGTTTACAACGAAGGGAGAAGTATCAAGTCCGTGGCTACTGCCAGTGGTTGGGGCTCCTCCTTCACGTGTGTCGAATTCGCCGCCCAGGCCAATGTCCTGGCCATCGGCAGCAGCGATCTGACGGTCCAGTTGTGGAATCCTCTGACCGGAAAGCTGCTGGGAAGCATCAAGGGACATCAGGTGCCGACCACGTGTTTGGCCTTCAGCCTGGACGGCCGCTTGATGGCCACCGGGGACTCGGCTTCCACCATCAAGATCTGGGATCTTAAGCAGCAGCGTGAGGTCGTGTCACTGGTTGATCCCACCTTGCAAACCGGTACCGCGCACACGCGTGCGGTGAAGTGCCTGACATTCAGCCCAGATGGCAAAAAGCTGGCCTCGGGTGGTGATGAGATCATCAAGATATGGGATGTAGAGACCGGGAAGGTTATCAACTCCATATGGGGACATATGAGAAGTATTTATACCCTGGCTTTCAGCCCCGATGGAAAGTATCTGGCGTCCTCCGGCAAAGACGGTAAGGTCAAGTTATGGGACGCGAAAGATGGGCAGCTCCTCGAAACGCTTCATGAGCACTGGAAAGTCGTAAGAAAACTGGTATTCAGCCCCGATGGCGGCATATTGGCCTCGGCCAGCGATGATTTCAGCATCAGATTGTGGGACATGGAAGCCAAGCGGCTGTTGACCACGCTTCGGGGGCACACCTATGATGTCTATTCCCTGGCGTTCAGTCCCGATGGCAGGATCTTGATCTCGGGTAGTGGCGACAATACGGTCCGTTTCTGGGATCTCGAGCGGTTGAGCCTCATCAGCACCTTCCGAGAGCACCAGAGCGCGGTAAATTCGGTTTCCTTCAGCTCAGACGGCCGGACGGCCGCCACTGCCAGCAATGACGGAACGGTCAAGGTCTGGTCGCTGGCCCGCGAGGACATGGTCCGGACAGTGAACCTCGGTGATTTGAAAGTCCGGCACATAACCTTCAGTCCGGACGGTTCGAAGATGGCAATAGGACCCTGGGCACCGAAAATGGTGCCCGTTCTATTCATCGATCCCGAAACCGGCGGGATTACCGACCGTTTCATGAAGCACGGCAGCAGTGTCCGCTGCGTGACCTTCAGCCCCGACGGAAAATTGATTGCCACCGGCGGTGATGACGGTGTGATAAAACTGGGGGACGTAGCCTCGCGCGAAGAAATAGTGGCCCTCGATTTTGAAAAAGAGGAACCGACGACTTTTCTGTCGGCTCTGTTCTCGGCCGCATCCGAGATGTGGAACATGGAGGCCAGAGCCGGCTGGAGCAAGGATATCGCCTGTGTGGCCTTCAGTCCTGATGGTAAGCTGCTGGCTGCCGGCGGCGGTAAGAGAACCGTCAAACTCTGGGATGTGGCCACCCACCAGGTGGTACACACGTTTACAGAGTGCGAGAATGACGTGTACGTCCTGGCTTTCAGCCCTGACGGCAAACTCCTCTTCGGTGGCGGCCGGGGAATAGGGCTCACGGTCTGGGACCTCGAGAACCGCCGGTTCATCAAGCAACATGAGAAACCGTCCAGCGTCACCCGTGATTTTTCTATCAGTCCCGACGGCCGGTTGTTGGCGGTTGCCGCTGATGGCGGACTCATTGCTTTGTGGGATATGGAAAACATGGAATGCATTTCCGTTTTTCGGGAGCATATCGGGCGGGTCAACTCGGTGGACTTCCATCCTGATGGGCGGGTGTTGGCTTCGGCAGGTAACGATGCTTCGGTTAAACTTTGGGACATTAAGACCGGCGAATGTCTCCTGACGTTGCGGGAGCACGAGAGTGACGTGGAATCGGTGGCCTTCAGTCCCGACGGAAAACTTCTGGTCTCCGGCGGCCGTGACTGCACGTTCCGGATCTGGAAGTTAGGCCAGGCTCTCAAACCTTTTGAACTGTAATGTGAATTCCGTCGTATAATATTATGATGGGATGAACACGGACATCCCTGGCGGGCTGCCGGTTATCCCGGGAGCGTTGGGGTGAACACGGACAACTCTCCGGGGTGTCGGTTATCCCAAAGGCGGGCGCGGATGCGGCTAACAGGTCCTATAGTGTTTTACCTGCGGGATGTCCGCTGTTTCATCATCCTGTTCCAAAGAGAATAGAAGAGACATGAAAAAAACATGGCGGCGTGTGGGGCTGGCGGTACTGTTGGTACTCATTCTGTCGGAAATAGGTTTGAGATTATACGATTTTCCGGGGGATAAATTCCTGCTCCGCCGGTTCGGCGGATATTTTCCGGCTCCGGCACTGTTTGTTCCTGAGAACTGCGCTCCGGCAGGTACTATCTACCGGTCTAATGCAGTCTGGGAAAACCGGCTGCAAATGGAGGCCTTCCCTAAACACAAATCTTCACCGTCCTTGAGAGTCATATTTGCCGGAGCCTCAACTGTGGCGGGAGCAGAGTCCAGAAGTTCCTATCCGTATTTGTTTAGCTGGAAAGCGGCCGGGAGACAGCGCCGGACAGAGGTGATTAATGCCGGTCTGCATCAGGCCGATCTCAGGATGTTCACCACGGCGGTTCCCGAGTTATTGCGGTATGACCCTGATGTAGTCGTTCTTGAAACGGGGACAAACGAGTTTATAAACCGGGCTCGATATCCGGAAGTGTACCGCCAGGGAAGGTTTTTACATCTGGTCAGGTCCAACCTGGCATGGGCCTACCTCTGGCGTCTCATAGAGATGGTCATGATTCCTGAACCGACTGCCGCCGATAGCGATTGGTCCTGGCTTGATGAGCAAACAAAACGGCAGGCGGAAGAAGAGTTTCAAACAGACCTTGAAGCGATCGTACATCGTCTTTCCGGGGGAGGAAAAAGGAAAGTAATACTGGTCACACCGGCCTTTTGGAATGATTCTGAAGCCGGATTCCTTATACCGGAAGGTATCCCGGCCGCGGAGAGAAGGATCTTGAGTGAAGCCACCGCCAGGTTGGCGGAAGGAAATCCCGCCGGTGCTCTGGAACTGCTCGAAAAAGCAACGCCAATCCGGTCCCGTAAGGCCAGTCAGACGGTACATGTTATCATGGCTCAGGCATATGAAAACATGGGCCGGGCTGGAGAAGCCTTCGGTCTTCGCCGTCAGGCGGCCGATATGTCCCCCCGGCTCCTTCAAGCCTCAACCGCGATGGTGGAAGTGATACGCCGGGTCGCTGCCTCGGTGCCTGGTATCAAACTTATAGATGGAGCCGATATGGCGAAACAGGCGGCCATTGATGGCAAATCGGTATTCGACAGGGCCGGCGGATATTCCGAGAGCTTCGCTTTGAAGATAGTGGAATTGCTGGTAGACCAGGTTTTTGGCGGAAGTGATAATTCGGAGAGAAAACCCGAGGAACCTGCTAATCCGATACAGGATTATGCTGAAACTGTATCGCTTCCTGCCTGGCCGGCGGGAGTTGCCGCCATCGACACATCCGCCAGGGAAAAAGAAACTACTGTCTTCCGATCGGTACGACAGTCGCTTATCCTCATTGAAAGCGGGGATCGGGATTCTTTGGCGGAACTGACCGGATTGTTCGGCGCCATTTCCGAATCCGCTTTGACTGTCCCGCTTCTTCTTCGGGCCCGTGATGCTTCCCCGTTTCTGGTACCGGTCCTCATCGAGGCATTGCGGTCGCCGCGCCTCAGGTACCCGGCACTCCAGGCTCTTATGTGTTCCACCGGTTCCTTTAACAGTTTTGAGGATGGAGCCACCGGGGCATCTGTCGGTGAATGTATCAGGCAATGGGAAAAATGGTGGGACGAGCATGGGCGGGCCCGGGCCGTGGTTAGCAGCCGTCGTGACAGAAAAAATCTGGTTAGCACGATCCGGGAATACATCAGGGGAAACCTCCTCGTCCGGGCCGCTGCAGCTTACATAATTCAACGGGAGCTTCAACTGACGGTAGACCCGCTTCTACCGGCCTCCGGCCGGGCTGAACAGGAGGCTTCTCTTATGGAGATGATCTCCCGGAACGATCCGGAGAGCAGGGTGTATCAAAGATGAAGAGTTCAGCCGTAAGCATCGTTATCCTCCTTTTCCTCATAGCGCTCAGTATCTTCCCCGCTCCAGGTGAGCTTGATCTCATCTGGGGACCGTCGCCTCTTGAAAACGACGACATTGCTTACTCGTTCTGGCTTGTCTGGTATCTTGGAGAACACGTTGAAGATTTGGTCAGTAACCCGAGAGAGGCCCTCAAGACCGATCTTCTTTTCTATCCCGAGGGTTTCGACATATACCTTGAAACCCCTAACATCATGGGCCCGCTTCTAAGTATCTTACCGGTTGGAGTGTTCGGATTTCCGCTGGGAGTCAATATTCTGGTGTTAGTTCTGGTACTGGCTAATGCGCTGGCCGCCTGGTGGTTTCTTCGTCGATTGGGAATCGGACCCTGGCCCTCGTTGACAGGGGCTCTGATGTTTTCCATGAACCCTTTTGTCGCCGACCAGATTGTCTACTATCGATTCGAGCATATCATTCTTTTCTTTATCCCGTTGTTCATAATAAACTTTATTCGGATGCTCCATGGCAGCAGAAAGCACACGGTAATAACTGTTTTATTTTACCTGTTGATTTGTCTCAACGATTGGTTCCACGGGATATTCATGGCTCTCTTCGGCCTGGCTGTTGTCGGCCGGGCTCTATGGTCCGCCCGCTCGAGCCAGAGGATGGACTGGAAACTGGTTCTCAAATACCGGTTCATTCCATTTTGCCTGTTGGTCACCTCATGCCTTCTTCCGTTCCTGTTTCCATTCGGCGAAAAACTTCTTCATGGCGAGCAGGTGTTCGGTCTTTCTCTCGATTCGGGACTGCGGCTTTCCGCCGCGTCCCAGCAGACAGCTGGGAGCGGACAATTTATAGAGACGGTGGGATCTCAGGGAATACTGGATATTATCCCTCCCATGTACCTGGTGCTGGTGGTGGTATTCTTGATTCTTTCTCTTCGCCATTGGAGAAAAACCGGATTTTGGGTCGGGGTGGGCTGTTGCTTTTACATCCTGGCGCTGGGTAGAAAACTCTCTCTCTGGCCTGGCCGCCTGGAGATACCCCTGCCGTTTTTAGTGCTGGAATGGTTGATCCCCCCCCTGAGCCGTCTGAGCCAAACGATTCGTTTTCTTCCGTTTTGCCTGATCGCCTGGGCAGTGGCTATTGGTAAGGGACAGGAATTGTTTCTTGCCCGGCTGAAGAATCAATGGTCTCGTATTGCGGTGGTGGCCGTAACGGTCCTGTTGTTGTTCGCGTTTTCCTATAGCCGTCAGATGTTGTCCCGCAATCCTGCTCCCAAAGAGCCCGGATACCAGAATCTCCTTACCGGGAGCCCGTCCGGTGCAGTAATTAATTTACCCTGGGGAACTGGTTTGATGAGTGCTACGGCGGTTTACCTTCAGACTATGCATGGCCGCCCAATCCTGGGAGGGTCCGGGGTGCAACTGGCGGTGGGGATTCCCCCCGGGTTGAGAAAAAAAATAGAAGGAAACGGGGCTCTTTCGTTTCTGGTGAATCTGGGAAAAGAGGAGAAAGCGATTCCCACCGGGGAAGAGCTTCGTGACCTGAGCTCTATGGGATTCAGATACGTTGTTCTTCACCGGGTAACTTTCAGTAACGATATCCCTGTAGCTATCGAGGACAGTGGTATTCGCCCGAGCCCGCCCGGAACCCTGGGCCTGGAGGGACTGAAACGGTTCCTAAAGGTGAAGAGTATTCTTAAACAGATTCTGGGACCACCGATTTTTGAGGACAACCAGTCGCTGCTGTATGGCCTGCCCGACTAACGAAGAAGGTTCAATCTTTCGAGTTGTTCTATCAGCAGATTGGCTATCAGCTCGTGTCCTATCGGGGTTGGATGAACCTGATCGATGACAGTTGTTTGCTTCAGATCGTTCTGAAACATGTAGTAAAAAATTTCATGTGCTATGGTGGAATCATGGGGCGATTCGATGCTCATTAACAGGTTCTCTTTTCCATCGGTATACTGCAATAGTTTCTGCTGATTTCCTTCTCTTTTAAAGACCAGGCCGTTTTCTTGTTCTCTTTTGGGAAAGATGCTGTACAGATCGATCATGGGGACTTCTCTTGTGACTGCCAGAGACTTGATAACCTTGATGTGTGGCGTTACCCGATCCCGCATCCCGAAAGAGGTCATGGGCGGAGTCATCAGAAGCAGATTTATTCCCCGTTTCCGGCACAGTGAAATCAAGGAATTAATGTTCTGTTTCTTGAGATTAATAGTAACTCTCCGGTCGAGTTTCAACGGGGGCGCTCCGGCCGGTTCATGGCGCTGTGAGGGAGTCTTCCGGCCCCTGCCCAAAAACTTCACCCGAAGCCTGTTCATCCACTGTTTCCAGACAATGTAGCAGTAAAAGTTGTCCAGAAACCGTAGCAGGGGAGCGCGATGTATCACCCGGGACAGATATTCGAAGTCGCTTATCTCCGCCGGTGCATCGTCATTAACACAGAGACAGTAAATAAGCGTTTTCGGATTCAGAGGCAGTATCCTTCTTTTTATCATGTGGAGCGCCGCGATTGAGGTCAACCCCTGCGACCCGGCATTGATAACCTGCCAGTTCTCCCCACGTTTCCTGATTTTCTGTTCGAGAACTTTGGCGTAGGTTTGTTCCATGGTAACGCCGTCACCGAAGGTTACCGAATCACCGATACAAACGACCCTCTCCGTGCCTTCTTTCTTATCTGAAAACTCGATGTCCCGGAACCCCAGAGAATTGGTTTTATACTTCATGGTAACCACCGGAGCTCCCGGCAATATGACTGGCCGGCCAAGGCGGTCTATCTTATTGGGATGAGGTGCCAGGGTCACTTTCTGGGTAATGGTGACATTCTTGGGATAGTGTAGATCGAGTACATGCTCGTAACTGTCTACCTGGAACCGGCGGTACGTTGATTTAAGACGGTAAGCGGTATCGGATTCCGAAATGCGCAGGAAAACCCGCAGTCCGATCTCGAAGGCGGCCAGCACGGTCACGGCCAAAGCGATGGCCAGAAATGTTTTTTTCACTAAACTCGTATTCATAATAACTGTTTATCCCTTTCGTAATTATAACATTAGCCTACATATTTCACGAGTCTCTGTCACGAGATCTTTAACCAGAATAATTCACAAATAATCTGCTACAGCTCGTAAATGACCACACCTACTGTGTTGCGCTTGAAAAATGTACTCATCGTACCGACCGGTACGACTCCGTGCATTTTCCTGCACGCGCCTTGTATTTGCGGCCATTTACTTCACCTCGCGACGAAGATTCGTGAATTATTCGGGTTAAAAAGTGCAGTGTCAGAAAGCGGAGAAGATTGATGGACACTGGTTGGCTGGTTGACACTGTTATTGGGCTGTGATACTGTTCAGGATAGGGAAGGTGTATATTCCAAGGTGTTCAACTGGAAAAAACTCTTTGACTTCAAATTCTTCTTACAGGTTGTTTTTGCTCTTGTAGCCATACTGGCAATCCTGTCCGTTGTGGCTCTTTTTTTCGATAACCTATCCAGTCCCGGCCTGGACAGCATCTACCAGACATATTTCTAGCACTAACCGGAGCTTTTCATGTTGGCAACCATGGCCGAGGAATCGTAGTTTCTTACTGGAAATCGAGCACCATGAGAGTCGAGTCATCAGCATCCTCACGGCCCATGGAGAATAAGCTGGTTTCGAAGAATATGATCTGGACCATTTTTTCGGCATCGATATCGAAGTTGTTCTCAACGGTTTCCAATAATCGTTCATGGCCGTAGCGGTCGTTCTCCATGTTCTGCGCATCGGTGATACCATCGGTATAGACGAGACAGGAATCACCCGGATGCACGTCGACGGTTTCTTCCTGGTAATCGACGTTTTCATAGAATCCCAGCGGCAGGGCTGAACAGGTAAGCTGTGTTATCTTTTTTTGCTGGCGGTCAATAAGCAGCGGTTGTTCATGCCCGGCCATGGAGTAGGTCAAAGTACTTGATTCTGGGTCGAACATGAGCAGGACCATGGTAATGAAATAACCTGGTGTAAGCTCATTGCACAACAGGTTGTTAAGCGTTTTAAGAATCTCGGCGGGGGAGTGGATTTGAATAGTCAGAGACCGGATATAAGCCCTGACACTGGCTGCCACCAGGGCGGCCGGAATACCTTTTCCACACACATCCGCCATGACTGCCGCATACTGTCCGTTGCTGGTCTGAAAAAGATCATAGTAATCTCCCCCGACTTCTTTGGCGAACACCAGGTTGGCGCTGGCCCTGAGACGTTTGGTGTTCGGCAGGACCTGCGGCAGAAGGTTGTGCTGGATGCTTCGGGCTACCTCAAGTTCGTGCCTGATAGCCTGGTTCTCCAGATAATCGGTGTAGAATTTGGTATTCTCGATGGTAATCGCCATCTGGTTGGCTATCGTCCGGATCATCTGCTTGTCGCTTTCGGAGAAAGACGCGACACCTTTCCGCCGGTCGAGGTACACGACTCCCAGGAGTTCCTCTTTACCTGAAAAAGGCGTACAGATTATTGATTTGATGTTGTGGGCGACGATTGAGCGGCGGCTGTCTGTTTCTTCTCCCTGGCTGGTGTCCACGATCAAAATGGTCCGGCCGGACTCGGCGGCGTCTCTGACGACGCTCCAACTGATGGAATCAAGTTCCATGTCATCGATGTCCGCCCGTGCTTTGCGGGCTATCCGGGAAACCAGATTGCCATCCTCTTGAACGATGATATATCCACGTTCCGCCCGGAGTACCTTGATCATAATGTCCAGCGAAATCCTGAGCAGCCGTTCTTCATCCAACACCGGGGTGACCAGATTGGCCACTTCCAGAACGATGCTCTGGGAGCGCTGTTTGTGATTCAATTTTTCCGCGATATCAAAGATTTTCGTGAGCTCGAGGATAAACTTCTGAAGCTCTTCACGGATCCGGGCCGGATCTTCTTCGGGCTGGTCGTCGGAATCGATTATCGTTTCCAGTAATTTGAGCCCGTTTCTCACGAACATGATGGAAGAAAGAAATGCCAGCATGGATTTTTCCTGCTTCTTGAACCGATGAAGGAAAGTGCCGAACTTGTTGAGTATCCAGCTATCCAGGTCGGTAGTGTCTACGTGGTCGGAAAACTCGAGTTTAACGGTTCCCACGGTGATGATGTCACTGTTCTTCAGGGGTTTCTGGAGAATTTGAACATCGTTAACCAGTGTCCCGTTACCGCTTTTCAAATCGTAAATAACATACTGGGAACCTTCTTTGATTATCTTGGCGTGTTTTCGCGAGACCCGCGAATCGGACAGAACGAGATCGCTTTCCAACCCGCGCCCGATGTAAAGGACCTTATCGAACTCGATCGGGTTCAGGTTTTCCGAACGATCATCACCGGAAGACAGTTGCGTAATTGTAGCCATCGAGAGTAATAATACCATAGCCTAATAGTAAAAGGAATGAACCAGGAAAGCGCAGGAGAGGAGAGTCTGGTTTGATCATCTGGAAGCCTCCCGAACGGGGACGTACCGGGGTAGAGATCGAGCAGCTTCTTTGTGGTAGGCGCATGACCAGAAACTTGTAGACACTGTAGGGTGATTTAGCGTTCGATTTCTCTCCTAAACAAATTTGAAATCCCTGTTTGCGTGTTGCCTGGAAGTTATGTTTCTGCTAGTTTGAGAAATGCATGGTAACAAAACTGGAAGAGGGTGTACCAGTGGTTGATAAGGGAAAACAAGAAGAACATCTCACGCTGCGGGTGGTTCTTGGCTGTTTATGCCTGCTGCAACTCGCGCTTGGCGTGGCCGGATTAGTCGGCGGTCAGGTGGCGGAAAAGACGATCATCTTAATTTATGGCGGATTTTTATCCATGACACCACAACTTGCTTATATTATCCGGATAATCTCGGCCTATTTTCTCACCGTTGCCTTCCTGACGTATCTGGCTTTACTCGATCCGGTGAAGAATAAAGTTATACTCAAGGGAATTATTCTTCTTATGGGGCTTCGTTTTCTCGGAGTGCTCATCGGCGCCGGGCAAGCTCATAAGGCATTCCACATTCCACTGGGGAGAGTCTGGTTTGATGGTGTGGTATTTCTGATAATAGGCATAATGATTATCGTCTTCTGGCCACGTGAAAAGACCGTCAAATCGATCACTTCCGCATCGTCAGACGAAAAGCCATCAGAAAACTGACATCTCCGGTAGATTCAACGATAAGTTCGTCGCCCGGATAGGTTGAAAATCCCTGGTCGGGGTATTCTGTTCGCTATTTCATGGATAGTGCAATAGTGTATTGTTAAGAGCGGAGCATGTTATACTAACCAGCGCAGAATTGAGAGGCTTAAGGAAGATACCGTGGCAGAAAAAAGAAACGAAGCAGCAACTGAACTAAAATCAGCCGCATCCGGAACCGGCCGGTATTTACGCGAATTGATGGAAGTCATGGTTTTGGCCCTCATTATGGCACTGGTTATCAATACTTTCGTGGTCAAGATGTTCTATATTCCTTCGAGCTCCATGGAAAACACGCTGCTTATTAACGATAAACTCATCGTGAATCGAGTCGTCTACTTCATCAAGAAACCTCAGAGGGGGGACATCATAGTTTTCAAGTCTCCCAAGGATACTACCTTTGATTACGTGAAACGTTGTGTGGCGTTGGCCGGTGATGAGGTGGAAATGAAAGAGGAAACGTTGTACGTTAATGGAGAACCGTTTTCCGAACGGCCCGGCGTTAAGTATAATCCATCGCGTCCCTACATGAAGGAAATCTTGGGAAACTTCAAACCATACGTGGTTCCCGAGGGCTGCCTGTTCATGATGGGAGATAACCGGTACAACAGTCAGGACAGCCGGTTTTGGGGCCCGCTGCCGGTGGAGTTTGTAAAAGGTAAAGCGGTAGCTATCTATTGGCCTCCCCGCCGTATCCAATTACTGGATTAACCAACCTGATTATTAGCTTTTCGACAGACTCCAAGCCTCTTTTCAACGGTTTGAGGGTCTTTTTTGTTTAAAATCGACGTATAGGCTGCCGCCCGGATAAATCAGGAGAATCGGCAGGGTCATATTTTTCACCATAGTGAGGCTGCCTGTCAGAATATCAGGGATGTAGCAGTGCAGTTTCAGTATCCCGATCACCAGCAAGGCCGCGACCGACTCGAAGGTGATCACGCCACCTTCCATAACGTTGCTCCTTTACTACGGTGATTGATTCTAACATGTTGCTAAAAAGGGAACAAATTTGCGGGAGTCGAACTATTCCGCGAAAGACTGGATTATCTTGATCTGGAATCTGGGCGTGATTTACGATATCATAAGCCCATATCACATCATGCCTGCTAGTCATCTGTTGAGGAGAAATTAATGTATAGGTTTCCAGAAGGCTTGTATACCGATGTCAGGGTAGAGGAGTTTTTCGAGTCGAGCATAAAGTTTTCCATGGGGCAGCTCGAAGACTGCATTGAGCGCAGTTACTCGGCGGCGTTTATCAGGATATTTGACGGTAACCGATGGTATTACGCTGCTACGACCGAGACCGGCGCCGTCCAGTCCGAGATAGACAACCTGGCCGTCATGACTTCACCGACGGCTCATATCGACGATCATCCCGTGGTGCAGCTGTTCGAACATCACCAAGGGGCTTTCAGAAAATTTGAAGAAAATAACCTCTCGAAGATCTCTGTCCGTCGGAAACTCGATCTACTCAAAGGCTATTTCCCGACGGTTGAAGCCAATAAGTTCATCACTTCCTGGGCGGCTCTCTACCTGGACTGCGCCACCGTCAAAAAACTGTACTCGAGTAAAGGAACCAACCTGGTGTTTGACTCGCAGCAATGCGGGTTTATGGTCAGTTTCATCATGGCCGACGGCAAGAAAACGTTCTCGGAATCATACAAACAAGCCGCGAGTAATTTTGACGATCTTCCCGGCGGCACGGACGAACTGGATCGAAAAATCGTCAGCTGTCAGGATTTCATGCTCCAGGCCGAACCGGTGGAGCCGGGAATATATCCCGTCATCCTTTCCCCGCTGGCGGCCGGGGTTTTCGCTCACGAGAGTTTCGGACATAAAAGCGAAGCCGATTTTATGATCGGCGACGAGACCATGAAAAAGGAATGGGCTATCGGGACACGGGTCGGCGCGTCCCTCTTGACCATCGTTGACGACGGCAGCCTGGAGGGTTCCGGATACTGCCCATTTGATGACGAGGGGACCAGGGCCCGAAAAACGAAACTGGTGGAAAACGGGATACTGGCGGGACGGTTACACAGCTGCCAGACGGCGGCTGACCTGGACGAAGAGCCGACCGGAAACGCCCGGGCCATAAGTTTTGAGTTTCAGCCCATCGTCCGGATGTCCACCACCTATATAGAGCCCGGAACTTTGACCCGGGACCAGCTTTTTGCCGGGGTCGAAGACGGATATTTCATCGATACCCTCTCATACGGTTCGGGAATGTCCACCTTTACTATCGCGCCGCTTTTAGCCTACCGGATCAGAAACGGCCGCATTGCCGAACCGGTGAAGATTTCGGTCATATCCGGCACGGTGTTCGAAACACTGGGCGAAATAGACGGCCTCTCGGACCGCCTGGAGATCCAGTCTTTCGTGGGCGGCGGATGCGGCAAGATGGAGCAGAACCCTTTGCCGGTTGGATTCGGCGGACCATATGTCCGGATCAGGAAAATGAACGTTCAATAGCCCGAGTTATTCGGGTTAGGGAGGAGCGGCCATGACTGTTGAAAAATACCATTTTCATACTCGTGAAGTGGCTTTCTCCGTGCTGCAAACCAGGGTGGAATCTATCCGCACGAAGGATATTATCAAGACCGGGTACCGGGTTTTTGAGAACGGCTTGATCGGGGTTGCCGGAGTTTTGGGTAACTGTGACGAGACTGAAGAGAACAGGTTGATCGAGAAAGCCCGGGAGAAACTGTTTTTGGAAATTGAGTACCCGTATCCTCCCTCGATGGACCTCTCCAGGACCATCGATATGACCAGGGAGATCGTTCCCCGGGAACGGTTGTTTTCCGAAATCACCGATCTACTCTCCGATTTACGCCAGCGGCAGCCTGATTTTTCGTTTGCTAACCAGGTCAGCCAGGCCTGGACTGAACGGGACCTGGTAAACAACCGGGGGCTGGACCTTCATTACCGTGACCATACCATGAAGGTCGCGCTGACGTTCAAAGAAAAAACATCGGCCAATATCATGGACGGCTGCGTCGCGTATGTTTCCAGGCGGTACGACCGGGCGGAATTCCTGGCTATGGCCGACCATATTTGCGGTGCCTTCAGCCGGCAGTTGGACCCGCTGGCAGGCGGTAAATATCCGGTCATCTTTGACGAGACGTCAGGGGCGGTGCTCGGCAAGTTCATAACCGATCTGTACGGGCGCACGTTTGCCACCGGCGGATCGCTTTTTTCCGACAAACGGGGACAGAAACTATTCTCCGAGCGGTTTTCCCTGGATCTGTACCAGGACTCCACTCGGGATCTGGTTACGTTTTTCGACGCGGAAGGCGTGGTTAACGAGAACTATCGTTACACCCTGATTGACCGGGGAAACATCATCTGTCCCTATACCGATAAACGGACCGCCGCCATGTATGATCTCCCGCACACGGGAAGCGCCGCGGCGGCATACGACCAGGTCCCTCACGCCGCCTGTTACCCGCTCAGGGCAGGCTGTTCGGGAAAGACGCTGAAAGAACTTCTGGGTGGCGGTACCGGTATCTATATACAGATGGCCGAGGGCGGTGATTTTACTCCGGACGGCAGTTTTGCCACCCCGGTTCAGGTGGCCTTCCTGTGCGACGGGGAACGACTGCTCGGCCGCCTGCCGCAGTTCCAGATTTCATCTCACCTGTTCGACATGTTCGGAGACGGGTTCAGGGGGAGGAGCAGCGACCGGTTCCACTCGTTAAGCGACAGTCATAGCCTGGTGCTAGAAATGAACGTGTCAGGCCTCTAGGCTCAAACCACTCTAGCCATCAAAGCTCCATACCGGTCAGGGATTTCTTGGCCTCGAGCAGGAAGTTTCGGTCTTCCCACTCCTGGTGCATGAGTTTGTAGGTGATCATCTCCAGCAACTTCTGATTCAAATACCGGATACCGTTCTTGCTCTTGATCTTATCAAACTCCAGCGAGATATAGTACTTCAGGTTTTTTTCAAAATTCTCCTTGGCGATAGTGAAAAGCCCTTCCTCTATCTCGGCAATGGTGTCGGAAACGTCGACCATCTCTTTCTGGATCATCCAGAAGTTTGGATTGGAGGGCGGGGTCAGGTCCTGCAACCTGGTCAACATGTCGATGGCCTGGGCGAACTCGAAAAACAGGTCCACGTTTTCGGCGAAATGAAGTACATCAGCCTCCACGTAGAAACCGGGCAGCTCAGACAGGTCGAGTCGGAAATCGTCGCCGTCATCACTAAGTATCTCGATAATCCGGTCTTTGTAATACCGTTTTTCGGCTTGAACCGCGATCTTGTGCTCCATCAAGTACTTATAGGACCATTTTGGGAAAGACACCTTCAGATTTACGAGCAGTTTGGGAATGATCCAGAACTTGATTTTGTTGTCTTCCGGAAGGACCGTGTTGATAATTTCCAGGGCTCCGGTTACACAGCTCTTTTTCAGGGTGTGGTAAAACTCGTCCTGCCAATCCTCAATGGAGAGGTTCAAAGCGTTTTTGACCATCTTAATCTTCTGTTCTTCGGTCAACAGCAGGCGGTACTGCTCCAAGGTATGTTTCCGCTTGGAGACCCGTACCTGCATGACGTCGGTATATCCTGATACCTGGTAGATCAGCTGGAAGCCTTCTTCTCCCCGTTTAAGTCCCTTGAACAGGGAGTACTTCTGGTCGGTCCGCGTCCGCGCCTCGATGGAGACGGCAAAACCGATATCCCTTGTGCCGTCTTCGGCGACCACACCGTGTTTGTTCTTCATGACAAAACCCAGCATACCGTGGGCCGCCAGCCATTCCGGCGGGAAGTTCTCGGACCAGTAATAGATGTCCTTGATCAACTCGGGTTGTATAGTGGTCCGTTTGAAGATCGGGTCCATGTTTTCGTCCACGCCCCATCGAAACCCGTCAAGAACGAAGGCTCCCTTGGACTTCTCAACCAGGGTCGCCGGCCGCTGCAGATTGTTGAATGAGGCCAGGGCATGGCTGATGGTGGCAATACAGAGAACCAGAGTTAACAGAAGGGCGGTGATACCAATTACTTTTCTCATACTCGTCACTCCTCACTTCTTTGACACAACACTCACAATACCGCCTTGCCAAGCCGGCATTGCAGGCAGTATACCTGATTACATATCGCGTGTCGAATCGATACGGGTACACTTCTCCCCACAAAGATACCGACTCTACGGCTACATTAGCTACTAGTCGCTCTAGTTCACAAAAGTTACACCGGCGTGTGGTTCTTCAAGGAAAAACGGCCCCTGAGTTCAAACGGAAAACTCGGGGCCGTTTCGATGAATTGCTATATTTCTTACCTATTGTGACTGAAGGTCCTGGTTTATCTCTCTTTCAAGCTTTTCCAGCTCTTGATCCACGTTTTCCAGGTTAATTTTCCCTTTAAGTCTGCTGCCGGTACTCGTCCAAGGTCTTGACGGTTGAACTGCACCTCATTTTCTTTTTCCCTTCCGGGTCAACTCAGGTGCTCGGCCAGTATTTTCACCCCGATGAAGATCAGGATGGTTCCTCCCGCCAACTCCATCTTGCTCTCGAACAGGTGTCCTATTCTGTCCCCGATATAGACTCCGGCCAGGCAGAGAATAAACGTGATTACCCCGATGATGATGACCGGTTCGGCGATAGTAATGTTGAGGGCGGCAAACGTGATTCCCACCGCCAGGGCATCGATGCTGGTGGCGATGGAAAGGACGAGCAGAACGAATATGTTCAGCGGGTCCTCCACGTTCTTGTCTTTACCGATCTTCCGGGACTCGTAGATCATCTTGCTCCCGATAAAACTGAGCAGTACAAAGGCGATCCAGTGATCGATGTTCTCGATAAACATCCGCAGGCTAAGTCCCGCCAGCCACCCGATCACGGGCATGATCGCCTGGAAAAGCCCGAAGAAAAAGGCAATTTTTAGCGCATGGTGAATTTTCAGGTGCTTGATGGTCACTCCGCTGGTGACGGAGACAGCGAAGGCGTCCATCGCCAGTCCTACGGCAATAGCTATAATTGTGAAAAGATTCATAACCGCTTAATTTTAGCAGCTGAACCTTTGTCTGTCAAAAATCTCCACCATCACTTTCTATCTTGCTTGAGGGTGGGACCACCCGGCTTACACTACATCTTAATGTTTCCCCATACCTTTTGAGGAAGGAACCAGCTTCCGTCCGGGTCAAAATCTCAATTCTCTTTAAGACTCCCAACCTCCCGTCTCGATCACCTCCTCGTTGGGGATGGGATTAAGAAATCCGGGATTGTCGACGGAACCGTGAGCATCGCAGTAGACGACATGAGTCTGACTGTTGAAATTATAAGTTCCTCCGCTTCTGCATCGGGGGATCTTTCTTACATAAACGGGGGCAAGACGGTTGCCGTTTTCTCCCTCCCGGGTAATAGGTCCTCCGGGAAACACGTTCGTATCCTGGTCCATCTCCCACATATCCACTGAACCTTCGAGAACACGCATATTGGCAAAACAAGCGCCGACCCCGCGCATTCCCGGTCTTCCTCCTCCCCTTAACGTATACTCAGGTCTAATCGGATGTTCATGTAGGTAGAGCAGGGATACCGGCGCCGCGATACAGGCCAGTATGGCCGCTATGATCGGGCCAGCATGGTAAAAGAAATGGTTATTGGCGGGCTTCACATCCTGGTAAATTACCAATTGTGAAGTCGTATTACTATCATAAAGGGACGGCATAGCTATTCCTTTCATTAACTTCTCCATGGCGCACCTACATTACGTGCAATTCTATGGGCCGGGCTACCGATCTTCTTTCCGGCTGGTAATACTCGTATACTCGTGACGGAGGCGTTTTTGCCCGCAAGGGAAACCGGGCCCGGAGCCGATAGGTGAACGTTAGCTCCTGTCCCGGCCTCATCTCCCGTATGTACAGGGTCGCCTGCCGTGAGGTCAGGCTGAACTTTGCCAGCACGCGGTGTTGTTTCAGGGCTTCGAAATCTTCCACTATCGGTGAGAAACCTGGTGGGATTCCCAGGTCGATGATGATCATGGATGACGGCGAAACGTCGCGGAAAGATACTTGAACCTCGGCTTTGAGTATGTCGTCCAGGGCCAGTTCATTCCGGTCGTAATCCACATCGATGGAAAGAGATTTGCTCGGCCACAACTGCTCCTCCCACGGCGAGTAGTACTCGCCTACCAACTGGTACTGAGGGCTGTACTCACCCTGGCAAGAGAGTAGAATCCGGTTATCGTTGGCCTGGAGGTTTCCGCTTATGTCGACTACCCGGACCACGTCATCTGTACCAGGCTCGATGTCGACAATTGTTTTGTCCTCTCCGTTTACCCGAACGGCGATGGTGCTTCCGGTGCCCGGTGGCTTATAATTGCCGGCGGCGGCTTCCACCAACACCTTGAGCGCCAGGATGGTTGATTGGGTGGAGTACCAGTTTCCGGAAGCGTCCTTTGTTGAAATGAGATGGGTGATGGCTCGGCGGCACAGGTTCGGTTCGGTGCCGGCTTTGAGATATGCCATGGCCACCAGGGCGGTTGTTTCTACCCGGGAGGAGCGTCCCCGCGACCCGACCACGGTTTTTCCACTGGAATTCCAGTAGGCGCTTTCTCCGTTCCTGACCACCCGGTCTTTAAGCATTCCCAGAACGGTTTGCGTGATCTGCGAGTTTGGCTCGGTGGTCACCAGGACATTGGCGATGAGAGCCAATGTGTAGGTGTTGGTTTCCTGGTCTATACACCGTTTCAGATACCTGACAGCCCGGTCCACCAGGCGGCCTTCGACGCCTGAGTTAACCAGCGCCCAGGTAATGTAAGCGGTGGTTCTGGCCACATCTCCCGCGAAGGAGCTTGAGCTGTCACGGTACTTGACATTGAGATTCCGCCAGGTTCCATCTTTTTCCTGCTGGCTTAAAAGCCATCGGCGGGTCCGGTCGAGTAACCGTTCGTCGACCGGATAAACCCGGCTCATGTCGGTAAACTCCATCAGTCCGTAAGCCGTCAGGATCTGGTTGGCGGGAGCATGACCGAACCAGTCGAATCCGCCGCCGGCTACCTCGAACGTCAGCAGGCGTTGATAACCCAACTGCACGTAATGCTCCGCTTTCATCCGAACCTTGGGACTTATTTTCCCGGTTGTTTTAAGGTAATTGAGCACCAGGAGGTTTGGCCAAGTTGACGATGATGTCTGCTCGAAACAGCCGTGAGGCATCTTCAGTATCGAATCGAGGCCGTCGACCACCTGGGTGAATACGGTGGGATATATTTTGAGGAAAAGCCGTTCAGTGCCTGTCACTGCTTCCGGTGGATACGATATCTGCACAGATTGTATTTCTTCCAGCCAACCGGATCTGACCAGTGAGTGTTTGGAGCCGAAGGGCAGCACCTGGATACTTCGGCGTACGGCGTCCCGGACATCTTCTCCCGTAGCCCACAGGGTAAAACGGTGATCACCGGGTTCGATGACCTTGATGGTTAAAAACTCGGAAGTCGCATTTCCGGGACCGATGGTTACCGTTCTCTCGAGCCCGTCCACCGATGTGAACCAGGAACCCGGTTCGAGTTCGAGTTGCACCGTCTGGGTCCGGTCCAGGTAATTGAATACCGCGGCCGGTATGGAGATAATATCACCCTTGGTCAGCGAAACGGGCAAATCGAGATCGACGAAAAAGTCCTGAAAAACCGTGAGGCTTCCGGTTAGTCCGCCGAGTTGACCGTCGCGGCTGGAAGCGCTAGCGGAGACCCGCCAGGAAGTGATCGAGTCCGCTACGGGAAAATCGAGTTCAAGGCGTCCGGCCTCGTCGGTGATAATGCAGGGCAGCGAAAGCAAGGTTTCCGGGAAGTACTCCCGGACCCTGATCCCTTTCTTCCGGGCGTCGGTTTCGCCTGAATCCGGGGAGTCGATAATTCCGCTGGCGGTCATTGCCTCCGTTTTACCGGCTGTATCCATGGCTCTGCGGTATGTTTCCATCCGCTCGGGAGAGGCCATCGGATACCCTCTGGCCTGCATCCGTGCCGAGTTAAAATCGGGAATGGAAATAGCGGTTAAAACGCCGATAATCATGAACACTATCATGTAGTTAAGCAGCCTCGAACCCCATTTGCTGTCGTTTAATGGTTTCAACTCGTAGCTGTAGACGATGAGACCGGCAATCAGACCGATGGGTATCAGGGCAATAGCGGCGCTGTCATCTGTCAAAAGAGGGATAACGATCCCTGCCAGGGAGAAGGCGAGAAACCACTGGATACCGTGGGAAATCGCGGCTGTCAAGGTCCCGCGGCAAGCCAGGTGGAGTCGGGAGAACCCATAGATGATCAGACAACCGCCGGCAATCACCGCCACGGCACCGGCCATTGAACCGAGTCCGAAACCCCCGGCCAGGAAAACAAACACTCCCAAAGCGGCGGCGGCACCGCTGGCCAGCACCCAGAAGAATTGGTGGACATGCCGGTAACGGCCGATGAATGCGGCCGAGGAAAGCAGAAGCAAAGCTTGCCCCAGGAAGGCAAACGGCAGGTACATCTCCCATAATGTCTTCATGGGATTGGCAGGAATGCGCGTTCCAGTGTAAGAGGCAACCAGGCAGATGATACAAAGTCCGGCCAGGCATATGAGGTGCATAAACTGAACCAGGTACGGTGCGTAACCTGCCTTTTTATCGCCGTGTTTCAGGATGGCGGCCGCTAGGCCAGCCTGAACGAGAAGGGCGACTAAACAAACCATCATAATCGGTCCAGATGGTGTGTTCCGGGTTGTGGAGACGAAGACGCCGTAGGCGGAAATAAAAACGACATACGTGAAAAACTGGGTTTTCATAATCTGTTTGACTATCCAGTTTCCCGGTTTTCTCAATCCATTGGTGAGCGTGGTTTTCTTGGTGCTATGGACGTACATCATCGTGATGAACATCAGTAAGGTCGTCGCGCCGAAAAGAGAACGTAAAAAAGCGAAAAGGGTTTTCACAAATATCTTCTCAGCTTCCTCTCTCAGCTTTCTCTTACCGGGAAAAGAATGGGTTTTCAATGGATAGCTGACAGCGTATACGGCCTGTGATAGGAGCACATTGGAAAGTTGTCCTCTAAGGTCTGCGGTCATGGCCGGCAGCCCTGTTTCTCGGCGGGTTTCAAGCCAGGGTTCAGTGTCATCCATCCCCTTTTCTTCGGCTGCGTATCCGTCCAGGTAGAGATCTTTCAAGGTGATATTCAAAGGGGTTTCTCTCACCTCGTATTTTGGGGAAAGGAGTTTTTTCTCTATCTCGAAGAACATTCGTTCCAGGCCCGGGTGAAGTTCAGCCAGGGCGAACAGTGCTTCATCGACCACGGTAATTCCCAGGGCAGCCTGCCGAGGGGCGCCGTCGGAATCTTTGACCATGAAGGCCAGCCGGGCGACTTCACCGGGTTGGTAGATTTTTTTTGAAGTTTGGCACTGGACCTGCAAATCAGAAGCGTTGGAGATTACCATCACCTTGGTGTCGCGGACGAAATTGGTGTCGTTTCCCAGGCAATAGGCGTTCAGGGCGACGGTCCCGGCCCAATCGGGGGAAATGTCTAAAGCCAGGTAGCCGCGGCCATGCTCCATTTCCACTGCGGTGGTGTACAGTGTGCGGCCGTCGCGGATGGCATCCACGTAAGCAACCCCTGAGGAGCTGCTGGAAAGGACCGTGAGCTGTATTGTCTCTCCTACCCGCGGCATCGCTGAAGATATTCTGAGCAGCATTGTGCCAACGCTGTAATCAACCGTTGACCGGCCGCAGGGAAGATCCTGGCTATAGAGCATTTTGTTGCCCAAGCGATCGGTAACGGAGCTTTCAAACCGGTAGCGTTCGCCGGTAGAGGGAAAGACAGTGCACTCGGCTATTCCCATTTCGTTTGTCTCGAAAGTGCGCGTTCCCACTATCAAGGTTGCCTGAGCCGGCCGGCCGTCGGGGTAGGTCACCATCGTGTAGACAATATTGTTAACCTTCGGGACCAGCGTCCCGCTTTCTGGAATGGCCTCGATTATAAACGGATTATTTGAGACGGTGAAACTTTTTGCCTTTTCTTCCCGGCATGAAGCCGCGTCGGTTACACGGGCCCGGAACTGGAGATACGCAGCCCCTTTTTTCATGGGCAGACCGGCCGCATAGTCCGGCATCCGGATCTGAAAGGAGAAAATCCCGTCATCGTTCGTAGTTCCGGTATGTCTTCCGACGGTTTGAAATCCGGCCACATAAGTCTCTATATCCAGAGAAACCTTCGCTCCGGCGACCGGTTTACCAAAGAAATACTCCGCCACTACCCGGCCCGCGACCGTGTCGCCCGGAGCGCAGAAATCATTCTCCGTTTCGATTGCGACCCGGAACTTTGGCAGGGTGTAGTGTTTTACTTCAACTTTTCTTTCCGATTTCACCTCCCCGACTGTACAAGTGATGGTCCAACTCCCCTGATTAACTTCATCAGCCAGCGGACACTCTGTCCAGGCGACGCCGAAATCGTTGACCGGCGCCTGATGCTCATAAATCTTGTTTTCCTTGCTGTCCGAGACAGTGAAGGTCACGCTTTTCCCGGTTTCGGGCTTGAGATCAGGCTTCCTCAGGACCAGGCAGCGAAGATTCATCTTCTGGCCCGGCTGGTAAAGGGGTTTATCTGTTGAGAGCAGCAAACCGTACTGGCGATCGACTTTGATCTTTTTACGGAACACGTCCCGCCCCAGGGACGAATGAGCGGAGAAAGTAAGCTCGTACTCCCGCTCTTCTTCCGGGGTCATGAAGGAAAGATCGGCTGTTCCGCCGGCATCGGTCTTAACCGCCAGGTCCACTACCCGCCCGGTAGCGGCGGCGTCAAGAGTAAGGCGCACACTGGCGCCCTTGACCGGTTCGAGTGTAACGTGGTTCCGGACAACAGCTCGTAATGACGATCTGCTTCCGGCAAGTAAGTTTGTTTGACCGAGGAGAAGCACTTCCTGCGTATCCTGGCGACGGGCGGAAATAATGGGATAAAAAGAAAATAAGACCATAAAAAGTACTACCAGGCCCGTGAGGATCAGCGCGAGGTACTTTCCGCGGCCGATAATCGGCCAATTCATCGTTCTTCCTCGCTTTCTCTATTCAATTTTTTCAAGGACTCAAACCCTTATTACATACCTGACCACTTCCCTCCAATTGATTTAGACGAAACTCAAACGCAAAACCGTTTAACTATTTTAATCATAGGAACCAAAAACCGGCTATGTCAACTAATTCTCTCCTTAGTTTCCGGGTTAATGATTGCACCAGATAGAAATTCTGGAT
>CAZQHK010000034.1:28308-44557 GCA_964593455.1 uncultured bacterium
AAATTCTGGATATATGATCGTCAAACTTGAAAAATCACCACGTGATTGCCGTTTGACACCATCTCCCGCTTCTGATAGAATCCACCCGTCTTCGGTACTGATATCCGTTAGCGGAAGACCATGAATCGATTCTATGGAGGTGCGATGGGTGCGCCGTTATGTTATTGGAATCACCGGGAGCAAGGGTAAAGGCAAAACCAGTTTTGCTTCCGTTATCACTTATCTATTGAGTATCAACGGGTATGCCGCCACGGTGCTGCATTTTGCCGATTACATAAAGCGGGTGGCTAAAGAGTGCTATAACCGCGAGATAGGCAGCGTTCATGGCAAACTCAGTAAAAAGGATCGGGAACTTCTCTGCCGAATTGGAGATGGTCTCAGGAGCATCGAACCGAACTGCCTGGTCAAGGTGGTGGAACGAAAGATCAAGGAAAACCGCGGATTTATCATCGTTGCTGACGTCCGACTCAAGCGGGAAGCCGACATGATCAAACGGCTCGGCGGGAAAATTATCAAAATACAGAGTGATATTTTCGGGAGAAAAGAAAACTACATGGAGGATCATCTCACTGAAACCGAAGTCCAGACGATAAAAGCCGATTTTGAAATAGAGAATACCGGCACCTTCTCGGACCTGGTCACTGAAGCTAAAAAGGTAGTTTCCCACTATGTCAAACGCCGCTGGAAAAGCTGACAAACAGGAGCAATCCATTCTCGAACCGATGGAGAACAAGGAACAGGGATGGGTCTTTCTAAATGGGAACGTTGCCACCGAGGTCGATCTGGTAAAGATGTTCTCTCCCCAAATGCTCAATCCTCAGCACCCCGACCCGGAGATCAACCAGTCCCGGAAGGTCCTCCTGGTTACCGCTGCTTTCCATAAGGGACACGAACATCACGACCGGCACCTGATTGAAATGTTTGAACGCCTGGGAATCGATGCCAAGTGGAAGAATTCGTTTCCCACCAATATCCAGAACCTTTCTGTTTACAGTATGTTCAGCGAGTTCATCACCAAGGAGAAATGGCTCTACCGCCGTTACACCGAGAAACAGGACCTGCTCAAGGCAATCAAAAAAGACTATCACGTTAAAAACCAGGATTATCTCGACACCGTCACCGCGCTCACCGATGCCCTGGAGTTTAAACATCCCCACCTGGGGCTTTTCGATTTCTACCACTGGAACCGGTTTGATGACGAGGATTTCATGATGGCCGGGCTTTCCACCCGGGAGCGGAAGACAAAAATTAAACAGATCGAACCTCTCAAACACTCTGCGGTTGACATGGACATGTGCAGAGAACTCAGTGATACGGTGGAACATCTCGTCTACAAGGACGAAGAGATCCTGGCTCTTTGCCAGAACATGGAAGCTTTTTTTCTGGAGAAGAGCGGGGTCTGGAAATCCGCGCTCTACCAGGACCACCGGGAGGAGCTGAAACAGAGAATAATCAGCAGTGCCACCTGCGTGCTGTTTGGCGGTCGAGTGTTTGTGCTGAACAACCGGCTCCGGTTCTATCGTTTGGACGAAGTGTTCCAGGAAGCGCTTCGGTTGGGGACTAATTTCTACGGTATCAGTGCCGGTGCGATGTCGCTCCAGGACCGGTTTTATCTCTCGTTCCCGCGAGATTTTCCGGGCGGGTTTATGCGTGTCGCCGATCTCGGAATCGGGCTGGTTAAAGGGCTCAGCGTGTTTCCCCACGCCAACGATTACCTCTATATAAGAAGGGCTCACCAGGATGAACTCAGTTTGTACACTGTCCGGCACCGGGGCCGGGTAACGGTCGGCCTGAACGAAAAAACCGTCCTTCTCTATGAGCGCTACCGGGATCCGCTTGATGACCAGGTATACGACCGCTACAGCTCGGTTGGGGACGACCCGGTACTCGTCTTTGGTGAACGTGGCCGGATCGTTGAACTGAATCGTTTTGACGAATTGCTCCTGGAAGGAACCAAGTTCTACGACTCTCTTCCGAGGATGGCCATGCGGCAGGACATCTGTGAGTTCGAGCAAGCGTGGAGGAAAGAAACGCAGTGACGCACAGAAAGAAGGAAATGTGTCGTGGCTCTTGAAGAACAAGATAACAATAATGGGCAGGCTCATCCCGTTACCGCCGGTCAGGAAGTAGAGATAGATATCGACAGTTTGACCAGCAAGGGATTGGGGGTCGGCCGCTATCAGGGATTCGTGATCATGGTGGGGGGGACCTACCCGGGGGACACGGCCCGAATCGAGATAACGGACGTCAAAAAAAAGTTCGCCTTCGGTCGGCTTCAGCTGCTTACCGACCCCTCCTCTCAGCGTGTTTCCCCTTTCTGTCCGGTGGCTTCCATCTGTGGTGGCTGTCCGCTCCAGGTTTTATCATACCCGGAACAGCTCCGCTGGAAACTCAACCGGGTTAAACGGGCTTTCATGAAAGTCCGTTCCCTGAAATCGGTTTCCCTTCCCGAGGTGATCGGAGCGAAGCAGGTCAGGGGATTTCGGAACAAAGCTCAGCTTCCCGTCAGGAGAGAAGATAAACGGCTGGTACTCGGTTTCTTTACGGCGGGTACACATGATCTGGTGCCTATTGACGGTTGCCCCGTACAACTGGCAAGTATCGACAGTCTGATAAAGCCGATTACCAGAATATTGGAGAAATCAGGCCTGGTTCCCTATAACGAAAAGAAACGCAGCGGTGAACTCAGGCACGTGCTGATTGAAGGATCTTCGCTGTCGGACGGAGTGGTGGTTACGCTGGTCACCCACAGCCGGGATGTTGCCGGACTCCGTCAGGTGGCGCTCAAGTTGATGTCCCGAGCTGGCGTAGAAGGTGTCGTCCACAACGTTCAAGGGAGTCAAACGAACGTCATCGTAGGGAACGAATTCTACCTGGTTTCCGGCCGCGAGATAATCGAGGAGTCGGTTAGTGGCACGCAGTTTATGCGCCCCTCCGGCGGATTCTTCCAGGTTAACTCCTATCAGACCGGGATTTTATTGGCTGAGGCGCGACGGTTGGCAGGTGATGGAAAACGGAGCTGTATCGTCGATCTGTTTTGTGGAGTAGGAGTGTTCGCCTGTTTCCTGGCTGATCTGGCTGACCGTTGCCTGGGAGTAGAGTTTTCCCAGCGGCTGGTTGATTATGCTAAAATGAACGCCGGACGGCTGAAATTGAGTAACACCGGATTCATGTGCGCCGACGCCGACACCGGTATGGATACGATACTGAAAAAACACGCTCCGGACCTGGTGGTGGTCGATCCGCCCCGCCGCGGCCTATCGGAAGAACTGATCTCAATTCTTACGTCAAGCCCTTCGGTCAAGCAGGTTCTGTATATTTCCTGTCAACCCGAAAACCTGGCCCGCGACCTGGGCCGGTTGCTCAAGGGCGGATTCAGGGTCGGAGAAATCTCCTGTGTGGACCTGTTTCCACATACTCCCCATGTAGAGACGGTGGTAAGGCTGGACAGATGATTGTCAAAACCATGTTGTCTAAACTTGATTTTCTCTTGAACACGGCTATTTTGGCCGGTGAGGCTATCCTTGACGTTTACGACGGCGAGTTCGATGTCGAGTTCAAAACCGATGAATCGCCGCTGACGGAAGCCGATAAGCGTTCGCATGAAATTATCAAACGGCGTTTGGAGGAGATGACCCCCTCACTCCCCATACTGTCTGAAGAAGGAGCCGTCATCCCGTATTCGGTGAGAAGCCGGTGGCCGGCCTTCTGGCTGGTGGACCCACTTGATGGTACGAAAGAGTTTGTGAACCGTAACGGTGAGTTTACCGTGAACATAGCGCTAATAGAAAACAAAACACCGGTTGTCGGTGTGGTGTATGTGCCGGTGAAAAAGAATTGTTATTTTGCTGTGCACGGCAGTGGGGCGTTTCGCCGTGATGGCGGTGAAATAATTGAAATGGTTTCCGATGAGATACTGGCCTCCTCGAAACGTCTGCCATTGAGCCGGGCGGGTACCGGAGAAGACGATTCCATCACGGTGGTCGCCAGCCGCTCGCACGCCACTGGTGAAGCGAATGATTTTGCGGACCGGTTGAAGAAAGTCTACCGGGAAGTCGTTTTCACCCCGGCGGGCAGCGCTATGAAACTCTGCCTGGTGGCCGAAGGCTCCGCCGATCTCTATCCCCGTCACGGACCCACAATGGAATGGGACATCGGGGCCGGACAGTGCGTGGTGGAGCAGAGCGGGGGAAAAGTTATCTCTCTTGAAACTGAGAATCCCTTGATCTACAATAAGGAGTGTCTTAAAAATTCCTTCTTTATCTGTAGCCGAAAAGGGTTCTTTTTGAAGCACGTGTCTTGAGGGGAGGAGTGTTACCATGTCTCCAGACCACATAAAAGAAAAAAAGCTTTCGATAAATTCCGTTATCCACGAACGAGAGAAACTCCTGTACGCCATCTGCAGCCAGACCACGGACGGTATTCTGGTGGTGGATCTCGAGACCAGGCGAATTTGTCTGGCCAACATAGCGATGTGTATGATGATCGGCTACGAACCGGACGAGATGATGACTTTGAGTGTGGATGATATCCTCGGTTCCGAAATCGGTGAACAAAGTTTCGACGGGATCTATCGCCTGGCCCGCCGGGAAATTCCCATGGTCCGAGACATCCCGCTGCTTAAAAAAGGCGGCAGTATTTTGCACACTGATATCGCCGCCGCCCCGGTAGAGGTAACGCACCGGCGGTATATGATCGGCATCGTCCGGGACGTGACCGATATTCACCTGGTCAGACGGTCCCTGGAAATGATATACAAGTTTTTGGACATGGCCAATCGTCATTCCCAGTTGTCATCATTGTTCGATGAGTTTATGGATGAGATTGCGTCGGTGACCGGCTGCGAGGCAGTGGGAATCCGGATTTTGAAAAACGACGGTTCAATTTCCTATCAGGCCTGCCAGGGCTTCACCCGGGAGTTCCACGAGCTTGAAAATTCCCTCTCCATAGAGGTAGATATGTGCATGTGCCTGAACGTGATCACCGGTAATGTCGATCCCTTGCTCTCGTTCTATTCGGACGGAGGCTCGTTCTTTACGAACCACATGAGCCTGTTTATGAAAAGTGTTTCCGAGGATGAAAAGGGTCCGGTCCGGGGTATCTGCCATAAATTTGGCTACCAGTCGGTAGCGCTCATACCGATCAAAGTAGAAACACGGATTATAGGCCTGCTCCACCTGGCCGACCGACGCCGGGACATGGTGCCTTTCGGGCTGGTGGAAGCCCTGGAGAAGGTGGGCCTGCAATTGGGGGATGCCATCCAGCGGATCAGGGCGGAAGAAGAGCTTTTGAAATCCCACGCCACCCTGGAGCATCAGGTGGAGGAGAGGACCCGGGAACTGAAGCAGAGCAATGAGCAGCTCGAACAAAAAGCCGTTGCCCTACGCGAAGTCATCAGCCAGGTAGAGGTAGAGAAAAGCAAGATCAAAGATGACGTGGCCGCCAATGTCTCGCAGGTGTTGTTCCCCTTGCTGAACCGCCTGGAAGCGGACGCCGGTGGGCCCGGTCACGGACTCGACCCCGAGGCGCTCAAGACTTACCTGAAAGTGCTCCGCCACCACCTGGAAGGGCTGGTCACCGCCTTCGGCCGGAAGATCACCGAAAAGGAGCTTCAGCTGTCGCCTCGTGAGGTGGAAATTTGCTCACTGATCAGGAGTGGTCTCGACAGCAAAGAGATCTCCTATCTTTTGAGTATCTCCCGGCAGACGGTCTTCAAGCACCGGGACCGCATCCGGCGCAAACTGAAGCTGAACAAGTCCGGCCTTAACCTGGGCACCTACCTGCAATCGCTGTAAGTGATCCGGGCTAATAACTCACTTCGTAGATCGGGACCGGTTCGTCTTTGCCTTTGACTTTTTGCGGTTGGAGTTCTTTGCAGGGGATCTCGTCTTCGTCCAAAAAATCGAACACGTCCCGGGTGATGAAAATCTGTTCTTCCTTGGCCAGTCCTTCCACCCGGGAAGCCATGTTGACCGGGTCACCGTAGACGTCTCCTTCTTTCTCCAACACCGTGCCGCAGTTGATCCCAATCCTGATCTGTATTTTTCGGCTGGGATCGATCACGTGCAGATTGCGCGACAGGAGTTTTCGCTGTACCGCCACGGCTGACTTGACGGCATTGACAGGATTCTCGAAAACAGCCATGACGGCGTCACCGATCTTCTTGACTATTCTTCCCAGGTGTTCTTCGAGCACGGGGATGATCAGGTCGTCATGTTCCTGCATCATCTCCATCATCTCAACCATCTCGAGTTCTGCTGATTTCCGGGTAAAATCCTTCAGGTCGGTGAACATGATGGTCAGGTGACGGCCATAACGTTCCATGATCTTCTGGTCGAGTTCTTCGGCATCTTCCTGGGACATTCGTTTGTGCAGCATGGTGGCCAGATCGTCGCCGGAGACCTCTTCCATGATTCGTTTGACCTCGAGCTCTTTCTGCCGGATACTGAAACTGAGCGCTTTCAGCAGTTTGCATTTGTGCTTAAGCGAGTCTTCGGTAAGGTTTTTAGTAATGAATTGCTTATTAATCGCTTCACCGGTTTTCAAATAGAATTTCTTGAGATCGTTTTGCCGTTGAGAAAGTTCGGTTTTAAGCCGTTCGGTTTCTATAAAACCACCGGTTTTTCTGGCGATGGACGAGAAAAACTCGGTTTGGGAATTATCCGGTGCACCATCTTGCGCCACAGTGCCGCCCAGTTGTTTTCGCAAACGTTCTACTTCTTGCTTCAGTAATTCTATCTCCCGGACCTGGATATCCGGAAAAATATTCGCCGGATCAACGAGTTCGAAAGCCAGTCGCCCGATTTCCACCAGTTTTTCTTCCATGTCGTTTTGCAGTCGCCTGAGTTCTGACTTCAGTCCCTCGGATGAAATAAGTTTCTTGGCTTTCCCGGCAGCGGTTTTGATGAACCCCACCGTGTCATTGAAAACGGTTTTTAAATCGTCCCCGGACAAGGCTGTCTTTTCTCCTTCTTTTTGCGGGGCATTTTTAGTCAGGAGCAGGACGCGTTCACAGAGCCCTTTGATCTCGGGCGGAATATCCATGGTTTTTTCTTTTCCGGCCTGCGCGAACAGAAATCCCACGGAGGTCAGGAGTTTGTTCTCTTTTCGCCGCAAGGCGGTTATCCTGGTAGTGGAGGCGATCTTGGAACTGATAGACGAGATTTGGGAGGAAGCACTGCTGATAAATCTTTTCCACCGGCCGCTTCCCGTCCCGGATTTTTTCTCCGGTTCCGCCGGCCCATCAGAGGCTCCTTCTGCGGCTATTTCTCTGGAAACGGTCTCGATCTGTTTTCTTATCTCCCCTAGTTCGGTCAGGGAATTGACCAGTCCTTCTCCGGCCGAAAAGAGGTCCGCTCTGCGCGCGAAAGCGATCTCGCCCAGGTGCTGGATGACCGTGTCTAGCGGAAAATCCGATACTTCCTCGGCTTTTCTCAGTTCTTCGTCCGAGAAGTTGAGAATTATCACCATGAGATCACCTTATTTCTTCTTCTGCTTGGTTTTGGAAGTGCTCTTTTTACTTTTCAATGTGTCAGAGGGGAAATGGACAACACGCTGGGGGAAAGGAATGACAATACCTTCCCGGTCAAAAGCTTCTTTGATCCGTTTCCGGTATTCACGTCCCACCGCCCACTGTTCCATCGGCCGGGTCTTGATCAATATCTTGATGATGATAGCTGAAGCATCGAACCGCTCGACACCGAGCACTTCCGGTGTCTCGATGATTTTTCCCCTGAATCCCTCGTCTTGAGCCAGTTCCTTGCCCGTGTCCGACAGCACCTGGAACACCCTGTCCAGGTTTTCCTTGAAAGCCACCCCGATTTCGACCACTGCGCGGGACCACCCGAAAGTCATGTTGCTGACCATTTTGATCTCACCGTTGGGAATGACATGGAGAATACCGGCCAGGTCCCTGAGCACCGTAGTCCTCAAATTGACGTTTTCAACAACTCCGGACATGTCCCCTATCTTAACCACGTCACCAACACGGTACTGGTTTTCGAGCAGGATGAAGAATCCGCTGAAAAAATCTTTCACGATATTCTGGGCTCCGAACCCGATAGCCAGACCCACCACTCCGGCACCGGCTAAAAGCGGGGCGATATCGAGCCCCAACTCTTGCAGCACCATGAACAGAGCGGTGACTACAATGACCACCCGGCAGGCAAATACAGAAATGTGGATGAGCGTGTCGGCGCGTTTTTTCCGCTCTTTTTGCGAAGTGCGCTCATCTGAGCGCTGATCGTTGTATTCAGACACTTTTTTACCTAAAAACCGGGCCAGCCTCAAGGCTATCAACATGCAGATCAGGATGAAGATAATCTTGATTCCGTGCGTGATAACCGCGTTTTTACAAGTGGTCCAGAAATCTATCAGTGTCGCCCAGGTTTTAGACAGCATACAGTAGTTCCTCCCGTGTTCAAACCGACGTTTGGAAAACCAATTTTCCGGCAATAATTATAGATCAAGACTCGTAACCAGGTCAAACTATCTTAAAGATGGCGAGATATAATCTTTACTTCCTTTCATTACGTAGTGTGATATAAAGGGTAGCGTGTCGTTGGCTGGAAGGTGGAACAATTTTATGAAAGCCGGAACCCGGGCGGGTCTGTTCACACTGCTGGCGCTGGTAGCTATATCGCTGGTCTCGGCGGTGGCCCTTACCTGGCCGGTCACACTCACTATTGACACCGCGGTCATGGTCGACGACGAAATCCCGCTGGCCGACTTGCTGCTACCCACCTGGATGTCGTGGTACTATTCGAGTCGGTTGCCGGATTTACTCCTAAAACCGTCCCTGTTTTTCCGCACAGATCTCCTCAACTATCCCGCCGGCTATGATCTGTGGCATAATGTTCCCCACCAATTCCTGAGTATCCCCGAAGCGCTGCTCACTTACGTTTGCGGATATCCGGCGGGAATAAGTCTGTTCCAGATTCTGACGCTGGCGGCCAATATGGCCTGTATGGCGTGGGTGGTCTACCTGCTCACTGGACGGATTTTTCTGGGGGCGGTGTTGGGAATTCTCTACGGCGCCTCGCCGATTTTTTTACGTGAGGTAATGGCGCTTCGGACCGAGCAGACTATCGGATTTTGTGCTCCTCTGGCGGCCTACTGCCTGGTGGTTTACCGCCGTGACAGAAGCAAACGGTCCCAGTGGTTATTGGGTGCCGCTCTGGCTTTAACTGCTGTCACCTATGTCTTCTACGGACTGTTCTGCCTGGTGCTGGTGGGCCTGGCGCTGGTGTTCGATCTTGTCAACCGCCGGAAGCAAACGGCCGCGGTTATCCGTGAATATGGACGGATAATTGCCGCCTTCATCCTTCTGTCGCTGCCGTTTACCCTGCCGTACATGGTGAGTTTATCTCGTGGAAAAGTAGTTCAGGGGGTGAGTTTCGGGTCTTTCTTGATGGCGGAGCAGAAACCCGAACGGGCGGCCGAAGAACACGGAGCGTTCGATGAAGGCGGAGTTCCCGGTACAGGTTTTTCGCCGGGTGTCATGGATGCTGATGGAGTTACCGTTACGGGACCTGAAAATACAAATAACCGGGGTTACGCGCCACTGAAAACACTGTTCGATTCAAAAAAGATACTGGCGGTATCATCAGTGTTTCTCATCGCTTTGTTGGTAGCCGCGTGGCGTCGCGGTACGTGGTTCTGGCCCACGGCCGCCCTGGTGTTCTGGGTGTTTGCCCTGGGGCCGGAAATTAGTTTCGGGTCTGCCGGGACTGCCGGGCCGCTTCCCGGAGCTCTTTTAAACCGGCTGCCGTTGTTTTCCCGTCTGTTGGTACCCTTACGGTACCTGGTTTTTTTCAACCTTTGTTTTGCGGTTGGCACGGCTTTGATGGCGGGAAGAATATCGCCACCAGCAGCCGACCCTTTGCCACCGTCGCGTCGTCTCATATTGAGATGGCGCTCGGCCGGTATCATGGCGGCGGTTTTCTTGCTCGTGCTTACCCGGTGGCAGGTCTCCCTGAGAGTGGTCCGGGTTCCGGAGACCTCACCGGTGCTCTCCTATCTGGCTCAGCAGCCCGGCGGAGCGGTAATAGATCTCCCTCTGTCTTCGGGAGAGCTGGGAGATCACGCTACCTGGCACCAGACGATGCATGGACATCCTGTTCTGGCGGTACCGGATTCCCGGGTGTCGGTGACTGAGTATACGGGAATAGATCAGCAGTTTAAGGACAATTCGGTTCTCTCTCTTCTCTCTCGCGTAGGAGGAAAGTTACCCGGTAAAACCGGGTACCGGGAGGAAGATATGATAGCTTTGCGGAGGGCCGGGTTCCGGTATGTGCTGCTCCACACGGCACTCCTGGAATCGGTATTCAGGGGCGCCGGAGCGTCGGACCGGGTTCTTGGCGATAAACTCTTGTTCGGGAAACCTCCCGAAACAACCTGGGGCCGACGGCTGTTAGCCAAAATAGAGACTGATTTAATAGACATATGCGGCGCCTCGGTAGCGATAGATTCCAGGTTCGTTCTGTTCGAACTGCCTCCGGCGCCGAGCCTGGGCTCCATGGTGCCGGTGCCTGCCGGCTGGTTCATCATGGGCGCCGATCCCGAGGAAGGCGAAGTTGGCCGGATAGATGAGCAGCCGGCACACCGGGTTTATCTTGATGCGTATTACATCGATGTCTACGAAGTCACCAACCTGGAATACAGTAAGTTTGTAGCCGCCACCGGTCATCGGGCGCCATTCTGGTGGGATGGCCGTGATGTTCCCGAAGGCCAGGGACGCCACCCGGTAAACGCGGTGAGCTGGGCGGACGCTGCCGCTTATGCAACGTGGGTCGGGAAACGGTTGCCGACCGAAGCGGAGTGGGAGAAAGCCGCACGTGGTACCGATGGAAGAAAATACCCGTGGGGGAACATCTTCAGCATGAGCCGGGGAAATTGCCAGTCCAAATATACGCAGCCGGTGGGAAATTTCCCTTCGGGAATAAGTCCTTACGGTTGTTATGACATGACCGGCAACGTGTGGGAACTGGTAAGCGATTGGTACCGGACTGATTATTACCGGAGAGCTCCCGAGAAGAATCCGAAGGGCCCTCTTTTCGGGTCTCACCACGTTCTCAAAGGGGGGTCCTTTCATACCGAGTTCGCCGTCCACTTCATTATGCGAAGCGCTACCCGGTACGGCAAAAAAGTGCATCCCGAAGAGAACCCCGCTTTCGGATTCCGTTGCGCTAAAGATGTTGACTAGCTTGGAAAAATCATCATGATGCCCATTTTCACAACTTGACATAGGTTATGTTCTATAGCTAAAATTTAAGATAAGGAGTGCAGCCTGGTATAACTGTGCCCGAAATATGCAGGTTTACATCGTCTCTCCACTTTGAGAGGAGATCGAGTAATCATGAAAACACCAAACAATTTTATCGTTTTCGCCGTGCGGAAATCGTGCGTGTTGGCGTTATTGATTGTGGCTATTTATTTAAGCCCGTTGCCGGGCCTCTGGTCAGCAGGGGCTCCTTCACTGGGAATCGGTGAAAACGGAGAGATCTATGTATTGATAAGCGGCGGTGAGGCCGGGGGCGTCCACGCCCTGAACAATCTTACTGCCGGCAGCAACGGAATCGGTGTCCCGGAGATCCTGTTCAATCCCACCAATAAAATCAACACGACCATTCGCGGTTTGAAGGTCGATTCGGCCCGCAATATTTTCTTCTTCAAAGTGGAAGCCGATCCTTCTTTTAAGTTAATTCCCGGAAACATCCGGGTCAGGATAAACAGCACTTCGTATACACGGGGAGCGCATCACACCACTCACAACTGGCATGGCTTCAACCACATGAACCACTACGGGCATTACAACCCCACCAGCCACAAATGGTCACAGAAGTGCGGTAAACCGGGCTGGGGGGATTATGCCGTTTACGGGAACTTGACCGGGGCTTCCATGCCGGTAGGGTATATTCCTTCCGGCTACAGCGCCACCGACAAGAACAAACCGAACTGCACCAGCAACTGGTACTGGGCGCCCAACAAAGTGGCCTATCACAGTCATGTTCGGTCCCGGACCGATGGCCGGTACGGCCGGCAGGTCAGAATCGATAAGGAAGACAGCAGCGCCAGCACGGGCAGTTCCTATTATATTTTTGCCGAGAAACAGTTCCACAAGCTGACCGAATACTTTCTCATGGAATGGCTTGATGTTCCGGTTCTCAGAGTACAGAACTACGCTAATCAGGATATCCTTCTCGGGAGCGGCAACCGGGTGGCGAACACGGAGGAACTGAATATCGAACGCCGGCATGTCAACGGCTGCCACGACGGTTGTACCGGCGGCAACAACACCTCCAGCGTCTCGTCCACGCCATGGATCTCCGAGGTGGTTGTCTCCACCAAAGGCGGTGATGTGCAGAGCAAAGACGTTTACCTCTACAAACGGCAGATCGGTGAAGACAACGGGATTATTCTGCGCAACGACGGTAAAGGTTCCATCAAGTCGGACTCGATTATCGGGTATGCCGCCGACAAATCAACCAACTATTTGGCGGTCTCTTCCCGGGACGACAGTAACGACTGGGTCTACCTCCTGGGAGATCGGATCATCAAGGAGTGGCTGAGTGATTTCGGAATGCCTACTTCCGGTCTGAGCATCGACGAGGTGGTGGTCTCCGACCAGTGGTGGCAGGACGGCGGTATCGTATTCGCGCTCGACCGGAAGAGCAAAGAGGTTTTCAAGTTCCGGCGGGATGAGAGTAATCAGGACCACGGCCGTCCCGAGAAGATCAACGTGCCGGCCAATACCGACTCCATCGGTAGTGACGGTTACGGCAACCTTTATTACGCCATACCCCGTTTCGATCCTCCGGACACCGCGAGTTTCATCCCCGCCTACCAGCAAAACGGAGGGCACATCAAGAGCATCTCCTGGTCGACATATTCGGATAAACCTCCTCTGGTAGTTGGGGTCGGGATGGCCACTTTTCAGCAGAAGGTTACCAAGACCGTGTACCGGTACGGATATGTGAGCCGGGAAGAATCCGAGGTGGCTCCCATTGTCATCGGCTACAACACCTACACGCGGACGGTGATGGTGGACAACATGAGTCCGGGAGAAAACCCGGACAATCTACCGGCCAAGTGGAAATGGAGTGGAGCCTACGAGCTTCAGAGCAAGGTTGACGAGACCGTCAGAACGGAGATTACGGCGGTCAATTACGCTACCCCGCCCCAGGTGACCGGTTTCCAACCGGCCCACCTGGATATCGACGGTCCCTATTTCTCCGACCCCATCGAAGGTATGATCATCCCGTTTGAAAAAGTCGGATGGACCGGGTACGAGGAAGGCGAGACCTACATATTCGGTGTGGAGAATCGGGCCATCCCCGACCTTAACATCAACGACGACCGGTATGCAGACCGGGCCATCAACATCAACTCCGGGGAGGGAGACACGGCGGATGGTTTGAAGAACGAAAGCCTCTGGCACTGTCTGGAGATGTCGGTGGATAACGATGAAAACGGGCAGGTGAACGGAGCGCTGGACAATTATAACCATAAGCTGGGCGCCGGCGGCAACCAGCTGACGGACTGGAAAGGAGGCTTTCCCGGCACCGTTGATTTTACCACGCTTCGGTACCGCTGGACGTTGTATCAGTACGAGAACCGTTACGGGATGGATGTAACCAAGCTTGACCGGAATAAAGACGGAAAACCGGACGGTCCCCGGGCCATTTATGATCAGACCGGAGATGCCTCGAAAAGTTTCGGCTGGAAAAAGTTTTCCTACTTTCCCATGCGGCCTTCCGGCGGCAAATACGAGCTCAGGCTCGAAGCCAAGTACCACTGGTTCGACTACGACAAGCTGCCACGGGGGTCGCTCGCGAGCGCCCGCTGGTCGGTGCCCGGAGTATACGTTCCACCCAAGACGCCGGGCAAAGACAACTCCGAACGAGGTAAATCGTCAGACGACGGGGTCATGGTCCGGTACCAGTTCTACGTCAAACCCGGGGAGCAGTTACCGCCTCAGAATCCCGGCAAGATCGTGTGCCGCCGGATATCTCCTCTCGACGGGGAGAGCCCCGCACCCCCCGACACACCGCGACTGGTTGGAAACCGCTGGATTATTGACGAGGACAGGGAAGTCCTCTGGGAACTGACTGCGAAAGATGCCAGCGATAAGCGGATCGATATCATGCTCCAGGATAGCCCGCCATTGCCCGCCGGTATCGATCCCAACCGCATTCAGGATCTCAAATGGGCGGACCCCGTCAACCTTGAGATCACTATCACCTTGCAGTATCCGAAAGAACCGGCCAACCATCCCCGGGCAGGTGAGCAGGCAGCCAGTTTCGGACCGTTCATCAAGCTGGGCAAAGACGACAGTGTCAGTAACCGGAATTTCTCTGACCGGTACGAGGATCTGCAGTTCTGGTCGGGACGAGACGACAAAGGGACCGAGTACAGCGACGAGAGCGAGTTCTTCAGTATCCCCAGCGATCCGGTCAAATACAAGCTGCGGATGAAGGCCTGGCGGGATTATACCTACTGGATCTACTGGCCCATGCTGGGCGAGTGGGTGGAAGCCCTGCCGCCGGCCTACGAGATCGAGGCGGAAACAGAAGTGCTGGTCAGGGATGTGGAAGCACCCGAGGTGCTGGATATCATCGCCGCTTACGCTGACGGAAACCGGATATCGGGCACGAGTACCCTGTACGCCACTACCGGCGGCGAACTCGTGCTGGGCCGGGATCCTTCCGAAATAGATCCCGATCAGCCGCCTCCTCTCGGCAACCCGGTTAGTGTCACGGTAATTCTGCAGGACAACAATCCCATGGATTCGTATAAGGGAGCCGTTAATGGTGGGTATGCCAACCAGCTTAAACCCTGGGGTGACGGCCGGGCTGAAAAGACCGACTGGCTGGATGCTATCAATCCCGGCGCCGCGGTGACGAACAATGCCCTGGTAGATGAAGGCCGGTATTCGAACCTGCATTCCCAGCAGCGGTTTGCCCGGCTCAGTTACGAGGCTTTCGCCATGGTGGAAGTTAACGACGATCCGGAAATCAGACCGGCCTTGGCCAGCGAACGCCATTTCCTTCCTGCCAAGAACATTGTTGAATCAAACGAATCGGGTCTCGATAGCAGGTTATCAAATTCTCTGATCACCATGGATGCTGAAGCTGACGGCCTCCTGTCGCAAATCGCCAAACCGGTCAAAGAGGTCAGCTATTACCAGTATACTTTTGACCTGTCGGGTGTTTCGCCTCTATCTAAACACCGTATAGAAGGTCGAGAGGATCTGGCTTACGAGTGGACAGACCACTTCAGTTTCCACTACGCCAACAATACTCGCGGATGGCAGTCTCCGGGAATCTACGGCAACTTTTCCGACTCCAGTGGTAACGTGCTGGAAAAAGTTAAATTGGGCGAAATCATGATTCGGGACAATATTCAGCCCAACCCTTTCCTGCTGGTGGAGATCATCGGCCGGGAGTCCAATATCAATTTCGCTCCACGCGGTCTACCCAAGTCATCCTTTCTCCGGGAAATCACCCGCTATGACGAGGACCAGGCACGGTGGGTTACCCAGGAAGAAGGGTGGTTTTCGTTCTTCAATAACGGAGACTGGTTTGATGATCTGGGGCAGGTGGATAAAAATGTCGTTCCGTGGCAGCATTTCATCGATCTCGGTAATCTCACCAACCAGTTTTGGACACCTTCAGAACCGCTCTTTCCGGTGACGCCTCTGGCCATCACGTTTCAACCTGTCCCCGATAAGACCCGTGTATCCATCAATGGGGTTTTCAGCTCTGATAACATCACCGACCGGGATGACATTACATTGACCTACACCGTTAGGGATTCCGCCAATGGCAGTGACATCAAACAGGTAGGCGACGGCAAACTGCCGGTCCAGTTTATCTTCTACGAGAGTGATGATTCCGAGGCCGGCCCGAGAAATATCATCATGAGTGCCTATATCGAGGACGATGCCCTGGATTGGAACGGGCAACCGCTAGCCAACCGCCGGAACTTCCGTTATTTTCTCCCGGTCTACCAGACCAGGGTTAGCCGGCATATCCTGGAGACCAGGTATACTTCAAGCCAGGCGGGGACTGTAACCGATACGGGGGATGGTGACAATTCCGGTGATGACGACAGCTCGGATGACGATTCCGACGATGACGACAGCTCGGACGACGACGGGGAAGACAGCGACGATGACGACTCGGAAGATGACTAGCCCGGATATTTCACCAGTCTTCCTGCTGCGGCCACGGATGCACCCGCATCTTCT
>CAZQHK010000035.1:0-44178 GCA_964593455.1 uncultured bacterium
GATGAAGGCTTTGTCCCGCCGGGTGCAGTGGAAGGTTCCCACGATACCCGAGAACCGCTCACCTTTCGAAGAGGTGACTGAAAAAGATTGGTAAAGCAGTCGGTGTCCCGCTTTCTCGGTGTCCATTACCCTGCCCGCCTGGTAATTCCTGGCCAACGGGGTTTTCAACGTTTCCTTCAGGCCTTTGTTTAAAGCCGCCTCGAGATCGAACCGGACGGTCTTGATCCAGGCAATGCTGAACATGTTGAAGGTCAGACCCTGTTTGTTGTCTTTTCCACCTTTGATCTCTCCGGAAGCGTCGTTGGGGTGCTTTTCCAGTAAACCTATCTCCTTGAGAAAGTAGCCCGCCGGGTAGGTGAAAGAAAACCCGTAACGGGAAAATTCCTTCAAGCTCCGCTTATCTGTCAGGTCCGTATCCTGCCCGGGAACAACCTTCTTCCTGGCAATAAGCTCGGTGACTCTGTGGCGGGCGGCTCGGGTAATCGTTCCTAGCGCCCGTATAAGGGCCACGTTGGTCATCTTGTTCAACCATCTCGATTCCCTGGTATTGAGAAACTCGACATACTCTGACAAATTTTCATCGGAGAACGACCGGTAGGTGAAGAGAAACGACAACAGGATATTCGAGGAAGCGGTCCGTTTCAGCTCCGCTTTTTTCGCGGCAATTATCCGCATCAGTTCTTCCCTGTCATGTCGTTCATCAGAAGGCAGGACGGAATTTACCGCGAAGGCCACACTCCTGAAACAAGCCAGTGGTATGGTGACTGCGTACTCGCCGGCCTCAGTAGCCTGGCTGAACCGTTCAAATAACTCCAATCGCGCCGGTGAAGGCGGCGTAAAGTGCAATCGCTGAGAAAACCTGATCATGTCAGCCATGGCATTATCATCGCCGGCGGCCGACACGAGATTCGTTCCCCTGCTGACCAGCGGTGTTTGAGCAGCTTCGAGAAGAGTTTGCAGGTACTCCCGCTCGGCGCTGCGATCCAGGTAATCCACCAGCAACGGGTAGAGTATATCAGCACTGTAACATTCCCCGATGACCTCCCGAATGACGGTAAAATCACCAGGTTTAAAACCGGCCCTGAATTCCGCCAGGTAAAGATCAACCAATGGCGAGACAACTTCCATCTGTTCTTTAACGTAATACGCTTTCATTACTTCGCGGACGAGGTTTTTCGTTACACCACGCGCCGGAAAAAGACTGATCATCAGGCCCTCAAGCACCAGTGCAACTGCCATAATCAGCAGTTTTTTTCGGTTTATAACCATGAGCATAGTTGTGTCCTCCTCGATAGTAAATATCTGCATTATATCAATGTGGGGTGCAAATCGGCAAAGACACCGGTAGCACAAGTAGTCAAGTAGTACAGAAGTTGCATCTATCAGGCTTCATTCGTTATAATTAGTTGAGTGGGAAATTATCCGGAGGTGCTGGTCATGAAAAGCAAGAATTTGATGATACTGTTGGTCTACCTGTGCATGCTTGGTTTTACTATTCCGGCCTTTCCGGCCTTCGCCGATTCATTGCAATCCGAAGGGAAAAAGGTCCATTTTAAGGTTACCGGAGGATACTATATAGCAGAGGACGGAGACCTGGATGACGGAATAGTTTTCGGAATGGGCTTTTCGTATAAGCTGAAAGACCGGCACTGGCTTATCCTGCAGACCGAAATTGTTACCTGTGACATCAAGAACACCTTGTATGAAGCGGATTTTACCAAACTGCATCTCACCTACTTCGTCCATCCTCGGGAAGGCAAAAAAATCATTAAAGGTCTGCCCACCCAGCTTTATTTCGGCGGCGGCCTGACGCTGACCAACGCCAACTACCCGATCGTCTTGACCGATCCCGGCAAAGACACGCCTCTCAACCTCGGTTTCAATGTCACCGCCGGTTTAAACATCAACGACCTGGTAAACCTCGAACTGCGCTACGAGATCATGGACGACGAGAATCTCGGCGCCGGCAAAGGCGTCCTGGAAATGGGCGGGATTACCGGCACACTCCAGGTCCAGTTCTAACCCGGCTATTTCACAGGTTAGACATCCAACTCAAAGGTAGGGCAAATATCTGTTCATAACTTATTATTCTAAAGAAAAGGTAGGTGGGGATCATGAACAAGAAGAATCTTTCAGACATTGTTTCAGAGAACACTGGTCTTGCAAAGAAAGAAACTCAGTGCTTTGTGAATAGTGCGATAAACGTAATGATCAATTCACTGGGTAAGGGCGCGAAAGTTCAACTAACTGGTTTTGGAACATTTAGTGTTCTTTCCAGGAAGGCCAAGAAGGGTATAAATCCAGTGACCAAAGCCGAATTTTTCTGAAAGCTCCACTACCCTTCTCGCCGCTTGTCGCAGGTGGCTTGACCGATGGCGTGGAGGACGTTGTCAGTGGTTCCTTAAAAATTTCCGGCACAGGTTCCGGTTCTGATATTTCGGGCTTAATTTCCCTAACACGGCGCTGCTCAACCATTTTGCCAAGCGCGAACCAGACAATTGTAAAACTATTGATAGTGCGAAATTAGGGAACGTTTGGGAATTCTGTTAAGTCCTTTTAGAAACCTTTGAATATACTTCTTTTCTGTGGCTGATTTTCAGAATGATAATTTCATCTTTTTCAATTTTGAAGATGACTCGGTAATCGCCCACCCTCAATTTCCTGTATCCGTGGAGGCCTCTCTTTAATGGTAATCCATACTTGAAAGGATCTTGCAACAGTCTTGATTCAATGGCTTTACGGATTCTGGTCTTGATATTTTGCGGAAGAGGCTTTAAATCATCGACAATTTTTTGATGATATAAGAGTTTGTAATGCATTACTTCCAGATTTCTTCGTGTGATAGCGCCTGTTTTTTCTTGAAAGTTTTCTCTCTCTCGCTGGCAACAGTGTCCCAGTAAAGATCCTCGTGGAGTTCCAGCGCTTCTCTAATCAGGTCACGTGCTTTCAAAGAAAGAGAGATACCTTCATGTTTAGCCAATTTCTGCAAAGTTTGATATAAAGACGGTTCCAACACAACGTTTAGCCTGGGATTCTTGGTTGGCACTTTCTTCACCTCCATATTTAGTGTATCACTTATGATGAACCTTGTCAATGTTTCTATTCAAACTCAACCTGGAAAACCTCAAGCAGAGTTTTAGATATTGATGAGTTCGGGGACGTAAACACGACGTTGAAACTTTTCTGGCTGAAATCAACGACCAAGCCGAGCATTGGCACAATCGCAATGGCCCACAGGTAGCCGCGATACGCCCAACCTCCGGTGTTTATTTCGACGGTTTCCACGGCTGCCTTCCGGTTTTTCTTGTGCGCCCGCGTCATTCGCCAAAAATCTGCGAAGAGATACGGGACCGCCTGCCAAACACCAAACAGACTGCTGAAGATTGCACTCCAAGCCCCGACGAGAAATGTCCATTTGCAGATTGGGCCGAGTGATTTTATTGGAACCGGTCAACTTACTCCTCAATCGGTTTCGACTGCCAGCGGATAAAGAAATAGTCTGCCCGGGAGCACTCACCGTCGCAGCGCATGAGCGGTTCCTCCAGGTAATATTTCTGGGCCAGCGGCGACGTGAGATCACGGCCGAACCCGCACACGAAAAGCCGGTCGTTAAACGTTCCGAACGACCGGTACTTGGTGATGGGATGCGTTCCCAGGACCGGCAGCGACATGAACCGGCTGGTGTCGGCTGGTATCCAGCCATAGTCCGGGATATACACCTCCGGCAGCTCATGGTCCAGGTACCCCAGGCGGCTGTCGTCTTTCCAGAGTGAAAAGCCGACGATGCTGCGGCACGGCAGGCCCGCAGCCTGGCAGAGTGCGATATAAATAGTGGTGTGGTTACCGCAGCTTCCCCTGCTCTGTTCCAATATCTTCAGGCTGCTCAGGCTCATGTAGGGCAGGATATACCCGATCTTGTCTACCACGAAATCATAGATCTTCCTGGACATCCAGAAAGGATTTTGCTCTTCTCCAAGAACTTGGGCCACCTTCTCCCGAAGCATCTTCTCTTCGGTCTGGAACAGGTACTGGGCCCGTTTGAGCACTTCCTTGACGGTCTCATCTCCCCCGGTCTTCATCTCTGAAAAGAGATATCGGTTCCTGACCTTGGCGGGTACGTCGCCGAGAGAGCCTACCCGGTGAGGATACACGTGCCAGGCGACGTCGAACGTATCCACATCGAACGAGATACAGGTCTCCCGCTCCCGGTTGGGGCCGATGTTTTGCAGCCGGTGAAGAACCGTTTCACCACCCTGTCCTTCCCACTGCAGCGGATAACGATCGTCCGGCTCAGGTGTCACCGTCACCGGCCCGAGCATCCGTTGATTGACATAATCGAAGGGGAGACTCTGGGAAAAATCCAGGTTTTTGATCGTCCCGGGCCCGTTGTTCCGGTGGCTGTTCACAATCTCCACATGGGAGCGGCGGCCTCCCGATCTGGTGAAAGGAACCGACCGGTCGAGAGCATAGGTGAGCAGCGTGTTATCTTTCAGGTCAAGTGTCCACACCCGATCCTCGGTTACCGCCAGGCTTGACGGTGTGGAGACATCGGGTAATTCATACGAGGTAATAATTTGCCCGTTCAAAGGATCGAGGACTAAAAGCTCACAGCCCTCCACGTCCAGGGTCCAGAGATAGCGGCCGTCGTGACACAGACCCCGGCATGAGTAGAGCGGCGCCTCGAAGGTCTCGAACTTGATCCGGCGGGGAAACTTCACCACCGTGATAAGATTGTTGGCAACCGTAAAAAAGGGCTGATCGGGTGTGATAAGCCAGAGCGTGTCCTGATGATAAGCCAGTCCCAGGTAAGGACTGAGCACTCCTTCTACCTGGCCGAAAAATTGGCAGTCACTCGAATCGAGCCGGCGTTTGTACAGGTTTAACGTAACCTCGTCATATTCCCACAGGTACTCCCCGTCCCAACTGATGGTCTGAGGCCGGCGCGATGTTGCTTCCATCGTTTTCTTCACCCGGCCGGTTTCATAATCTATCAGCAGAAGCTGAGCCTGCTCGATATCGGCTACCCAGACACCGTCCCGGTGAAAGGCTACCGAAGCCGGTTTTTTCGAAGATAAATCGACTTTATGGAGCAGCCTGAGAGCGTGCGACATTTTCCCGCCTTCCCCGTACAATTCCATTGGAACGCCGACTACCACGGACACATTCTAAGAGGTTTAATTCTTTGTTGCAAGTCAGTCTTCCACGACGATGTCGGAGTACGCTTCCATGGTGCCGTCAGGTGTTGTAACAACAACTTTTCCCCGGCCCTGCCTGAGCCCGAAGAACAAACCCGTGTTCTTTATTACCCCGATGGCTTCCGGCGTCAGAGTCCACGTCAGCCACCTTCTTTGTATCTTGATGTCATCTCCCACGACATTCTCTCCATAGACATCGAATTGCTGGCTTATACCGCTGACTTTATTGATCGATGAAGGCACTACTTTCAGCCGCACCACCGGCGCGTATTCAAACTTTATTTCAAAGGATACTAGCGGTGTTTTCTCTCCATCGAGAATCTTTTCATAAACCAACCGGACGTTCTGGCAGTCCATTGATTTCTGCAGTCCCGACCATAGGTTATTTACTTCTTTATGCGAGACCGTCCGGCCCTGGATTGTGAACTCAGGGGTCTTCCCGGTAAGAAGTAGTTCAAGCCCTTCTATCCATATTTTTTCCGGCATGACATTTTCAAGGTACTCGAATAAATCCGACCACCGCACCGGTTGGCCCCCCATGAACGTACTGATGAAATCAGACCTGTTCTTCAGATCACGAATCATCTCCTCGGGGATAAGAAGCTCTTCTATCTTTTTCTTGATCCGGCTGATCTGTCCGGCCGTATCACTGTTCTCCGGGTCGTAAGACGGACTGGGACCCTCGATTACTATCCGGCTGTCTTTAAGCCAATTGAGAGCAAAGAACGGATCGGCGGCGACCAGGCAGGCAAATAATACGGCCATGACATAGATAGCAGGCCGGTTCCGTATCAGACCACTATACCTGCCCGGATTACTATTCACGGTTTCTTTTATGGTTCTGTTCACGTCGGGTCTCCAGCATCCTCTTACACCGAATGTCTTCTTAGTATACCTTTTTGAAAGAAACTGGTACAATTTACATAATTATGGACACGTTTACGGATATTTTACTTGATCTTGAGAACCCTGTTGAGACCACCCGAACGCGAGCGGTTATCAACCTGGTGCGCTGCAACGACATCAAAGCCATCCCTCACCTGGAACGAGCGGCAGACCATGATGAGAGCGCCCAGGTCCGTTACCTGGCCCGTAAGGGGCTCAAGCTTCTCAAGGACAAGGCCATCGACGAAGAGCAGCAGCGCAGTGAAATCAGTCTTTTGGCCGGTGACATGGAGCAGACGGTAGAGGAACTGGTCACCTCTGCCGACACCAACCACCGCCGGCGCGGGTTCGAACTGGCCGCCCGACTCGACGACCGGTCTCTCTATCCGCAGCTGGAGAACGCATACAGCCGTGAAGACACTCCCTTTCTCAAACCGTTCATGCTCCGGGTCCTGACCGTGGTCGGCAAGGAAAACGCGGTACCGCACATATCGGAAGCGCTGGAAAGTCCCGAGCACCGGCTGCGGGCCTCAGCCGTGGAAACCGCCGCCATGATCCAGGACGATGAGCTTCTGGAAAAAGTGCTACCGCTCCTCCAGGACAAAGACAACCGGGTGGCGGCCAATGCCGCCCTGGCCCTCAAAGACTACGGCTCCTTGAAAGTTTTGCCGGTACTCAAAAAGATGCTCGAATCACCGGAAGCGGCCCGCCGCGATTCCGCCGCCTATGCCCTGGCCGAACTCAGGACCGCTACCGCCCTGCCCCTTTTAGCCGCGGCCACGCGAAACGAGACGAAAAGCGTTCGCGCCAAAGCCGTACGCGGGCTTGAAATCCTGGCGGAAGACGGGCTTACGGAAGCGAAACAGTTCCTGGATAAATTAGAGCAAGAAGACGAAGAAGGAATCGCCGACTACTTCGCTTTGGGCGGCGTGGACGCCGCCGCCAATTACCTGGCCCACGAAGATTTCACGGTCAGGCTGAGGACCGTGAAAGAGATCGTCAGGGCCGGCGACCGAACCCGGCTGTCCGCCATCAAGGAAGCTTTGAAACAGGAACGGGACACCTTCGTGAAATCAGCCCTGGTGCGGGCGGTAGGCGAACTGGGCAATGATGACGACCTGGAATCCATGATCCCGTATCTTATCGATCATGAGCCCCGGGTGCGGGCCAATGCCGTGGAAGCGATAGGTGCCCTGGCCGGTAACGATAGTGACCTGAAGCAGCTTTTGCCGGCGTTGAACGACAACAACAACCGGGTGCGGGCCAATGCCGTAGTGGCTCTGAAGAACACCTGCCCGGAACAAGCCATGGAAACCCTTAAAGCCATGGCCACTGAAGGCGACGTGCGAATGAAGCTCAGCTCCGCCTATGCATGTCTGGAAACCGGAACCGTGGAAGCGGTAGAGATCCTGGCAAACCTGGCTTTAGAGCGTGATCTTAGGGTCTCCGAAAAAGCAGTCTCCTCACTCGAACTCTTGCAGGAAAAAGGAAATCGGGCGGCAAAGGATAAACTCAAAACCCTGCACGATGAGCTGGACGATCTCTCTTCCACCGACTCTTTCATCGCTTTCGAGGACGGGTCGGTAATCAACCTGACTCCCGGCCCGAAAGCGGAAACGGTTGATGGAGCCGGTCCGCCGGTTCCCGGCCAGTTGTCCGTAGTCTCTTCCCTGAAGGCGGAATACGGGATCGAGTCCGATATCTATCTCAAAGAATCGAAAAGAAGGAAACTCGACACGGAGATAGACGGGCACGGTACGGTTGCCGCTGAAAAGGACACCATGAGAAAACGGGCTCACCTCAGCCCGGGATCCAACAAGTATGTCGTGGCCGGTGAGGTGGGACGCGGCGGTATGGGGACCATTCTCAACGCCTTCGATACCGACATCCGCCGGGAGGTAGCCATGAAGGTCATCACTTCCCGCCGGGAGTCGTCCCGAACGTTCCTGGAACGGTTCGTGGAAGAGGCCCAGGTGCAGGGACAGCTGGAGCATCCCAATATTTGTCCCGTACACGAACTCGGGGTAGACAAAGACGGCCGTGTCTACTTCACCATGAAGATGGTCAAGGGGGCCTCTTTAGCCCAGATGATCAAGCGCGCAGCCAAAGAAGGGACCGCCGATGATCCGCAGCGGCTGACCGAAGCCCTGAACACGTTTCTCAAAATATGCGATGGAATAGCCTACTCCCACTCCAAGGGGGTCATCCACCGCGACCTTAAACCGGACAACATCATGGTGGGTGATTTCGGCGAAGTCTATGTCATGGACTGGGGGTTGGCCAAGATCATGGGCCGGGAGGACGAGCACCGGGAAAGCCTGGTGATCACCGACCGGGCAGAACATGACGACGAGATGAAGACCATGTCGGGATCGGTGGTGGGCACCCCGGCTTACATGCCCCCGGAGCAGTCGAAAGGTATCGTGGAGGAGATGGACGAGCGCTCGGATATCTACTCCCTGGGAGCACTGCTGTACGAGCTTTTGACCTTACAAAGACCGTTTACCGGCAACGATCCCTGGACGGTGCTGGAGAAAGTGGTGAAAGAAGACCCGGTACCGCTTTCCAAGCGGGTGAAGGGACAGCGGTTCTCGCCGGAGCTCGACTCCATCGTGCTGAAATGCATGGAAAAGAAGAAAGAAAACCGGTATGAAAGCGTCATGGATCTCAAACGGGAGATAGAGCTCTATCTCTCGGGCCGCCCCATCGGGGCCATGGAATACAGCCTGTGGCAGGTATTCGTGAAATGGATGGCCCGTAACCGCGTTCTGGCCGCCGCCAGCCTGGCAGTCGTTTTCGTTCTGGTCACCGCCTTCGCGGTCTCCTATGTCCGTATCTCCAAATCCAATCAGGAAGCCATAATGCAGCGGGAAGAGGCCGAGAACAACATGCTTAAAGCCGAAGTCCGGCTGGCCATGGTCTCGGAAGAGAAAAGAGAAACCGGTGAGGCTATCAGGAAGTACCGGGAAATTCGCCGGACGATGGTTGAGAGAAAGAACGCGGTCTACCCGTTTATCGATCTCAAATTATGGAAAGCCAGACATGCCGAGGGCAGGTATAAAGAAGTAAAGAACACTCTCCAGATGAAAACGACAGCCGCCGGTGAACCATCTAAAGAAATAGCAGCCGGAGCCGTCTGTCTCGATATCAGCCCGGATGGAAAAACGCTGGCCGTGGGCTGCAGTGATGGGACCGTCGAGCTCTGGGACACACAAACCGGAGGTCTGATTGAACAACTTGAAGGCCACTTCAAGATCGTATCCAGTCTGGTCTTCAGCCGAGACGGAACAAAGCTCGCCACCGGCGATTTAAACCTGACCATCAGGATTTTCAGTACAGACCAGTGGCAGCAGGTAGCCGAATTTCAAGGGACCGAGATTCCATCTCCAGGCTTGTTTCTCAATAAAGCCATCATCAGCCTGGATTTCAGCCCGGACGGGAAAACACTCGCCTCAGTCAACGTGGGAGAACGGGGAATATTTATATGGGATCTCGAAAAAGGAAACGCTGACGGTACCTATGCCCTGAAGAAAAAACTCAAAGGGCATTTCAGGGCGGTCTTCTCTGTGAACTACAGCCCCGACGGCACGTACCTGGCCTCGGCCAGCAGAGACGAATGGGTCTGGCTCTGGGAGGTTAAAAACGACTACCAGGGGGCAAAAATAACCGGACACCTGGAAGACGTTTTGCGAGTCGTCTTCAGTCCCGATGGAAACCTGGTGGCCTCCGCCTCCCAGGACAGCACCATCAAGATCTGGGACATACATCGAGGACAGGAATACACCACCTTCCGGGGACACGGTTCACCGGTCACCAGTATTGATTTCAGTCCCGACGGGAAGATACTGATATCCGGGAGCATGGACAGGACCGTGCGGTTCTGGGACATCAACCGGGGTGAAGAAATCTCTTCGTATAAGGTACCGGACGCCCTGGTCACTTCCGTTGCCTTCAGCCCCGACGGACAGACCGCGTTTTCGTCGTTTTCAGACGGCCGGGTCCTCATCTGGTCCCTGGAACAGAAAAAAGAAGTGGTAACCGTCAAGGACCAGTTTTTTAATACCATGCAGGTTGCTTTCAGTCCCGACGGACAGCACCTGGCGGTCGGTACGGAAGCGGAATTCCAGGTCCCGATCATGCTGCTTGATCCCGTCACCGGCAAACAAACCGCCTTACTTATGGGGCACATGGGCAGCGCCGAAGCGCTGGCTTTCAGTCCGGACGGCAAGGTGCTCGTGTCGGGCGGTAAGAACGCCATTCTCATCTTCTGGGACATGCACACGAAAGCGCCGCTATTTTCCATCAATCCTCAAACCGAGCAGCAGACCGATGTATTTTCAGCGGTGATGGATACGATCGGCAAAGGAATCAAACAATTATTCTTGCAACCTATCGAAAACAACGACCGGGTTTCGACCGTCGCTTTCAGCCCCGATGGAAAACTGCTGGCAACAGCCAGTTTCTTCAGATACGGCCGTGAGAACTATCCGAGCGTGGCCCTGTGGGCCCCGGGCGATTTTAAACGTATTCACGTGTTCGAGGAGTGTCAAATCGGCGTCAGCAGCGTGGCTTTCAATCCGGACGGAACCATGCTGGCCGCCGGAAGCCATGATGGTACAATTTACGTCTGGAACGTAAACACCAGGAAACTGGCCGCCGGCCTGAAAGGACATTCGGGTGGAACCATGGTCGTCACGTTCAGCCCGGATGGACGCTATCTTGTTTCCGGTGGCTACGACAGTACTATCATCGTGTGGGATGTCGCCTCCATGGAGCGGGCTGGCACCCTCACCGGTCACCAGGGTGTCGTCAAATCACTGGCCTTCAGTCCCGGCGGACGGCTTTTAGCCTCGGGCAGTTATGACACCAACATCATCATCTGGGATATGAACACACACGAAGCCATAATTACCCTTAAAGACCATGTCAGTGAAATTTACAGCGTCGACTTCAGCCCCGACGGGTCGTCGCTGGCTTCAGGAAGCAGAAACAACACGGTAAAAATCTGGAGATTCGGAAACGCGGCCAAACCGCTGACATTCGAATAAGAAGGAGATGAAATGACCATGTATTCCGAGGACGAAATCGAAGCTATCGTTTCAGAAAACAAATACTTGAACAACAAGCTCCGGCTCCTGGAAGGAGGGTTCGGCGGGGGATCCATGTTCTCAGTAGCTCCGCGAAGAACAGACACAAAATCAATTGCCGGACTGAAGGAAGCCTACCTCGTATTTGACAGTTCTCTGAACATCGTCCAGATCAATTCCAAGATGTGTGATTTGCTGGGAGCTGCGAAAGACGACACCCTGCGCCAGAAGACCATTACCGATATCGATACTCTGCCCTGGGCGCCCAATGTGTTCACCACCTTGATCCAGGAATCGAAAAACACCGGACAGGAGATCGAGTTCGAAATCGACCGGGAATCATTCGGTACCGGGAAACAGTGGTACATTTTCCGGATGATGACCTCCGGCAGCGGCGGCGGTACGGTGGTGGTGGAGGATGTAAGCGAGAAGAAATCCATAATGGAAAGTTTCGGCCGTTACGTTTCACCCGCGGTAATCAAAAAGATGCAAGAGATGGAGGAAGATTTCTTCAAAACCGACCGCTACGTAATGACCGTTCTCTTCGCCGATCTCAGGGGATTCACCAAGGTGAGCTCCAAGCTCTCCCCGGAAGAAGTAAAAAACATGGTCAACGAGTTTCTGACCGCGGCCATCGACGTGATCGACGAGCATGGGGCCACCCTGGACAAGATCGTGGGAGATGAAGTAATGGCCCTGTTCGGCGCTCCACTGAGATACCAGGACCACTCGCTCCGCGCGCTCAAGGTAGCCATCGACATGCAGAAGGCTCACCGGCGAGTGAGGGACCGTTGGCAGGCTAGATCGATACAGGCCCCACCACTGGGAATCGGAATCAACTCGGGAGAGATGGTGGTCGGCAATATCGGCTGTAACACCCGGGTCGATTACACCGTGCTGGGACACAACGTCAACCTGGCCGCCCGGCTCTGTTCTCATGCCGCCGGCGGAGAAATCCTGGTTTCCATGCAGACGGTGGAACAGGTCAAAAAGTTCCTGGCCTCGCATCCCAATGTCTCGCCGCCACCTCTCAATTTCAAGAAAGCAGGCGAGATCAAGGTCAAGGGTATCGATACCCCGCTCCCGGTGGTGAAACTGCTTTACCAGGAGTAAGCGGAAATCCATTGCTGAGTTTGACAAACATCCATTAGTCGTATAGTATCAGGCTAATCTTTTGAGGTGGAAATCCATGATGAATGTTGAAGACGCTCGGGCTATTGTTCTTGACTGTATAGAACCCGTCGGCGTAGAGAAAATCCCCATCCGTTCATCGTTAGGCATGGTCCTGGCTGAAGATATCCGCTCCGATGTAAATATATCTCCATTTGACAATTCGGCCATGGACGGCTATGCGGTGAAAGCCGCCGACATCCAAGACGCATCTCCCGATAATCAGGTAATTCTCCGGGTGATAGACGACGTGAGAGCCGGGTACGTGACCGGGAAAACCCTGCAACCGGGGGAGGCCATAAGGATCATGACCGGCGCTCCCGTGCCCGAAGGCGCGGACAGCGTCGTTATGAAAGAATACACCGAAACGCAGGACGACCGGATCGTGATAAAAAAGGCAGTGAAACCGGGTGAGAATATCCGCCGGTCCGGTGAAGATGTCAAGATAGGCGACCTGGTTCTCAAACGAGGATACGTTATTGGCTCAGCCGCCATGGGATTACTGGCCTCTCTCGGCCGGTACGAAGTGAACGTGGGTAGGAAACCGAGGGTGGCTATCCTGGCTACCGGAGACGAGCTGGTGGACGTGGGAGAAGACCTGGCTCCGGGTAAGATACGGTCAAGCAACAGTTACACCCTCTTCGCCCAGGTACTCGAAAGCGGCGGTATTCCTATTGATCTCGGAATATCAAAAGACGATCCGCTGGATGTAAAAACCAAGATCCAGACCGGTTTGGACTACGATATGATTCTTACTTCTGGAGGAGTTTCCGTGGGCGATTATGACTTTGTCAAGGAAGTCATGACCGAACTGGGATTGGAGCTGAAGTTCTGGAAAGTGGCCATGAAACCGGGCAAGCCGGTCGCTTTCGGGTTGATACAGGGAAAACCCGTGTTCGGCCTACCGGGAAACCCTGTTTCTTCCATGGTTACCTTTGAACTGCTGGCTCGTCCAGCCATTTTGAAGATGGGCGGACACAAAAAACTTCGACGCCCGGAAGTGGTGGCGGTTCTCGAGAACGATGTAAAAAAGCGGCCAGGCCGCCGGCATTATGTCCGGGCCCGGGTGAGCCGGGAGAACGGCAGCTACATCGTGACGACTACCGGTCCTCAGAGTTCCGGAATTTTGAGATCGATGACGCTGGCCAACGGTCTGGTGATTATTCCCGAAGAATCGGATGGAAAAAAAGCCGGAGAAGAAGTGACCGTGCACCTGCTGGATCGTCCTGAATCAGAGTAGCAGTATACCCGTCATCCCCCTACTTTCGACATAGCCGGAAGAGATCCTGGCGACTGGAAATCATATTTCTTTTCCTTATGTTCGGTTGCCCGGCGAATCAGGCCGGCCAGTTCCTCCCGGGAACAGCCCTCACGCAGGGGCCGTTTCAGATCGACCTGGTATTCGTTGAATAAACACGGTCTCAGATGTCCGTCAGCCGTTAATCTCAACCTGGTGCATCTGAAGCAGAACGGATCGCTCAGAGGACTGATAAAACCGACAGTGCCGAGTCCCCCCCGTATTTTGTAACTTCTGGCCGGACCGCTGCTTTCCGTAATATCTATCGGTTCGAGGCCCACCAGGCGCCGGCAGCGTTCCTTTATCTCGCTGACGGGGATAAACTTCTTTTTCTCCCAGAACGAATTTTGTCCTACAGGCATGAACTCAATAAATCTCAATGAAAGAGGTTTATCTACGGCCAATCGAACAAAGTCCTCGATCTCATCGTCATTGATCCCTTTGATCATGACCGTGTTGATCTTCACCGGGAACAGTCCGGCTTCCAGGGATTTATCCACCCCTTCGATATTGTCCCGAAAATAATCCGTTCCGGTAATGAGCTTGTATTTCTTTTCATTGAGCGTGTCCAGACTGATGTTGATTCGCTTGAGGCCGGCCTCTTTCAGTTCCGTGATGAAGTACTTCAACAGAGTGCCGTTGGTTGTTATAGATAAATCCGAAATAGATTTGATACGTGAGAGTGATCCGATAAGCTTGGCAATTTGCTTCCGGGCCAGGGGCTCTCCACCAGTCAACCTGATCTTGTGAATTCCCAGATCGGCGGCGGCTTTCACCACTCTGATTATTTCTTCAAAACTGAGAATATCACTGGTATCACGAAAGATAACGCCGTTTTCCGGCATACAGTAGGTACACCTCAAATTGCACCGGTCGGTAACCGAAATCCGGAGATAATCGATTGACCGGCCGTACCGGTCATACAGGCGGCGTGTCTTGTTATCCGAAAGAAGACTGTTCATTTTCTTGTTCCAAAACTGAAAGTGGAAGATACTGCCGAGCCGATTCCAGATCGGCCGGGGTGTTGATATTAAAGAACGACATCCCTTCCTGATCCATCGGCCGGAGCGCCGTATCGACTATATGACTGACTTTGACGGCAGAGAAAAAATCCAGGATTTTCAAGTTTGTCCCCGAATCGATATATTTTTTAATGGGCCAAAGGCAGTTCCTGGAATAGAAGGCATGAAGCGGTTCCAGGCCTTTTTGCCTTTTCGGAATGATTACATCATACCCCTCGATCGTGTTTTGCATATATTTGATAACTTCCACGTTCAAAAAAGGCATATCACAGGCTGTAACAAAGTTATGGTGACTTTCCGAATGAAACAGACCTGAATAAATACCGCCCAGGCTGCCTTTCCCGGGTATGAGATCTTTGACGATCTGAACCTGGAGATGCCGGTAGTCACCGGGAGTGTTGGCAACAATAATAACCTGTTTGAAAAGCGATCTGAGTTTATCAACAATAATTTCGATGAAGGTCCGGCCGCCGATCTTCAAAAAGGCTTTGTTGCCGCCGATCCTCCTGCTTTTACCCCCGGCCAGGATGATCCCTGCCGCGGAGGGGAATTTCGTATCGTTCATCGAGACCGCCCTTAAATCCTTTCTTAATAATTCTTCCCTAATTTTATCTCTCAATTTCCTACAATAGTCAATGTTTATTTTCAAGTAATTTTTCCACACGTTTCAACAGTTCTTCCGGGTTGGCCGGTTTCATCAGGTAATTTGCGTCCGGGAACCGATTACTCTCTCCCGCCGTTGACAGGAAGTTACATCCGGTTTCTTTAATCCTGGCGGTGAATATAAGCGTGCGGAGGTTGAGGGGCGCCTCAGCATGTTCCGCCGCCCACATCATCATTCATACATCTGCATGTTCAATTAGAACTTGAACTCTAACTGTACCAGCATTTCATCGTTGTTGACTTCCGCGCCACCGGTGTCTTCATCGTTGACGTAATACTCAACTTTGAGCTTGGTGTTCTTGGTGAAGTCGAAGATAATACATCAACAAACTGCCGGCTCTCTCAACGTCTTATTCCGTAGCACCTCTTTTCGATCCTGCCTCGTATCCGCGGAGAGAAAACATTTTTCCAAAAAATCAGCTAACGCACGTACCTCTCCACTAGAGTAACAAGGCACTCCTACATCTATTTCCGTGTCCGAAACAATAGCAATAAGATTATCGTTCCTGGTGCAAAGCGGTTCAGGGTGAAGTTCCTGACGAAAGACCTCTATTTTCGGTTTGTCACTTCTTTTGAACCCCTCGGTAAGAATGATATCCACATCTCCGAAGAAAGCCATGGCCAGTTCATCAAGCGGTTTTTCCCCATCAGTTTTCTTGAACAAAGCCAGCTTGGATGACGAAGCGATGGCAACGGTGTCCGCACCGGCCTGCGTATGGCGCCAGGTATCTTTTCCCTTGTGATCAATCTCGAAGTTGTGGACATCATGTTTGATGGTTCCTACCCGGTATCCCCTATTTTTCATTTCGGGAATGAGCTTTTCCAACAGGGTGGTTTTACCGCTATTGGATTTTCCAACGACCGATATGATTGGCATCATTTTAAAAACCTCTATTCATGAAGACTCACTCGATAAATTATCTATTTCGCTTCAAAACTTGAATGAACATCTTACTTTAAAATTCATAGCTTATAAGTATACATGAATCTTCCGCTTCCGGGGAGAGTTTCATTATAAAAGGTATTTCAAGTATTTTATCAGTTTCACTACTCAATTGGCAATTACCGGGGCAATGGCTTTTAGCCGGAAAGCATCCGCATTGACTCCCTCAATCAAGGAGTGCTATACTCCAAACTAGCGGTCAGATCCGGCCGAGATCACACATTCAATAGCACCGTCTGTCACGTAAGCTTAATGCTCATGATGAATTTTAATAGCCACAAAGCTATAAAATGAAAAGACTCATGGAAAAGTTCCATAAAATTCGAAAACGGAGATGAAATAGTATGGCTGACTTGCGAGTCAAACGAATGGCCAAGGTGCTCACACACTACTGCCTCGGCCTGAAAAAAGGCGAATACCTGCAGATATCCTGCTCAGATCTGGCCAAGGACCTGATCAGGGAAATCTACAAAGAAGCCCTGAGCGTGGGTGCCCATGTGGTGCCCGCCATATCGATACCCGGACTGTCGGAGATTTTCTACACCTACGCCACCAAAGAACAGCTCGAGCACGTAAGCGAGCACTCACGCTTCGTAGCCTCGTTTTTCGATGCCTATCTGACCATCCTGGGAGGTTATAACACCAAAACACTCGCGGATGCAGATCCGAAAAAGATGGCTTATCACGCGAAAGCAAACAAGTCCATCAGTACTATCCAGCAAGAACGGATGGCCAGGGACGAGATCACGATCTGTGCCACCCAGGTTCCCACCTTCGCCCAGGCCCAGGAAGCCAGCATGTCTTATCACCGGTACGAGGAATTCGTCTACCAGGCCTGCTTCCTGAACGATAAGGATCCAGTGGAGTCCTGGAAAAATCTGAACAAATGGCAGGGCAAGATCATCGACTACTTGTCTAATAAGGACCGTATCAAGGTTATCGCCCGGAACACCGAACTCACCTTGAACGTAGGCGGACGGACCTGGATCAACTGCGACGGACAGAGGAACTTCCCTGACGGAGAAGTTTTCACCGGGCCGATAGAGAACAGCATCAATGGGCATATCAGGTTTACGTACCCCGGTATTTACATGGGTAAAGAGATCGAGGACATCTACCTGGAGTTCAAAGACGGCCAGGTGGTCAAGGCCCGTGCAGGTTTCGGCCAGGACCTGCTCAATTCCATGCTGAACACCGACGAGGGCGCCCGGTACGTGGGCGAGTTCGCCATCGGGACCAATTACGGAATCGACAGATTTACCAAAAACATGCTGTTCGATGAAAAAATCGGTGGTACCATACACCTGGCCCTTGGATTGAGTATTCCCGAGTCAGGCGGAGTGAACCAATCGGTTATCCACTGGGACATGCTGTGCAATATGAAAGACGGCGGGGAGCTATACGCCGACGATGAGCTATTTTACAAGGACGGTCAATTTACCAAAAAATTCTGACCCGCAGGAAGGAGCCGCACATTCATGGACATCACCGTTAATGGAAACCAGGGATATTACTCCTTTGAAGCGCCGAAAACCCTGGGGGAACTAATTCATGCTTTGATGCTGGAAACCACGCGTGAAGACAAAGTAATGACCTCACTTACGATCGACGAAAAAGAGATCGCCATCGTGGAATCCAAGGAATCCCGGGAAGAACTCACTCCCAGCGCCCGGGTGGTCATCAATACCAGTAATCCACGCGGCCTGGCCCTGGAAGCGCTGGCTATCTTGCCCGAGTTCACTTCGCTGAGAATCGAAGCACTGACAGAGATAGTCGACCTGCTCAGAACTCAGAAAGTCCAGGAAGCCATGGACCTCTTTTCTCCTGTCATCGATGACTTCAAATGGCTGAGCCTGGTCCTTTCCAGCCTCGACTCGGTGCTCGGACTGGACCTCAGCGTGCTCGAGCTTTCCGACTCCGTGGTTCACGAAAGACGCGAAAAATTGTTCTCTCTATACCGCGAGATACTGGACTCGCTGGAAATGGAAGACTTCATTCTCCTGGCCGATCTACTGGAGTACGAACTCAAGGAAGAACTGGCCTACTGGGAAGAAATCTCATCGGTGATCATGCTCATGGCCCAGCGGCCGGCCAACTGAAGGAAATGCGGCTATGGACGCGCTATTCACACGGCGAAGCATCAGAAAATACACGACCGACCCTATCGCCCCCGAGACCATCCGCTACCTGCTCAAAGCGGCCATGTGCGCTCCCAATGCCCTGGGTAACAGGCCCTGGCACTTCATAATCATCGACGACCGGCAGATCCTGGACCGGGTTCCGGAGGTACATCCTTACGCAAAAATGGTGCCTCAGGCTCCGGTGGCGGTCGTGGTCTGCGGCGACATGTCCTTCGAGCGAAGTGAGGCCTGGTGGTACCAGGACTGTTCCGCAGCCACGGAAAACCTGCTCCTCGCCGTGGCTCAACGGGAACTGGGAGCAGTCTGGCTGGGAGTGTACCCGCGGGAAGACCGCGTGAACGGGCTGAAACGTCTCCTCAACCTGCCGGATAACATCGTTCCCTTCTCACTGATCCCCATCGGGCATCCGGCAGAAGAAAAAGAGCCGAACGACATCTTCGAAGAAGACAAAGTCCACTACAACATCTGGTAAGAACATTCTAACGTCATTCGTCAGGTCTCAATTGTCATTCGCCGGCTTGTCCGGCAAATCTACCTGACGGGAAATGGTTAGAAGTAAGCTTTTTCGAGCAAGCGCCTTGCGAAGCAACAGCGCAGCGAAGGCTGACCGCAGTAATCGTATAAAGCGAAGATGGATAAATGTTGTTATTGTCAATACCACAGGGCGGGACGTCAAGACCTAGCTACTGGACAATGCAGCGCTGATGCCTAGGATCAGACAGGCCTCATAGGGTCCTCTTTCTACGCTACTTGCTTATCATATCAATCTCAACTTCATGCACCACCTTTCTACACAATAGCTCTTCAACAACGCAAAAGATGTGGAGATTTTTACCCGGGCGGAGGCTGGTCCATTCCTCCAAAAGTATGTCCAAACATTGGGGCGTAGCGTAAGCCAGGTGGTCCCGCCCTCAAGCAAGAAAGTGTAGAAAGTAAGGTAGGAAAAGGAAATGGTTAGAAGTAAGCTTTTTCGAGCAAGCGCCTTGCGAAGCAACAGCGAAGCGAAGGTTAGGGAATAGCGATATCTACTAGTACCGGGAGGTGGTCGGAGCCTATGTAGGGGCCGATCCGTTTGTTGGTGCAGACCAGGTCCGGGGAGAGGAGGACGTGGTCGATGGGTATCAATAGCGGCGGTTGGCGAGCGTGCCAGGTGGGGAATATGCCATGACCCCGCGAGCTGTTGTAAAGACCTGTTTCTTTGGTCAACCGCCGGTAGTAATGACACCACGGTGAGGCGTTCAAGTCGCCCATCAGCACGGTGGATTTATTCGTGCCGGCGGAGTTCGCGTCTCGTTCGAGCTGTTTAGCCAGAACCAGCGGAAGTTGGCTGAAATGGTCGTTCCGCATGACAAAGTACTCCCGGCACACCGGCGGTGGAGCGTGCGTTCCCAGCACTCGGAGCACCCGGCCGGCGATCTCAACATCGACGAATATCGAAGGGAAACGGGCGATACCGAGAGGCACTATTTCCGACCGGACCAGAGGGAAGCGGCTGAACAGGGCTATACCGAAATTGTCTTCTCGAAGACTGTGCGCAACGTACGGGAACATTGATTTGTAGAGTTTTAAACGGGTAAACCACTTGCGGTTCACTTCTTCGAAAAGGATTATATCGGCCTTTGATTCCCGGACGAAACGGTCCACGAGCTCAAATCGGCTGTTCTCGCCTTCCACGTTTATCACGACCGCTTTGACCTTCACCGCTCCGGCGGGGGCAATAGTGTTTCCGAAGAACACCGGCACTACCAGTGCCAGGTTGACGACCGCGAAAACACTAAATATCAATGAGTATTTCCACCGGTGTCTGAAAGCCAGAACGGAAGCCGTCATGATCAAACCTACCCCATACTGCACTCGAAAATGGGAGAACAGATCGAATATCCACCAGAGCCGGCCGCCGAATCCGGCCAGCGACACCGCTACCAAACTCCACCCGATAACGCACAGTAACCTGTATATGGCAGTATTCCACCTGTTCATAAGACGTTCATGATAACACTACGGCGGAAAGCGGTCAAAAGATGTATTACGGTGGATAACACGCGGATTAGCCGGGAACCCCCAGCAACAATCGCTTCGAGGCGATGTAATGCTTGTTGGTGAAACGGATGTTCAGGCTGATCTTGCGGATGATCGCCAGGTAGATATTGGCTACCAGACTCATGTCCTGTTTCATGAGATTATCGATGTGTTGTTCCTGAAAAACACACAGCTTGACCGGTGTGCAGGCCCGCACTTCAGCCGACCTGAAGTCGCGGTCCAGAAAAGCCATCTCGCCGAACAGATTCCCGGGCCCCAATACGGTAAGCACGACCCGGTCGCCGGACGGCAGGCTCTTGGAAACATCCACCGATCCTTCGAGCAGGATATAGAACTCGCGGTGCGTGCCGCCTTCGGAAAGAATGGCTTTTCCTGCCGGCACCATTCGCTCCTCGCCAAAGGTGGTGAGAAAATCGAAGGTCGCGGCGTCGATGTTCCGGGATATGCTGGCGTCGGAGTCCTGGCTGAGATCGTGGACTTTACCTTCTTTGTTCTTCTGGTCGAGCATTTTCAAGGTCGCCTCAGTGAACAGCAGATGCTCGTTTAAGAGCCTGAGCCGGCTGCTTAGTTTCTTACCGATAGCCTTGATCAACAACAGGCTCGAGTAAGGCCGTTCATGAATAAGCTGGTAGAAATTATCACGGCTCAGACCCAGCGTACCCAGAGTCTCGACAGCCATAACCGTGGCGGACCGGGTGCTGTTTTCCAGGATAGCCATCTCCCCGAAAAAATCACCGGGATCGATGGAAGTCAGGATGAACTTACGGTGGGGGGAAATTTCCCATATCACATCAACCCGGCCGCTCTGGATAAAAAACATGCCTTCACCCACGTCTCCCCGCCGAAAGACCACCTCGCCCTCGTCGAAAAAACAGGATCTGACGACGTCTGCTATAGGTTCCAGCGAGGTCCGATCGAATTCGGCGAACATCGGGAGAGTAGCAAGTACATCAATCACAACCATTAAACGCTCCCTATTAATTTAGTAGTAATTTCATAACTCGATTCAATAATCCATATTCCAATTACGCCTTACTATAACTTTCCATCAGCAAACCCGTCAAGTTTCGTGGTCCTTGACCTGGTATCAAAACCTCCATTGCAGACCAGGTTTCGCTTGTAAAATATACAGATGTAGTGATATATATAACATACCCTTCATCAGTTGTCATTCGTCGGCATGTCCGGCGAATCCACCTGACAAGAAAGCAGGTTAATCGTTCAATTAGATAAAGGGGATTTGCTAAACATGGAAGATCCAGTCAAGAAAAACGACACGGCGACAGTCAGGTTATGGCGGTTTCTGATGTACAACAAGAAACTGTGGTTGCTGCCTATCGTCATCTTCGTGCTGCTGGTGACGGCCCTGCTCATCTTTGCCGGAGACTCGCTCCTGATACCATTTATTTACGGTCTGTTCTGAAACAGCACCGGAGAGGTTATCCGATGGCTAAACTGCAGAAGATATTGGCCCTTCTCTTCGGGTTATTCCTGTGTTTTCTTCTCCTGGAAATTACCGCCCGGGCCGGATATTTCTTATTCAATCATTTTCTGGAAAAAGCCAATCAGACCCCGGCGGGACATGAATACACTCACCGGATCGTGTGCCTGGGGGATTCCATGACCGCCCTGGGCGGAACCGATTCGTGGCCCCGGCAGCTGGAGACGGTACTAAACAAACGGCAGCCGGGAAAAACATTCAAGATTATCAACAAGGGTCGGGTGGAAGGCGACACGGCTTTTATCATGTCTCACCTGGAAGAGTATATGGACGCCTACAGTCCGGACATCATTGCCGTTATGGCCGGGATAAACGAAGAAGGCGTTCTTTTTTACGAGGGAATTGACGAACGGGAGAGTTTTCTGTTTAAGCATTGTAAAGCCTACAAGGTGCTGCGCATCATGTGGCAGCAGCTTACCGGCAGCGCTGAGCGTTTCAGCTCCCCGGACGAGATGTACACGAACCCGGCCACTCGCCGTAATTTCCAGGCAATGGCCGGAATCATCGGTACCCGGGGCGGCCGGCTGGTGGTGGTGCAGTATCCGCTTCGCCGGCTCGCACCGCTCGAGGAACTTTTCGAAGGTAAAAATGATATCATCTTTGTAGACACAGAACAGGTCTTTCGGGAAGCACTGAACGAATCTTCCTACGAAATTTATTTCAAAGACCGGTTCGGCGGCGATTTCGGCCACTGCACCAGGAAAGGCAACCGGCTCCTGGCGGAAACCATCGGAGGGGCCATCCTGAGTGGCGAGGCGGCCGCTGGTAAGGAGACTGACAGCCAGCCATGATCGAGAAAATCAAGCATGTTACCGGGATCATCGTCAAGATGGTGCAGAAGATCGTAATCACTGTCTCCCTGGTGCTGCTATACTTCATCGGTCTCGGGCTCACTCTTCCGTTGGCTCTTCTGTTCCACCGCAAACTGATGGGGTTCGGACACGCAAACGATGAATCTTTCTGGCAGGACGCTGAGGGATACGAGTCTGAGCTCGAAGCATACCGGCGAGAGTCATGATGACAAGGGGCGAATAATGCGGGCAATCTGGCAGGCGATAAAGGAGATGTACCAGAAGGTCGCCTTCATCGTCAGGGAAATGGTTTTCATGATCAGAAAACACAAGTTGTTCCTGCTGTCGCCCATCCTCCTCATGCTGGCGTTTTTGGCCTTTCTTGTCTATTACATCGGGCCGTCGGTCATCATCTCGTTCATCTATGCCGGTGTTTGACATGAGGAAATTTTCTGGTGAATTAGGAAATAAAACATGAACATACTGGGTATTTCGTGCTACTACCACGATTCGGCCGCCTGCCTGATACAGGACGGCCAGGTGGTCTCCGCCGCCCAGGAAGAGCGGTTCAACCTGGATAAAAACTCCCCGGTGTTCCCCATCAACGCCATCAACTACTGCCTCCAGGCCGGCGGGATTACCGTCTACGACGTGGACTACATCGCCTTCTACGAAAAACCGTTCCTGAAGTTTGCCCGGGTCATCGTCAACCATTTACGTTCCTGGCCGTTTTCGATCAAGAATTTTCTAGACACCGTCCCCCCCTGGCTGGAAGAACGGCTGATTTTCCCGCTCAAGGTCAAAAAGGAGCTCGGGTACGAGGGTGACGTGCTCTTTGTCAAGCATCACCTGTCTCACGCCGCCAGCACGTTCCTGGTTTCTCCCTTCGAAGAGGCGGCTATTCTGACGGTGGACGGCGTGGGCGAATGGGCCACCACCAGCTACGGTACCGGGCGCGGTACCGAGATAGAGCTCATAAAAGTGATCCACTACCCCGACTCCCTGGGCCTGGTATACGCCGCTCTGACCACCCATCTGGGATTTGCCGCACTCAGGGGTGAAGGCAAGGTTATGGGACTGGCCCCCTACGGCACCCCGAATTACCTGGACCGGTTTCACGAGATGGTAGAGGTGAAACCGGACGGTAGTTTTAAGCTCGACCAGAGCTACTTCGGCTTTAACCAGGGAGCCCGCATGTTCAGCCGCAAACTAGTCAAACTGTTCGGCAAGCCCCGGGAGCCGGAAACCGAACTGAACGAGCGGCACTACGATATCGCCGCCAGCCTGCAAAAGTTTACCGAAGACGTCCTGGTTGCCATGGCCCGACACATTCACCAAGAAACAGGGCTGGAGAAACTATGCCTGGCCGGAGGCGTGTTTCTCAACTGCGTGGCCAACACCCAGATACTGGAACAAACACCGTTTAACGAGATCTTCATACAACCGGCCGCCGGTGATGCGGGCGGGGCCGTGGGCGCCGCGGCCTACGTCTACCACACTCTCCTTAAAAACCCGCGCTCATCTATCCTGACCGGCGCGTACCTGGGGCCCGAGTACACCGCCAGCCAGATCAAACGGGCCCTCCTCGCCCACCGACTGGAAGGAAAAAACATGCCTGAAGAAGAACTCCTGCCCTTTGTTGCCGCTCAGATAGCCGAAGGCAAGATTGTCGGCTGGTTCCAGGGTCGGCTGGAGTTCGGACCGCGAGCCCTGGGCAACCGTTCGATTCTGGCCGATCCACGCAACCCCGACATGAAAGATACCCTCAACTACCGGGTGAAACACCGGGAACCTTTTAGACCTTATGCTCCCTCGGTGCTGGAAGAACGGGCTGAGGAGTTCTTCGAACTTCCGGGCTCCTCACCGTTTATGCTCCAGGCCCCCCGGGTCGTACCCGGTAAAGAGACCGTGGTTCCCGCCATCACCCATGTCGACAACACCGCCCGGGTGCAGACCGTCAACCGGGACGCCAATCCGCGCTACTGGAAACTGATCAAAGCCTTCGAAGAAAATACCGGCATACCCCTGGTGCTCAACACTTCATTCAACCTTCGTGGAGAACCTATCGTCTGCTCACCCGAAGAAGCCATCAGCACCTTCGAACGCACCGAGATGGACCTGCTGGTGTTGGGCGACTTCGTAGTGGCAAAATCAGCCGGTCCTGACCAGGTTTGAAACCATTTGCAAACTGTGTAGTGGAGGAAGAAATGAAACGCCAATACAAAAGCGGCTCGAGATCAATGTAAGAATGGATACCGCGAAAAACATACATCTGGAGCTATTGAATTATCTTGTTACATTCTTCCTTTCGATTACCGGAGTTTTTTTGTTGGTCGCCTGGTTTGGAATCGCTCCGGAACAAAAAATCGAAGTACGGGTTCCGTCTGTCACCAATGAGATGATTACCAGCCTAGCCGTCCAGAAAGTCAATATAAATGGCTCTTTCACCAGGTTTTCCGGCAAGGCGTCACAGCTCCAGGGGGATTGGGGAGGATTTCGAGGAAACTATTACAACAATGTCAGCCGCGAAAATGTCCCTCTGCTGGATACCCTGAACGAGTCAAATCTGCCGGTATTATGGTCGGTCAAACTCGGGGAAGGATACGCCGGCGCGGCGGTGAAAAACGGTTGTGTCTACATCATGGATTACGATAAAGAAAAGAAAAGCGATATATTGCGATGTTTTTCCTTCGATGACGGCCGTGAAATTTGGCGGCGTGGTTACAGGATACCGATTAAGAGAAATCACGGGTATTCCAGAACAGTGCCGGCCGTATCAGATAAATATGTCGTGACCATCGGTCCCAAAGGCCAGGTAATGTGTATCGACTCGCTGAGCGGTGATTTCAAGTGGGGGATCGATTTACCGGCTGAATATGGTTCGGAAATCCCCCTATGGTATACGGGCCAATGTCCACTCATTGATGGGACCGTCGCGGTTTTTGCCCCGGCCGGAAAAGCGCTTCTCATGGGAGTGGACCTGGCTACCGGAGACGTCTTATGGGAAACGCCTAATCCCGGGAAATATGAAATGTCTCATTCATCCGTTATCCCCATGACATTCGGCGGCAAGAGGATGTATGTCTATTGCGCTATAGGAGGAATGAGCGGTGTGTCCGCTGCCGGCGAGGACCGGGGAGAACTCCTCTGGCAGACAACGGAATGGACCCAGGCGGTTATCAGCCCGTCTCCGGTACAGATATCCGATAACAGGATCTTCGTGACAGCCGGTTACGGCGGCGGAAGCATGATGTTTAAAGTAGTAGAAGATAAGGAAGTCTTTTCCATACAAAAAATGTTCGCATTGGATAAAACAATAGTCGCCTGTGAGCAGCACACTCCCGTGTTTTATAAAGGACACCTGTTCAGCGTGCTGCCCAATGACGCCGGAGAGTTCAACCGCCAACTGGTTTGCGTGACACCCGACGGCAAGCGGGTCTGGAATAGCGGGAAGGAAAACCGTTTCGGCCTGGGTCCGTTCCTTATAGCCGACGACAAGATTTTCATCCTTGACGATGACGGCCTGCTTACCGTGGCCGAGGCCAATACCGCGTCATTTAGAAAACTGGGCCAGGCCCGCGTGCTTCATGGCCGGGAATCATGGGCGCCGATTGCCGTGTCGCAGGGAAGGATGCTGGTGCGGGATTTTGAAGAGCTTGTATGTTTGGATGTAAGGAGGAAGTAGAGATATGATTTCGCGACGGGAATTTTTCAAACGGTGCACGGCGGGCGCTGCGGCTTTGTTGGCCTGGACATCGTGCGGGTGCGGCCAGAAGAACAAGACAGCAACGGTGGTGAAAGAAAATCCCTACGAATATAATATCGAGCAATTCAAAAAAGTGGACCCGGGTTTGATTCTGTATGAAGAAGTTCCCCCGATTACGGTCAAGACAAAACAGTTGAAAGGCCTTGCCATCAGCGATGATGACACTGTTTTCGTGATCGGAGACAGGCGTGTTTTTATCTATGATTCGCATGGTAACCTGGCCAACCGTTTCACGTTGAAAGAAGTGGCGTATTGTCTCGACACTATAGACGGTACAAACATTTTTATCGGTATGAAGGAACATGTGGAAGTGTTCGATGCCACCGGCACCAGGATAAGCACATGGAATTCTTTGGGTGAAACAGCCTCCGTAACGTCGCTGGCGGCACATAACAATCATGTTGTGGTGGCTGATCACGGCAATAAACAGCTCTGGATCTTTACTGCAGAAGGAAAACTACAGGGATTCATCGATGAAGGATTCGTGGTTCCCAGTCCCTATTTTGCTGTTGATTTTGATAATGACGGAAACATATGGGTGGTTAATCCCGGCCGTTTGCGCCTTGAAAAATATACTCCCGCCGGAACACGGATATCATCATGGGGAAAAGCTTCAATGGAATTGGACGGGTTCCCCGGATGCTGCAATCCTACCCACTTTGCCATCGGTCAGGGTGGAGAATTTATTACCGCGGAAAAAGGAATTGCCCGGTTAAAAATATATGATAACCAGGGAACATTACAAGGAGTGGTGGCCGGCCCGGATAAGTTCAAGGAAGGAACAACCGGTCTCGATCTTGATATTGATTCAAAAGGCCGGGTATTTGTTACCGACAGCGTTCAAAGAAAAGTAAGAATATTCGCCCCTAAAAAGGGGAGTTAAGAGGCCATTTGGAAGTGTCAGGTAAAACGGAATGAATGAACCAGATGATCAAATAATAAAAGGGGATCTGAAAAAAGAGTTGAGCCGGCGGGAACTTTTTATAGTAACCGTACGGAAAGGTTTGCTGTACGTGCTGGGGATATTTTCCTTCAGCCGTTTATACCGGCTCTTTGCCGGGAACCACGTGTGGCAGATCAACCCGGAAAAGTGCGTCAAATGCGGCCGCTGCGCGACCTCGTGTGTACTCAATCCTTCAGCGGTAAAATGCGTGCACGAGTTTGATATCTGCGGTTACTGCAACCTGTGTTTCGGATATTTTCAACCCGGCGCCGCAAAATTGACGGAAGACCCTCATAACCAGCTCTGTCCTACGAATGCCCTGAAGAGAAAATTCATCGAAGAACCGTTTTTTGAGTACAGTATCGATGAACCGTCGTGTATCGGCTGCGCCAAGTGCGTCAAAGGATGCAATTTATTCGGAAATGGCTCCCTGTACCTCCAGGTCAGGCATGACCGGTGCAGCAACTGCAACGATTGTTCAATCGCACGGGTCTGTACCGGCAATGCCTTCGAGAGAGTCCCGGTAAAGAAAGCCTATTTAACCCGAATGATTCACAAACCTTCGTCGTGAGGTGAAGAAAATGGCCGCAGCTACAAGGCGCTCGCAGAAAAAGAACCGGAGTCGTACCTGTAGGTACGTCGAGGATATTTTTCAAGAGCAACGAAGTATGTGTGGTCATTTTCGAGCCGCAGCAGAATGGTTTGTGAATCATTCGGGTTTACAAAGAATGCCTAACGGAAAAAATTGGATTGTACCGGTTGTTTGTATCTGCCTGATAGGCGTTATGCTGCAACCGGTGTCAGGTGTAGAAAGGTTTCCGACACCAGACTTTAATACCGAATACCAGATACCCTCTCCTGTTCATCCCGGTGCCCGTTCAGACCTTTTACGGTATATCGATGTTCTGATGCTGCTCGCGGTTTTAGCCGCGGCCTCGTATCTCGCACTGAAAAAACGTTCCCGCCAGGGATTGTATATGACGGCTGTTTTTTCCGTGCTCTACTTCGGTTTTATCAGGAAAGGCTGTGTCTGCTCTGTCGGGTCCGTGCAGAACGTGATTCTATCGTTTTTCTATTCTGACTACCTGCTCCCTCTAACTGCCCTTTTGTTTTTTGTCATACCGCTCGCGAGTGCCCTTTATTTCGGCCGGACGTTCTGTTCATCCGTATGCCCTCTCGGGGCTCTGCAAGAAATCGTCATATTCAAACCGGTGAAACTCCCTGCCCTCCTGAAACATATCCTGGGCCTGTTTCCGTACCTGTACCTGGGCCTGGCCGTGCTTTTTGCCGCCACGAACAGCGGATTCATTATCTGTAAGTACGATCCCTTTGTCGGATTTTTCAGATTGAGCGCTCCCTACTGGATTATGATTCCGGGCACGCTGCTCTTGATTACCGGGATCTTCGTGGCCCGGCCCTATTGCCGGTTTATCTGCCCGTACAGCGTTATACTGGGTTTCTTTTCTTTCTTTTCGAAGCGGCATCTTACCATCACACCTGATAAATGTATTCAATGCCGGTTATGTGAAAACTCCTGTCCGGTAGACGCCATCAAGGCGCCGACGCCGGAGAAATACAAGACCGGCAAAAACGCGCACAGCCGGACGGTTGCCCTCTCTCTGCTCTCGTTTCCCGTTTTGGTTCTCGGACTGGGATGGGGCTCGTCCCAAACAGCCTCTATTTTGGCCGGCCGGAACAAAACCGTCAAACTTGCCCGCCAGATTTTTCAGGAAGAAAAAGGTATTACTTCCGGGACGACCCTGGACAGCGATGCCTTCCGGGAAAGCGTGATGACTGTTCGGGATTTATACCGGCAGGCCGAGTCGATCCATAAAAAAATTACTACCGGGCTGTGGTGCCTGGGCATGTTCCTGGGTACGGTCATTTTTCTTAAAACCACCGGTCTTTTAATGAGACACGGCAGAAAAGATTTTAAGCCCGACAGGTTTCATTGTATCAGCTGTGGAAGATGTATGGAGTACTGTCCGGTCAAGAAAGAAGTGCAAGTTAAGAAGGTAACGCAAGAATGAATCTGTTGAAACTAAACGGGGAACAGAGATCAGACCTGGCCGGATATTACAAGATCGCCAGAAATGTTTCCGTTATCTCGGCCTGTTTTGTCCTGATTGTCAGTATTACTATTATCGTTAACTTCGTGCAACTGAAAATACATGACCCGATACGGTCACCTCACCTGGAAAAACTGATTGACAGGGTCCATAAAGATTACGGCGACGAACAACTGAAAGATACAGTCAGGGCTTATGACTTTATGATCCGTAAAGCCCATTTTACCAGCCTTTCGTTCATCCGTTTCGGTTCCTACCTGCTGCTGGGAGGGATGTGCTTGTTTCTGGTCGCCCTGAAAGCAATGTTCGAATTAAAGAGGAGCCTGCCGAAACCGGATAAATTCAGTAAAATTGAAGATACCCCCACCGGCACCGCCTTCGTCCGGTACGGCATTATCTGTTTCACCACGTTATTGATCCTTGCTTCTTTCATTCTGCCGCGTGTTTTCCTGGACCCCTTACCGGGCTTTTTTGATACCGCGGACACAAAAACACCAACGACTCCCGTAAAACCTTTCGCGTCTCCCATGGAGATGATGCGCAACTGGCCGTCATTCAGGGGATACCGGAGCCTGGGTATCGCCTACGCGGCGGAACCAGTTGTTGATTGGAATGGAACGAACGGGAAAAACATACTCTGGAAAACGCCCATACCAAAACCGGGTCCGAACTCACCGGTAGTCTGGGACGGACTGGTTTTTCTCGCCGGAGCGGACAGTCGGGCCAGGGAAATCTACTGCCTGGATATGAACACGGGAACCATTATCTGGACGGTAAATACAGGTATGGGCTCTGAAATCTCTATTCCCGAAGTAGGCGAAGATACCAGCCTGGCAGCGCCTACCGTGGCCATCGACGGCAGATTCGTGGCCGCGATTTTCGCCACCGGCGAGCTCTTGATAGTCGATTTTGACGGGACTATTGTCGCCAACAGGAAATTGGAAACACCCGATAATACATACGGCCATGCTTCTTCTCTGGTGACCTACCAGGGTATGCTTTTCGTACAGTATGATCATGCCGGAGGCGCGAAACTACTGGCGTTCAACATGGCGACCGGGGAAAAAGTATGGGAACAGGAGCGTGCTGTCGAAACCTCCTGGAGCTCTCCGGTCCTGGTTCCTGCAGGGCAGACAGACCAGCTTGTTCTGTCCGCTTACCCGCTCGTTATCGGATACGATCCACCGACCGGCCAGGCGCTGTGGCAACTGGAAGAGGTGCTCGACGGAGAGATCGGTCCGTCCCCCGCGTTCAGCGATGGCCGGCTTTACCTGACGAACCTGTTCTCGGTTTTATCCTGCATCGATATCACCAGCCGGGAGGTCCTGTGGAAATACGAAGACAATCTCCCGGATGCCTCGAGCCCCGTGGCGACCAAAGATTACTTGATACTTCCTTCCAGTTACGAAAAAGTAAGCTTTTTTGACGCGAAAACCGGTGAGCTTTACTGGGAACACCGATTTGATACCGGGTTTTATTCGTCCCCGGTTGTTGCCGGCGGTAAAGTCTACCTGATAGACAAAAAGGGGGTAGCCCGGATATTTGCCCTGGATAAAACGTTTACCGCCATAGCTGATTCGCCCCTGGGAGAGCCCTGCACCGCCACGCCGGCGTTTGTCGGCGATAAAATCCTGGTCCGTGGCGAAAAGAATCTATACTGCATTGGTAAAACCGAATGAACCTTACAGACGATATAATCATTCGCGATATACAAGAGATGGTCGATTCAATCGGGAGCAGGCAGGAACATATCGTTGCCCTGCTTCACGCCGTCCACGAAAAATATCATTACCTGCCTGAAGCGGCATTGGAATGCCTGGCCCGAACGACGGATATTTCTCCGATGACTATTGCCGGTGTGGCCACATTTTATTCCCAGTTCCGACTGAAACCGGCAGGCAAACATTGTATAAAAGTCTGCATCGGTACAGCCTGTCATGTCAAAGGGGCCATGGACCTCTACGATGATTTCAAGAAATACCTGGACATACCGTCCGGTGAAGATACCGACCAAGAGCGTTTGTTCACGGTCTCAAAAGTGGCCTGTCTTGGCTGCTGTATGCTGGCGCCGGCCGTCCAGATAGACGATATAACCTACGGCCCCGTCTCCTCGGCTGAAATCCCCGCTATCCTCCGCGATTTTCTCGAATCTCTCGGGTCCGGCCGGGTGGACCGGGCGCGATCGGTGGTTTCCGGTGATACGTTGGGAACGATAAAAATATGTACCTGTTCAAGCTGTAGAGCGGCCGGGTCCGGCCAGGTGTTTGGCACCATGAAACATATTCTGGAATCGGAAAACGTGCCCGTGGAACTGAAGAACGTGGGGTGTACCGGAATCTCCTCCCGGGCGCCGCTGGTGGAGATAGAAACGGCGGACAATAAGGTATTCCGGTATGGGCTGGTAAAAACCGATGACGCCGCGAAAATAGTATTCAATCATTTCAAACCCAAAAAACTTCTTACCAGGATACGGCAGCACGTTTATTCGCTGCTCGAAAAAATCTATGCCGGTGAAGATATTCGATACGTAACCAGGTACCTGCCCGGTGTCAGGGACGGCCATCCCCATGATCATCCCGGCCTCCAGCGGCAGATAGCGACGGAAAAAAGCGGGGAGATGGACCCTCTCAATCTGGATGAATATGTGCGTCACGGGGGATTTGACGCACTTAAAAAATGCCTGACCGGAAACGACCCAGACGGTATTATCCGGACCATCCGGGAGAGCGGGCTGAGGGGACGGGGCGGAGCGGGATTTAAAACGGCTGAAAAATGGATCAACGTGAAAACCGCCGGAGACGGCGGTGATGAAAAATACATTATCTGCAACGGTGATGAAGGAGATCCCGGCGCTTTCATGGACCGGATGCTCCTGGAATCGTTCCCGTTCCGGATCATCGAGGGAATGGCTATCGCGGCTTTCGCCTGCGGAATCAAGAAAGGATTCATCTACATCCGCTCGGAGTATCCGCTGGCGGTGGCCCGTATCAAAGAAGCGCTTCGGATATGCCGGGACCGGGAACCGGATTTCTGCCTGGACCTCACCGTGAAAGTCAGCGCGGGAGCCTTTGTATGCGGGGAAGAGACAGCCCTGATCGCTTCCATTGAAGGGTGCCGAGGGACCCCTCATTTCCGGCCTCCTTACCCGTCACTGGAGGGACTGTGGAAACAGCCGACGCTGGTCAACAACGTGGAAACATTTGCTCTCGTGCCCTGGATCGTTCGACACGGAGCGGACCGATTCACCGATATCGGCACCGGGACCAGCAGCGGAACAAAAACGTTTGCCCTGGCCGGCAAGATCAATAACGGCGGACTGATAGAAGTGGCCATGGGTACTCTTGTCAAAGATATCGTCTACGATTTGGGCGGCGGTTTGAAAGATGGCGGGACCCTTAAAGCGATTCAGATCGGCGGCCCCTCAGGGGGATGCCTGCCGGCTTCCCTGCTCCATACTCCGGTAGATTACGACGAGTTGAAGAAGCTTGGCGCCATCATGGGCAGCGGGGGGATGATCGTCCTGGATGAAGAAGACTGTATCGTGGATATCGCCAGGTATTTCATGAGCTTCACCCGTGACGAGTCATGCGGTAAATGTACCTTTTGCCGGATCGGAACCAAACGGATGCTCGAGATACTTGAAGACATCACCCGGGGCCAGGGCACCTCTCGGACACTGGCCCAGTTGAAAGAATTAGCCCACCAGGTAAAACAAAACAGTTTGTGCGGTTTGGGCCGCGCGGCGCCCAACCCGGTCTTGTCGGCGATAGCCTACTTTGAGGATGAATTCACGGCCCACATCGAAGGCACCTGTCCGGCTAAGAAATGCAAAACCCTGATTACCTACCGGATCACCGACAAGTGTATCGGGTGCACGAAATGCGCCCAGAGATGTACTCAGGATGCCATCGAGATGAAGCCGTATCTCCAACATGAAATAGACCAGGAACTTTGCGTCAAATGCGACACCTGCCGCCGGTATTGTCCGGCGGAGGCTATTATCAAGGAATAGAAATCCGGTTACGTGATGACAAAAAAGACAAAAACGATACAGGCGACAATCAACCAACAAACGGTCAGAGTCAACCCCGGGACAACCATTCTTGAAGCCGCCCGCTTGGCGGGGATCCATATTCCATCCCTGTGTTACCGCAAGGACCTGGGGCCTTTGACATCATGTATGGTATGTATCGTGGAGATAAGAGGATTCGAGAACCTGGTGCCGGCCTGCACCGCTCCCACCGAAGACGGTATGGTTATAGAGACTGAGAGCGACAGGATCCTCACGGCCCGCCGAACAGCGTTGGAACTTCTTTTAAGCGAACATACCGGAGACTGTATCGCCCCGTGCCAGAAAGCCTGCCCGTTTCATATCGATATCCCCTCGATGATACGGCGTATCCAACAGGGAGACCCGGCAGCCGCCAGCCATGTTGTTTCAGTCGCATTATCAGGCCCTGAGACCGGATGTGAGCGGCAGTGTGAAAAAGCCTGCCGGAGAAACCGGTATGACGAAGCGGTGGCCATCCGCCGTCTGGGTGGTTTCCTGACGAATGAAACCGGTTGTCCCGGCATACTGAAAGGCGCTGTCGGCGACCAGGATTCAGATAACCATGGTCCTGACGATGGACGGCGGTTCAATTCGGTGATGAGGAAAATAACGGAAGACGAACTGGATATTTTTATACGTAACTCCGGCCGGGAAAAACAGGTGCGGCCGAAGAACCCCGGCACGGGGTATGACGTAAGCGAAGCCCGCCGTGAGAGTTTGCGATGCCTGCACTGCGACTGCCGGAATAAAGACGGCTGCTCGTTGAGGGAATGTGCCGGGATTTTCCAGGCGCAGCAGACCAGATACCCGGGTGAGAGGACCGGTTTCGAGCAGCATGTTTTCAAGGACTATATTTTCGAACCCGGGAAATGCATAAAATGCGGGATCTGTACCCGGATATCGGAACAAAAAGGATTACCATACGGTTTCAGTTTCTTGAAGAGAGGATTTGACACGCGGGTCGGTGTTCCCTTCAACCGGTTCGAGAATCCCGAATTGCTAAAAATAATCGGGTTGCTGGTGGAAAACTGCCCGACCGGAGCACTGGTGGCTAATGACGGAACGTAAAACGAAGAAAATTTCGGTAGGCTTTACCGTGCTGGTTCTACTATCAGCCGGCCTGCTGCTGTCTACCTACGTCTCCGATAGCAAGCGTCACGCTGCCGAAGGCCTGCAAAAACCAGGTACGAAAACCGAGAAACGTCCATCCAACTGGCACAATTACCGCGGCAATGCGCGTTTAACCGGTGAAGTCCCGGACCGGTTACCCGATACAGTTCAGCTCAGTTGGTCATTTCAAACCGGAGACCGGATCAAATCTTCACCTATCGTCCATGAAGACGTGGTTTTTATCGGGTCCGACGACGGTTTTTTGTATGCCATCCGGCTTGACGACGGGAAAAAAGTCTGGGTTTTTCAGGCCGACGGACCAATCGAGGCGCCGCCTTTGTACGAACAGGAATCGGTGTTCGTTTCATCTGTCAAAGGGACCCTGTATTCCCTGGACGCGCGCACGGGCGGGCTTAACTGGATCTACTCCACCGGCGATCGGATCGTAGGTTCCGCCAATAGTATGCACGATGGGGAAAAACACTATCTGGTAGCGGGCAGCCATGACAATCACCTGTATTGTTTCGATATGAAAACCGGAACCCTCATCTGGACCTACCGCACCGAGAGCTATATCAACGGAACTCCGTCGGTGGCGGGAGATACGGTCATATTCGGGGGATGTGACGGGCTCTGCCATATCATTTCCGCCCGGACGGGACAGCCCATTGCCGCCATCGAGGCCGGCTCGTATGTGGCCGGCTCTATCGCGGTCAGGGATTCCCTGGCCGTATTCGGGAACTACAACGGGGAGCTCGTGGGGATAAATATTCCCGGAGAAAAAATTCTCTGGAGTTTCAGTGAAGACGGTACCGGAGCTTTCCTATCGTCACCCGCTATCAGCAACAACACGGTAATTGCCGGGTCCCAGGACAACAGGATATATTGTATAGCAGCGGATACCGGCAAGAAGGTATGGGAATTTGCCACCCGCGGCAATGTGGACAGCTCTCCCATCGTGGGAGATAACAAGATTGTCGCCGCTTCCACCGACGGCTGGATTTACTGCCTTGACCTGACCGGCGGAGAAGAAGTCTGGTCGTATGAAATCGGGGCGGCCATTTCAGGATCTCCCGCTTTTGCCGGGGGAAACATCATTATTGGTGCCGCCGACGGAAACGTCTACATGTTGTCGCCTTCGCAGTAATGCGCGGGCCGGGAAATTTGATCAATGGTGAGATGAAAACGTGAAAATCGTCTACGTTATTCCGGGGTTTGGAGGAACCTTCTACTGTCAAAACTGCGCTTACAGTATGGGCCTGGTCCAGGGGTTCAAGAACCTGCCTCACACGGCCGTCCTGGCGCCCATGTACATACCGTTCAGAATGGACCGGCCGTTCGAACCGGACGCGCCTATTTTCTACGGCGCGTTAAATGTCTATCTGAAAGAAAAGTTTTCGCTGTTACGGCACATGCCTCGCTGGCTGGGAAATCTCCTCAACTCCGGACCGTTGTTGAGATGGATCGCGAATAAGAGCGCTTCAACCGATCCGGCGGGACTGGAAGAAATGACGATCGAAGTGATGAAAGGAGAAGACGGCCGGCATCGGGACGAACTCGGCCGCCTGGTTTCATGGCTCAAGGATTCAGCTAAACCGGATATCGTCCACCTGTCGAACGCCTTGTTGATCGGTATCGCGATCACCATAAAAAAAGAACTGGATATCCCCGTCTTCTGCAACCTGGACGACGAGAACGCCTGGCTGGACGAGATGCGGGAACCCTACTCTTCTCAGGGATGGGATCTCATCCGGGACGGAGCCAAGATCATCGACGGATTCATTTCCGCCAGTGATTATTACGCGGAACTGGTCCGTTCCAGGATAGATGTCCCCGAGATTAAAATTCAGGTGGTACCCAAAGGGATCCCGGTAGATGAATTCGTACCCGGGACCCCGTCCTTCGATCCGTCCGTGATCGGTTTCATGTCCCGTATGTCGGAACCGCTGGGACTGGATATCCTGGTTGACGCCTTTATCCTGCTCAAGGAACGCTCTATCCACAAGGATCTGAAACTGAGGATCACCGGGGGGATCGCGCCGGCTGACATAAAATTTATCAGACGGATAAAAAAGAAACTGATAAACCGGGCGCTTGATGAAGATGTCGAATTCGAACCGTATCTCTATCAAAATGATAAAAAAGCGTTTTTCGACTCGTTGACCGTGATGAGCGTTCCCGCCCGGAAAGGAGAGGCTTTCGGGGGATTTATGCTGGAAGCGATGGCCTCGGGCATCCCCGTCGTTCAACCGAAACTCGGCGGCTACCCCGAAATCATCGAGAATACGGGCGGAGGGATCGTGTATGAAAACAATACCCCGGCCGCCCTGGCGGAAACACTGTCCGGTCTGCTCGCCGAACCTGACAGGATAATGAAAATGAGCCAACAGGGACTAACGGCCGTACGTGAGACCTATTCCGCCGGGAAGATCATAGGCGACCTGCTGAAACTCTATGAAGACTGCGCCTGTCCGGGACCATTATCACGGGAACGGCAGGAACCTTAGGGGGAGGAGTGAACCGGTGAAAAACGAGTGTATTTTAGAGCTCCAAAATATCAGTAAAGAGTATGGCCGGGCCGGCGGTTCTACCGTGACCCGTGTCTTATCGAATATTTCCATCAGCGTCAACGCCGGTGAATCGTTGTCCATAATAGGGCCTTCAGGCTCCGGTAAAAGCACGCTTTTAAACATAATGGGCACCCTTGACAGACCGACTTCAGGTACCGTTTTCTTTAACGGCACCGACCTGTCGGTTACCCCGGAGAACCGTCTTTCCTTGATCAGGAACCGGGAAATCGGGTTCATATTCCAGAAACACCATCTCCTGCCCCAGTGTACGGTCATGGAGAACGTACTGGTTCCCACCGTACCGTATCCTGAAAAAAGTCATGAAGAATATCATGAGCGGGCTCGCAACCTGCTCGAATCCGTGGGAATGGGAGAGCGTCTGCACTACAAACCGGCTGAACTTTCGGGAGGCGAACAGTTGAGGACCGCGGTCGTCCGCGCGCTCATCAACGAACCGGCCATCCTGCTGGCGGACGAACCGACCGGTTCGCTCGATAACACGACGGCCAAAGGTTTGGCCGATCTTATCGTGCGGTTGAATAAAGAAAAAAACGTCACCCTGGTAGTCGTTACACACTCTGAAGAACTGGCGGGAATGATGGACCGTCATTATGAACTCAGGAACGGTTCTCTGAATCCGATGACATGATCGTACAAAGCCTGATTCATTACCGGAAAAAGGCACTGGTGCTGGCACTGGGCGTCGCCATCACCGGTACGGTTATTACCGGGTCCCTGATCCTCGGTGATTCCGTGCGTCACAGTCTAAAAACCATTGCCCTGGGAAAGATCGGCAGGATTCAGTGGTCACTTCAAACCGGTGAGCGCTTACTCGGGGCCGCTCTGGCCACCCGGATGGAACAGGAACTCTCTACCCCAGTTATACCGGCCATACTGCTGCCCGGAATAGCCGGCAGCCAGGGCGGTAAAACCCGGGCGAACGGCGTCCTGATCGCCGGAGTTGATGACCGTTTCTTCACGCTTTCTCCCGGCGGCGGGACCAGGGACATCGCTCCCGGAAACGCCTTGATAAACGCGAAACTGGCCCGGAAAATGAGCTTGAAAATTAATGACGAGATAACCGTTTCGGTGAGGAAACCGACGTTTTTGCCAACTGATTCGCCGTTTTCCACCGGCAATGACTATACCGGTTTCAGGCTGAAAGTCCAGGGTATTGTCGATAAAGAATCGTTCGGTAATTTCTCGCTTACCATCAGTCCCGAGACACCGCCCGGGATCTTTGTTTCTCGGACCTACCTGGCGGCCAAACTGGACTCGGCCGGCCGGGTAAACACCCTGCTCGTAGCCGGAGACGGCAGGTTGAAAACGGCTGACATCGAACGGGCCTTTGCTTCCGCGTGGACCCTGGAAGACACCGGGTTATCAATTACGGAAATCCCGGGGAAAGACGTTTTCGAACTGAGGACACGGCGCGTCTTCATATCCAAAAACAGCATCGAAATTATCCGGAACAGTTTTCCTGAAGCAGAGTATATATTTTCATATTTTGTCAATTCGATACGAAAAAACGGGCGAAGCGTCCCCTACTCCATCTTGTCCGCCCCGCCCCGGGCGGCCGGCGGCAGTTTGCCGGAAGACGGGATTATCATCAACTCCTGGCTGGCCGGTGATCTCGAAGCCGGCAAAGGCGACCGAATCGAACTTGAGTACTATGTCATCGACCAAAAAAGAAACCTGCAGGTAAAGAAAAGCGACTTCACCGTCCATTCCGTCATTCCCGTTGACAGCACCGGCGACGGTAAGACCCTGATGCCCGATTTCCCCGGACTTACCGCCGCCGGAACCTGCCGCGACTGGAGCCCGGGAATACCTATCGACCTGGATAAAATCCGGGTCCGGGACGAACGGTACTGGGACACCTACCGCGGGACCCCAAAGGCGTTTATCGGTTTACCCAAGGCCCAAAAAATATGGGGCAACCAATTCGGTGACATAACGAGCATACGTTTTAAACTGGCTGATAAACAAACAATAATCGAGACCCTCCAAAGCCGCCTCGGTCCCGGCACGTTCGGGCATCAATTCGAGGACATCCGGAACCTGCAGGTGCGCTCCTCGGAAGAATCGGTCGATTTTTCTCAACTGTTTCTGGGTTTGAGTTTTTTCATCGTCCTGTCATCGCTGATATTAACGGGACTGTTCTTTGTTTTATACCTCGAAACCAGATCCCGGGAGATCGGCACATTGTACGCACTGGGCTACGGGAAAACCATGATCTGCCGGTTGTTTCTATCGGAAGGAGCACTCATTGCCGCCGGGGGATCGTTGATGGGAATTGTGGCCGGGATTCTGTATAACCACGCCTTCATCTATGGTTTAAGCAACGTGTGGCACGATGCCGTACGGGCCGAAACACTCGGTGTCTCTATAGAGCCGCTCACCGTTTTAAAAGGATTCGTATTGAGCGCCGTCTTTTCCGTGACGTCGATGTATCTGAGTTTACGGTCTTTGCTGAAGAAAAGTGTTGACCGAATTCTAAGGGGACTCACCGAAGAGCGTCCCGGTAAAAAGCACGTTTCAGCTCTTCAAAAAAGACTGTGTGCAGGCCTGCCGGTAATCATTGTTCTCCTTTTTGCCTATACCGGCCTGGTAAAAGGCGATTACCCCCCGGTACTGTTTTTTACCGCGGGCTCGCTGCTCCTGATCGAAGGGCTCCTGGCCGCCTCCATCCTGCTTCAGAAACTAACTTCCGGCAGCACCGGTACCGCCTTGTCAGCGCCTGCCCTGGGACTCAGAAACATCAGCCGAAACCCCGGCCGTAGCCTGTCCGTAATCGGGCTGCTGTCGGTGGGAATATTCATGGTCATGTCGGTGGCAGCAAACCGTAGCAACTACGACCCCGAGACATTGGGCAGGATGTCGGGAACAGGCGGATTCAGCCTCTTCTGCCGGACCACCTATCCCATCAACACGAATTTGAACACCGTTGACGGCCGGAAAAAGGCGGGCTTGCGGGAAGACCTTTATGACGGAATAACATTCGCTCAAATGAGACTTCGTGAAGGGGATGACGCGAGCTGCCTCAATCCCAACCGGACATTTACCCCGCGGGTACTTGGTGTCGACCCGGCCACGTTTGCTACCCGGGAAGCGTTCACGTTTTCCGGGGTGCTGAAGCAGTATAAAACCAAAGAAGGTACGACCGGCGGCGCCGTCTGGCCTCTCCTGGAGACGGATCTGCCGGACGGGAGTATACCGGCCATCGCCGATCAGGCGGTGATTCAATGGGGACTGGGAAAATCATTGGGAGATTCCATCGTCCTATCGGATGAAAACGGCCGCCCGGTTAAGCTGAAACTTATCGCCGGGTTGGCCAATTCGGTTTTCCAGGGATACGTGATTATTTCCGAGAAACACTTCCTTAAACATTTTCCTTCGAAAAGCGGGTTCGGAGTTTTTTTGGTAGACCGGATCGATAACGGTCACGAAGATATCAATAACGATCTTTCCCGGGCCTTCCTGACACATGGAATCGAGGTCACCGGTACAGCCGAGCGGCTGTCAGAATTCTCAGCCGTCCAGGACGCATATCTGTCAATTTTCCTGATTTTGGGAGGCTTTGGCCTGATACTCGGCACAATCGGGCTGGGAATTTTGATCGTCAGGAATGTCCTCGAACGGCGGGGAGAACTCGCCCTGCATCAGGCCCTGGGGTACACAAAAAGAATCATTTTGAAGATGCTTCTCTACGAGTATTTGTTTTTGTTGGTCCCGGGTATTGTTATCGGCGGCGTGTCGGCCTGTTTAGCGGTGGCGCCCCTGCTGGCAGCTCCGGGAACCCGGGTACCACACAATGTATTGCTGCTCGATGTCCTCCTGATAGCAGCAGTCGGTATGGCCAGTATCTATTCAGCCGGAACACACGCGGTAAAAGGCGACCTGCTGCCGGGACTGAGAGGAGAATAAAACCCTATTTTTTCCGGCTGCCATCTTTTTTCTTGCCGACATCGATACTGATCAGGTCCCCCTGTTCGTTTCTCAGGTACAGGGTCGAGCGGCACAAAACGGGCGCCGTCCAGCATCTGCGGGCCAATATGTTCTCTTTTCTCGATATTTCCTTGTAAGCGGCGGGAGTGGCTTCAACGATAAACAGAGAGCCTTTTTCATTGATCATGATCAGGTAGCCGTTGGCCGCAATCATGTTGCCGCATCCGAGCTCCTTGCTCCAGCGCACGGACCCGTTCTTCAGATCGAGACATTTCAGGTAGGCGTCCGTGCCGGCGTTGCCGTCGATCCCGTAAATAAAACCGTCGATGATGACGGCCGTCGAAAAATGCGTGCTCAGGTCTTTATTGCGCCATAACTGCACCGGCCGGCCCCTTTTTATATCGATCAGAGTACATCCATTTTCATAGCCGGTGGATATAAAGACCTTATCACCGTATATATTGGGGTCGGCGGCGATGATACTGTAGGTGGTGCTCCAGGGAAACGACCACTCGATGGTACCGTCTTTCACGTTGATCGAATGAAGATGTGTCTTCCCGTAAATCGCCGCATAGGTCTGCCCCTTATCCTTATAAGTGACCGGTGACGCGTAGTTTCCCGGTCCCGGATCGCTTTTCCAGATGACTTCACCGGTCTTTTTATCCAGGGCCAGCCCCGATTGACAGGCGTTTACCATGGCGATGTTGCCTTCAATACACACTGAAGAAGCAAATTGCCACTTGGGACTTACCGCCCCGTAGGTATCGACCGCGTTTACTCTCCAGACCAGCTTGCCCGTTTTGGCGTCGTTACACACAAAATCGGCGTCCTGGCTGAAAGTGTACACCAGTCCTTCGTCTATAACAGGACCACATCGCGGACCTTCGAATCTCCCGGTGGTAGCTTTATATGAATGCTTCCATACCTCTTTTCCCGTTTTCACGGCGAGGCAAAAGATGACATTTTCTTTGCGTTTCTTGTTAAATCCCATCGTGTAGAGGTAATCACCCATAATCGCGACATTGGAGAACCCGGTACCCACATTTATTTTCCAGTTGACTTGAAGCGGTCTCTTCAGACACGCGGGGTCCCATTCGGATTCGTCTGAAATACCGTTCTGCCCGGGACCTTTCCACCGGTTCCAGTTATAGGTTTCTCCCTTAACCGGGATAACACCGACGATGAGGATAAAGGCCAGTATTACAACCAACACCGGGATAATGCCAGGTTTGAAAAAATAGTTCATGTGTTCCTCCGATTTCCTGTTTTCATTAACGTTACCTGATATCAGATAGTTCTTTCAAACCAAATAGTATACTGCTTAGCGGCTTCCCACCGCGAAACCTTCTTTATTAGAATAATTCACAAATAATCTGCATCGATTCGGAAATGTCCGCAGCTACTTCGTTGCGATTTAAAACTTCCGGGTGAAACCCACCGTTACATTGAACTTCGGCGACGGGCTATACGCCTCCTGGCCGCCGTCTATCAGCGCGTAACCGGAATATTCAACATCGGTTATGTTATTGATATCCATGAAAAACGAACCGCGGTCCCGCTCGAATCTGATCCGGGCACTCAACACCGTGTAGGCCGGCTGATCGGCAAAATCATTATTGAAATCGCTGATAAAAGGCCGTTTGCCCACGTACTGCCCGTTAACCGTCAGCGTGGTCCCGGAACCGACAGCGCGGCTAACATCGGCCGACAGCCGGTGACGCGGAACATTGGGAATATCTTTACCGCTCCTGATTCCATCTTTGATAACGGCTTTGATCCACGTGTAGTTCCCGCTCACCGTATACGTGCCGACGGTTTTCACTACCGACATTTCAAGCCCCGTACGGCGTGTTTTTCCGTCCAGGTTTTCGCTGGTGAAGACCGCCGGATCGGAAAAAATCTCGTCCATCGTATCTATCCGGAAAAACGCGATACCGGCCGAGAACGTCTCGTCAAACCGATGACGCACTCCCAGTTCATAATCGCCGGAAACCTGTGGCCTGAGCGTCTGGTCGAGAGTGTTGAAAAAAAAGCTGTAATATTCGTCCAGGGCCGGATAGCGGAAACTTTTCGAATAGCCGGCGTAAACGCTCGAAGTTGGACTGAACCGATACGTCACGCCGAACGTGTAAAGGTCCTTGTCTTCCTCTATGAGGCCGGGATTGAAGCGGTAGCGCGTCCGGTCATGGCGATAGCCGGCGGAGAGGTTCCAGTTTTCGCCCCACTCAGCCTGGTCGTGAAGATAAAAAGAACGGTTTTCCTTCTCAAGCCGGTAAGCGTTAATTCCGGCAAAAGTGGAATCGTTCACGATATGTTCCACCACATCTTCACGATCCAAACCCAGCGTCAATGTGTTACCGGTCCCTCCGAAATCATTGTTGATCACGAGTTGAGGCGACACGCCCTGAGTCGTTATCTCCGTGTCGCCCTCAAAATATCCACCGCCGATACTGAAGCGGCCGAATGATTTTCTTTTCCGGTAAGACGCCTTCAGGCTGAAGACGCTATCGTGCCAGAAATACATTTCAGGGCCGCCAAAAAAATAATAATCTTCGACTTCGTTGTAATCGTCAGGCGTTTTAGTGCTGGTGCGGTGCATACCGGCTTCAAGGTCACTCCTTTGCAGGGTGCCGGGAATCCCCGCCTTGTCCCGGTGAAAACCGGAACTCAGCTTAAACAGAGTGTAATCATTTACATCGTAATTGAGCTTCACCCCCAGGTCCTCTGCTTCCATATCGCTGTTTTTCCGATACCCGTCGGTGTCGAGATACACTGCCGAGACAGTGTAGGACAGATCTTTTTCCCGGCCGCCCGTGCCGACCGACAGCCTGCCGGTCTCGAAGCTACCGAGACTGATCTCCAGGTTAGTTTCCGCTTCGCCGCCATCTTTGGTAATTATGTTCACCACGCCGCCGGAAGCGTTATCACCGTATGACCTGCCCCCAATCATTGTACCACTTCCAAAGTTAGTGTTACAGGTTCCAAA
>CAZQHK010000036.1:0-43715 GCA_964593455.1 uncultured bacterium
TAGACTACGACGCTTGCTCAAACTTGGGGGTCACGGCCTTCATGTTATCTGTGGTATTGACAATAACCACATTTATCCATCCTCGCTTTATACTATTACTGTGGTCAACCTTCGCTGCGCTGTTGCTTCGCAAAGCGCTTGCTCAACAGAGTTTATTTCTATCCATCTAACTCGTGCTTACTTTTCCTACCTTACTTTCTACGCTGCTTATATATATAAGCAAACCGGAACAATTCACAATTTATCGTAGCGAGGTGAAGGAAATGACCGCAGATACAAGGCGCGCGAAGAAAAAGGACCGGAGGCGTACCGGTAGGTACGTTGAGGACCTTTTTCAAACGCAACGTAGTAGCTGTGGATATTTCCGATCCGTAGTAGATAACTTGTGAATTGTTACCGGTTAAGATAGTGGAAACAGAGGGGGGAGACCGAGCAAGGCACGTAAAGCGTCCCTGATGAGCCATCCTTGTGGAGGGCAACCGCGGACCAGAGAACCGGTCTTATAATCACACTGACAATTACCGACCCGGATAACAGTACCGGCCGAAGTCTTCTCGCCGGGACCCACCGCCACAGTCACTATTCCAAACCGGTCCCGGAGTTGATCAAGCTCCTTGGCCTGTTTCATCCGGTGAAGCGCTACTAACACTCCTCCCAGGCAGGCACTGCACGCTCCTTCATCCATAACAGTCACACCGCTAAACGTCTTCTCAAAGACTTCGAGAGCCTGCTTAAACGGTGGACTAAGTCTTATCAACGGTCCTTTCACCTCCGTGGAGGAGGGATCAGGAAGACTTTTATCAAAGGCTGCAGCCAGAGCCAGATGTTTAATATCAGGAGGATTAAATCCCATCATCCATGAACAGATGATATCTACTGAAAGCGGATGGGTTCCAGCTACGACATACCCCGCCCTTCGCGGTGTGCCGGTCAGAGGTCCCAAGCCTTCCTGTCCGGTCGAACCGTCCGCCAGCACGAGTTGCCGCAAGGGAAGCAAAGAGAGATCGGCCACGGCCCGGTCGAGTCCTTCCAGGTGACAGCGTTTCTTTTCGGAAGGAAGAATAATGCCTTTCAGGTTTTTTAAGGCCAATGTCACTCCGGTGTGGATATGGGTTTTCCAGACCGGGATGTTGACAATCAGCGACGCCCGGGCCGCGGTCCTCGATACCATAACTGTTTTCAGCAGACGCGCACCCGGCAAGGACAGTGCCTCGGCAGCATCATTGTTAAGGTCCACCAGCGGGACCTCGAGTTCCCGGCAAAGACGCTTGTAACCTGTTACCTCAAAAAGCTCTTCACTCCGTGTTCCAATAGTGCTGCCATCGCCGACAATAATATTTCGCGCGCCCCGGGAGCGAAGCCAGTTCACTACACACCGCACGGTTTCAGGCGACGTGACAGCCCCTCCTGACGGATGAGCGGCAACCGTAAGATTTGGTTTTACCAGAACCGGTCCAGCCAGCCAGGGCATCGTCTCGGCGATACCCGTTCGGTCGAGTACCCGGTGAATGCAATCAACCGCGGAAGCCGTTAGCTTTTCTACTATAACTACCGGTCTCTTACGCTGAGGATAATTACTATTCATATTTTTATTACCTTAATCTAACCTGCTTTACTACCTGATTTGGTAAGAATATAACATTTATTATCATAGTATAGTTCGATTAAAGTGAAGACGTTGTCACTTTGATTTTTGCCAGGGCACGTTCAGCGATACGTTCAGCCTTACATCTCGTTTTCGCGACGGTAATAATATGGAACATCCGGTCCACGTTGGACTTTATTACCGGAATCAACTCACCAGGTTTTACTCCGGCAAACACATCGTACACTCCGGGCCAGCTCAGCACATCAGGTATTCCTTCCACTGCTTCAACCCGACCGGGCTCAGGCAGCAGTATCCGTTTCACCACGCCGTCACTTCTGCTGGGAGTAATGTCATCTTTATCGAGTCTTTCACCCAGGGCAAGTTTCAAAGCCAACGCTGTAGCGTTGATACCAGAGTGAAGCGGGATGGTAACCGCCGAGTTTCTTCCTCCTGAAAGCCGGCCGGCCATCTCGATCACCACCGGTTGTGTCCCCTCAACCAGAAGGTCAAGTTTGATAACCCCCCAGGTCAGATCCAACCCTGAAACCAGTTGTGTTGCCAGCGGTTTAATGGCGCCAAGTATTTTAGGTGAGAGACAAGACGGAAGCGAATGCCCCAGCTCGATAAATCTCGGCCCGCTGACGATGATTCTGTCTGCCGGAGGAAGAACGTACACCGTTGCGTCACTGATCAGCACATCAGCGCTCAACTCAGGACCTGTCAGGTGCTCCTCCAGAAGCGCTTCTCCCTGGTGGCTCTGAGAAAAAGATTCTTGAACGGCCGCTTCCAGTTCGTTTTTACGCTTTACCAGCAGCACTCCCCGAGCACCCATATTGTCTACCGGTTTTACTACCAGAGGAAATCCGATTTCCGCAGCAGCACGGTCGGCATCTTCGAGACATCGAATGGCCCTGAAGCCTGGACACGGTAGTCCACAGGACACCAGGAACTCCCGCATCAGTCGTTTATTGGTAAGTATCCTGGCTGAGGCAACAGGCATTCCCGGAAGGCCGAACTCCCGAGCGATGGCCGCCACCGTCAAGGTGGCATCGGTGCCGGCGGTCATCACGGCTTTAAAATAATGCCGTTCAGAAAGCTTTTTCAAGGCTGCCAGCACCCCGGCAACGTCACTATAGCTGACGATAATGGGAACATCAGCCAACTCTAGTCCCGGCGCCGTGGCCGAGCCGTCCACGACCACTACTTTTAATCCGCGCGCCCGGGCTTCTTGAATGGGAGGAATCTGCAGCCGGCCGCCGCCGACGATTATAACCGTATCTCTCATGTCTTTTGTGAGCAAAGAACAGGTTTTTCCTGTTGCACATCCCGGTTGATAGCACGAAACCCATCGTCTTGTTGCAGTAAATTAATCACCGATCGAAGATCCGGTCCCACCGGTCCGGGTTCCAGCCTGGAAATAATTTTACGGGCTAATTCCAGGTCCTCGTATTCGTCTATGGTAATACGGAGCGCCGAGTTGTTCTTTTCGGGGGGAGCTTTTAGTATCCGGAGCCGGTATGACCCGGGTTCGGTCCGGACCAGAAGTCCAGGATGTTCCCGGCTGACAGGATCATCGCTTTCTTTCCACGACCGTTCCAAGGCTCCAAGTTTAAACACTCCTACCCCAGCTCCCATCGGTAATCCTTCCACAATAGTGAGGTCTGCATCGGCACGGCAATGTTCCCGGTAAGCACGGACAGCTTCTTCAGCATCGACGAACGGATTGTCACCGGTCGCTTTCACTACTGCGCCATCAGATCCCAGCCCACATCGACGAGCGGCCCCGATAAGCCGGCCCAAAACATCATCACTGTCTCCCCGATACACCTCGACACCCCGGGAAACCGCCTCCCGAGCCAGGAGATTATCTTCGACCGAAGGCGTAGTAGCCAGCACTATCGGGTGGAGTTCAGGATGACGGGCAAAACGTTCCAAAACCATCCCGATAAGTGGAATTCCTCCCAGATCAATCAGGGCCTTACCTGGCAGCCGGGACGATTCCATCCTGGCCAGGACCACTGTCACCACCGGTTTTTCTTTCTTACTCAAGATACCCTAAACTCCTTAACCGTTCTCGCAGAATTTCCTCTTCTTCCGTAGTATACACGTTCCGCTTTCCATTTACAGGAGTATTTTTTTTTGCTTGGCGAGCCGTGTTGTTATTCGTATCGACACCAAATAGTCGGGCTATCCGGCAGCCAAGATCCGATATGCGTTGCCTGCCGGGCACCAGTTCATCCGCAAGATTACCCGAGGCCAGGGCAATTCCTTCCTCCCGATGCTCTCCGCTTCTCCCCCCGGGCACAACCGAGGATATCAAGGGACGGGACCGGTCCTGAAACTCGAATCCCCGCCCAGTCATATATCCTTTAATCCTGTAACCCTGCATACAAAACAGCAGATCGGGCGCCTCAAAGCTCCTCTCACCGTGAAACAGGTCCGCTCCCCGGCGCACCCAATCGCAAAGAGGTTTGCCATCCACGGGATCAACCAGCTCTTTTAGCCGCCGCTCTACTTGTCGGAGCACTGATTCGGCTTCGTCACCGGGATCAATTATACCGGCCGGCTCACGGCCTTTCAAATTGAGAAATAGTTCTCCCAGATGTCCCATGCAGTAGATCTGGGTCCGGGTCCAATCCACAGATTCTACCAGAGAGTCAGGACCAGATTTCCCTCTGGCCAGGGGAGAGTCCGGCTTAATTATTAATAATCCCGTCTCTTCCAACCAACGATTGACATAGAACTCCTTTTCCAGAGGTCCGAATCCATGATCGGATATAACGAGCAGCGTGTCTTTCTTATCGAGCCGTGCCAGGATCTCCCCGAGGAACGCGTCGAGTTTCCGGTAGAGAGCGGGAACACACGTGCAGTAGCGTTCCCAGCCGTGGTCTTTATGTCCCGGGTGCGTAGGATCGTGAAACTTCCAGAACTCATGTTCCAGCCGATCAGGAGCAGTGAACACCATAAAAAAGATACTCCACGCTACCCGGTCAAACAACCACCTTACCGCCCTGATTCTGGATTCCGCCATCTTCATAACGTCGGCCACCAGATTATCCCGCGTAAACGATCCCTGTATGGTAGAGAGATCCGCCACATATCCCGGGACCTCGTGTTTCAACTCTGCTCCCACCCAGTCCGGAGAGGTCAGACAGGACACATCTTCACCCGGAGACCCCAAACCGGATATGCAGACACCATTCGTTAATTTCAGGGGAGGATAGGTCATGGGTACATTGTGCAGAACGAGCGGGATACTCTGTCTATCCAGCGCTTCCCAGATGGAAAACTCAGACCAGTAATCCGAGGAGATAGGATGGCGCCGATAGGAACTCGATTCGGGAGGACGGCGATAGAATGAAAACACGCCGTGCTCACCGGGTGTTTTCCCGGTACTGAAGCTGACCCAGGCGGCGGGAGATATGGGGGGAACCGTCGAAAGCAAGGGAGCCGCGCGACCGTCTTTGAACACAGCGGCAAGAAACGGAAGTTTGCCACTTTTTACCAACCATGACAGGTAGTGCCAATCGGCCCCATCCCACCCCATGATAAACAGCCGGCCCGGATCCCCTCTCACCTTTTCGCCACCATCCTCGAACCACCTTGCTTCCTCAACGCCGCCAAAGCGGCCGTGAGAACTTCTTTAACGGTAATTCCGTTCAGACACGAAAAATGGCTGCATACCGGCATCTCGGTATAGGTCCCGCATGGAGAGCACGGGAGATGCCGCAACACAGCGGTGTGGGTTTTATCGTCCGGATACCCGGTTTCTATATGCGAGTATGGCCCGAACAAGGTCACCGTCGGACAGCCCACGGCTCGAGCCAGATGCATGGGCCCAACATTGGCACTGATAAATAGGTCGGCCACTTCAAGAAGATGAGCTAGCTCGATAAACGAAAGCCGACCCGAGAGATTTTTAACGTCCTTCCCGGCCGCGGCGACCTGTTCGGCCAACTCGCGTTCTTTGGGTCCTCCGGTGACAACAATTTCCACCCCGTTCTTTTCTGACAGTTCGTGTACCAACTCGATCCAGCGCCCTTTGGGCCACCGCCGGCCGGGCCACCCCGACCCGGGATGAATGACCACCTTAGGCAAGTGATCTCCTGAAATAAATGGAGTCCCCGGAGAGGATCTTGGAGCCGTTCCCGGAAACACCGGTATTCCGGGAACGTCAAGAGACCTGAGAAGATCAGCATAGTGCTCGGCCAGCGGCCGATCCCGGTACCGTTGAACGGGATTCGTATAGAATAAAGAAAATCCTTCACGAGGAGACCCGGCGGACAGGCCGGCACCACTCAGGGCCGTGATCCAGGCACTGAAGTATGAACCGGTGAAATCCGCCACTACATCGAAAGGAGCAGAACATTGAAGCCGAAGGAAAAAGAGGATTTTCCCCCAAAAAGACCGATGAGACGGGTCGAAATAAATAAGAGAATCGGGTGCCGGCGCCCACTGGAAAAAATCGCTGTTCCGGCGATGAGTCACGACAGTCAAACGGTTTTCAGGATGAGCGGCTCTGAGTAATTCACGGAAAGAAGTGATCCTTGTCAGGTCTCCCAGACCACCTATTTCGATAGACAATAGTCGCACGTGGCCGGTATTCTTCGCTACATCGCCGCGCCCTCGGCGGCGGTAGAGAAAAAAAGAAATCATTCCGGCTGCCGATACCGCGACTTTGTCGGCGGTCAATTTAAAACGATGAAGAAAACGGCTGTTCATTTCCGGGTTCCAACCAGACAGTATGGCCGGCTTGATCCTGTAAATCTTGCTGCGAGGCGGCGGGCCGGCATCTTACCCCTAATAAGTCAGCTGATCGAGGACGTGAACGGAAGTTTTTACCTCCAGCGGCTCGGTGATACTCAAGCCCGGTTCCACCAGTTCAAAACCATCCGCCGTCTTCTTGTAGGACTGCCTGAGCATGAACATGATGGTAAGCAAGGAGCAGCGCCGCATATCTACATTTGCCTTTTTAGCGAGGTCAGCCGGCGTGTCAACTTTTTTTATCTGGGAGCTGCCCGACTGCAGCGGTTGCAGGTACTGGTAGAGATGTTTACTGGAATCATAGTCGCCGATCGGCGGATCGTTCGGGAGTAGTTCATGGGTGATGTCGACCCTGACAACATCATCCACCACTATCCGGTTGGAAACGAAATTGGTCAGAGAGCCGGAGATGGAACCAGCGCTGGCTTGGTATTTTACCACCTCCGAACGCTGGTACCGTAATCCCCAGAAATTACCTTTCTTGCGGCCATCGAGCAACACGCGGCAGAGCTGGGCGGTTCCTTTATCATCCGCGTCGCCCACATCGGTTGAATCAGGAGAGCTGATGATGAACTGGAGCAGGACTTTTTCCTTATTGTCTGAAGCGTAACTGATCTTGTAATCGTCGTATTCGGCGTCCTTGAATTTCGGCATGGCTTTTTTGATGCCGTGAGTCTCCAAGGACGAGGCGGACATATCATCGCTCAAAAATGTCATCCTGCTGATTCCCATAAATTTGTCACCGGGATTGAAAGCAGTGCCGTTTCCACGGTACTGGATACATTCAGAGGCGCCGGGATTGTCTGTAAGTCCTCCGGATTTTACGGCTACAAACCGGACACCCTCAAAACTGATCACGCTGGGATAGGTGGCCTTGCTGAGATCCTCCTTCAGCTTTCTGAGAAAAATCCGCATCTCCTGCTGCGCGTTTATTTTCCAAGTGGTCTGGCTGAAAGCTTTCGTTCCCCACATCATCAGCTTCGTAACTCCCAGCACCAGGACCGCCAATATGGCGGATCCAACCATTATTTCAATCAGAGTAAAAGCCCGTCGGTTTTTCCTCCATGGACACAGCATACTCGTACTCAACGCCTCTCTCAGGACCAGGCCGCTACTCCGGCAGCCTCAATAATTCATCGTCTGCTTCGCTCGATCTTTTCTATTTTCTTGTATTCTATCCGGTTTGACTCTTTGCTCATTCTAGTCCAATTGGATTCCGGCTCAACGAGATCCGCCAGCACGATGATCTGGATGGAATCCTCCTCGGTGTCGTCGGAGGGATCATACTGTTTACCGGTATCCAGTACCTTGGTGCTGAGTCTTGTCAACCCTTCGGTGAGGAAAGCCGGCTTTATTGCCGTGAATCCGTTCCGGCTACCCATGGGCTGCTTCAGCACGTAACTGGCAGAGAAAGGATCTCCCAATTCTTTGTCGAACATCGATGCTCGGCTGGAGTTATTTTCCCACTCACCGCCGGCTAAATTGAAATTGTAGCCGCCCGGGTGCGCCTGTGATGACCGGTCGGTGCTCGATATGTCGTTAACGAACATGGCCAGGTAGCGGAAACCGGCATCCCGGCTGTCGGCAGTTTGGCTCATGGGATCATCGAGTTTAATCAGAAGTTTATTGTAGGCCGGATGTGTCAGCCCGAAGTCTTCTTTGTTGGCTACTCCGGCAGGAGGATACCCGGGAACGTTACGTAGGCTCATGTATTCTCCACTCCAGGTTAGGGCATCATAAAATTCCTGGCGGAGTTCTTTTATCTTGAGCAGGGCATGCTGAATCCCGCCCTCAGCCACAAATCGTTGAACCATTCTTACATCAGCCTGCTGGGAAGACGGCCGCGAGATCTTCTGGGTCTGTATCAAGGCCATACAGAATATGAGAAGAACCACCCCGGTCAAGAGCGCCAGGGGAATGGCCAACCCCCGGTTCCGGGTACATGAGATCATCCTCATGGATTTGCTCCTTTCAACATCAGTCCTCGAGTTTTGCTTTGACGCTCATCAAGCTGAAGCGTTTAAGTATGATTGCTTCGTCGGTGGGCGCAATCGATTTGTCATGCGTAGCCAGCCACTCAGCCCATAGAATAGTTACGGTCAACCTCTTGAGCCTGGCGTCTTTTACATCTCCCTTAAGCCAGTCTACCGACCAGGAGAGTGTATTGCTGCTCTGGTTTTTCCGATCACTGGTAGCCGGCTGCGAGTCACCGAACAGTTCATTTTTACTCCCACCGGAAGAATCTATGGGATCGAGAAGAAAACTCGATTTCCACTCCCGATCTCCGGAGGAGGCGTCCTTTAAATAATTACCGTCCCTGGAAGTGCTGTGAACCGTCGTTTCATAGTACTCGAATTTGATCGGAACGACCTCTGCACGTAAAGATATGTAATACGAGATTCCCCGCTTATCTCTCACCGTAAAAGGCTTTTTCAGGGGCTCGCTGCCATCGTTCCAGTACAGCACCGTCTCGATGTACTTTTCAGGCTTCGCGGGTGATTCCGGTATTGGATAATCCGCGAGAATAAACCCGTTTTTAGATCCTTCGCTTTTGTTGAACTGGGATGTATCGAGTGTAGCCAAGGTGTCGGGTAGGTCGCCGTATTTTATACCGGAAGTGGAGTTATTCCGACTGCCGTTGGCGATAATACAGTAGAACGGGACTTTACCCATCAGGTTTTTCATGACATCACTGGCCAGGCTGCTGGCAAAAACCCTGGCTTCGTCAAACGTCGTGTTCGTCCTCGTCCTGGTCATAAAACCAATAATTGCCACCATGACCACCATCATGATAACGAAAGCAATTAAAATTTCAATCAGGGTAATGCCCTGTTTTTCCTTATAACGAGTACTACGCAATTTGCCACACTCCTGCCACACGCACGTCATCCACATACTATACCAGTTGTATTATAACCATGGGCAAAGAACTATGTCAACTCTAGGCTGTACGACATTCACCTCCGTTTTGTCACTTTGACAAACGCTACTCTTCACCCGACCTCACTGAGGCAGCCATTTTTTAGAGAATACCTCACCCAGGGTAGGTGCAACCGCTATTCAATTGTGTGCTAAAAGATAAACCTCCTTTCCATCCCGGGACCATTGAAAACCGGCTTATCATGGAGGAATCGCCGTTTGTTCTCCGGGATGGAGACGTAGATCGAACATCACCTCCAGAAGGAAATGGCGGGCTTCCTCGTAGAGGACACACGTGTCAAGCCCGACTCTCCTGAATTTCAGATACAGCTTGAACAGTAGATATCCGAGACATTGCAGGTGATAGATTATGAGCAATGTCCCGGCGTCCCAGGAATAGGGTGTTTTTCCGGATATAGCCTTGGTCTGCTCAAACCAGGGCTCGATGTGCCATCTCCATTTATAGCAAAGAAAAACCATTGCAGCAGGAATGTTGAATTGATGCCCGGTGGTAAAGAAAAACTCCGTGTCTTCCGAATCGCGTTCATTTACTGAAACTATCAGACGAAGTTTGAGTCCCAGGCGATCCCAGCTTTCAAGATCGGAAACTTCCCACAGATGAAATGTTTTGGCTTCAGTCGTCTTTCGTTTGAAGGTGATACTGCCCCGGTCATACTGAGGGGCCAGTTTCGGATCCTCCCAGACCATGTTCAGTATGCCTAAGCCGTTGACGAGAAAGTCCAGGTCGCACCTTGGTTTTCCGACAAATCCCAACGATATGGCATCGGCCCGCTTGATGAAATCGCCGTCGATATAACCTCTGTCGCAAACGATGGGCGGCAGTTTCCAGCGATTCTTCTGGTACAATTTTTCCAACCAACGAAGCATCCGCTTGGCTGCTGTCAGTTCACCCTCCCCGGCCTTGACCATCTCGACGGCAAGCGTCAGGCAGTCCCCGGATGGATCCACGACCGCCACGACAACTGCCTGGATGCCGTAGACGTACTTTTCTTCTCCCTTGACTTTCTTCCAATACCAGTAGCCTCCGGAGAACGATTCAGGGAGTTCGAAACCGGTCAAGTCAAAGACGATGATCTCGTTGGGGCCGATGTTTTTCTTCTTTTTTAACCGCTTGTATAATCGCCAAGCAGCTCGCCGGATCGTCCGGTTGGATAAATCAAAAATACGATCGAAACGTCTGCTTCGAGAGGGAATCTTGTTGCCATGCAACCGGTGCGAGAGTTTCTTGTTGCGGATCATTTCACTTCTGCTTGCAAACCGCAAGGCACCCTTCGCCAACCCATCGAGGAAGAACCGGTAATCCCTGAAATATCCTCCTTTCGGCTTCCACTCAAAAGATGAGGCCAGCGACTTGACGAGCTGCTTGATGTATGAGACGATGTTTGTACGTTTGGAATATTTTTTATTGGTGGTTCCCATACCTTATGGGATTACCACCATTTTTTCTTTCTGACAATCCCTTCTGGGCATTTTGTTTTCCCCTTATTTGAATGTACGATCTTTCGATGGGGAGACAGGGATCTCTTGCAGGGAACGTAGGCTCCCGAGCCAGCCAGGGATGGCTGGTCCGGGAGACGGGACCCCTAGCGGAGCCGCAGCCACGAAGGCGAAGGCGCGAGCGGTTCCCGTAAAGAGGTGCCGGACTCCCCTGGAAATGGCAACAGTGTTCTGGGTTTTCCTCAAATGCGAATTTCGTAGCAGGTTGGAAATCGATACCTGACCGCTCTATCTGTACTCAGAGCGCGTCAGCGCAAGACGGGGGTGGGTACGACATTGACGACCCGAGTCCCCTCTGATATACTGCTGTTGCGTGATTCGATATCTTGGCGGAACTTCTCACGTAATCCATCGGGTGTTTCCCGCCAGCCGCGGGTTTCCAGGGACCATGAAAAGTAAAACAAACAAGATCCTGCTGTCAACAACACTGATGCTTACCGGTTTTATCTGGCTGCTGTGGCCGGCCCCGGCCAGCGGCGGGGCAGAAGTATTATTCGATCTTATCAAGGCGTATTCCATCTATCAGAAAGGCCGTGTCCTGTTTGGCGGTAAAAAGGTGGCCGAAGAGATCGGACGCAGCATCGATAGGTCGGTCAGGAAGCAATTTGGAGTAGAAACCGATCCGAAACTAAACGCCTGGGTCGCCTCTATTTTTGATCGGATAAAGGCGGCTGCACCACCGGGTATCAATTACACCTGCACGATTATTAAAGCCGACTTCGTCAATGCTATGGCCGTCCCCGGCGGCTACATCTACGTGACTGTTCCACTCCTGGAACTTGTTACTACCGACGACGAACTGGCCTCGGTTATGGGACATGAAATCGCTCACATCGTGAAAAACCATGGAATGGAGATGGCCAAAAGGAACATCGCGTTGGGGACCCTTATCGAGGCCGCGCTCAAAGATGGAGCTGAGTACCGGGATGAAATAAGTCTGATGTACAACCTCTTTATGTTGAGTTACAGCCGGGACAACGAATATGACGCCGATGTGGAGGGTCTGCCTATCACCGCCAAGGCAGCCTATAATCCATTGGGTATGATCGCTTTTCTCAAGAGTATGCTAAAACGAGAGAAAAAAGAAGGAAACCGACCGATGGAATGGCTCTCTACCCACCCAACCACCGAAGGAAGGATTCATAAGGTCAGACAGGAAATTTACCGAAACCAGACCGATCTCTCTAAACCGATGTATCTTAGTTTTGCCGAGATCGAAAAAGAGCGGCGGCCGGCCAACCTGGCGCCGAACGGAGGATTCGAGGTCATGACCGGTGAAGCCGTGACACCTGATAAATGGACCCTTCGGCAAGGAGCAGCCCGCTGGTTCCCTGATGATTCATATCTCGGTGACGCGTCACTTTTGTGCGGGGAGAACTCCGGTTCCACCTCTATCACCAGTGACCGCTTTTCATTGAACCCCGAGAACCATTATCTATTGAGCGGCCGGCTCAAAAAAATAAACAAGGGAACACTATCCGTACATCTGGCCTGTTACGATAAAGAAGGTCACATGAAAAAGGCTGACATAGTCCCCACCAGGCCGGCGGATGTTTCCGTAACCTGGCACCGTTGGGAAATGTTTGCCGGCCGGCTCGAACCGGAAGAAAAAGAGGAATCAACCGGAACGACGATAGAAGTGTTCACACTTCCACCGGAAACCGCCAAGGCTCAACTGACTATCGTTGTCACCGGGTCACAGACCGGTACGATCCTCCTGGACGAACTTGTTCTCCGGCCAGTCACCAAGGAAAACCCTGTTGAACCGTTTGAAGAAAATATGTTAATCAACCCAGACTTCGAATACGATTTTGACCGTAACGGACAACCTGACGGGTGGCGCTTGACTTCAGGCGTTTCCACGGTGAAACCAAAAGCTTTCGACGGCTACACCTCGATCAGGTTCGAAGGGGAAAAAATCAGCTCACCGCTGGCGAAGAAATTGGCTGCTTACCGGCAACGCGTCTACAACGTGCCCATAGGGGGAGAAGAAATTTCGCTCACCGCCCAACCGATCCCGGTATCCCTGGAACAGGACTATTTAATCGGAGTTCACTCTCTCGGTGGCACCACTGTTGAAGCGTTTGAGCTACAGGCTGAGATACTCGACGAACGAGGAGATCGGATCCCGGGAGCGGGCGGAAAAGCCATTTTCATCACTGCCGGCTATTGGCAACGGCACTGTCTGGCACTCAAAGACCTGGGGATACCTCCTTTTTTGAAGATTCCCGAAAACAGCAAACCCGCCATGGTCCAACTGGTACTGAGGTCAAATCTAAGACCGGGCAGTGAAATCTGGATCGACTCGATGTTCATGAGAAAAACCCTGGGACCGCCAAAATCGGCAGACATCCTCTTTACCACTCCGGGACCATAAGCTAACGGTCTTCGACAAATCCATTTTTTTCCAAGGTTGCTCCAACCGGAACGAGGAGCATCCAAAATTGATCGCCGGGCCGGTCCCGGCGCAGGACCCGGAGCCATTCATCGATCTGCCGGCGGCGAGGCAAGCCATCTTCTTCAGTGCCATCTTCCGGTGGCTCTGTTTTTTGCAGTCTCCGTATCATCAGTACTGCTGCCAGGGAGGCAAACACGCTCTCCCGATGTGCTTCATAAAAAGCAGACAGGGCAGAGTCAGTCCACTCTATCTCGCCTACCCCGAACCGTCCCAGAGAACGTTCGGCACTGGACTCGAAAAATAGTTCGAAAAGTGCTTCATTGACCGACCTAGAATCCGTGTCCGGACTTTCGGAGCTATCAGGCGAGGGGAACCGTGCAAACAGATCACCCAGACGGGCTGTAATTATAGGAGGGAGACTGACACCATTTGACGGATACGTCACCCCAGGGCGGGTGGTTTTGTCAATCTTGGCCTGCAAAACCATTCTCCGGGATTCGGCCAGCAACGCTAACCAGGCAAGGTCCTGAAGTCGCCGAGTGCCTTTTCCAAGAGACGCGAGAACAATCGGGATGGCCCGGTACGAAGCCAGTGCGTCACTCCTGGCACCGGGGATAGCCTCCAGCGTGTCCGCCAGCACCAGGTGCAAGATGGGATCCTGTGGCGACATGATTACGGTTTCCTTCAACAACCGGGCCGCTTCTTCCGGTTGATCGAGCAGCCATCGATGTAGATAAGCCAACCGGAGTTTAATCTTCACCGACGTCCCGGCTCCGGAAGCCAGTAACCCCTGGTAGATACTCACAGCTTGTTCGAGATGATGCCGGATTTCCTCGCTGGTCCCCGCCAGACTCAGTTGCTGTTCATGCTCCAGGGCTTTATCCAGGTGCTTGTAAACTCCCTCGGTAAGATTCCACTGGTTGAATATCTCCTCCACCGGCGGGTCGAGCAGCACTCCGTGCTCTTCAATCCAGGTCTTAGCCGGTAATCGCTTAATTCCAACAAACTCTTCATCCGGAGAATCGTCGAGGATAAGCAGATCACCCGACGGTTCCAGTTCCACGTCGAGAATGGAAGCATGCGTGAATTTAATCCGGAGCAATGCCGAACCTTCCGAGGAGACTTTCACCAGACCCGCCGATCCTCTTAGCAGGTACTGGCCACCGGAGAGAACGATAATCTGTTCCATTTCAGAAGCCTCATCGAGTATAACCTTGTCAACCAGCCGTCCTTCTCCGTCGATTAGATAGATCCATTCATTTTGAGATAAATCAGGATCATCAAAGGCTGGTGAACCAAGGGGGTGCCTGAGCGCAACAGAGTACGAGTCCTGTCCCACCGGACATAGACCGGCCACGAATCGCCCGGCCGGGGTACCTTCCCAAAGGATTTCCGTGATCCCGGATTCACCAAGAATAGATATCTGTTTTTTAACTCTTGGAGAGTACCTCAGACCAATAGCAGCAACTACCCTGTTTTGAGGGTCGATGAAAAATGATCCGACAGGGTACCCCTGACGATTGAGTTCAGAGAGAAATTCACCATCGGCCCCCAGTCTGTCTATTTTTCCACCCCGCCGCAAGACATATATTTCTCCCTTGGGCCCCGTCTTGACATCGAGCAATACCGCTGCTTGGAGTGTGTCTATCTTATACGAAAACGATTCGATTTCCTGCCCGGAGGCATCATACTTTAGCAATGAGTCTCTCCGAAGAATATAGAACCCACCGTTTGGTGCCAGCGTGATTGATTCCGGTTCCAAATAGGGAGCTGTAAGATCCCTACCGGTCAGGGGGCCGGGTAAAAACTCCGGGACGGTAATAATCTGGTTTGATAACGGTTCGGCAGAAACGGAAATCATTCCCGTAAAGATGATCCCTAAAACAATAAGCAGGTTTTTACACCAAAACCCAACTGGACTGACTGTTTGTCCCGGATTGGCTAATCGGCTGATCGCCGTGCTCACCTCCGCCGCTTCCGAACCTTTTCCTCTTCGGTTTTAATTTTCCTGGTCACTCGTATCTCATCTTCCATCTGTGCCGTTTTCCCGGGGAAAACCGTACCAACGTCTTCAAAAATCTGGATTGCCGTGTCGTAATCTTTCAGGGCGCGTTTGGCAAACCCCGTACCGATCATGGCCCCGCTGTTACGGGGATCCATTTCCAGTGAGTTTTCATAGAGTCGGAGAGCTTTCGAAAACTCTACCCGTCCCAGGGCCAAATCGCCTAACGACTTCTGCGCTGCAGAGTAATCCGGTTTCAGCTCCAGTGCCTTTAAAAACCATGTTTCGGCTTCATCTATCTGCCCTTTACGAAGGTAACATACGCCGATATTATAATAAGCTCCCGGTTCGGCTTTATTCAACTCGAGCGCTTTCCGGCCGTGTTCCAAGCCTTCATCTACTTCAGCCCGCGCGATATAAGCCGAACTCAACAAGAGTTCAGTCTTCCAGGACGAAGGATTCAATTTCAAAGCCATATTCGCCGCATCAATAGACTTTCCAAAATAACCCAACTCATAATAAGCAATGCCAAGATTACATCTGGCACCCCAGTTCGCCGGATTAAGCTTTACCGCTCGGTCCAACGCCTTAACCGCTTCGCTGGGTTTTCCATTACGCAGCATGAAATACCCACGGGCATTATAGCGTGCTGAACTACCAGGAAGGAAACAAAATATGCCGAGTACCAATACTAAGCACACGACTACACCGATCTCACGTTTACTCACGATAATCTCACTCCTCACCATTTAAACCCGGGTGAATATACAATTAATTCAAACTCTGAAGCCTTATAAGCCTGATCCTGAAAATCAGGGTGTTAATCGTACTTTATCCAAGTGTACGATGGCCATCTGTTCACGTCAACGGAAATTGCTCGAACAGGCTCTTTCAGCTTGTTTATCGCGAACAGCACCATCGGTCACAGTAAAACATAATCCCTCAGAAACACCGGGCACATTTGACATTTTACCCCTATCTGTATACTATGCGCTTTGTTATAATTTGATAATAGTATAAGGGTATTTTCCAACTACTTCATCAGCTGAAAGGAGCACTGTCATGTCGGCAGACCCTGGAGCACCAGAACAAAGCACTGCTACCGTAGCCGATCTTTACAAACAAGGCGTTAATTTATTGAAAGATTTCAAGCACCGGGAAGCTCGACAGATCTTCAAAGAAGTCATCACCAAACTCAAAGGCGCGGAAGACGTTCCAAGTTTAAGCCGAATGGCCTGCACGCTGGTTAAAATCGGCTGTATTGATGACGTCACCGGCAAATGGCAGAAAGCGACCCAGAACCTGGAACGGGGACTTTCCATCGCGAAAAAATCCCAGGATCAATCATCCATATTGAACTGTATGCTGGCCCTGGCCAGACTCGAGTGGGAAAAGGGAAACATCCAGAGCGCCGAGACCCGGGCCAGTGAAGCGCTGACCATGGCGGAAGCACTGGGAGAAGAAGTACTGTTGGCCAGATGCGGAGTAACATTGGCCACCGTGCTGAGTAAACGCGGCCAGCGAGAGAAAGCCATGGAGTTCCTCACTAGAAGCGAAGATACGGTCAAAAGACATATGGACCGTCCCGAAGCCCTGGCAGTGATGGGAGCCATTACCAACCAGCAAGGGATCTTCCACTTCAAAACCGGCGATCAGGAGACTGCCCTCGACACCTTTCGACGCAGCTGTTCTTTGCTCTCAAAAATGGGTCCATCAAAAGAACTGGGCGAAGCGCTTCGTTACATGGGAATTATCTTCAGTATCCGCCGTGATCATTTGAACACACTGACCAATCTCCTTGAAGCACTTCGGACCTACAAAGCCATGGGCTATATTTTCGGTATCGGCAAGATCAACAACAGCCTGGGTCAGACCTTCCTGTCCATGCAGGAATTGGACCGGGCTCTTTACTTTTTCGGGGAGAGTGGGAAACGATATGTCCAGGTCAAGGCCAAACCCGACCTGGCCGGCATTTACAGCAAGATAGGTCATGTCTATATGAAGAAAGGCAGCCCCGGTTTAGCCATCCAGTATTACCTCAAAGATTTGAGGATTTCATCAGAGCTTGAGAACAAACACGGCCTGGCTTATACGTATAAAAACCTTGGCAGCGCTTACCGGCTTCAGGGAGAAGGAGAACAGGTTCTCACCTTTTACATGAAAAGCCTGGAGCTTTTCAGAGAGTTTCAGGACCCTATGAACGAGGCTGAAATTCATCGTGAACTGGCCCTAACATACCTTGACATCGGCGATCTGGAAGAAGCCCTTTCTTCAGCTAACGACGCCGCCAAGATCTACGAAACAAACAACGTTCTCAACGAGTTGGCCACCACCATGATGCTCCAGGGTACCATTTTCAGGACGGCGGAATCACCCGAAAAAGCCGAGGAGTTTTTTTCCCAAAGCAGGAGTTTCTTCGAGGAAACAAAAGACTATGCAAAACTCACCAAATGCCTGTATGAAATAGGCCTTCTCCAGCTCAGCCAGGGGGAGAAGGAACAGGCCATGACCCTGTTCAGCAAATCTATTGAAATGGCTGAGAGCCTCAATCTAGATGATCTCATATCAGCCAACCTGACAGAGATCGAAAAATTAGATGAAGAGATGGTCATCTCACTTTCCATAGATAAATTGCGTCATTCCAGGAAGGACCTCGACACCCAGCGGTAAGTAATACCATTCACAATCACGACGCCTTGCTTCTGATGTTTTGCTAATCTGCCGGCCATACTCTTTACTTTAGATAGTGAAGATTTATTAATTGCATTTCTTCCCTCCCCTCAATTTTTCATTCATTTAACCGATACCTAAGGAGAATTACTTTCTTAAAGTTGGGAGTATAGTATTCATGAATGTTGCCGAAGCCCGTAAGAATTTTCCTTTCTGGATTTTATGGATATTGATGTTTCTGACCATACTAAGCGGTTACAAAAGCTATGCGCAGACGTTTCCGGTCCCCGAGAAACCCCGCCACGATCCAGACCCGAACACAGGTTATGACATAGACGGATCGATCTATTTTTACTGGGATGACATCATTGCCACCGAAGACTATCATTACAACGTCTATATATCTTTTGATGGAACGACGTTCCGCATCGCCGATGAGCGCCGGCAGAATTTCTATATCATCACCAGTACGGATGGTCTAACCTACTGGACCAAGGTCGCAGTTGCCAACGAACAGGGTGCCGAGGGGGACCTGTCCCTGGCTTCCAATCCAATTATCTGCGATCTTTCACCCCCACTGGTAACAGCTTTTTCACCACGTAACCTGTCGGATAACATACCCCCAAATCAAGACATACAAGTCACGTTTTCGGAGCAGATCAAGGAGAGCACACTGGACCTGGCCGGAGCTATTATTGTACGAGCGGACGGTGTGCTTCAGAGCAGCACTTTTGAGTATAATGCCACAAATTATATTCTGACCATAAATCCCACCGGCGGAATTAAAAACGCCGTCGATTACCAGATAACATTATCAGAACAGATCACGGACCTGGCCGGAAATTCGCTCGACGAGACTATCTCATGGAGCTTCGAGACGGCTGTCCCGTCTCAATTTACCATCTCCAATGCACTGAATCATCCCAATCCGATGGGCGACGGAGGCACCACTTTTTACTACACATTGAATCTGGAAGCCGAAGAGGTCATGATACAGATATACTCATACAATGGAAAACTTATACGCACGCTAGAAGGAGCTGTTGATCAAGGGAACCAGGAAGTGTACTGGAACGGTCTGGATGTGTTTGGCGACGAACTTCCAAACGGCGTTTATTTCTATCGGGTAACGGCAGCTGGCGGAAACAACAATGGGACGATGAAAACAACCCGCAGAGGGCGCCTCATGGCATTGAGATAAAACAGGATTACTCTATGCTACAATCGATACGACAATACGTAACCGGCCAGAGAGCCGAAAACAGGAACAGCAGACTACCGCTGTCGGCGATGGTCCTGGCCGTTCTGTTTCTGCTTCGGTGGCCGGTCCCCGGGCAGGCGGTTATGGAGAGCGCTCCGTTTTACCGTCTCGGTATCGGGGCTCGTGCGCTCGGCATGGGTGGGGCGTTCGTGGCGGTAGCCGATGATCCTACCACCATCTACTGGAATCCTTCAGGGCTTCCGGAAATAGACAGCATGGCTCTCTCGGCGATGCATCTTACCCCCTTCCAGATGGACTCCTCGCACGATTTTGTCACCACGGTTTTTCCCTTGGGAGAAGTATCTACCTGGGGGATGTATTACCTGCGCGCCTCCACTCCCGATATTCCGATTACCCAACTGGGTACCGACGGGCTGCCTGACATAGTTGAGTATGCTAAAAACGACCGTAACCTGCTTGCTTTCTCTTATGGACGTAAGTTCGGGAAAAGATTTTCCGCAGGCTTTACGCTCAAGTATCTATCAGAGAAACTTAGCAACGCGAAAGCTACCGCCTGGGGCAGTGATATCGGTTTTCTTTTTCAGGCTAGTTCTTCCCTCAAACTCGGTTTCGCCGTTCAGGATGTGACCGAGACTTTGATCTCGTGGAACACCGGCCACTCTGACACAGTACCACAGCGATACACTTTCGGCTTAAGCGGTAAGCTTTTGGAAGACAAACTCACCCTCGCTCTCGATGCCAATATTATGAAACAGCGTCCCAGTGAATGGCACCTGGGAAGCGAGTATGTGTTCGCCAACATGCTCTCTGTCCGAGCGGGACTTGACGCGCGAAAGCTCACCGCCGGTCTCGGCTTCCGGTTCGGCCGATGGGAGATGGACTACGCATTTGAAAACCATGATCTGGGAGACCACCACCGTCTTTCGTTTACCGTCTGGTGGGCGCCTGAGGATGAAGACAAAACAACGTCGGCTAAAGTGGAATCGATTTTGGGGCAGTACCATGAAACTCTCGATCAACTGCTCGAACTCGAACCGGAACAAGAGAAAACAGTATGGGAAAACCGGCGTGATTGGGTCCCTCCATACTCTACCGAGGCCCAGGTAGTACCCTTTGAACCGCGGCCGCTGGAGAAAAAGCCCGATTCTTTGCCGCCCATTGAACACGCCGTCGACACGGAGAAAGTGATAGAAACCGAAGTGGTGCCGGTCAAACAAGAAATCGAAGAGGAAGAAGATTTTATTGACCTGCTGGACAGCGTGTCAGAACCTGAATCGAAATCCTCACCCGGCAAACAGCCGGCTAGCTCCGTTGTAATGGATCAAGAACCCATGCTTGAAAATTTCCTCTCTACCATCGAAAGTGAACAAGGGGGGATAGAAACGGAAACGGAGTATCAGGAACAAACAACCGGAGGTATTAAATATCTTCCACCAGTCAAACAAACAACCTCGGCGCCAGCAGCTTTACAACAAGTTCCATCGCTTCCATCTCAGCCATTCAAAGAGTCTCTACCCAGGATATATACTCCTGCACCTTCAAAGGAAGACACCGCCCGTATCGAGAAAGTCAGAGAGGACCTCAAGTTTCTTTCTAACTGCTTGAAATCGTATAACTACTTGACAGAAACCACCGCCCGCTCACTGAAAGAGTTGGAGAACAAGAGCTTCGACCAAGTACCGCTTGATCCCTGGGGTACACCTTATAGGTTTGACAGCGAGAAGGGTATCGTTATCTCGGCTGGTAAAGACCGGGAACTCGGCACACTTGACGATCTACAAGAAAGCATTTTCAATTAATAGAAGAAGCTCAACTACAAACCACCGGGCTAATCTTTCGAAGAGCTAGATTGTTCAAGCACTTGCAAGGTTTCTTGAAGAGGTCTCAGACGCTCTTCATCTGCCCCATGAAACCCGGCCGCTTCGATATAGATTCTAGCCTGACCGGGATTATTTATTTTTAGAGCGCTTTCTGCAGCTGCCAGATAGGTTTCGTAGTCGGGCGTGACTGTCAGGGCCCGGGTCAGGTGATCATGAGCAGCCTTAAAACTCCCGTTGCGCAGGTAGGCCTTTCCAAGCAATCGGGGAAGGGCTCTAATGTACGGGAAAGTCTGATAAGCTTTTTCCAGAACTGTCATCGACTCTTGAACACGGCCGGATACCAGATGATCATTACCTATGGCAACATCACGCGACGCAGTTGTGTACCGGGTGAGCATCACCGTCAGCCACACGATGATAAGTATGGATACAATCAGCGTTCCAGCTAATTTCAATCCCCTGAACGGCCGTTGGAACGTAAAAACGACTTTCCCGACTGCAAACAAGTCAATCTTACTGATGCTGAGATCGACAGCCGACAGTACAAGCAAGATAATAAACCCGGGTATAAGTAAATGGTCGCCGGTTACAGCGGTTAAAATACATCCCGCCAAAACTCCGGACAGACAGCAAAGCTGGATATTACGGTAGATCGGATCGTAAGTGTAACGGTATTGCCGCCAGGCGGTCTGAAAAAAGGCACCGGTAAGGAGGATTACCACCGCCAAACCCAGCAGTCCTTGTTCAGCGACAAACGTGAGAATCCAGGGTAAATCATGCAGCGATGGAAGCAGCGCTTTTTTCCATCCTTCCAACCGAGGCCGGGAGAGATAATTGGCTTTATGAAGCGGGATAACCGTCTCCAAGGTTCCCTGCCCCATTCCGATCCAGGGTGCCGAAGAAACTACTGACCGCACAATTCCACGGTAGAGATGGATAGGGAGTTGAACTCCCTTCCCCGGCACCACGTTTCTCCGTGTACTCTCGCCGCCAAGTTGTCCAACTACGGCAGTAGCTCCCACCAGCACAAGCACCAGAGAAGCAGTTCTCCAGAGAGTTCTCCGGCGTGGCAACACACCGCGGGGAGAGGTCTCTTGAAGCCGGCGGCGGCGCGTAAGCCATCCCAACACGCCTGAAATAAGGGCTATCGGCCAGCGGCCCGACAACACCACTTCCAACGCCAGCGGGAATGAAAACCCGGGCCATTTTATCAAAGAAGCGGGAAGCAGCAACAGGCCTGCGGTCCCCGGTAATGGTGAATACAACGCCGGTCCTCCGAAAATCTTAAGCACCAGACGAATTATTATTCTAAGTGATATCCCCAGCAGAATGGCGTTTACCAATTTTTCAGCCTGTTTACGGTGATCGATACAATCGAGAGCAACAAAAAAATAGCCGATAACCGCACCACCCACCAACAGTTCGGCCAGGCTAAACGGAAACGCCGGCGAAACGGCGGCACGAACGAGTGTGTACCCAATAAATACCGCTACTAGAGATAGAAAGGGGAAGTAAACGACTCGTATCTCCCATGAAAAAAGGGTCGGCAACCATCGTATAGAGAGTATTACAAGCAGGACAAATCCGCAGATAATCCATTGGAAATCGGGGAACGACAGAACTCCTCCCCGATCGGGAAGCAAGGGGAGAAGGAGACATGTCCCAGTTAGTATCCAGCAAGCCAGTCGTCTGAGTCCGGAGTCATCCTTCATTTTCCCAACCCGTCAGGTCTCTTACCCATCGGCGATATCATTACCCGGACAGAACCAGCGTGAAACTACTCGTTCATCTCCTCCTTGGCCTGCTTGGCCTCTTCGATGATCTGCTGAGCAACATTGGCCGGAACTTCTTCGTAGGTGTAGAACATCATGGTAAATGTACCCCGCCCCTGGGTAATGGACTTCAACGTGTTGATGTACTTGTACATCTCCGCCAGCGGAACATGCGCTTTGATAATCTGTGTTTTCCCGCTTCCTTCCATACCCAGAATTCTTCCTCGGCGGCTGTTCAGGTCACCCATAACATCACCCATAAACGTTTCCGGTACCCGTATCTCGACCTCCTGAATCGGTTCCAGCAGAATCGGTTTGGCTTCCATAAATCCTTTTTTGAAACAATGGGAAGCAGCTATCTTGAAAGCCATATCAGAGGAATCAACGGCATGGAAGGATCCGTCATACACGCCCACTTTAACGTCAATGACCGGATATCCCGCCAGTACGCCGTCGGACATAGCTTCCCGGATGCCTTTCTCCACTGCCGGAATATACTTGGTCGGGATGACGCCGCCCACGATACGGTTATCGAATTCGAACCCGCTCCCGGCAGGTAGCGGCGCAAAATCAAGATAACAGTGACCGTACTGTCCCCTGCCACCGGTCTGTTTCTTGTATTTATACTCGGTTTGGGCTTTGGCGCGGCACGTTTCCCTATACCCGATTCTCGGTTTCCAAACTTCAAGCTCAACACCGGAGCGCCGTTTGAGCCGTTCCATCATTACCTCGAGATGGAGCTCGCCCATACCAAAAATGATCGTCTGCCTCAGTTCCGGTTCCAGTTTCATACCGAACGTGGGATCCTCCTCGGTAATCCTGGATAAACCGGAACCCAGTTTCTCTTGATCGGCTTTGCTTTTGGGGCTCACCGCCACGAAGATCGACGGTAGCGGAAACTCGATCGGCGGATATTTTACCGGGGATGAAGAAACACACAAGGTGTCGCTGGTACCGGTATTTTTCAGTTTCACCAGGCCAACGATATCTCCAGCCACTGCTTCTGTGACGTCAATGCGGCTTTTGCCGCGAAGCATAAATAATTGTCCCAGTTTCTCAGTCAAGTCTTTAGTGGAGTTGAAGGCGGAAGACCCGGATGATATCTTTCCCGACAAGACCTTCATATAGGTGATGTCGCCCACATGGGCCTCACTAAATGTCTTGAACACGTAACCGGAAAACGGTTCATCGGCGCTTGGTTTGAGCTTTATCTCCTCCCCCGAGTCCGGATGAACACCGGTTTGGGGAACACTCTCGGCAGCCGTTGGGAAAACGTCCACAGCAAATTTAAGGAACAGATCGACCCCGATATTGGCATGAGCACAACCACACATCACCGGGACAAAACTTCCCGACTTGAAAGCCAATCGTAGTCCTGAGATGATTTCTTCCGACGTAAGTTCCTCCCCTTCGAGGTATTTCATGGTCAAATCTTCATCCGTCTCGGCAGCCGCTTCCACCAGTTTTTCCCGATATTCCGCGACGGTCGACTGCATATCTTCGGGGATATCCATCACCTGAGCTTTTCCATCTTTATAGGTGTATGCTTTTAGCTCCATGAGATCCACAACCCCTGAAAAACTTGAATCTTTCCCAATGGGGAGATGCATCGGTACAAAGCTGGCTTTAAAATACTCGTTCAGCGAGGTTAATGCTTTCTGAAAATCACTATGTTCCTTATCGAGTTTGTTGACGAATACCGCCCTGGGCAACTCCTTGGTTTTCACCAATTCCCAGATTATTTCCGTCTGTACTTCCACCCCCGCGCCGCCGTCCAGCAAGAAAACAACACCATCAGCGACCACCAGGGAACGATGCACCTCGCCGACAAAATCAGCGAACCCCGGAGTGTCTAAAAAATTGACCTTAACATTGCCGGTCTCAACAGGAGCCAGAGCCAGATGTATCGTTACTTTTCTTTTGATTTCATCCGGATCGAAATCAAGCATCGCCGTGCCGTCATCCACCCGTCCCAGACGGGTATTGTGTCCGGCATTAAAAAGAAGCGCTTCCAGCAAGGAAGTTTTTCCCGTTCCGCCATGTCCTACCAGCGCTATATTTCGAATGTTTTTCGATTCCGAGGCTGTCATTATAGATACCACTCCTTTAATAATCAGCAGTTGACCGTTTATACTAATCGTTTCTCCTTTGATTGTCAACTCTGTCCATGGTATTATTCTACCAGGTGCAAATCCTTGTTTATCTTGAATAGGCGGTCATTTGACCACCCGGTTTTGGAGGAGAATGCGACGTGAAAACATTACGAGAACTACGACATGAAATTAATGCCATCAACCAGGATTTACTCACTACCCTGAGCCGTCGGGCGGAAGTCGTTCTTAAAATATACCAGATACGACGCAAAATGGGAGTCAATCTCTTCGTTCCCGAGCGTGAATCGGAGATGCTCCAGGAAATTACAGCTCTCAACCGGGGACCATTTCCAGATTCGACCATCAAGAGTCTGTTTAAAGAAATCTTCCGGGCTTCCCTGAACCTCATGGAGGAAGAAGCCCGTCAGGTGCTTTTGAGCAGCCGGCAGCACCAGGAAGATAATACTGTTATCTCCGTGGAAGGCATAAAAATAGGAGGGTCATCTCCGGTAATCATGGCCGGACCATGCTCGATAGAATCCTGGGAACAGATGGAAACCATCGCTGCCTGGCTATCCCACATCGGTATCCCGGTAATGCGTGGCGGGGCTTTTAAACCGAGGACAAGCCCTTACTCTTTTCAAGGTTTGCATGAACGGGGACTCAAATACATTCGTGATGCCTGCCGACGCTACGGCCTGGCTTGTATTACCGAGATCGTCGATCCGAGACACCTGGACTTAATGGTAGAGTATGCCGACATCCTGCAAATCGGAGCCAGAAACATGGATAACTTCGAATTGCTGAAGGCTGTTGGTAAAGTAAAGAAACCGGTCATGCTCAAACGCGGATACATGTCCACCCTTGAGGAGTATATCTACGCCGTGGAGTACATACTTTCAGGAGGAAACAAAGAAGTAATCCTCTGCGAAAGAGGCATCAGGACGTTTGAACGCTGGACCAGGAACACCCTGGATATCTCGGCTGTGCCGCTTCTCAAACAGGAGACTCACCTGCCGGTGATTGTTGATATATCACATTCCACCGGCCGAAAAGACATCGCTGTTCCTTTAGCCCGGGCAGCCCTGGCCGCCGGTGCGGACGGTCTCATGGTAGAAGTGCACAATCACCCGGAAGTAGCTCGTTCAGACGAAAAACAACAATTGGGATTAAAGGAATTCGAGAACTTCTTCAACAACCTCAGTGATCTTTTCTAGCTCGGAAACCGCAATTATCTCCTACTGCATTTTCAGGGTTAATCTCGTTTGGGAACGATAACCGTTGCAGTTCCACAGCCACATACCAGGAGGAAACCGCTTCTTGAACCGCCGGGAATACTCCATGATAAGTCGAGTCCGACCACCGCATTGGCTCCCAGTTCTTCAGCCTGAACCTGGAGTTCGGCCAGAACCGCCTGGGTGGCCTCCTGGAATTTTTCTTCGAAGGTGTTAACACGACCGCCGAGCACATCCTTGACATCAGCCATGATATCCCGGAAGATATTAACACTCAGTACTATCTCCGAATGTACGACACCCAGGTAGCGAAGAATAGCATGCCCTTCAACCGACGGTGTTGTAGTAATAGTAATGGTCTGGGACATGTTAAAGCCACTCCTTTTAGTAAGGTTGGAGAACTGTTCTTGGCAGCGGTCAGTATATCAGGTTGGGACAATCCTTACAAGTGTAGAAAACAAGGTTACATCACCAGGTGTTATAATTGTTTCAGGTAACCTGAAAAATGGAGGAAAATGTATGCCAGACACCCGGTATCCCTGGAACGGCGATACTCCCATTCTCTCCTGGGACCTGGAGGGAGGATCGATATCGACACCGGAAGCCTGGCTGTCTTATACAAAAAAACCAAGCAAACGGGACAGCTTGTTTACAAACATTCCGTGTTTGATGACCTTTACCGATGATTATTTCCAGATGGCAAAAACAATGACCGCCACTCATGACGAAGCTTTGCCTGGACAATGGAACGGAAAATCTCTGATGGTGGCCAATCTTGGAGTAGGAGGCCCGGTGGCTGCCAGCAACCTGGAGCAACTAATAGCCGGGGGGGGACATCTTTTTATAGCGGTTGGTATTGCCGGCGGCATTTGCGATAAACTCCAGGTGGGCGATCTTATCGTGCCTGACCGCGCCCTGCGGGAGGAAGGGACATCTTACCACTATCTTGCGCCGTCTCCATTCGTGAAACTTTCAAATCCACTGAGAAAACAAATCGAGTCAAGACTGGACGAGCAGAAAATACCATGGAAGAGTGGTGGGACCTGGACTACCGATGCTATCTGGCGGGAGACAGAGGCCAAAGTTGAGAAATACAGCGAGCTTGGAATGCTGGCCGTGGAGATGGAACTGGCCAGCCTGGCGGCGGTAGCGAAAAGCCATGATATCGATCTGGCAGCTATACTCTGTATCAGTGATCTCGTGATCGGAGAAGGCTGGGATATGGGCTTTCACGAAACAACGCTGGCTGAAAACATGAAAGCAGCCATGGAAGTCGCCGCCGACGTGCTCATCGCCAACCACCGTCAAACGTAACGCTTTTGGGCAAGCACGAAGCGTGGAAAGTGAGGCAAAACGTTGGGAGAAACAATTATTGAAAAGATAATCGGACGGCACTGTGGAAAACAGGTCCGGCCGGGAGACGTGGTCTGGATGGACCTTGATGTCAGATCGGCCAGGGATTTCGGTGGAGCCAACGTGGTCGAGCACTACCGACGGGAGTACGGCACCGCGGCGCCTCCCTGCCCAGAGTCGATATTTTTCACCTTCGATTGCGTCGTTCCCGCCAATAATGCTGCCTACGCCAACAATCAACAAACCTGCCGTTTGTTCGCCAGAGAGAGAGGATTGACGGTTTACGACGTCGACGCCGGAATCGGATCCCATGTCCTGCTGGAAAAAGGGCACATCGTACCGGGAAGCATCCTGGTGGGCACGGACAGCCATCTCAACATCGTTGGAGCCATCGGCGCGTTCGGCCAGGGTATGGGTGATGTCGATATCGCCTGCGCCTTTAAATCCGGCCGCACCTGGTTTGAAGTCCCGAAAAGTCTCAGGGTGAAGCTGAAAGGCTCCTACCTGTTTCCTACCAGTGCCAAAGATGTGGTGCTGGCCCTGTTGGGAAAAATCGGTTCCGCCGGCGCGCTGGGTATGGCGGTGGAGTTTGTGGGAAAAGCGGCTGATTCCATGGGACTGGCAGAGAGGATCACGATCGCCAGCATGGCCACTGAAATGGGAGCTATTGCCGCTTTCTTTGTTCCCAACGACGAGGTATCTTCGTTCTGCCGGAAGCGGGCAAATATGCAAACATTTCAAGTGATTGCCCCCGACGTTGATGCCGACTATGCTGATGAGATTGAACTTAACCTGGATGGACTACCTCCAATGATAGCGGTTCCTTTCAGTCCATCGAAAGTCCGCCCGGTGGCTGAAGTGGAATCCGAACAGATCGATTCGGTGTTTTTCGGGTCTTGCACAAATGGCCGGTTCGAAGATTTTGACGCCGTGATGCACGTGCTCGGGAATAACACTATTGCCCCTCATGTGATGGCCAAAGCGGTGCCGGCTACCAGAGAAGTTTTTGGAGAGCTTATTTCTTCCGGTTTGATGGAGAAGTTATTCCAGGCCGGTGCCCTCATCAGCAATCCAGGCTGTGGGGGTTGTGCCAGCGGTCAGATAGGTATGACCGGTAAACACGAGGTCCAGATTTCCACCTCGAACCGGAACTTCAAAGGAAAACAAGGACAGGGCCGGACCTTTTTAACCAGCCCGGTGACAGCCGCGGCCTGTGCCATTGCCGGGAGAATAATCGCTCCGGAGGAGGTGCTGGGATAATGACTACCATGATAAAAACCGATGATAGCCGACCGCTTATTCTGGAAGGGAAAGTGCACGTTCTGCTTGACCTCGAAGGAAACGTTGTCCCCGATATCGATACCGATATGATTTACCATAACGCTCACCTGGCCGTTACCGATATGGCTGAAATGGGGCAGTATGCGTTAGGGAACCTGGACGGTTGGCATGATTTTCCCGACCGCGCCGAAGCAGGAGACATCATAGTCGCCGGCCGTAATTTCGGCGCCGGTTCTTCCCGCCAACAAGCGGTGGACTGTTTCCGGAGCCTGGGAGTACGCTGTGTCATAGCCGAGTCTTTCGGTGCTATCTACTGGAGAAACGCCGTTAACTCCGGGTTTGCCGTGCTGACGTGTCCCGGAATTCTGACAACCGGTGAAAACGGGACGCTCAGTGTAGCCGACGGAGACATTATCCGTATCCAATGTGAAACGGGGAAAATTACCAATGTCAGCCGAAATATTTTACTACCGTCGGCACGACCGTTCTCGGCAGTGCAAAAAGGAATATATCTAGCCGGGAACCTGTTCAGGTACGGCTCTCAAGAGTAGATTTAACCTCTATATCCGTTTCCTGGTCCTCTTCCGTTTCCGTCAATTTAAGAAACACTCGATGCAAATCGGAGGATTCCTCTTTAGCTATCTTTTTCAGTTCTTCTACAGTCCCCATGGCCTTGAGTTTGCCATTCAGAATGATACCCACCCGGTCACAGGTTTTCTCCACCAGACTGAGGGTGTGAGTCGAAAGGAAGACGGTCCCCCCAGCCGCCGCCACCTGCCGGAAAAGTTCTTGCACTTCCTCTGAACTGCGGGGGTCAAGACCGACCATCGGTTCATCTACCACGATAACTTTTGGATCATGTAACATGGCCGATATAACCACCAGTTTTTGTTTCATACCATGAGAGAAACTTTCGATTAACCGGTTCATAGCATGTGAGATCCGGAAAATATCTACCCAGCGGCCGGCCCGGTGGCGGGATTCCTGGCTGCTGAGATTATACAGTGCACCGGCGAAATCGATGAACTCCCACCCGGTCAGCTTGTCATAGATAAATGGTGTATCAGGGATAAATCCGATAATTGATTTGACCTTTTTCGGTTCGGTTAAAATATCGAACCCCTGGATACATACCGTCCCCTCCGTAGGCAGTAGTATCCCACTGATCATTTTTATGGTAGTAGTCTTACCGGCCGCGTTGGGCCCCAGGAAACCAAAAACTTCACCGGTTTTAACATGCAGGTTGAGACGATCTACGGCAGTCAAATCACCAAATTTTTTAGTCAAATCAATGAGCTTTATCATAGCTTTGTTTCTCCTTTTATTGCGCGTACGAACGAAGACGTATGATCCCCCATAAAAGCACACCCCAGGTACAGAGCAGGCACAGGATGAAGGAAAGGAAGAAAAGAACCAGTTTAGCCACCGGCATGGCCGGGCCGATGGAGAACAGGTCTGCTCCATACCGGACCACCCGGTAAATTGAAAACGATTGGAGAAGCATCAGCAGACAGATTCCGGCCAGACTCAAAACCATGGTGAGAAGTCCTCCGAAACTCAAGGGAATCTCTATGGCGTTCTTTGCTTCGAAATGTGGGTAAACCGCTCCCACTCCGATATTGATAGCAGTAATAAGAGCGGTGAGAAAAATTGAATCCACCAATGATAGAACAGCAAAAAACATCCCGGAATGAAGAATTTTTGTGGCCATGACCGACAACAACCCGGCCATTAACAACAGCGGGAAGAAGTACACCAGGAACTTGGATAGGATAAGTTCGGTCATGCTTACCGGGGCAGTTTGTATAATCCAAAACGCTTTTCCTTCCAGGCTGACGGACGGATAAACGAACCGTACGGCCAGCGCCGAGATAATGAAAGCGATAAAAGCTATATTGAGGTAGGTGATGAGTGCCGGAAGATGGGAAAAAATAGTGGTGACCTCTGCCAGAGGGAGGACAGACAGGTTGTACATATACAAGACGGTGATAGCGGCCAGCATGATCAACTGTGTCAGCAGCGCCGGATTACGAAGAAAAATTTTGGTTTCTTTTTCCGCCATAGCCATCTCTTTGACAGCTCGGCCCCGGGCCAATTTGTACCACCACGTGGCCAGTGACCAGGAACGAAGCAATTCTTCACTGGATTCCTGGCTCTTTGACCATCCCCTGAAATATCCGGCGGCGGCAGCCAGAAAAGTGAAAAGAAGGACCAGTACCGAGGTCCCCAGGAGATAACAGGTTGGTTTCAAGGTGTTGAGCAATGTCCCTTCCGCATAGGTAGTGATCAGATCACTCAACCAGGCGCTGGGCAGATAAGGGGCGGTGGGCGCCTGGAATAATTTGAGAAACGTGATGATCTGGTCGAACTTGTCGGCGTACAGGAAACTTTCCGGCCGCATAGCCCGTAAGGTAAACACCAGTGCACCGGCCGAGAGCACCGCCAGCAGATTAACAGCTTTTCTGGCGCGTTTAACCGAAAGTACGTTAGCGATTATAACCGCTATTAAACACGCCAGAGAGGTTGGGATGATTAGAAAGGGAATGATCGCCAGGATAATCCCGGGATAGAAAGCCAGCGGAGCGTGCATGGTAGATCCAAAGGCTGCCAACGCCGGTAGAAAAAAAGAAAGGACCATCCAGGAAGAGGTAAAGACTGTCTCAAACAACCGTGAAGCCAGCACCGTCAGGTGACTTATAGGTCGAGAAAACAGAAACGGAAGGTCATCGGCCAGAAAAAGCGTTCCCAATGCGGTTACCAGGTTTGACATGATCAGCAGTATAAACAGTACCATGGTTGATGTTTGCAGGAGTTTCACCTTGAGCAAATATCCGAAAGCAGGGACAATTTCCACCTTCAAAAGCAGCCAACGCGATAAAAAGAATATCCCCACGAACACGGCTAAAAAGATCATTAGAGCGAAAATAGTACCCTGCAGGTTTCGTCCACCAAGCCGGTTTTTGAGAAGTCTTATACGAAGGAGAATTAGTCTGGCCAGTGTCTTCATGGTATTACTCTTTAGCTGTCAGCAAAAGAACCGGGGACGCCACAGCATCCCCGGTTCCTGGTCATGCAATCATTTCACCCTCGGGTCAGGCTCAGTTGTCAGCTCCCAGTTTTTCCTTGAGAATAGTTTCACTGAGGCTGAGTTTCAGCAGTTCGAACAGGCGCTCGGTGTCAGGCGTCGTTACCTGGCCGATAGCCGCATCGAGTTTATCGCTGTCAATGAAGTTGGCAACGATGAACTCGGCGATAAGGTCCCGTAGCCGGGCCTGATGTTTGAGCAGCCGGAAAACTTTATCGGTATCACGATTTTTCTCCGCCCTCAGACGGTCGAATTCCATCTTCGCCAGCAGCGCTAATCTCCGGCCGAGAATCAAACCGGCTTCTTTGTTTCTCATGGCCTTCTTGGCGGCGGCGAAAGCGTCTACACGGCCGAAACCGTAATTGTTGTCCGGGCCGGGTACGCCACCGTCCACCGCGGTCTCCATCAGGAGGTTCTTTATCTCATCAACACTCATGGACGGATCGGCCTGCAGTAACAGCGAGATCACACCGGCCGTGTTCGGGCAAGCCATGGAGGTGCCGTCCAACCCCATAAGCCGGTCCTTGTAATAGGAGATCACTGCCACACCAGGCGCCATGACAGCGGGCTTGATGTGAGACTGCCCGTCGAACTGAACCGGTCCGATACTGGAAAAACTGGCTTTTTTGTCGGCACTGTCAACTGCTCCCACGGCAAAGATCTCGGGAAAATCGGCTGGACTGCCGCAAATCTGGCCGGAGTTCCCGGCGGCAAAACAAAGAAACGTTCCGGTAGCCTGAGCGTTGATCAGCGGTTGGCGCAGTTCCGGTATCGATTCCGAAGCGCCCAGCGAGCCGTTGATGAGATCTACTCCGTCATCTGTGGCTGGATCGCCGTCCGGATCGATCAACCACTCTATCCCGGCCACGACGTCCTCAAAAGTACCCGATCCATTGTCGCCAAGAACTTTGGCTATATAAAGATCGATACCGGGAGCGACCCCGATTTTTCCCCGCCAGGGGCCGACTTCCACCGGCCACATCCCGAACAACAACTTGAAGAGCGTATCATCCACCAGGCCGCCGCAAATGGTCCCCGCTACGTGAGTACCGTGTCCCAGGCCGTCATTGAAATTGTCTGTCATCTGGCCGTTGGAAAAAGCCTTCCCAATCACCAGATGCTCCTGGGCGTATCCCAGGGCCATATTGAGGCCGGTGTCGATGATACCAACCTTCACACCGCTGCCGTCCAGAGCATATTTCTTCCAAACCTTGTCGACCCCCATCAGCGGATGGCCATAAGGGAGCTCAATATCCTTGGATTTGGACGGAACCGGGTCGATAGCCCGGAGGGATTTTTCCAGAACGATTTTTTCGATGCTCTCGTTAGAGGTAAGTTTGCTAACCAGGCTCAACGGCCCCTCGACAACCACGTAGTTGGCCAGCCAAAAGGGTCTGACACGGACATTCGATTCCGGACCCCATTTAGAGCTGGAAAGGTTTATAAAGTCGAGAACATCCCGCTGGCTCCTGTCGGACTGGCTGCGCAAGTGCCTGATGACGTTATCCCGGCTTCCGGGAGTACGCATATTAAGAGCGGGAAGCTTGTCTTTCATAATCAAGACTACTTTAACGGTTTCGTCTGTCCGTTGAACAGCGTTCAGCTTTTCAACCAGGGCTTCTTCGATCTCCACGGCGAATCCCTGACCGATGAGAACGGTCAACATGACGACACACAAAATACCACCTAAGAAACTTTTTTTCACACTTCATCCTCCTTAAGATTTGCTTCTCTTTGGAATTGAGGTAAACTCAAGCAAAAAGATAAGATATCCCAAGTATAATGATAAAAAGCCGCTTTGTCAATGAAAAACCGCTTCCTTAAACGTCTTGACCTGTTTACTCTTGCTTTTATTCAGTGTTGTCTTTATGATAGGCAGCGTATGATTACACACCTTTAAAAAACAAATGATTCGGGGAGATTACGTGTGAATATGTTGGATATCCTCCGACGGGCTTGCGGTGCCGGCGCTCAATTTACCGGAATACAAGCGCTTTTTCAACGGCCGGGCGGGAAACTCGTTTCAGGGCCGGAAAGCAGCATGTTGTCTCCATGCGAAGGAGTGGTTCAGGAGATCGGGCTGGTGAATACCCAACAGCCGATAGCTGGAAAACCGATATTAGCCAAGCCGCGCCTCCTTGATCTCAAAGCTCTTCTTGGAAACACCGAGGCGGCCGGACTGGCCGAAGATGGAGAATACATTACTATTTACCTGGCTCCCTGGCATCTGCACTATGTTTTATTCCCCTTTTCCGGAACATGTACGGTCTGCCGGTATTTACCGGGCCGTTGCCGGCCACTGTTCCTGTGCCAGGGATCTGAAGTTAAAAATGAGAGACTGGTTACTTGTATCGATACCGAACAGGGATTTCCCGCCGCTGTTATTATGATCGGATCGTTCCTGGTGTCCAGCCTGACTGCCGTATGCTCTGCCGGCGAAAACTACCGGCTTGGCGATCATCTGGGAACCTTCGGACTGGGCTCAACAGTGGTGGTGGTTACGCCACCGGGCCGGGTAGGATTCAAGGTGCAGCCGGGTGATAAGCTCACACCGGGCGAGCTGATTGCGGTTTTCCGGGAGACTATTGATGAAAGATGAGTCAAAAACGTTTTTGGGCAGTGCGGTGCTGCTGGCACTAACACTGGGAATCTGGCGCTGGCTCGCCAGGCGGGTCGGATTTCTGTCCGGCTTCAGCGTGTCCCTGGGAAGCGCTTCTACGTTTTTAACCAGACCCCAGGACCCGAGCGGCGCCCTGTTCGCCTCGATATGGCTGGCCTTGATATCTTTGATCGGTTATTTGGCGGGGTTTCTCATTTCTCTTCCGTTTCATTCGTGCAAATGTTCCCGTTGGATACCCGAAGCTTGCCTGCTGATTTTTTTCCATCACGAACTGTTACGGTTCCACCGGATTGAAACCCGGGATAAGCACATTCGATTTCCTCATTTGCTCTTTTGCTCTCTCGCTGCCGCAGCATTGTGGAACATTCTCATCCCGGCAGACGATACATAACATTACTCTGACTCGCCTCGTCCATCCGACACAATCTATTGACTTTTCAATCCACCAGGGTTAGAATGATTTCGCTGGAGACTGTTATACTTTAGTGCGTGTTATGCACACTAAAGTTGGTTTCCCCTAAGAGATGAATTTCTACACGCTCTTTGAAAATTGAATATAGTAGGGGGTGATAACGATTGATTCACTAACCTGGATAGTAGTTTCCGGTATCGCCGGATTTATTCTCGGTGGTGCGATTATCTTTGCAGGAATCAAAGTCTTCTGGCGTAAACGTCTCGATGAGACAGAAGAGAAGACTAAAAGCATGATGACTGAAGCTGAACGCGAAATAGCGATTCAGAAACGCGAACTCGAAGTAGAAATGAAGGACTTCCAGACAAAACTCCGCAAGGAATTTGAAGTTAAATTCAAGCAGGAGACTAACGATAAGCGGCAAGAGATCAAGAAGCAAGAAAAGCGGTTACTTCAACGTGAAACCAAAATCGAGTCGAAACTGGATCATTTGGAGAATCAGAGTCGACGTCTTCTGAATAATGAGCGAGAATTGCTCAAACAGAAGGAAGAGTTGGACACGATCAAAGATGAGCAGCTCAAGAAGTTGGAAAAGATCTCTCGGCTGACTTCCGAACAGGCTCGGGAGCTTTTGATGAAACACCTGGAAGAAGATTTACAGTATGAGATCGCGCTGAAGATAAAAAACATCGAAGATAGAGCTCGCGAGGCTGCTGAAAAAAAAGCTAAGGGGATAATAACCCTGGCTATCGAACGTTGTGCCATGGAACAGGTTGTAGAGTCGATCGTGTCGGTAGTTAACCTGCCGAACGAAGAAATGAAAGGTAGAATCATTGGACGAGAAGGTAGGAATATCAGAACTCTCGAGCGGTTGACCGGAGTGAACGTCATTATTGACGATACTCCCGAGGCAGTTGTCTTGTCCGGTTTCAATCCGGTGAGACGGCAAATAGCACGAATAGCGCTGGAGAAGTTGATTGCTGACGGGCGGATTCATCCCGGGCGGATTGAAGATCTGGTAGTGAAAGCGAAAGCTGAAGTCGACAAAACCATTAAGGAGATCGGTGAGCAGATCGTTCTTGATTTGGGTATTCGGAGTTTGCATCCGGATATAATCTTCAAGCTTGGCCGCCTTCATTTCCGGACCAGCTATGGACAGAACGTTCTTCAACATTCAAAAGAAGTAGCGTATCTGGCCGCAATTATGGCTGCGGAAATCGGCATTGAAGTCGAGACCTGCAAACGGTCCGGGTTGCTCCATGATATCGGCAAGGCCTTCGATCATGATGTAGAAGGTTCTCACGCTGAGATCGGAGCTAACTTCATCAAAAAACTTGGAGAATCTCCCCGGGTTGTGGACGCCGTGAAGAGTCACCATGACACCACTAGACCGGAGGGTATCGAAGCGGTTCTGATTCAGGTTGCCGATTCAATATCAGCAGCCAGGTCAGGCGCGCGCAGGGAAACCCTTGATTCTTATATCAAACGCCTTGAGGCCCTGGAAAACATCGCAAACAGCTTCAAAGGGGTGGATAAAACATTCGCCATCCAGGCCGGCCGTGAAATACGGATTCTGGTTTCCTCTAACAAAGTGGATGATGTGATGGCCGTTAAGCTGTCACGTGACATTGCCCGGAAAATAGAATCGCAGCTTGAATATCCCGGGCAGATTAAAGTAACGGTGATACGCGAAGTGAGATCCGTCGAATACGCAAAATAGTTCGTCGACTCACTTCATGATGAAAAGATGAAAAAAGGCGTCCTTCTGATGAAGGACGCCTTTTAGTTTTGTCCGAACTACTTCAATAATACGCAGCCGGCATCGGTGAGAATGACAGCATGGTCGAAAGCTATATCTTGCGGTCTGATGAGACCGATACTGACCCACTCGGCCGCGGCGGCGTCACTGCCGGCCTGCAGAGTTCCGCAGCTCGGAACACCTGTGAAGACGACACTCACGGTGTGTCCACGCGGGTCACGGTCAGGCCGGGAGTATACACCGAGCAGTCCGGTAAGTTTGACAGATAAACCGGTTTCTTCCCTGGTTTCCCGGACTGCTGCCGCTTCCACGGTTTCCCCTATCTCGACGAATCCCCCGGGCAAAGCCCATTTCCCACGATAAGGCGGATGGCCGCGTTTGATCAAGAGGACCTGGTTTTCATTGTGTAGTACCGTGTCAACGGCCAGAAGAGGAGTTTTCGGAATCGGGCTCAATAATATCTCCCTTCTGAAGGGCTTCGAGAGTTTTCGCCAGTTTCAAATAGATAATCGGGTCATCAGGATGATGTTTGATCCCTTTCCTCAATATTTCCAGTGCTTGATCAAACTTGCCTTGATCAAAAAGACATGTTCCAAGCACCGTATGCGCCCCGTCAAGGTCCGGTTTGAGGAGGATGGCTTTTTTCAGGCAAAGACTTGCTTCGGGTGACTTATTGAGAATGAGCAGATTTTTACCGAGCAGAAAATAGGCTTCCGCGAAGTTCGGTTGAAGTTTCACTGCTGCCTTTAGATGGGTAATCGATTCTTCGTGCCGGTCCAGCGCTGCCAAAGACTGCCCTAGACGATAGTATCCGGGGGCAAACCGGGGTACAACCCTTATCAGCTCGGTAAAGTTGATAACCGCTTTGTCTAACTTTCCTTTTTTCAACAGCTTGAGTCCGCTGTAAACCAGAGCACCACCATGGCTTCCCCGTATTTTTTTTTCCCGATGGGCGAGTGAATAGTGTTTGCCCATACGGGCTTTGATTTTCTCTACCGGAAAAGCGCGCCGCAGAGCAAAGAAAATAACGATTGCCAGAACCAGGTTGACCGTCAAGCGCAAGGTCTCTCCACGGAAAACACGGCGGGTTTTCTTGACCTGTTTCGGTTTTTCAGAATTAGCTTCCATAGTGGCCTTACGTTTTCCACTTGCACTATAGTGCAGGATCGGGGAATTAGTCAAGCCGCGGTCTTCGCAACTGGTTCCTTTAAGCCTGGCTGGGTTGTTTTATTGAGGCTCATAGGAAGATGCTCCGCCTTATATAGGTTTGGTTACGAGTGTCCTCCTGCACTCTGGCTGTTTGCTTTGCAAAGGCGCAGAGCTCATAGGAGCGTTGTTGTTGGAGGGGAGGGGAAACTCGTTGCTGGTGGAAAGGCGACGGGAAAGCATGGTTTTTAGTGTGACACAAGGGCGGGACGGATAGACCTTGTTACTGGACAATGTCGCAAGATGTGTAGGATCAGACAGGCGTCATAGGGTCCTTTTTCTACACTTTTACTTATTATCTCAAGCTCAAGCTTTCTATACGTTGCTTTTCTTTATTCGTGGCCGCTTACGGAGGTCGTTCTTCGCTCGGCTGTTCGCTGAAGCGAAAGCGCCGAGCTTAGCGAAGTGCTGGAGAGACGACGGGAAAGTGTGGTTGCCGATGTAGATATGTCATGAGATATGTTGACATCATAAACCTTCTGGCTTAGACTGAGAGAAATGCGTTAATTCATGTCAAAATAAGGAGGAATTATATTATGAGCCCCACGCTCGAAGAAAATATCCAGCAGATGGTTGCTCAATATACCGGGATGCTGGTCAAAGCCCTGAAGTCCGGCGAATTGGGATCTGAAGCGCACCACGCCGTTCTCGGAGCGCTCCATTACTTGATTGATCCGTCTGATCTCATACCCGACGATGTTCCAAACATCGGTCTCCTGGACGACTTGTATGTCCTTCTGGCCGCTGGTGGGCATCTGCTCGATATCGGCTTTAATTTGGGAATCAGCCCGGCTGAACACCAGTCAAACGAGGCTGGTATAGAGAACAAGAAGGGACTGCTTTACGGATCGGTACCCGATGTATCCATTCAGGCTCTGGCTCTGACAGGGAAACGGGTGCAGGAAAAAGAAGCTGAAATCATCCGGAGTATTGAATCGGACTCTTTCCTCTGAATATAGCCTCACGATGGGGTGAAAACTTTGTTTCGATTATCGATTGTAGCTGCACTCATTCTTTTCCTGTCGCTTACCGCTGGATGTGCTCCTGGTAAGAAGAACCAATCTGTAAAAACCGCAGAAACAGCCGCCGAGTCACATGTTGTTGTTCCGGAATCAAACCTTCCAGGAATGATCTACGACGATAACGGACAGCGGGTGTTTGGAAGTGGAGAGTCTCTACAAGATCAAATTACAAAATGGAATAAATTTCTGGAAGATAATCCGAAAAACGCTCTCGCACACAACCAACTTGGTTTCGTCTATTACCGCGTGGGAGAGTACGGACTCGCTATCACTGAATTTGAAACAGCTATCGAGATAGAGCAAAATTTTCCGGAAGCCCACTGTAATCTCGGTCTCGTCTATTTCAATCTCAATCGCTACCAGTTGGCAGCCAACTACTTCGAAAAAGCCGTCGAGCTGAAACCTGATATGGCGGATGCTTACTCCAGTCTCGGACATATCTACCAACTTACAGGCCAGGACGATCTGGCCCGACAGCGACTGGACAAAGCCCTGGAACTCAATCCATCTTTCGCCCTGGGTTACAACAACCTGGGGCTTTTGGAGAGGAAAGCGGGAGAACTGGACAAAGCCAGGAACTGTTTTATCAAAGCCATCGAACTGCAACCGACGATGTCCCCAGCCTATTTCAACCTGGCCCATATTTACCTGCAACAGGGAATGACCAAAGAAGCTGAAATGGAACTGAGAAAATGCCTTGAAGTGGAACCGGGTCACGTACATGCTCAGAAACTACTACTGCAAATGGGGTTGCTTCCGGGAGTGCGGTAGCCGGCTGTTGAATTTTCCGGGTTAAACGGTGCTGGACTGCGCTCCCCGGCGGCGGGAAGCCCGGTACATCTCAAAATCGACAACTTTTTTATCGTCAGGGACCTGGTCAACCCAGTTAACCTCGTTGTTCAAAATGCGGATGATGTCTTTGAACGACCGCATCCCCATAAAAGAAGCGGTTTTGATAGCGTTGTACACTTTAGTCGTGCCGTAGCTCATACACAGAAATTCTACCACCTTGAGCTCCTCATCCAATACATAGGGATTAAATCCCCCTTGAGCAATACGCCTGGAATATATGGATTTTAAATAGGAGTCCCAAACCTTCTCGAAACTTACCATCAGGTGGCGTCCCTCCCGTGCGTCCTTGGTTCTTGAAGTAACTGCAGTAGTTGTATCGGTAAGAATCGAATGAAATTTAGCGAGAAGATTTACCTGTTTTAAACACACAGAATTCAGAGACGTAGGAAGTGGAAAAAGGGGTACTCCTTAACCCGGATATTTCACGAGTTTCCGTAGTGAGGTCGCGGAGGTGCCTGCAAATTCAAGGCGTGCAACCGAGCCTTCCGCAGGCGTATCCTCTGCGATACGTCGAGGACAGGCGACTGAGCACAACGCAGAAGATGCGGGTGCATCTGTGGCCGCAGCAGGAAAACTTGTGAAATATCCGGGTTAATGGTGAACGGGATTCCAGTGTGGTTGTTTGTTTCTGGCCCAGATGTAACGGATTGTCACATCGGAGTAAAGATCGACTTTTTTCCCCGCCCGGCCGGCACCTATATGTACCCTCACCAACGAAACTTTCGCCCGGTGATCGCTGGGGTTGTCATCATATTCGAACTCCTTGAGACTAGCAGCATCATCATCATAATAGGCCCGAAACAAATCGGTTTCGATAGTCGGAAATTTCAACAGGGTATGGTTGCGGTCTTTTTCAAAACGGACCAGTATATCGTCACCGTCAGCACGTTTTTTAAGGACATAACCAACTTTGTCGACACTGCCAAGCTGCAAGTATATGTCTGCTGCTCGGGAAAATCTCTCAAAAGAGATATTGGTCGGTTGGATCTCTTCGAAACGCTTAACGGCACGCAGGTCCCGGATGATATATTCCATCGCGATCCGGGCCCGCTGTTGTAACGCAAGATCGACACTGTCATCAGCTTCGGTTTTTCGCGTAAGCAGATTGAACGTAAAAATGATGCTGACTATTCCCACGGCCAGAACCATGACTATCATGATCTCTACAAACGTGAAACCACAAACACGCAGGTTCCGGGTACGGCGGCAGTTCACCAGTTACCACACCTTTTCCACATTCGGTTAATAATTATAATACAGCACAATTATCGCTCAATAGCTGGCTCGATAGGTGACCAGTTCGACCAGTGGACGATCCTCGCCTCTACGGAACACCTTCACGTTGATCTGCTTGAGGCGGGATGGGTAATTGACGGTATCTCCACCTTCGTCAACCTCCGTCACCCGTCTGAATCTTTCGTATCCGGAAGAATAGGGAAGATAATCCCGTCTGAACAGTTCTCGAAATCTCTTGGTGAACCGATTGTAGATATCGGGGTACAGTTCGGCAAATTTCAGGGTCATTACATCAGAGAAGTTCTTTCTGAATAACACAGGATTTTCATCCATGGCTATAAATTCCTCCACAAAGGTATCCTCGAAAACAGAACTGTAGATAAGAAAATCACCCTGGATATTCTCGAATGGAAGAAATCGAAGTTGCTCGAGCTTTTCTCTAGCCAACATAGAGGCCATAAGATCATCTTTAGCTTTTCTGGTTCCCATCCGTCCCTGTTGGAACAAACGGAATATGGGAAAAATCACTACCCCCAGGACTGTCAACGCTATTAGAATTTCCACCAACGTGACTCCCGGTTGATTTCTCCTCTTTACAAAAATCATATGGGTAACGTGCCCCCCACCGCGTTTAGATACCAGACGGCTATCCGCTCAATCGGGTAGAAAAAAGCTACACCGGATCCCAGAGCCAGAAACGGTCCAAACGGAATATAATCCCGCCGTTTCTTCACCCTGATAATCATCATGAATCCTCCTATCAACGCTCCGAGAAAGAAGGATGCCAGCAAAGCCCGCAAAACGCCTTTCCAACCGATAAACGCTCCGATCAAAGCCGCCAGTTTGACATCCCCGCCCCCCATGCCAACTTGCCCGTACATCATTTCGCTGACCACGGCGACCACCCAGAGAACAGCCCCTCCGACCAGAGCTCCAAGCAAGGAATCCCAAAAGGTAAACCCGGTAAGAGAGGGGGAATCTACCCATCCCGCCAGTCTTGATACGTGGATCATACCATGAATTAACAAACCTGTTACAACACCCGGTAAGGTAATGAGATCCGGGATTATCTGAAACCTGATATCAATAAAAGTTATCACGATGAGTGTCGATATCAGGATGATTCCAACCAACTTAGGTACGAAGCCAGACGGTCCCCACAAGAAGACGGCAAAAAAGGAAAGAGCTGTAATAAGCTCAACCAGCGGATAGACCGGAGAAATTCTAATAGCGCAATAACTGCATCGCCCGCCCTGAGCCAGGTAGCTAAGTACCGGAAGAAGGTTGCGAATCTTGAGTGTTACCCGGCAGTTAGGGCAATGGGACCGGGGAAAGACGATGGATTCCGCCCGTGGAACTCTCCATATACAGACATTGAGGAAACTTCCCACCATCAGCCCGAGAATAATCATTATCACGCCTTTTACCAGGAGTGCGGCCGATAATCCCATGATACTGTATAATTCCAGATAGTTGAACATAGAGCCTTTACCGGTATGTTTTCATGGCGGTTGAGCGGTGGTCAGCCGTCCGGATCAATCACCACAGGCAACGCCGCGAAAGGTCAGCGTTAACTAGATTATACAGCTGGTCAGACAGTAACGGCAAGTAAGCTGCTTACTTTTGCCTGCCGGCCAGGTTGACACCGGATTCAAAGCAAAGTACACTCATACCTCATGAGTAAACCCCTGGAACTCCTTATTGTCAGCACTAACCGGTGGGATTATGGGGGAGCGGAAAAGGTCCTCTATCTTTTAACAACTGAACGAAATCCAGCGGTCTATAATCCCACCTTGGTCATTTCCCAAGAAGATCATTTCGCCTCCATGCTCGAAAAGGCTGACCTGCCATATCATGTAAAAGATTTTTCCAGCTATCCACGAGCCTTATTCCAAATGAAAGCTTTTTTCAAAGAAAACGCCGGGCGGTTTCAAGCAGTGCTCTGTAACTCCTCAATGGCAGCCAGGGTAGTAGGGTTTTTGAAGCCCTGGCATCGTCTCCCGGTGATCTTTTACGCTCATGGCCGGCGAGGGTGGGCAAGCCAGGCCTTGCTTCAGCGCCTATCAGACCGGGTCATTGCCGTTTCGCGCTTTATTGCTTCGACCTTTCCGCAACCCGACCACCCCGGCCTCACCGTACTACACAACGGTATTCCGCTGCCCGCTTCCTCGACGAACGTGGAGAAAAAGGAGATCAAAGCCCTTAGCCGGACATTCGGTTTGAATCACGGGCCCGTTATCGGTAGTGTCGGGAGACTTTCCCGGGTAAAAGGATATCACGACTTACTGGCCGCCTTTCCACCAATTATCGCTCGACATCCGCAAACCCGGCTGCTTCTCGTGGGTGAGGGCGGAGAACGTGAGAATCTGGAACAACTGACGAAACAGCTTGAAATCAGTGAAAACGTCGTCTTCACGGGATTTCAATCCCACGTTGCTCCTTTCTTCGAGTTGATGGACGTATTTGTTCTCCCCTCCACCTGGCAGGAACCGTTCGGCCTGGTCGTGATCGAAGCCATGGCCGCCAGACTGCCCGTTGTGGCTACCCGTCTGGGAGGAGTACCCGAGATAGTGCTTCACGAAGCCAACGGCCTGCTGGTCGATAAGAACCAGCCGGACGATATTGCCCGGGCCGTCAACCGACTTCTCGATTCTCCTGAAACTGCCAGCGCCATGGGGGAACTTGGACGGACCAGGGCCGAGAATCTATTCAACCACAAATTGATGGTCAGGAAGTTCGAGGAACTGATTCAGACTGCTGTTCATGAGCGATCTAATTAGAGAGAACAAAGTTACACTAGGAGACTGAAAACTTCGGGCCACAACAAACTCCACACCTCCATCCTGCGCTGACGCGCTCTGAACTGTCATAGAACACCTTGAAGGCAA
>CAZQHK010000037.1:0-6419 GCA_964593455.1 uncultured bacterium
TGATAGGATTGGGCAAACTCGGACTCTTCACATTGCTTGCTGTTATCTATGTTTTTCTCTTATCCGAAGATATGGCGGTTATGGTATTTGTTATCTTTATCCCTATTCCAATTTTCATTCAATTGGGCGTCATCGGTGAAAATTGGATCAGGATTATTCCTGGAGACCTGTTGCTCGTGCTTCTGTTGATGCGCACTTTGACTCAGAAGCAACTCAAGGTTCCGTCAGGACCTGTCACCCTCCCCCTGTTAAGTGTTATTCTACTGGGATTTCTTACTCTTGGGAAAGCCAGTCTTTTATTAAAAGCAACCATTGTCGGACTCCTCAGTTATCTTCAATCACTCAAGTTTCTCAGTTATCTGTTAGTAGCCCTCATCTTTGTCCACACCACCACACAACTAAAGAAGATAACAACAACTATATTGGTATCTTGCACTTTTTACACAATTTTTATCAACTGGCAGCGAATGAAAGTAGTTGGATTAGGATACGTTATGACCGCCCACCCCATACGAGGTGCTTTGTTCAGCGGAGGACATCATTTGCTGTTCGGTTGGCCCGGATTCTATGCCCTGTTTTGTGCTATGATTTTTCTTTTCGCTTTTGCCATCTTCCTCAGGAGTCGAAAACATTTTCCAAAAAGTGTTGCGTTCATAGCTATGATTTCATCTTTTTTACCGATTATTTACTCCGGTTCACGGACATCATATCTGTGTCTCATCGTCGGGCTGACAATCATGGCTTTGAGGGGGAAACTACACGAGAAATTTATTGTTTTCGGAGCAGTCCTGTTCCTGATTGTTTGCTTCCCGCATGCGATAGAATATACCTTCGAAGGTCCGGCCAAGCAGTTCGGGCTCGACCGGTCGACGTACAGCCGGTTGATGATACTCAAAGAATCGTTCAAGGTAGTCCTTTCGGAACCGCTGCTCGGATACGGGTATAATCGGTTCCGGATCATTGTAGCAGATTTTTTCGATGTCAAGAGCTTGTTCAGTTCGGCTCATAACCTGTATCTCCGTCTGCTGGTCAAGAACGGGATTCTCGGTCTGCTGGCCTATTTCTGGTTGATAAAAGTCGTTATCGAGAAGGCCTGCAAGGTATACAAAAATACCCGGGACCAGTACTTGCGTTCAATCGCCTTCGGTTTTATCTGCTGTTCTATCGGTATGCTCGCTTCGAACTTTACTCAATCCAACCTCTTCTATGAAACCACCGCGGCCTTTTTCTGGTTCATGGGTGGAGCTTTCGCGGTGCTGAGTAATCAACTTAACAACAGGGAATTAGTCCAACCATACCCTAAGGTTCAACCGGTGAACGGCTCAAAAGATTCCGGCGAATCAGGTTAATTGTAGCTGTGTATAGTACTGTTTGGGGTGGATATTTGATATGACGGCATTAAGGCGAGTGGTCGGTATACATCAACCTGATTTTCTACCCTGGGCCGGGTTCTTCTATAAAATACTCCGGTCCGATAATTTTGTTTTTCTGGATGATGTTCAATTTGTAAAAAACGGGTATCGAAACAGAGTGACAATCAAGACTCCACAAGGAGCGCAGTGGTTGACGGTACCCATTTCTCACAAGTTTGGGCAGCTCATAACGGAGGTCAGGATTAACAACCAGTCAAAATGGAAGAAAAAACATCTCCGGACTATCGAAATGAACTACAAAAAGTCACCGTTTTTCAACGAGGTTTACCCGTTACTGGAGTCAGCCTATGGGGAGAGGAGATGGGAGTTCCTGGCGCCGTTTAACCTGAGACTTATCGAAATCATCTGCGACTACCTCTCTATCTCGGTAAAAACAAGGCGTTCATCCACCATGAAAACCAGGGGAGCATCGACCGACCTTTTGATCGATGTCGTCACAAAACTCCATGGAACCGTTTATTTATCCGGTACCGGGGGAGCGGATTATCTGGAAGAAGATAAATTCAAGGATCATGCTATTGCCCTGACCTACACCGATTTCAAACATCCGGTATATAATCAGCTCTGGGGAGAGTTCATTCCCGGAACCTCGATTATCGACCTGTTGTTCAACTGCGGGGCGGCCAGCCGGCAGCACCTGGTGCCCCAGGCGTAAACATCTAAGACAGACTAATAATCACCGATTTGATAAAGGAAGTTAGCTGTGATATCATCACTGTTTAGACCGTGAATTCCACCGTCTGATTGGTGGCGAAAGGGTGTATTCCAATTCAGCAAGATTTCAGCGCGTACCGCGTATTGGCTATCGGGGCCCACCCCGATGATGTCGAACATGGTTGCGGCGGCACCCTGATCAAGCTGTCCCGGCAAAAAGCTGATATATCTTTGTGTATCGTGACCGACGGCAGTGCCGGCGCCGCGGCCGAGATACGGCAAAAGGAACAGAGTTGTGCCGCCGAGATTCTCGGAGTGAATAAAGTATTCTGGGGAGGCGTCAAAGATACCCAGGTCTCTTTATCAAAAAACCTTATCGATAGACTCGATACCATCATCGCCGAGGTCAAACCCACCGAGATCTATGTGAACTGGCCCGAAGACACTCACCAGGACCACATGAATCTCGCCCGGGCGGCCATGGTGGCTGCCCGCTATGTGAAACGCGTCATATTTTATGAAGCGTATACCTCGCAAAATTTTTCACCTAATTTTTTCGTAGATATAACTCCCGTCCTCGATGAAAAAACAGAGCTCATGAAATGTCACAAATCACAGGTGAAAAAGCCAAGTCCGGCTCATATCGACATGATCGAAAGTATGCAGGCCGTGGCCCGGTTCAGGGGATTCCAGGGTAATGTACAGTATGCCGAGGGATTCAAACTTCTCCGGTTTCTCAGAGGGATATAAACAGCCATGAATGACCTGGTAGCAAGTATTCTTCAAGCTTTCCTGGTGAGTCTCGCGCTGGGCCTCGGGTTCACGCCGGCCGCGAGATGGTTGTCGCGAAAAATTGGTATCATGGACAAACCAGGTCCTCGAAAAATCCATTCGCGGCCGACTCCGATGCTGGGCGGACTGGCCATCTACCTGGCCTTTTTCATCGCGGCACTCCTGGTTTTACACCACGGACCCCAAATTATGGCTATACTCGTTAGCTCGTCATTGGTCCTGATTATCAGTATTCTTGATGACAAGTGGCATGTACACGCCTTCATACGGTTCATTGTTCACATCGTAGCCGTAGTCATCCTCCTCAACCAGGGGATCAGAATCGAACTCATCAAGATTCCGTACGCCAGCATTCCACTCGCCGTTCTTTGGATCGTCGGAGTGTGCAACGCCTTTAATGCCATGGACTCCGCGGACGGACTGCTGGGCGGTTTAACGACAATCTACTGCATTATATTCGCCGTGATTTCCTTTATCTACGGCGAATATTTTGTCACCATCTGCTGTGCCGCCCTGGCCGGCGCCACGCTCGGTTTTCTCAGGTATAATTTCAAAAAAGCCTCCATCTTCCTGGGTGATAACGGCAGCACGTTTCTCGGGTTCGTGATCGCCGTTTTGATTCTCCGCGGTATCGGACCCACCAATATCGTGGTACCGGTCCTGGTCATCGGACTCCCGATATATGACATCATCCTGGTGCACCTCAGGCGATACCTGACCGGCACTAAAAACATCATCGAACTGCTGGCCTCGACCGGCAAAGACCATCTCGCTCACCGCCTCATGGGAAGCGGATTGTCACGGCAGAAAGCGGTTCTTGTCATCTATTTTTACACGCTGGTGACCGCCGCTATCGCTTTTCTTTTTGTAAAACCGAACGTTCTTCAACAGGTTATCACCCTCATTATTATCGGGTTGATGATCTTTTATGCAGAAACCATTACTGTCACTCCACAAGAAAAACTCTCCATTGTCCATCATTCAAAACCGGACATCTGGGAAGATGAAATCCAAGCGGTGGCAAAAACGATGCGATCGGGTTTCATCAGCCAGGGAGAAAAGGTGTTGGATCTCGAACTCCAGATGCGCCGTTACGTGGGACGGAAATATGCCGCCGCGGTAAATAGCGGCACATCGGCCATCCACCTGGCGCTCCTGGCTTTGGGGGTGAAAGAAGGCGACGAGGTTATCCTGCCCAGTTACGTGTGCAGCGCCGTTTTAAACCCTGTAAACTACGTTGGCGCCACCCCGATCCTGGTGGATTCCGCCACGGAATGTTTCAACCTGACGGCCGAAGTGATCAAAAGTGCTCTAACAAAGAAAACCAGGGCTATCATCGTCCCGCATCTCTTCGGCTGCCCGGCTCCTATCGATGAAATTGTCGACCTGGGGATTCCGGTTATAGAAGACTGCGCCCAGGCTATCGGCGGCACCTATAAAGGCAAAGAACTGGGAAGTTTCGGCAATATCTCGATTTGTTCTTTCTACGCCACCAAGATGATGACCTCGGGACAGGGCGGCATGGTACTTACGGACGATGAAAGGGTTTACCAGAAGGTTCTCGACCTGAGAGAATACGATGGCAGAAAAAATTATAAACCCCGGTTTAACTATAAACTAACCGACATACAGGCCGCACTGGCCCTGGTCCAGGCAGAACGACTGTCTTCATTCGTACGCTATCGCCGGGTTATTGCCAGAAGATATACCGCCAGTTTTTCCACCTTCAACCTCACTCTGCCATCGGCCAACCAGAACAGGGAAAATATCTTTTTCCGATACCTCATCTGCACCGACCGTAACATAGAAGATGTCATGGCTCAGTTTCAACATCTGGGTATCGAAGTCAAAAAACCGATTTACATCCCGCTGCACCGGTATCTCAAATTGGCTCCGGAAGATTTTCCCCGCGCAGAAGAACTCGTGCGGACCGCCCTTTCCATACCGATCTACCCGGCTTTAAAAGACAGGGAGATCGAGCGGATAGTCGAGGCTACCGGGGAACTATTCTCAACGGGTTGACCTGGATAAACCTGTTTTCCTTTTGTCCTACTGCAGCAAACTCAATACGTTTTCGGCAATGATATTGGACTGCGACAACGAAGAGAGGCCGAACTGCTGCATGATCTGACGTTTCATTAACTCCATCTGTGACGCCGCCAGATCAGCGTCCCTGATGCGGCTCTCGGCCGTTTGCAGGTTCTCCTGGGTGATCCCCAGGTTCTGGATGGTGTGTTCGAGGCGGTTTTGGAAAGCTCCCAGGCCGCCCCTGAGTTTGGATACGATATCGAGCGCCTCGTCCAACCGCCCGCTGTTAATCAGTTCCCACGCCTCTTCCTGCGAACTCATGGTGACATTATCCGCCAGGTTAAGAGTGGTGGTGGACGTATCACCAATCTCGGTGCTGGCCCGCGCATCACCGCCTTTTGCCTGACCTACCTGGACCCTAAGCGTGCCTTTGCCGGCTTCGAGTGTAAATCTATCTCCCGTCTTTAATTGTTTGTCGTTGAAAGAAAAACCGACTCCCGCGATACCGCCGTCGTTCTCCGAGGAAGAACTGGTAAGCGCCTTATCGGTGTTCGTTACCGCTCCGAAAGCGCCACCGCCCGCACCCCAGGCATTGCTTACGGTAGCGGTGTTTCCATCCGGATCGGTGATTTCGACGATGGTATCGGCGACCCGTGAAATACGATGCCCCACGATGGTGCCCTCATCCACCGTACCCCGTATTCCCAGGTCCTCAGCCAGCGTGGCGCTGCCGGTATCGGAAACAGTCAACTTATTGTTGCCGATCGAGGTGTCCTTGATAGTGATAGACCTCTCATCCCGATCAAAAGAAGCGCTCAAAGTGGAAGAGAGTCCATTGATGGCATCCAGGAGATCCTGAATAGTATTCTGGTTGACAATAGCAATGCTGTAGGTATTACCAAGTTTGTCTATAATCGAAATGGTGCTTTCTTCGAAATCGAGGTCGTCAAACGGGTTGCCGTTACCATCATAGATTACCGTATCGACATCAATCTGTTTATTAGTGACACCATCCCAGACCAGCGCCGTCGAGACCCCGAAACATTCCGAGTTGCTGGTATCGTGGACGACTTCCATTTCTATCTCGTACCGGGACCCTTTTTCGTTCGAGGTAACCGAGATGGAAGGTCTGACAAACACGTCAACGCTGATTGCGCTGCCGACCTGGAATTTACTGTCATCCTCTATGGTAAACGACATCCCCTGACCGTTGCCGATACTTCCGGAGTTGGACACATATGGTACTCCACTGAAAGCGTTCTGGTGCGTTCCGCTGAAATTCCCGACAACTTCCCAGACATCAGGACCACCGTCAGCTGCTCCATCATTATCCGTAACCAAGGTCAACGTGTACCGTTGGCTGATAAATGGCCCGCCGCCGCTGAGAGTGGGGGCAACGTCCCATACCTGGTCGGGCATGATGGTGGCGTCAACACCGATACTCGTGTCGATAGTCAACGTTTCTGTGCCCGCTGTTATCGTTGGGCCGAAATTAACGTTGAGAGTGCTGCC
>CAZQHK010000037.1:6519-43498 GCA_964593455.1 uncultured bacterium
ACGTTTCTGTGCCCGCTGTTATCGTTGGGCCGAAATTAACGTTGAGAGTGCTGCCACCCGGATCAGTCAGCACGACACCGGTATCGCTGGGATTTATGTTACTGACCCAGGCACCACCGTCAAGACGGGCCCGGCGGCCGTACTCCGTGCTGATGACAACCCGGTCACCTACCTGGTAATTAGCGTGCTGAGCGAGGTTGAACTGAAGACCCGACCCGCCGCCATTGGACCCAACCAAGGTGGTCCAAGTGTTGCCGGAAAAGTAGTTTATATGATTTCCGGAAACCGTTCCGGTCACCGTCCATTCATCAGGGCCGCCGTTGTCGGCAATCAACGTGAGAACGATATCCTCATCAAGCAGGGTGTTGCCGGCCACCGCCTGGGGGGCCACGTTCCAGGCAAGCGGCGGCACAGTCCGGGAGGTCTGGATGGTGATGACATCGTTGTCATAGTAATCCCCATCAGGGGTCAGTTTCATAAACAAACCGCCACCGGAAGGAGCATTGTTCGTCAGGTGTCCAGATCCGGCAACCATGGTGGTGTGCGGACCGGAAACAGAGCCAACGATGGACCAGTAGTCGTCATTAACCGGACCCGGACGGTCCGAGATCAAAGTCATGGTGAACGTTTCATTGACCAGGGTTTCCCCGGGCCAGGCGGTAGGCGCCGTTGTCCAGTTGACCGCTGGAGGAACTATGCTGGTAGTGATGGTTATAGTGTCTCCGGTAGCATAACCCGCGTCATCGGCCAGGTTAAGCCACAACCCGGCACCGCCGCCGAGGCTGCCTTCATTAAGAACATGCGTAGTCCCCGCAACCATAGGGCTATGGTTGCCGGAAACCGAACCGGTAATAGACCAGACATCCCCGGCTCCGGCGCCGTTACGGTCAGTGATTAATTCCAGGGTGATAGTCTCGTTTACGACCGTGTTGACAGCTTCGACGTACGGGCTGACTGTCCAGTTAACGGTCGGAGCCACATTGGAATCGGTAGTGAGCTTTATCTGGTCCCCGACATTGAAAGCGGGATCCTGGACGAGATTCATCCATATCCCGGCTCCCCCGCCGGCGCCGCCTTCGTTAGTGGCATGAGTGGTACCGGCAGCCATAGCGGAATGGTTTCCTGACACCGACCCGGTGATAGACCAGGTAGTACCTCCCGTATATTCCAGTGTTATTATCTCGTTGACCAGCGTGTCCGCTCCCGGGATATTGGGCGCTACGTTCCAGGTAACGGTAGCGGCGGGCGCGACCCCGGAGGTATCTATATTAGTGATCTGCGGAGAGCCCAGGACCCCGGCAGTGTTGATAGCGGTAACCTGCGGTTGCCCGACGACGCCCGACGTGTCTATCGCTCCTATCTGGGCTATACCGCGTACACCTGAATTGTCAGTACCGGTCACACTGGACGTGTTCTCCACATCCACCGAATGACCGCCATCCGAGATGATGCTATCTGTGCTGGGTCCTACAGCGCTGATCCCGGTCACTCCGCCGGAGGTAATCGTTGAGAGCCGAGAACTGCTGTTGATGGCCAATTCGATCCTGTCCCCGCTGGCATAATCGCCATCGGGTTGAACAGTGAAACTGACCCCGCCCCCGATAAAGTTGGTGCCGGTCGTGCCCGTTCCCAGGTTACCCGAGACGTTCCCGGTAACCGTAAAATTGGTGGGCGACGTGAAGTCTATGGTGATAAGCGAATTGGGTACAGAAGCCCCGAGGGGATCGTAGATCTTCGGGCCCAGTGGAGCAACGGTCCAGTTGAGCGGAGCCGGGTTCTGCCAGGCCAGGGGCACAGTGGTTTCGAGAGGTTCGGGGAGTACGTTGCTGGCATCAATGATAATATCAGAGGCAGCCATGGGCGGCATATATGAGGCGGTGGCCTCTATCCCGGCCGCGGACATGGCGTCATTAATCTTATCCAGGGCGCTGCTGAGACTGTCTCCGGCGCCTTCCCGGGCATCGAGATCCGCAAACACCACCTTGCCGTCGACCTCGATCTTCACCGTCACGGTACCCTCCTGGGTGGCCCCGCTGAACCCGTAGAACCCGCCGGCGGAGGATATGTCTATCGGCGGATTGCCAATCCCCATGAGCATACCTTCCAAGCGGGCGGTAGCCCGCTCGGCGGCCCGCAAGACTTCGACGTCGTAGGCGCCGGTTGTTTTCAGATCATCGGTAGCCCTGAAACTGCTTTCATCCAGGATGTCACGCTCGTCGGCGCCCTCTTTTGCCCAGGCCCCGATGGTACCGCCCAGGATTCTAAAACCGTTGTATTCGGTGGTAGTGTTGATACGGTCTATTTCGGTGAGAAGACTGTCTGTTTCAGCCTGGTAATGCTCCCGGTCACCGTCGGTGATGGTCCCGTTTCCACACAGCAAGGCCAGGTCCCGGACACGGCGCACCATGGCCTGTACTTGCTGAAGTGCCTGATCAGCCGTCTGGACAATGGATACACCGGCCTGGGCGTTTTCTACATCGACACCCAGCCCGCTAATCCGTGCCCGGAGCTTTTCAGACACAGCAAGACCGGCCGCGTCGTCTCCGGCGCGGTTAATCCGCAGTCCTGAAGAAAGTTTCTCCAGAGCCCGTCGAATGCCACCCTGATTGAGGTTGAGATACCTGCCAACTCGAAGGCCAGGTAAATTGGTCCTCACCCTCAACTAGCATCCCTCCTTGGACGCATAGTCAACTCCTTTTTAAGATTGCGTTTATCTCTCGGAATCACGCATCTCGTTTATGTGTGCAACCCTCAGGGTAACTATTAAGTTGTTATAGTCGTGCTATCGCACCTCGATACTCCACGTCCTTCCCGTTACGGACAGACGATCCTATTCATTTCACATACCTTGCCAACACCGCCGGGACACACTCTTCCCGGCCAGGGATATCCCGGCCCACGCAGACCGAGGACACAATTCTCCCTATTATCGGTATCGGCAAACCTAAAGCAAAGCTTTAAGTTATGCTTTCAACCATCGCGCGAACACCTGGTTTTATTGAGATTTCAAAACGCCCGGCGTGACTGTATTCTTAAAGTTGTTTTTCAGTTACTCAATTTTCCCGTTTTCGCGGCCCACCAACCTTTCCTTCCCTTACCATATTGTTATATGAAGCTTTTATTTATTCACTGCTCGACCTGGGATTCACCGGTACCCACGGTGCTGAAGGTACAGTTCTCCCTATTATCGGCATCGGCAAAACTAGAGCAGAACTTTAATTATTTGAGAATCACGCATGAAAACCTCGATTAATATGGTGATCCCGCTGAAACGCTCAGGAATGTGAAGTTGAAGTAACATTACAACTCGCTCATAATCCGGGGAAACAGCACTGGAAGACAATGCTATTCCACGGTTTGACGCGGTTTCCTTCCTCTGGTATCTTCTACTCTGGCAGATGTCCTTTAGGCCTTGTTGAAACGAGAGATTCCGGCATACTATGACGCCGCGGGAGGGCGCAGATGGTAATACCGATAGAAAATCCGAAGACATACAATGTGCTCGTTACCGGCGGTGCCGGGTATGTCGGTAGTGAACTGGTACCAAAACTCCTGTCAGCGGGCCACAAAGTGACGGTACTCGATCTTTTTCTTTTCGGCGAGCACGTGTTCGATCACCTCGGACATCATCCCAATCTGAAGGTGATTCGAGGAGATATCCGCCAGCTCGATACCGTGATAGAAGCACTTGAGGGCTGTAACGTCGTTATTCACCTGGCCTGTATCTCAAATGATCCAAGTTTCGAACTCGATCCCGAATTGGGTAAATCCATCAACTTCGACGCGTTTTTACCGCTGGTTAAAGCCGCTAAACTATCGGGTGTCAAACGGTTTATCTTCGTGTCATCTTCCAGTGTTTATGGAATTAAACACGAGCCAAACGTTACCGAGACACTACCGCTTGAACCACTCACCGATTACTCGTTTTACAAGGCCGAATGCGAAAAAGTGCTGGAAGCGGAACGGGAACCCGGTTTCGTCACGGTGACGCTGAGGCCGGCTACCGTGTGCGGGTATTCCAGACGGCTGCGTCTCGATCTCACCGTTAATATACTCACCAATCACGCCCTCAATCGAGACATGATAACCGTGTTTGGAGGTTCGCAGAAACGTCCAAACATCAACATAGAAGACATGACCGATCTCTATGTAAACTGTCTTACGTACCCGGCGGACATGATCGACGGACAGGTCTTTAACGCCGGCTACGAGAACCATACCGTAGCGCAACTGGCTGAAATAGTCCAAGCCGTCGTTCATAAAGAGATGGGCAGATCTATCGACATTGTCACCACTCCCAGCGACGATCTGCGTTCATACCATATCTCTTCAGAAAAAATTACCAGGAAGCTCGGATTTGTTCCACGCTACTCCATCGAAGATGCCGTACTCAGTCTTATCAGGGCCTTTTCTTCAGGGAAAATCCCCCAACCGTTGACAAATCCTGTTTATTTCAATGTCAAAACGATGCAGGCTGTGAACTGGTGAAACGTTTCACCGTTTCGACTACGAAATCCAGAGAAATCTCATTCATGCAGTGGATAAAACACGGCTTCAGGCCGTATCAAGCCTATTCGTTATTTCTTTGATGGCAACACTGGTATGGCCGAAGACCTGGAAACGGTTGGTTTTGAGCTTGAGATCGCAGGGATGGCAGAGCCCAAAATATTCACACGGCCTGAAGCGGTCAATATCTTCCATGGAGAAATCATCATCCAATATGTGGGCATAAGGCGTTCTGCCGTGGTAGAGGTCCGAGTGGCACCGGTAGACATATCCTACTGAATCCACCAATAGTTCAGTGGTTTTACACTGGCAGTTCTTCCGGGTCCTCCCTCCGACGGCGCCGTCGTATTTGTAGGTTCCGTAAAGTTTTCCCTGGCACATGCCCAGGAATTCCTTGGTTCTGAAATCGATACCCAACCGATGGCATTTTTCCTGCACCGATAGTATGTGTGTCCGCATCTTTTCATCGGGATGCAGTATCCCATAGAGCCCGATTTGGAACCCGGCTTCCTGAAGTACCATCGTTTTTCGTATCAAGTCATCGATATCGTTCTGTCCGGGATGGTAGCTGACTCTGATGGAAGCGTAGGGAGCGTCCCTGGTGAACTTCTTGACCGGGACACGACGCACGAACTCCTCGGCGTCGAAAATCATATTGGTGAGCAGGTCCAGCTTAATATCGTCTTTGACGCCGTTTACAAATTCATAGAACCCTTCGTACACTGTCGGTTCTCCACCCTGCAGCGTCAGTGGAAGATCGTCGCGCAAAACCAGCCTGTTGACAGCCTTTATCCAGTCGGCAGTGTCCAGATGCGATCTTTTGAAGAGCTGTTTTCTGGTTTTGTCATTATCGACGTTCAAACAGTAAGAACACTGCAAGTTACAGCGGAATGTCAGGAAAAAGGCGATATAATTATGGTAGTCTTTCGCAATGATCTGTTTAATTTCCGCAGTTCCCGGCATCGTTATCACTCACGTCAACTCGGAAACTGCAACAGAATATCTACTGCAGTTTTCGAGTTAAGATAGTTCAGAGAATTATAGCACATCGACCCGGTAAAATCATCATCGGGACCGGTTATCCGGGTACCAGCAGAGAACGCTACAACCGTGTAAAAGCTTGACATAAGAGGACAATAAAACTACAATTGAACCGCGGTACGGACTGTTTCGGAGGCAAATTGAATGGTGTTTACAACGTTCCATGAGCGGCGGTTGCCTGTTCTGCTACTGGTAGGACTGGTACTGCTTCTGGCAGCTGAATCAGCATCTTTTTCCGACACCGTTTCTCTCAAACGCACCAGGGAAGTATTTGAAACACGCCACCGGGAATACATTCAAACCCTGGAATCTAATGGTCCGGAAACCACCGAGACGCTGCTGGCCTTCGACCGTTACATGCTGGCTTACCAGCGCTACAAGCAAGCTCAAGCCGCGGATATACCCCAACCCATGCCGGCCGCCGACGACGAATACCAGAAAATCATCGACGATGGTCCCGGCGTCCGGTCAGATTTAAAGATCGGTACCATGCTGTTGAAATCGGGCGAGATTCGTAGCGCCTTCAAGATGTACTCGATGGCTTTGGGTAGAGTATTTGTCTCGCCATTCAAAGTGATGCTGATTAAGCTCGAGCTTTTCAAGGACCGTATCTTCGGCCCGCCCCCACCGCCGGACGACGATATATCCGGTGATATTCGGCCGCCCGTGCAGCCACCGGCGAAAGAAGACACCAACTGGGTAGGCGATTTTAAATACGAGCGGATAATGAGCGACAGCTCTTTTACTAAAAACGATGCCATGAGCGTGGAAGAAGTCCAGTCGTTCCTGGAAAAAAGAGGGTCTGTCCTGGCTAAATCTTACCGGGGTCAGCAGCCCGCTGAGATGATCATAAACGCCAGTAAGAAACACGGTATCAGCCCGAAAGTCTTGTTGGCCCGGGTGCAGACCGAGCAGGGTCTTGTTTCCAGAAAGAGTGCCACCCAGCACCAGTTGGATTGGGCCATGGGTGTCGGCTGTTACGACAGCGGTAACTGGAACACCAAGTTCAAGGGATTGGACAAACAGTTTGACTATGCCGCCGCCACTTTAAAGACCCATTACGACCGGGGTCAGGACCTCATCGCCCAAAACGGCGTGATCGCCATGACCATCGACGGCACTCCCCTGCGGGTCAGGAACGCCGCCACCTACTCGATGTACAAATATACTCCTCACAAACATGGCAGCAAGCTTTTCTACGACGTTTATGTCGGTTATTTTGCTTTGCTCTTCCTGCTTATGGGAGCCATGGGAGTGGTACTGCTATGACGTTTAATATCTGCCGCAGACAGTCATGTGTGACCCTGGCGGTGATGATACTGCTGACGGTAATGGTTTGCCGGGCCGGCGCGGACAGCAAACTGCTCCAGGTACTCAAGAACCGCCTCGAAAACAAGGCCGGCACTTCCCGACTGCTTTTTTCCTCGGACCGCTCAGGGACCAGGGATATCTGGGCAAAAGCAACTGACGGCGGCACGCCCGAGCGCATAACCAGCGGCCCCGGAGAAAAAACCGATCCGGTCCTCGCTCCCGACGGGAAACAGTTGGCTTACGTCGCTTTGCTGAACGGTGTACAGGAACTCTGGATCATCGGTGTGGATAAAACCGGCAACCGCAAACTGACGACCTTGAACGGTTTCGTCCGTAGTCCTTCTTTTACCGCCGACGGTTCGCACATTGCCTTCTCTTTCTCAAACGAGGAGGAACCGTTTTATCCAAACGCCATCATGAGTATCGACGTTGCGGCCGGAGAGGTCAAAACGCTGCTCAAAAGCCGGAAAGTTGATGAGACGGGACTCACCTGGTTTCTCAACTATCCGCTGCTGACCAGCGACGGGACCTGGCTTTTTCACACCCGGGCAGAGATATCGACTCCCGGATTTCCCAAGTATACCGGCGTGGGGATCTATAAAACCAACCTCGAAACCGGGAAAACAGTCCACGTCATCGGTGGCAGTTTCTTTTACGACGAAGCCGGCACCTTACACGGGCATTGGGCCTCAACTCCCTCGTTCTTTGGGCCGGAACCGCGCCTGGTGTTCACATCTATCGTCGGTTACACCGAAGGAGCAATATGTTTTTCCTCGCCGGACGGCAAAGAGGTTCGCCGGGTGCTACGAGACGAAGGAGTTATGTACCGTAACCCGACCGCCTCCACCGACGGCCGGTACGTATACTACGAATGGGATATTGACGGAAAAAGCAACATATTCCAGCTCGACACGGTCCAGGGGAAATCCATCAAGATCACCACCAAAGGCGACAACCGTCTCTAACCTTTTATCGTTATTCGGATAGATAAAATCTAACATTAAATATCCAACTTAGCGTGGTTATGGCAGCTTTTTCTGTAGGAGTAGGTCGTAGATTTGGCACGGATGCCAAATCTACGAGCGGGACGTTAGCGCAGGCGCGCCAGGATGGCAAGCGCCGTGAGCACTCCGGAAGAAAGAGCTGCCACAACCACTCAACTAGTGTTTTTTTTAGCCGGCGCTGTAGGCTGTCGACGTCTCCTTTGGCGGCACCCAGGTGTCTTCGCCGTTGAGCAATTGACGCATCATCGGGCCGAAATCGATATCCGAGCGATCGACACCGGGTTTGAGATGCCCGAAAACAAGCGGAGCCATCTCAGCTCCGGACGATACGTTGGTGAGCAGGGTGTTACCGTTGGTTACATGTTTCCCGCAGGGCACCACCCGTGACATGCCGGACACGAATTCCCATTCCTTCTTGCCCACGTTGTAGAGCACATTGATCCGGGTGTCATAGACCAGGCGATGATCGGACAGACAGCGGGCGTCGATAACCCGCATCTGCTGGATAGCGCTGTCTTCGTCGAAAGACGAAAACTGCTCCAACACTTGATCGATCCCGGAGGGTGGAACGACCTCCATATGCCGTCCGTCGTAGCGTTCGAAGAGTGCATCGTAGATCGTACCCGCCACCTCTTCCGAGATGTGAAGAAACACCCCTTTGCCACCGGTGGAGTCGAATTTTTTTAGAGCAAATCCGCCCCGGTCCAGCAAGCTCCGGACCGCCTCCGGGGTAATCTCGTCACCCAGCAGGGTTATGGGACGGCTGATCTTCTCGCCGGATTTAGCTTCCCAGCGCCTGAAGACTTTCTCTTCCAGGGTTTTCGAACGAAGATCATCGATCATCCAGTTGTTGATCCAGATAGTATCGGGCGTCTCGTGGATAATCTTTCGCGCCAGTTCCTCACCATAGAACTCGGGAACATGTTTGCGCTCAATCCGTCGATAACAGACATCCACCGGTTTACCGGCCACCCATATCTTGCCGTCCTTGACTTCCGGCTGCTCGTCGGGGGTAATCCGGTAGACCTCGAGCCCGGCCCGCCGGCAGGCTTCCACCACCAGCACATGGGCGGTTTCTTCTTCACTCACCGGATACGGCCTGGTAAAAACTCCAACCACCGGGTTGCCGGAGTGTCCCTTCTCCTGCCACACTTCCCGGAACAAAACCGTCAACCGGTCCAGGACCTTCGTCGGATGGTTCGGATACTTGATCATGTTGTCGGGATCGACTGCGGTTTTTTTCAACTGCTTGTAGAGACGGCCGGCGAAAAAATTAGGGCAGGCCGGATAACTGTTACAGCAAGGACCTTCCAGGATGACCGGACGAATATCTACCAGGGCCCGTTTTCCGTCAACCATACCGATTTCACTGGTCAGTAAAATATCGAGTCCCAGGAGATAGCTGTGCTGCAAGCCTTCCTCGCGGCAAAAATTCATGTAAGCGTTGAGCGCGCTGTAACACACCCGGGCAAATTTGTCCCAGGCCTCATCAACAACCCAGGTGGGCGAGTCCAGATGCCCTTGTATTACCCGCTCATTATCCCGGCCGCCTTCAAGCAACCGGTCATCATTTTCAGGAACCATCGACTTACTCATGGTATAGAGTCACCTCTTTCTTGTGGTACGTTTGTTTCTTTCGACTCCCCGGCACTGCTAACGCCGTTTTTTACATACGGTTTATACCTGGTGAGCCATCCAATTTCCTGGAGAAATTGCTCTTCGGAAAGCCGGCCGGTCACCATGAGATGATATCGGTGTTTGATTGTGCGCACCCTGAAAGCCAGCACCAGGGCACTAAGTAAAGAAGTCACCAGTACTACCAGATAAAATATCCAGAAATGTGCGATATGTTCAACCATAATGGCACCTGCTTTTCACTAAAAAGGGGTTGAAATCAGGCACATTGTATCAAACGCCTCAAAGACTGTCAATTGCCGTCGTTAGCCTACCGGCAAGACATTCAAGCCTGCCGGTTGATGCGGGTTACATAAATTGACATGAAAATCATACCCGTGCTATAATTTAGCTTGATATATGGGCTAAGGAGGGTACCCTGAATGCTTGGTCCGGACCTTTTTAAAGTTTTATTTGCTATCCTTTTCGTACTTGGCTGCCTGTTTGTGTTGAGTACACTGGCAGATGATATGCACATGTCCATGGCCCGTTTTCACGACCGGCTCGACCAAAAATCGGCCGCCATAAAAGCCTACAAAAAAGTCGTTATAGACTTCACCAATAATCTAGAAGAGGCAAAAACCGCCTTGAAACGCCTCGATCCGGAATTTAGCAGGACATCACCTTTAAAGCGGCAGCGATCGAATCGGACGGGAAGTGGTCGGAATTGAGTTTTGCCAAACGTCGAACCTACTTTGTAAAAAAAGGTTTTCAACTACGTCTCATTATTATCATTCTTCTCCTAGTTACCATTGTCGCCAATCTAACCGGCGGCGTAGTTTACGGTATACTGAAAACGGAGCTGGCCAGAGACTGGCTGGCCAGGATGTTTTCCTTGAGAACGGATGAAGTACTCCTGCCTGCGGTCATTCTGGCGGAACTCTTCAGCGTGATTCTGGTAGCTTTCATCAGCCTCTTTGTCACCCATCGAATTGCCGGACCGGTCTACCGTTTTGAAAAGGTTTGCGAGGAAGTTGAGGCCGGCAGGTTCGATGTGAGAGTTCGTCTTCGCGAAAAGGACGAGTTCAAAGATCTGGCGGATGCCTTTAATCAAATGCTGCTGACACTGGAAGACAAGCTGGCCCGTATCAAAATCCTGACTGTCCAGATGAACGCCAGTACTTCCCAGATTGAAGGCGACGGAGAAAAGAACCTCACCAAGAAAGAGGTACTCGACCAGATCAAAGAGATCAACCCCATAGCCCAGGAACTCAACGGGATATTAGCCTCCTTCCAGATCACCACGGAAGCGCCTTCTTCCGAAGAGAACCCAGCCGGAAAGGAAGACGATGACAGCCACCAGGGCTAAATCCTCCCAGTCGCAGGAAATTCAAGCCTTAATCGATAACCTCAAGGCCCCTAAGTGGACTGAACGCCGCCAAGCCGCCGAGGACCTGGAGAAGATTGGTGAAGACTGCGTCCCGTACCTGGAAAGCAACCTGGCGCAAGAAAACGAAGACGTCCGCTACTGGGCCACCATTATCCTGGCCCGTATTGGTAAGTCCGGGCTTATCCCTCTAATGAAGCTTTTCAAGGACAGCGATAAAAAGATGCGGGCGTTTGCCACCAGAGCGCTGGGAGAAACCGGTGACAAGCGGGTGGTGCCGGCCCTCATTCAGGCACTGGCGGACAGCTCGTGGTCGGTCCGTAAGAACGCCGCCGCCAGCCTTATTCAGATGGGGACAATTGCCCTAAAACCGGTAGCCCAGGCACTCAAGAACGATAACGAAGATATCCGGTACTGGGCCACCAAGGTTCTGGGCGCCATGGGTAGTTCCGGAATAGAGCCCCTGCTGGTACTGTTAAAAAAGGGAAACAAGGACATGCGGTTCTTTGCCGCCGAGGCGCTCGGTGATGTCAACGACATCAAGGGTATAAACGCTCTCATAAAAGCCCTTTCAGACAACTCATGGTCAGTTCGTAAGAACGCCGCAAAAAGCTTACAGAATCTGGGTAAAGATGCCGTCGACCCACTCAGTAAAGCACTCCAATCGGAAAGCAGTGATATCCGGTATTGGGTGGCCACGATTCTCGGCCGAATCGGCCAGGAGGCTATCATGGCACTCCTCAGCCAACTCAAAGATGAAGATAATGAAACCAGGCGGTTGACCCGGAAAGTGCTTGATAATATGGGCTCTGACGCGGTGGAACCCTTGATAGAAGCTCTGAAATCCAATAGCCGCGAGATGCGAAGGAACGCCGCCGAAGCCCTGGGGAACACTCGTGATACGCGATCGATTCAACCGCTCATAAAATCTTTGGCCGACAAGTCCTGGTTTGTACGTAAAAACGCCTCGGAAGCACTGGAAGAGATGGGAAACAAAGCTGTTCCGCAGCTCACAACCGCCCTGGCCCTGCAAAACGAAGACATTCAATACTGGGTCACACGAATACTCGGCAATATCGGTGTGACCGATGTCAATCCACTGGCCGCGCTTTTAAATGATGGTAACGAGGAAGCCCGTTTCTATGCCGTGGAGACCCTGGGTAAAGCGCGATATCCCAAGGATGCGGTGCCGTACCTGGTTGAAGCCCTCAAGGATTCTAGTTGGCCGGTACGCCGAAAAGCAGCGGAAGCCCTGGAAGCGATCGGCGCTCCCGCTATGGAGGCTCTGATACGTTCCATCAAGGATCAGGACTCCGATATTCGCCACTGGACCCGGAAGATATTAAAATCATTCGGGGACAAAGCGCTCGATATGGTATGTCACATGCTCGACGATAAGTCCGAGGAGAAACGTCTCTACGCCGTCTCGGCACTACAGGAGATAGGCGACAGCCGGGCAGTGAGACCGCTGCTTCGGTGTTTGACCGATAAGGACGAGTGGGTCAGGAGACAGTGTGTCATAGCCCTGGGTGAAATCGGTGATCCCAGTGCCGCCGAACAGCTTATCGAAGCCATGTATCCCGAGCCGCCCGATGTCTGCCGCTTTATCGTCAAGGCGGTGTCAAGACTGGGAGACGGAGCCGTTCCGACCATAATCAAGTATCTTGGTAATCCCGATCCGAAAATCAAAGAAGCGCTCGCCAATGCCCTGGTTGGTATCGGGACTCTGGAAGCACTGGAACCGTTGATGGATCTACTTTTCCAGGAAGACGAATCCATCTCGGAAATGGTTGCTCCTTGTATCGTATCATTTGGGGAAACTGCTGTTCCTTCCCTGCTGGTTAAACTGACAAAGGTAGACGGCAACACCAAGAAACTTATCAGTTCCATTATCGTTCAGATCGGCAAGCCGGCTCTTGCATCGCTCAAGAAATTCAACAGCGATGAGCCTTTGAGCGAAACAAACTCTCGATGGATTAATTCCATGATAGAGTCGGTGCAATCTCACAAGAAAAAAAAATAAGTTAGGGAGGCCTCTATCCTATGAAACATCATCGGAGTATATCCCTGGTACTGGCAGCCTTAGTTCTGCTCTGTACCTTCGCGTCCTTACAGGCGAAGGAACCGGTTACACTGAAGTACCGCTATACACTGGGAGAGACCCTGGTTTACCGGATGGTCATGAGGGGAACCACGACAACTATTTCCGGAGATATCACCGAAAAGGCGCATATAGAAACCATTCTGGACTTGACGCAAAAGGTGAAGGACGTATCGACCGACGGAACGGTCACCCTGGAGTGTTCCATCAAATCCGGGAAGAGTTCCATCAACGATGAGGAGTTTACGCCACTCAATGCCGGTGAGACCTTCAGCGTGATAATGAGCTCCCGTGGTGAGATTCTCGATACCCAGGGAGTGGTTGGGGGGGTAAACCTCGACCAGATGCAGATAATGTTCCCTGAATATCCGGTAAATATCGGTGACTCATGGCGACGGAAACTTAAAGTCACCACCGGTTATCCGATCGACCTCCTCATAACATACAAAGTTGCCGACATCAAAAGCGGCAATGATTTGTCGGTAGTGAAACTGAGATCGATTGTCCAGGGAATACCTCAAGCTTCTCCCAAACCGGGCGTGCTTCTGCGGAAACTCAGGGCTGAAGGATCTATCATGTTTGACCGCCGGAGAGGGAAAATCACCAACAACACAGTGGCCAGTGCTCTGGAAATGTATGTCAGAGACGAGGTGGACGGTGTTACCCGTGAAACCGTTACCAGGATGAACATGACCATGACGGTGGATCTTCAGTAACGAAAACGTATGGTCAAACAGCCGCCTTTATCGAGAGACAAGCGGCAATGGTTCCCGGAAGACCAGGCCGAAGAACGATTCGACCGTAACTGCTGTTGGCGATGCAAGCATTTCAATACCTGCATCAAGAACTGGATCAGGGGAGAAAAACGTCTCCCTAAAATCTGCTGCAGTCTCTGTAAACACTACCGCAGCTGCCTGGAAAAATGGACTCGTCAGCGCGGCACCCCATCGACCACCAGGTTCATCCACTGAACTCAATCATGTGCTAGCTTGAAATTTCTATCTGGTCCTTACGTCACGTCGAGCACGCGCCTTGCGAAGCAACAGTGCCGCGAAAGAAAGACTACAGGGCGGGACGGATAGGTTTTGCTACTGGTTGAATTTGAGAGATGAGTAGAATCGGACAGGCGTCATAGGGTCCTCTTTCTACGCTGCTTGCTTATCATCTCAATCTTACAATCTCGGTGCCAGGTCGGTTCGTTGCTGTTCGCAAGCGAAAGCGCCGAGCTTAACGGTAGATAGAATAATGCTTCACTTATTATGTTTGATCGGTAGAGCGCAATATGGTAGAATTCCCTGAATTGAAACTGTGCCAATACATAATTGCATCACGGAAGGAGTAGCGTTACTACCATGTTCCGTAAGGATATGAAAATTAAGCTGGCTGTTATTATCGGTATTATCGCCATCTGCCTGGGCTTTCTGGGACCGACCATACGTTACGCATGGAAGAATTATACAGGTGAATTTGATAAGCTCAATAAGGCTGAAAAGGACAAGCTCAAGGAATTTATTATCAACCTCGGATTGGACCTTCAGGGCGGTATGGACCTGGTGCTCCAGGTTGACGTGCAAAAGATCCGTCAGATGGGGATGGAAAAGATTCAGGACCAGATGATGCGGGATCTGGGCAAGCTGGGAGTGACCGATTTTTCCATTCTACCCATAGACGCGGAGAACTTCACACTCAAGATCGGCAACGTGGGAGATGACGGGTATAGCCGGATCACGGAGGTGCTCAACAAAATAGGCACCCTAGAGGTGACCAGACCTACCGGAGGCATCGTCTTCGGGAAAAAAGAGGTGGACCTCTTTTACAACTACGACGTAGCCATGAACGACGCCGTGGAAAGGGCCCTGGAAGTTATCCGGAACCGGATCGACGAGCTCGGGGTCATGGAACCGCTGGTAAAGCGTATCGGCGAGGACCTGATTCGGGTCCAACTGCCCGGCGAGACAGATCCGGTCGTGGCCCGGCAATTACTAGGCAAGACGGCCATGCTCGAGTTTAAGATAGTGCAAGATGTCAAGTACACTTCGACTGACGAAGCAGAGCTCGAGCCCGGGACAGAACAACTGTTCGGGAAACAGATAGACGACAAGAAAACAGGCCTGAAGAAAATGCCGTTTTATATTCTGGAAGCCAAGACACTGCTCACTGGCGATACCCTCACCGATGCCCGGGTGGCTTTCGACAGCATGAACAACCCGTTCGTGCGCATGGATTTCAATCCCGAAGGTGCCGAGATATTCTCACGAATAAGCGGAGAGAATATCGGTCGTCAACTGGCGATAATTCTCGACAATAAAGTACACTCTGCACCGGTCTTCAAGTCCAAGATCAGCGGGGGACGGGCAATTATCGAGAATATCGGGACGCTTGACGAAGCCAAACAGATAGCCATCGTACTCAGGACCGGCGCCCTGCCGGCGCCCGTCAATTTCGTGGAAGAACGTACCGTGGGCCCGAGCCTGGGCCGCGATTCTATCGCGATGGGAGTTCGAGCCGTCTTAATCGGTCTGGCACTCGTGTTGATCTTCATGCTCTGGTTCTACAAGTTCCTGGGTGTGCTGGCGGTGCTGGCACTGACTTTGAACATGGTGATCGTGCTGTCAGTGCTGGTGATGCTTCACGCTACGCTGACGCTGCCGGGAATCGCCGGTCTGATCCTGCTGGTCGGTATCGCTGTCGACGCCAATGTCATCATCTTTGAACGGATCAAGGAAGAACTTCGACAGGGAAAAACTCTCCGGGCAAGCATCGACGCCGGGTTCCGGAAAGCTTTTTCGGCTATCGTGGACGCCAATCTTACTACCGTAATCACCGCCGTGGTGCTGCTCTACCTGGGTACCGGCCCGATCAGGGGATTCGCGGTAACATTGATAATCGGCATTTTCGCCAGCATGTTCACCGCACTTTTTGTGACCAAGACTCTTGCGCACGCAATCGTACTATGGAGAAAGTGGAAAACACTCAGTTTGTAACCGGGAGGATGTAACGAATGAAAATAGATTTTCTTAAATGGAGACGGTTTGCCTACTTTGTATCAGCGGTTTTAATCGTTACTTCCATCATATCCTTTGTCATGCATGGACTCAATTTCGGGATTGATTTCCGGGGCGGCAGTCTCATCCAGGTCCGGTTTCCCGTGGAGTTTGAGGGAAAACCGGTTGACGAACAGGCCATTCGGATAATCATGGAACGTCCCGATCTTCACCAGAGAACAAGCCAGATCGTCATCCAGCAAGTGCGGGGCGGGGCCGCTGATAAGCGTGAATTCATCATCAACACCGAGAAGATGAAGGACGATGACCTGGCCGCTATCAATAAAGCCTTTCAGGAAGAACTCGGTATGGCCGGAGGCACCGAAGGGGTCGTCCGGGTCGAGCAGGTTGGACCGGCGGTAGGAGAACGGCTTCAAAAACAAGCTCTCATGGCTTTATCGGTAGCCCTGTTGTGTATCCTGATCTATATTACGTACCGTTTCGAGTTCCGGTTTGGGGTAGCGGCAGTAATTGCACTTATCCATGACTGCCTGATCACACTCGGCTTCTTTTCCCTGCTGGGAAGAGAAATATCGATTCCGGTCGTGGCGGCACTTCTAACCATTATCGGGTACTCGCTCAACGACACGATCGTTATCTCCGACCGAATCCGCGAAAACTTCAGCCTGCTGCGAAAAAGCCCGTTCCCGGATCTGGTAAACACCAGTCTGAATCAATCATTTTCCCGGACCATCAACACATCGCTGACGACCCTGTTCCCGGTTACCTGCCTGTGGCTCCTGGGCGGGCCGATGCTGGAAAACTTCGGTTTTGCCTTGTTCATCGGCGTTCTCGTCGGTACCTACTCATCTATCTTCGTCGTGAGCCCGATCCTGGTAGCCTGGAACCGCATGGCTCCGCATCAGCGCTAGCCCGGATATTTCACAAGCCTTCCTGCTGCGGCCACGGATGCACCCGCATCCTCTACGTTGTGCTCAGTCACCTTTCCTCGACGTATCGCAGAGGATACGACTCCGGGAGGCTCGGTCGCACGCCTTGAAGCTACAGGCGCCTCCGCGACCTCGCGACGGAGACTCGTGAAATATCCGGGCTAGGTAAAACAGCTAACAACAAAAACCTCCTCTAAAAAGGGGAGGTTTTTTTATAAAGCGAGCTCACGGCCTTCATGTTATCTGTAGCCAAAACAGCAACCACATCTCTCCACTTTCGCCCCTGCAACCTCACCACCCCAAAGCCAAGCGCCTTCGCGAAGCGAACAGCCGAACGAAGAATAAGCTGCTGTTGTTGTCTGCAATACATAAACAGACATTTTTCTAATTACCAGGCGGAGCATCGTTCCATGGGCTTGATTTACAAATTAATTATTACGTTGAGGTCCGGAGTCTCTGTACGAGGGCATAGGTCGTTGATTTGCCAGGGATGGCAAATCAGCGAACGGGACTCGAACGAAGGCGCGCCAGGATGGCAAGCGCCGTGAGTGTTCCTCGGGAAGAGGCTCCGAACCTCAAGGCAATCTGACAACAAAACGCTCACTGGAACCGGTTGCGAAGACCAAACAGTAATTTAGAACGTGATATACACCTTCAGGTCCCCCTGCTTCGTGAGGTATCCGTCTCCCTGATCGCTGGCGGAAGCCCTGACGACCTTCATTTCACCGGTCAGGTCCGTATCTTCGGCCAGCCGGTAGTTCAACCGGACCGTCCCTGTTTCTTTCTGGGACATGATTTCAGTCAGCTTCTTATCGACATAAAAATCGACACTGCAATTCAATGTCCTGGCCAGATTGGAAAAAACGATTCCACTCTCTGCCCGGGAACTTTTGAAGGTGTTTGTTCCTCCCCCGGTGGAATCGGACACCTGGTATCCACAGCTGGCGGTAAGAAAGCGGTTGAGATTCTTCTTCAGTTTCAACTTATAGACTTGTTTTTCCAGGTTACTATCCAGATTGAATACATCATCCCGTTCTTCCCAATTGACTGTTGTAGATAATGTCAGGTCTTTCTTGAACACCTTTCTGGTATCCAGAGAAGCGTTTTTCGTCCTGGACGCGGAGATGTTCCCCGTCCGCCGCTCGCGATGTGTGTGTTTTAAGCGAAGCGTGTGATTGAATCCCGCCGTCGGCGACCATTTTATATCCAGGCTGCTCCTGTCCCGCCGCGTCAGCGTAAATTTATCGGTTACCCGTTTGGAATCGTTGAACTGGTGCGTAACCCTGGCGTTGAGGTTCCGTAAAGGCCTGAAATCAAGCCTGGCATTACCGCTGGTGGTAGTGACCGGTTGCTGAACACGCGGCGTCCCGTCGTCATTGGTTTCTCCGTCTTCCCCGTCCTCCTCATCATCCTCATCGCCCATAGTTACATACTGCAGGGTGTGAACCCGCCTGAGCTTGACAGTGGACGATATCATCGAACTGGGTTTAAGCTTGAAAGACAAATCAGCGGTAGTGGTGTCCGTCCCCTTACGGGTATCATGATTGGTGGTGCTTCTTTTCATGAATAGTCCGGCCATGTTGTATTTTCTTCCCCAGGCCCCGCTGACATTGACCTCAAAGTTTTCACTTCTATTCTGCGGAGCCCTGGTTATACCCTGCTCGTTTTCCACCAGCTTGTAACCGGTTGAGATCCGCAACGCTTTGATCTCCCTGGTTCCCAACCTAATTTCCCCAATTTTTCTGAACCGCGAATTAGCGGGATTGATCCGGTGCTTTTCTTCGCGTTTCCGGTAAGCCACCTTGCTTTCCAGGTATCGAAACATCTTGTCTATCGACAATTTTTCCTCGGATATATGCTGATCGGAAGACGGATTTTCTTCACGGCGATTGAGACGAGCCAGGGACAGACCGACATTAAGATCTTTCGGCAACCGCCAGGTGAGGTCTCCTTCACGCGACTGATATTCTTTTCTGTCCTGATCTGGCAGGGACAATATATTGGTGTATGAACGCCGGTAGATCGAATGCAGATCCAAACGCGGTGTCACGTTATACAAAAGCTCTGCCTGGAGATCATCGATATCACCGGATAGCGTCCGGTACTCGCCCTCCCCGATAAAAGCCAGACCGGCTTTGCCGACCGCGCTAAAATATGGTTCGATCCGGCCGTGTTTCACCTTTAGCGACAGGTCAGGCAAGGTGTATTCCGCCTCTACCCGAGAGGCGTTGCCCTCGACACTGTCACCGCTTTGAAGCATGTTGAAATCTTTCTCGCTGCGGGCCAACTCCCCTTTTACCGACAGCTTGTCACCAAGAGTGAACGATCCCACCAGATCAAATACCTGGTGCCCCATAGGTTTGATAGTATCATCAGTTACCTCAACCAGTGGAGAAGACTCATCGTCGCTGTTGGATACCCAGATGAGGTCCACCCTGTTTTTTTCATTCAGTTTGACGGTACCGCGAACACCGATCAGATTCCGTTTATACGCCTGTTGTCCTTCAAATTCGTATTCGACGGTAATGATTGAGTATTCCTCAATAGGAAGGATTTCCGGTTTAAAGGTCAAGCGGCCGGTCTCATAATCAATCCGGTAGTGCAGCTCCTTTTTCAGACGCCGGTGGTCTATGTAGACAATCACGCTTTCTTCCACTATGGGCAACGCTTCGCGGGGCAGTTGATACATGCCCTGCTCTCCCTGGCCACGGATCCGGTAAATTTGCGTGGTGCCCTCACTGCGGGAAGCAATAAGCTTGGCCTGGTAGCGGTCTCCGAACGTGCCCACCGCCTGCACTCCTTTGATTTTCTTATTGAACAGACTGAACTCGCTGTTTTCGAACTCGGCTACAAAATCGCCCAGGGTAATGTCCCAGATCCGGCCTTCGATGAACACAGTCAATTCCCGGCGTTCCTGAGAGGTATCGTCCAGATCGGCTTTGACCCGCACATTATCCAGGATGTAGCCATCGATCCTTAATTTCAGGCTCTGGGTGAAATGGAATCCGGGAACCTTATCGGGGAAATCCCAGGCAAAGTGGTTCAAGTCTCCGCCCATCACCACCTGGGAGAGTTCGAACGTTTTAAGCCCGTCAATAGTAAGTTGGGCCGACGCCGGTCCGACGGCGATCATCACTATGAAAAAAATTGCAGCGAGTTTACCTGACTTCACGTCGTATCAACGGCCTTTCTCCGGCCAACCTTGTTCACCTATTAACGGGACAAACACACAGCCGCAGAGATGACTCTCGGAATACCGGCCGTTTTTGCGCTTAATTCTTATCAAAGACTGCATATACGAACTCCCGGCGGGAATCACCAGTATCCCGCAATTATCAGACAATTGATCTTTCAAAGCACTCGGTACCGAAGGAGCGCCTGCGGTCACCATGATGCCGTCATAAGGAGCGCTGTCCGGGTATCCTAGCGTCCCGTCGCCGCTAACGACTGTGACGTTGTTATACCCCAAACTTTGGAGACGTGCCCGGGCCAGAACAGCCAGTTCGGGAACCCGTTCGATCGTAATTACCTCTTTCGCCAACCCACTCAGGACAGCTGCCTGGTATCCACTGCCCGTACCGATTTCCAATACATGTTCCACTCCCGAAAGCTCCAACGCTTCGGTCATGAGCGCCACCATGTACGGCTGTGAAATGGTCTGTCCGTTACCGATGGGGAGCGGGTGGTCTTCATAGGCCATTTCCTTGATCTGGTCAGGGACAAAAGCATGCCGGGGGACACTACCTATGACCGCGAGTACCCGTTCATCTATTAAGCCCCTCCGTCTGAGCTGGTAGTCAACCATCGAGTTTCTCAGGGATACATAGCGTGCCGAATCGTCTTGTTTTTTCCTCATTACGAGGTCTCCCCCTTCCGGCTCCTAGGCCCTTGGATGTGTTCGGAAAAAGATTTTTCTGAGTCCTTTTCGGGTTACGTGAGTATACAGTTGTGTCGTTGAAACATCAGAGTGTCCGAGTAACTCCTGAACGACCCTGAGGTCGGCATCGTTCTCCAGCAGGTGCGTGGCGAACGAATGCCTGAGTATGTGAGGTGTGATCTTCTTTTCTATTCCGGTTTTCTGGCCGTATTGTTTGAGTTTCTTCCAGAATCCCTGGCGGGTCAGTTTCCCTCCCCGCGTACTGAGAAACAGAAAATCGGTTTTTCGTTTCAGGTACCGGGGCCGGACCTCCTCCACGTAGCGATTAACGAAGGAGACGGCGGTATCACCCACCGGCACGATTCTTTCCTTGTTGCCCTTCCCGACACACCGGATAAGCCCGTCTCGGCCAGTGTAATCTGATGTTCTGAGATTAATCAGCTCACTGACCCGCAACCCGGTAGCGTACAGAAGTTCGAGCATGGCCCGGTCACGCAAGCCCAGCGGATGATTGATGTCAGGTTGCTCGAGGAGTTTGACAATCTCCGACTGCGTTAAAAACGTTGGCAGTGGCCGGCGGTTCTTCGGCACCTCGAACCGGCTCGAAAGATCTTGTTTCATCAACCTTTCGGCGTGCAGAAACTTGAAAAAACAACGGATAACCGTCATAGTGCGGGCAACGGTTGAAGGCGCCGACCCCCGGGAACGCAACCAATCCAGAAACGCCAGAACATCTTCCCGGTTCAATCGATCACAGTTTGTTATTCCCCGTTTGGTCTGGAAACCGGAAAACCGGCAGAGATCGGCACTGTATGCCGTCAAACTATTGATAGAAAGACCTTTCTCCACCGCCAGAAAGTCCATGTATTCATCGATCAACGCATCAAATCCGGCCATCCGGCCTTCACCTTACTTTCTACACTTCTTGCTTGAGGGTGGGACCACCCGGTTTCCGCTACACCTCAATGTTTACACTTACGTTTGGAGGAAGGAACCAGCTTTCGTCCGGGTCTTCTTTCCATACTTTCAATTTCTACACTTCTATAGCTTATTGCTTTATCTATATAGGTAAATTAATCCTGTAAAAATAGAAACTATTAATAAAGGTAAAGCTCACCTACACATATCGGTATGCGGGAAGACCTTTTTTAGCGCGGTTTTTGAGCTTTTTGCTCTATGGAACGAAGATCGGTTATTCGCTCTGATCCTTCTCCGGAATTCTCCTTATTTGTTCGATCTTTCTGAGTCGTTCCGCTATTACCCGCTCGTGCCCGTGGCGGCTGGGCCGGTAGTAATTTTTAGTTTCGGGAGCGTACTGCTGCTTTACGACCCCGGCAGCGGTATTGTGGGGATAGATGTATCCTTTCCCGTGACCCATCTTCTTCGCCCCGGGATAGTTGGCATCTTTGAGATGTATGGGCACTTTGAGATCGGCACCGGCCTCCACATCCCGGCAGACCGCCGCGATTCCTTCGTACACGGAGTTGCTTTTTGGAGCGGTGGCCAGGTAGACCACTGCCAGGGCCAGTGGTATTTTTGCTTCCGGGTACCCTACCCGTTCGGCGGCCGTCACGCAGGAATGAACTACTACCGAAGCCGTGGGGTCGGCCATACCGATATCCTCGGCGGCAGCGATCACCAGACGGCGGCAGATAAACCCGAGATCTTCTCCACCGACAATCATCTTTCCCAACCAAAACAGGGCGGCGTCGGGATCGCTTCCCCGAATAGACTTGATAAACGCAGAGGCCGTGTCATAATGCTGATCACCGCTCTTGTCAAAGAGCAACACTCTTTTTTGCATGGCCTCTTCGGCGTCGGCCAGACAGATAACCGAACCGTGCGGGACCGGTTCCCCGAGCGCCGGATGACTGGCCAGGAAAGCGGCCAGTTCAAGACCTTTTAAAGCCGAACGGGCATCGCCGGAAGCACGGCTGACAATGTGCTCCAATGCGCCTGATTCCACGGTCTGTCTGTTCTCACCCAGTCCGTAACTCATGTCGTCAAGCGCCCGGGTCAGGAGTGCTTTTATTCTGTTGTCCTCCAACGGCTTGAACTGAAATTGACGCATTCGTGACAGGAGCGGAGCATTGATGGCAAAGTAGGGATTCTCGGTCGTGGTTCCGATGAGAATGATAGTTCCTTCTTCCACATGCGGTAGGAAGGCGTCCTGTTGGGCCCGGTTGAATCGATGAATCTCGTCAAGCAGCAGGAGCGTGCGCCGCCCGGCTTTTTTAAGCCTGATCTCGGCCCGGGCAATCACTTCGCGCACATCCGCCAGACGGGCTGTGACCGCATTGAGCCGTTCCTGAAACGCGCCGGTCCGTTCGGCAATGATAAACGTGAGGGCGGTCTTGCCGCAGCCGGCGGGCCCGAAAAAGATCATGGAAGGAATATTGTCCGATTCGATCAGGCGGCGGAGAATCTTGCCCTCACCCACCAGGTGTTCCTGCCCGAGAAACTCCTCTAGGACGCGGGGCTGCATCCGCCGGGCCAGGTCTGACACACCGGCTTTCTGCGCGATATCGATGGGACTACCCTCCACAGTGCCGGTTAATTCATCATCGAGCCCGGGTAGCGCCAGATCGTCACCAGTAGTGTTTTTCATTCGTCCGTACTCCCGTCAAATACCGGATAGAAAACAGGTTACTCATATTGCTATTATAAAACTTCGTCGAGCAAGCGCTTTGCGAAGCAACAGCGAAGCGGAGTGCCGACCACAAGGCGGGACGGATAGACCTTGTTACCGGACAATTTCGCGGAGACATGTAAAATCGGAAAGGCCTCATAGGGTCCTCTTTCTACACTGCTTGCTTATCATCTCAATTTCCTCATCTAAACACCTCGGCCTGAGAGCGGTTCCCCGGGTCGCGAAAGTTCTTCTTCCATAATCCCTTCGAGATCTTCTCCCAGGTCGTCACCAACCGCCCGGTTAAGTTTTTTCGCCCACCGAAGCATGCTTTCGGGATTATTCTCATCGATATCACCGAGTGCCGCGGGATCAGCCAATGACTCCAGGCGGGACTCCAGCGATTTCACCACCCGGAACCGCGATATCATCCGAACGATGTCCACGCTGCCGCACTGAGGACACGCTTCGGCTGGTTTCGATTCAATTGAGGCAATGATAAGCTCGAAACGCCGACCGCACTCAGAGCATCGGTAATCGTAAATCGGCATCCGCCATCTTCTCCTTGCTCTACCTACTTTATACAGAGAAACAAACGTCTGTCAATGTTATCGAACCTCTGTACATTCGTTAAATTAATATACTTTTACATTACCGGCCGGCCAGAAACGGTTATCCGGAAGCCACCTGTCGGAGCTTGTGTAAACAGCCGGTTACCGCTCGAAGGTGGTCAAGAAGCTGCTGTTCGACTGTTTTGCAGGAAGCAAAACTGGACGACACGAAGTGTCGCCCGAAGGGGGCGAAGCTAGGATGGCTGAGCCTGATGATACGATGTCGAGTTCTGCGCACAGGATGTGCGCGACCGCCGGAGGAGGTTACGGATGTCATATGCGTAGACCCGGTGGCAATAGGGTAACCGTTTCCGGCCACCCGTTCGTTTTAAAGGTGAAAGGGGAATTGGTAAACGTCTCAGGCTGAATTCCGCTCTTGTCAAAACCGGACCGGTGGAGTAGGATAAGCATTGAGGAAAACGCGACCCATACAGCGGAGGAATGAACAGATGGGGTTCGGTAAATATAAAAGGACACTGAAGTTGATACTGTTCTGGATGGCTCTCTTTTCCTGCCTTTTCTTGGTGATTTTCATCATTCTTGCGCTGTGCCTGGAGGGCGAGATAATCATCCCGTTTATCTACGCGTTTTATTGACATGGACACGCTTAAACCCAAAACGATACTAACCGGATTGCTGCTGTCGATCGTGTTGCTGGTGTGCCTGGAGGCGGCGCTTCACGTGGCCGGTTTTAAGTACAACCGCTACGGGCTCACTCCCGAACTCGAGCCGGTTGGTAGAAGTCCGGTGGACTCCATCGTCGTTCCCGATCCCGAACGGTTGTGGAAATTCAAACCCGGGGGCCGGATAATCACCATGATGGCTCAGGGCGACAACCTATCCGGCGGTGAAAAAGGCTGCGCGCCGCCGAAAATCGAGGTCATCACCAACTCGCTCGGGCTCAGAAACGAAGAAATCGGGCAAAAAAGCGCCGGAGAAAACCGGGTGCTGGTGCTGGGTGATTCCGCCACCTTCGGCGACGGGGTTCAAGCCGAAGACACCTATAGCGAACGCCTGGAAGGGTTTCTCAAGCAACGATTAAAAAAAGAAACGATCGAGGTGGTGAACGCCGGAATCATCGGTTACTCGAGCCTGCAATCTCTTTTACTTCTGGAATCCCTCGGTCCCGTCATTCAGCCCGATGTCGTCCTGGTTTTTAATCTCCACAGCGATCTCAAGGTCCATTGGTTTCATGACAGCCGCGAGGTAGCGCGGGGAGGGCGCCTGAAACTTCTGAAACTGTTGTACCAGGCGAGAATCTATCACCTGGCGAGGGCGGGAATATCGTTTGTGCGAAGGATGTTGTTGAAGAACGCCGTCCGGACGGGAAAGGTTACGGACCATTTAGGGCCGCGGGTGACTCTCCAGGAGTACCGGGAGAACCTGAAAAGTATCGTGGAGGTGTCGAGAAAACTCGGTGCGAAGATGCTCTTTATCATTCCACCTTTAGCGGCCAGCCTGCCGGTAACAGCACCGCTTTTCTATCCCGCCGGGAGCCAGGCACCTTACAACGAAGGGCTTAAGCTGCTTAAAGCCGGGAGACCCGCCGAGGCCCGGGACAGTTTCACCGAAGCCCTCCGTTACGGTCCCGAGGTGGCGATTTTCCACCATTTTCTCGGTCTTTCGGAACAGTCGCTGGGCCATGCCGAAAAAGCCGAAGCCTCACTGAAAAAAGCGAAAGAGCTCGATCTTACCTACACGGCCCTGCAGGAATACCGGACCGTCATGCGGGACGTGGCCAGCGAGCACGGAATAGCCCTGGTAGATCTGCCCACTAGCTTCGAAAAATACCGCAAATTCGCGGCGGCTTCGGGGAAAAAATTCTTCCTGGACGACACCCATCCCACCTCTGACGGACACGCCGTGATAGCCACGGAACTCCTGACCGCTTTGAAAAAGTACGTTCTGCCACCGTTTGACAGAGTACGTGATTAATAAGCCGGGTGCAGAAAATTTAAAGAATAATAGTGTCAACGAGCGAGATAGGCGCTTTAATCCGAATCCTCTTCGTGAGGCTGCCAATAGCGGTTCTTGCGGTAGGCGTGCTGGTAGTTCTCAGAGCCTTGCACTATCTCCGAAGTGAGGCCGGTCAGCACAAATAGTTCTGAAGTGGTACCCGCCATCAGTATTTCAATCGAGATACCAAGGGGTGGTACCGTGATTGGTTTCTCGACGCCCATTTCAACTGTCTCTCCAGCAGTGTCTGAGACTTCACCCTCTTCTGCTTTCGCGGTAAGCGTGTTTGCTACCGTCTCGACCTCGCCGGCGAATGGGATCAGGTCGTGTACCAGGTAGATATTCTGATAGCTGTACTCTCCGGCCAGCTCGTCGATCCAGATAATGGAAGCTGTCCGGGCATCCACCACCTTAACTCGAACTACTGCCTCTTGTTTGCGGACATCGGCGAACACCGTGTTTTCCCGCTCCAGCAGATCGAGACAGCGGCTGCCGGTAGAGGAATAACTCCTGATCCCAAACCAGATCAAGGCGTCAAATCCCAGCGCGGATGCTACCTCGGTGCTTATCGAGGGGTTGATCAACCGGCTCGGAGTAAGATCCTGCTCTTTAAGATAATCAGCCAGCGTTCTGGATGCCACGAGCGAAAAACCGGGATCTTCATCCGCCGCAGCCTGCAAAGCGGTTTCCAGTTTTTGGGTGGACAGGGAATCGTTATGATGCTCGGAAAAGTCGGTCAACTCGATGATTGATAATCTGAATGGATCCGGTTGCACTCCCAACTCTTCTCTCAACGAATCGAGCAACCCGACAGCTATGTCAAACCCGGCCCGGGCTCCCAGTTCCCGTTTCTCATTTTCTACAATCGCTTTCCATTGGTGAACCGGGCCGCACGTGGAAGCCGGCTGGACCAGCATAAAAACATACAGCAGTATAAAAACCGCGTTACTTACCTTCAGGCGGCAATGGTTTGACGTCATATTTTCTTAAGTTTTCGAGAGCATACACCCTGACATTAGTGTTGATTACCTTGAGCGGAATTTTTATGGCCCGCATGTTACCGGCCGAGTCCCACACTTTCAGGGTCATAACCTTGATACCTTCATCTCCCTCGGGAGAAGGGTAATGGTAGACCTGATAGAAGGCATATTCCTTGAGTTCGGCCGCTTCTTCCTCCTGATACATGGTTAACGTATCCCAGTTATCGAGATTGAAGGTATCGTCGAGGCCATCCAGGCTGATAGCGTAATTTTTCCCTTCACCCTTGGAAACAAATTTTTTGATGGGACCATCGACATTGTCCTCGGCCCGCAAGCGGAACGTTATCCGGGTATCCTCGGGTAGCCCGAAGTACTTGACCGTCCCGGGCGCAGAGTCTTCAATCACATTGTCGACGGTATAATCATTGGGCGGGACCACCAGAAGCACACCGTCATTCTTATCGGTATGCCTGAAATCAACGAACCACTCGGCGTGTTCCACCGAGGAACCGGTGATGATGGGAGTTGTGTCTTCACGGTAATAGAGGTCCCAGATGAACCGGTCGTCATTCGCCACGTACGGAATACCATCCAGCGGGAACCGCCACACATATTCATTCCCGGCGCCCTTGATCAGGCAGACCAGGCCGAAAGGCCCCATTGGTCCTTCCTGCGCCGGCGCCACTGCATGTTCAGTAACCGTCCCGTCGGCACTGGTCACGTCTTTCAGTGCCCGGGGCCATTTCTCCCAGTTTGTGACGGCGCTCGACTCGGGTTTGTACACCCGCTCGGTCTCCACATCGGTACCGGCTTTGCTTTTGACCCGGCCCACCTGGAACACCTGGTGGTCGTCCGATGTAATAAACATGGTCTCCCCGTAGCGGTCCTCGATGGTGAAAACGATCTCGGGAGGGTCGTTGTCCTTGATGTCAAGATTGATCTGGGCAAAACTACTGCCCTGGCACAACTCATCGTTTGCTTTTTTGGAGCTGGCTTTATTCTCATCCCCGACATTGTCGGCCTGGTCGTAACCGGGTCCGCAACTGGTCTGTCCCTCACCATACGTTGTCATGGCGCTGCCATTTAAGAGCGCCGGCTGGTTCAAAAGCGCGTTACTATTGTTTTCCTGGACCATTAACCCGTTCCCGCTGGCGTCCACCGACACCGCGTAGAGGACTGCTTTTCCGGCCCTACTGTCGTTGCTCGCAAGCGGGTCCGGAGCGGAACCCGGCGGACACCCGCCGTCAGCATTCATCCGCCACTGGTCAGACACAAACTCGTAGGTGACACCCACCGGGGAGTGCATCATCCGGTCGTAGTCGTCGGTAACAAGCAGTTCCGGTTTCAAATCACCGCCCAACTGCTTGATGATATCGCACCAGTTGGGATCAGCCTTCTCCGAGGGCAGATCCCCCCACTCCAGCGAAGCGGGTTTCACAGCCGACTGGTCAACCGCCACACTGTCGGGCACGATGGTGTAAAGCAACCGGCCCTGCATCTTTTGGTTTTGGGTCCACAAAAGGCCGCCCATCCCCGGGAGATCGTCGCCCGGGTTGCCGGGAGCCGTGTACGGATTATTATCCAGTATCCTCAGCACGATGTTATTGCTGAACAGATCGCCCGTAGTAACACCTGATTCGTTGTTGAGGGCTGATAGCGTGACCACCGGCGCGGTGGTGTCGTTTACCTTGACGTCGACAAATTTCTCGCACAGTTTTACTCCAGCATGCACTTCCGGAGTGAACGCTTGAGCTATTTTTTGGGCATCGCCGCCGCCGGCAAACACAAACTTGCTGGCGTTGAATATTTTACTTATCTCATCGTCACCAGCGGTCACCGTGTATTCCAAGACATCGGCGAAAAGCTGAACCCTAACCCGATAACGGTCTTTTTCGCTGCCGTACCCGTCCTTGCCGGTCACGTTCTCGTAGCAATTCTTCGGGCGTCCATTGGACGGTGTCGGAAAGGTGTAGAGCTGTTTCATCCCTTCTCCGGGAATATACGATATACCGGGTCCCGTCAACGATGGGCTCGAACCGTAAGGAGGAAGTTCAGCGTCTTTATCGGAATAATAGAGGGCCATATTGCTCCAATTCGGGACATACTGGCTGCTCGATTTTCCGGAGCCCGGTTCTTCCGGATAATACTTGAGATCGATCAGGGGGGGCTGGGAATCATCCAACCGGTTCTTCATCTTGGTGATGAGATCGCTGCCACACAGGCCGCTGTTTTCGGTAGTGTCGAATTCAAACCCGATAGCGGGTGCCAGGCCGGGACAATTTCCCTGGTTTATTCTCCCTGAATTGGTGTCATAATTCCATTTCCGGGCCATTACCAGGTTAGGAGCTTTAGCCGTTTCCGTGGAAGGAGGATCGGGTGTTGCCTGGGTTCCCAGAGTGTCCACCTGAATCTCCTCACTTCCGTTGTAGAAACTCCACCTGAATTGCACCGAACCGGGAACAACCCCGCTGAACTGGTCGTGAATAGCCGCGGCCAGATCGCTGGCATCCAGGATCTTGCCGGCAACGGTATCGTAACGTCCCTTGATGTACTGGTCGATAGTCTTCTCGTCGACATCTTTAAAATATTTCATTGCCGCAACGGCCTGGACTTCGAGCTGCTGATCCTCATCGAGTTCGATCTCAACCGGATCATCAATATTGTATTCTTCCGTTACCCATTCCATGTTGGTCGGCACGTTGGGACGGCCTTCTTTGCGAGCGAACAGCTGCATGGCCGCCCAGGCGCCGTAGTCGGGGAGTTTCGATCCCACCATCACCCGTCGGCGCGCGATAATCGGGTAGCTGTCGCTTTCCGGAGGTGGAGATACATAGTTGGCGGCGTATTGATCGGCGTTGCAGTAATACCGGACAAAACCGGTCTGAGGATCTCCTTCCAGCTTGGCCCCTCTCGCTATTACCACCGCCACGTTGCCCGATTCCTGCCCTCCGTCTTCGTCGATGTACTCGTCCGGATCGACGATAAATTTCGGCATGACTCCCGCGGCCCGGTAATCGTATATATGCGTTCGCGCCTGCAGTTGGACCTCGTAGACACCGGCGTCTTTGAACACGAAACTAAACTCGTACCCGCCGTGTTCGTGATGTTCCGGGTGCGCTTCGTCCCCTTTCAGCTGCTGCGGAACGAAAAAATTATCGTGATCGGGCAACGAGCATTCTCCGGGATCGGGATAGATCTGTTTTGGGGGATCGAACACCTGCTCGGCATTGGCCACGAGCCACACCGACCACTGGTACTCCCGTCCGTCATGGGCTTTTGTGGTAGGATTGCCCTGGCTGGTCAACGGATCTCCCAGGATATTTGATGACCAGCCGCCGATAAATCCGTTCTTGTTGGGATCGATCGCGTCCCGCTCGTAGTACCGCTGGTTTTTGAAGTTGAAATGAAGCGGGTTCCACAGCCAGGTAGGTCCCCGGTAAGGAGGTTCGTTCCCGGCGATGTCAGAAATGTTTTCGAGCACGCACTCGTGCCCGAACCAGGGACTGTTATCGTTCACGGTGTAATCGCCGGCGTAGTTTTCGAACTGCCACCTGGCCACGAAAGGCGATTGGTCGTTCCCCGCGTCGGTCTTAGTGCCCCAGTCCTCCAGGTAGATGATATCGGTATAGGGGTTGAACTTCTCAAATTTTCCCGGTACCAGTCCCAGGGGAGCGATATCCACCTGGCATTTCCCCTCGATGGGAGGGCTGGCGTCGTTGACCGTGGCCAGGTCGATGTGGACTGATTTGCCGAAAGATGTCGGGTCGGTGGGAGTCAAATCAGGTACTTCCACTCCGCTGACATCTCCCTGGTAGGCGGGGTCGATCCGGAATTGGAGCCCCCCCACTATCTGCTTTTCGCCGTTAAAATCGGTTCCGGGCGGATTGTAGGCATCTCCTCCCTTGCGCGGGGATATCCAGAGTTTAAAGTCCAGGGCCCGCCGGAGTCGAACCTGGCGCTGCTGGAGGATACCGTTGTCCTGGGTTTCCCAGTTGCTTTCCACCGACTTGATTCCCCATTTACTGGGTTTCGTGGTAATGAAGTACAGGTTCCCAATACCGTCGGCAGAGAGGTTGGTGTCGGCGTTTAATTCGATGTCCCCCCCCAGTGATACAGCTTCGGGCGCCGGCCCCCACGGCTGATCGCCGTGTGCGCTCAGGGTGTGTTCCTGGGAATCATCGAGGATCTTCATAATCTCAGTTCCCTGGCGGTAATACATGACCCCGCCTTTGCCGTCGAATTGGTCTCCTACGGTAAACTCGTCGGCGCTGCTGAGATAGACCCAGTCACGTTCGGCGGAGAAAGTGGCCAGGCCTATGTAGCGGAGATTTTGATACCGTTGCCCGTTTGCACTCAACTGGCAATCCACGTTGACGATGATGTCCGCGTTGGGGTTACCCGCTGTGGGCAGGACATCGAAAGGGGTCCACTCATCGGGATAGGTGATATCGCCGGTCTCACCCTCAAAAGTCGGGTCCTTGAACTGCAGCGCATTCGCGGGGTTCGGATCATAGGGAGAGAACAGGTACATACGGTTCGACGGTCCCACTATGAGCTGGAACGGGTTGTTCACATACGCCATGGGAGCGTTCAGTTCTCCCTGGGGTCCGTTGGCGCATGGGTCACCGCACTGCCTGAGGCTCCACTTGAAATCATTGGCGTACCAGAGTGCCAGCGTGTCTTTAAGCACATCGCTGCCGTAGTTGTTGCTCTTTTCCCAGCCGTAAAGGTGACCAAAAACATTTGTCAGCTGGTAGACCGCCCGGATCACGCGGACGGTGTCATTCACTCCGCCGGTGCGGTGGTTGCGGTGATGCCAGGTCCCGTTCGGAAGCCATATCTGTCCTGTTGGTTCCTGCCCCCAGGGTTCTATGTATCCGTGTAACCCGCTGCCGGCGTCGGCCCCGTTGTCTCCTTCCGAGGTCATGACATAGGTGTGGGGGTAACATACTGCCGTTTCAAATTCTTCCACCGGCTCGAACTCGCCGTCCTTGTTGAGGTCCAGAACCGCCTTCAAGTTCTGGTTATCCAGAGCGTGCATATGATAATCGTATCGGTGCGGCCCGCCGCCGTGCCAGGAACCCAGCGGATCGACACCCGGCACCCAGCCGGCGGAACCATCGGCGGTTTTGGGACGGAAGAACAAAATCGGGTACGGGAGATCGAGACCACTTTCCATGTTGTTCGGTTCGGCGTTGGGATCCCACCAGATAAACTCCACCTGGCCGCCGGGGAACAACTCCTTCCCGCCGGGTGCACCGCCCGTCTGATCCCCTTCCGTGTAGACGCTAAAGTCCAGGGTGGGATATTCTACCTTGCTGGGGTTGAGGCCGTCAGGCAGCGCCGAGGGGGGAATGCTGGCCGCATAGGTGTCCATGATGACCCGTTTAGTGAAATCCTTGCAAGCGGGCAAAGCCTTAAAACTCTTATAATATAGATCATCTTGCGGCTGCACTACCGGGGCAGGGATGACACTGTAATCTACTTTGTCCGCGATGTACAGGTTCTCTTCACGGTCAACGGTAATGGAGAACGAGTTGGGATCAGTCAGTCTGGGTATGACCCTGGCCGATGGGTTGTGCACTTCGTACACATATCGTTCATTGTTGGAGTCAGGCGGGTTGGGGTACGGCGGTTTATCTATCCTGACCACCATGACGTAAGTGTTGGCGTAATTGAAATCCAGGTTGGGGTCAATCTGGGCGCCTGCCCGGCTGCCGACCGCCAGTATGAGTAAACAAACCAGTATGAGAAAACGGTATCTGCTGATATCTGTGAATTTCACTGTATCACCACCCGAAACGGCTCTCGCGAGCCTCCCGATAAATCTTCAGGGCCTCGTCCATACGCCGGCCGCTGACCTTGTATTTGATAAGCAGTCCTTTGATGACATCCTCCGTCAAGTCGGTTCCTCCAACCACAAAAACATCATTCAACAAACGCGTCGTACCGAAAGGTTTCAGGAACTCATTTTTTTGCTGATACCGCCGGGAGTACTCATGATACAGGTCCGCCGGTTCGAACCATCCCTCGAACAAAGCTGCTTCAAAACGCTCGTAATCGTATTGTTCCCTGAAAATATTCTCCCAGTTTTCAGGTTCCTTACGACGGGTTTCACGGATGACCGAGGTGTTCACGATCACTGAAATCTCCCGTTTTTTCGCCACCAATCTGGTCACCAATTCAATATCCTCGGTAATAGTCTTAACCGTCGCCTGTTTCTCGTGAACCCCCTGGTAGATAACCTGGTTGACCTGCTGCTTGAGATTCCTGTACGTATTCCCGTACTCTTCAATTTTTGTCCTGGTTTTCTTCACCCGGTCCAAATACTCGCTTTCGATCTCTTCACATCGGGCGGTATACTCTGTTTCAAAGGCTTTTATTTCACTTTCCAGCTCAGTTGATCCGAGAGACTTAAGATAGGTGAGACGCTCTTTTTCAAGGGCGATCTTCATATCTCCCTGAATTTTCGTTTTTTCCTTCTCGAGTACCCGAATTTCCTGGCGGAATTTTTCGATCTTTTCTTTAGCGGAACGCACCAACCGGCCCCGTTCACGGAGTTTGGTCACCATCTCTTCCCGCACCTGCTCTTTCGTCTGCCCGGGCGGCGGTTTGCGGGTGAAGGTTTCGGCGCCGATGGAGTAGTAGTCAAGCAGAGGATGGAACACGATACATGAAGCCACGTCCAGATAACCGAACATCTCACTGAACCGCCGGACCTGGGTTTCGCTCCGGGCGGGAAGACAAGCTATCCCGTCCATCATCACGATAACAAGCAGGAACACCAGGCAGATCTGGTAAACAGACGTCTTTTTCATGTGTATCATCGTTTCTCGGCCGCAGTGGAATCATGCGTTTTTATACGAAAAATTATCGGGCATAGAAAAACAGAGGAGCTTACCGTTTATAGCTCCAACACTGTTCATTATAGGCTTGAACAGTAATTTATGTCAACTTAACCTCTCTTTCTACGTTTCCTTTTTGAGTAATATCAACATCTTAATCTCGCACTCATATGCAACTTTTACCGTAAACATACCGTATTTATTGACTAAAGAAACAAGCTCTGCTATAGTTTCATTCCTACCGCCCGTAATGCTTTAAAACGGACCGTTTTTGAAAGGTGAGGTTGTCATTTGAACAAGATCGCCATGTTCGGCTGCGGATATGTCGGCCTGGTCACCGGAGTGTGCCTGGCGCATCTGGGACATGAAATCACCTGTATCGACATCGATGATGAGAAGGTCGAGAATCTTAAACGGGGTATTTCTCCCATTTTTGAACAGGACCTGCCGGAAATGCTTGCGGCCGTTCTTGCTAATGGGAATATCGATTTCACCGCCGATGCCAAAACGGCCGTCACCCGGTCCGAAATCGTTTTTATCGCTGTGGGTACCCCAACCGGTACGGGAGGAGAAGCCGATCTGGGCGCGGTTATGGAAGTTGCCGCCACTATCGGCCGCTACCTCAACAGTCACAAAATTATCGTCACCAAGAGCACCGTGCCACCCGGTACCGGAGACATGATTGCCGAGACGATCAGCGCCAACTGTGCCGGGCATGAGACGTTTGATGTGCTCTCCAATCCCGAATTCCTGCGTGAAGGCGTAGCGGTTAAGGATTTTCTCTATCCCGACCGGGTTGTTATTGGTGGAGAATCACAGGCGGCCCTGGAGAAGATCAAACACCTTTATGAGCAGCTCAATGTTCCTATCCATTGTACCGACCGGCGGTCATCCGAACTGATCAAGTACGCCTCGAACTGTTTCCTGGCGATCAAAATTTCTTTCATCAACGAACTTTCCCGGGTGGCCGAGTGTCTCAACGCCGATATCGAAGAAGTCGCCGCGGGAATGGGACTCGATAATCGTATCGGCCCGCATTTTCTCAAAGCCGGCGCCGGATACGGCGGTTCCTGTTTTCCCAAGGACACCCGGGCTCTAGCCGTTCAGGCCCGTGAACTGGGCCGGCCGTTCACCCTGGTAGAAACAGCTATTGCCGCCAATGAAACCCAGCACTTGTTTATCGTCGAGAAGATCCGGCGGGCACTGGGAGTTGAAGAAGACGGGAATTTGCAGGGAGTTACCATCGGGCTGCTGGGCCTGGCGTTCAAACCGGGAACGGATGATATCAGAGAAGCCCCGGCGCTCTTCATAGCCCGGAAACTCGTGGACCTCGGGGCGGCGGTTTCGGCCTACGATCCTCAGGCCATGCCAAACACCCAGCCACTGCTTCCCCGGGTGGCCATGGCTGACAGCGCAATGAGTGCCATCCGGGATATCGATCTACTCGTCATACTCACCGAATGGCCGGAATTTACCAAACTATCTCCCACCGAATTACTTCAGACCATGCGGGGCAGAGTTATCGTCGATTCCAGAAACTGTTTGCCGGCAGACACCTTCAGGAACCATGGATTTACAGTCATCGGTGTCGGCAAGGGGAAAGCCGGAAACTGCAGTTGACTTTAACCACCGCTCAGTTCATTTACCAGTTCGACAAACCGAAGCCTGTTAGCGGCGGGAACCACCGCTGACGCGGCCACCTTGTGCCCGTCACCATACCCCCCGCACTGCGTCCCGGCACCGGCGAAAAGATCGTTGAGTGAGGAAGCTTTTCCAGACAGAATGGATTCTGCTTTTCCGGGAGCCACTCGGCCTGAAAATTTGACTTGATCGGTCCCCAGACTCCCCACGCCGGGCACTTCTGGATTCAACGACACGGACGCCAGGAGATAACACTTCCCGTCAACCGCGGGGATGTCTCGCCGGGAGAGCCCGGAAAGATAACTTCCGATTACTTTTGCCCCGAGACCATTCAAAGCGAAGTCGGCGTGCAGGTATTGAACATTCCCGGTTCTAACCAGCCGTCCCCCGCATACCGCTTCATCGAGAAGCCGGAAAGCCTGCCGGCGTTTTGTATCGACCTTTTCCAGAAAGGTCAGAGCTTCATCGGTATACCCGTCCCGGCATAGAGCCAAAGCCACCTCAACACCGCCCAGGTAATAGCCCACCGCACCACATGTCTCCAGGTCGGAAAACGCTTTTGACAACGCCACCCAGTCGTTACCCAACCGAACCTGCCCGGTTCTCCAGGCCGACCTGTCTACATGTTGAACCAACCCCAAAGAGTGTGCCAGGTCATAAAGCACGGCATTCACTCCCCTGAGCGGGCCGGGAATCTCGAACCCGCCCACTACCGCCAGCGGTACCAGGTCACGATTTTCCGCTGAGAGATAAACCGCCAACAGAAAACAGGTAGCGGCACCCGATATATCCAGGCTTCCCGATAAACCATGGAGCTCTCCGTTAACATTGAGAACAGATCCGGATGGCGACGGCCCGGTCAGGTGATGATCGACGATAACGGTAATACCAGAAACCTGCTCAGTGGCACAGGAAATGTCTTTAATATAAGCGCTTCCCAGGTCGCCGTAAACAACAAGATCGTGTTGTTTTCCATGTATAACGGGGATGAGGACCGGATACGGTTTTTCCAGGGAACACGTCACTACCTTATAACCGGCCCGGGTAAAAGCGGCCGTCAGAATAGCTCCCGAAGTAATCCCGTCTGAATCGTTGTGATGTATCACCCGGACCACGCCACCGGGACCGGCTTTCGTCTTCACTACCGCAGCTGCTTCAGCGAACACCTTCCGGAACGAATCCGGAATATTCAATTTTTCCAACAAATCATCTTTCATTTCACTAGAGTCTATCATACTATCGAACTCCTCAATTTCCAAAATATCACATCTCAATCTTAAAAATCTCCACCTCACTTTCCACGCTTCTTGCTTGAGGGGTGCTCCTCTCAACCCAGCACCTTACCTCCCACAACAATGTCCTGCCCGTGATTACACCCTCTTTCCCACCCTCTGAATAGTGTAGAAAGTACATTTAGGAGGTGAGAGAGACAGGTAATTTTAGATTTCTAATTTTAGAACCGCTTGATTTAGACAAAGTAATGTTATTTTTTGCTAAAGCTTCATTCCGAAGATGCCGATAGGAGTAATAGGGAAGAAAACA
>CAZQHK010000038.1:0-40981 GCA_964593455.1 uncultured bacterium
TGGCAACATCCCGGCCATCCACCGTCCCCGAGACTGCAATATTGCCAACCACATCGAGCTTCTGGGTCGGTACGTTGCTACCGATGCCGACGTTGCCGCTGGCCGTGATCGTCAATCGCTGTGTATTATTGGTGAACAGCTGTACTTGCCCGGCCCCTACCTGTCTTATTTCCAGGTCTTCGGTTTCATCCAATCCAATTAAACAACCTTCAACAGAACCGCTTCCAGTAGTGCTATTCGTGAATCGTATTCTACTATTGCCACTGGTCGATTCATGAATTTGCAGTTTCTCGTTGGGAGCGGTGGTGCCGATACCCACGTTGCCGCCTTTTTTTATGAATAATCCTGTCTCCGGGCCACTATCACCATAAACCTGGATAAAAGCACCTTCATCACCAGGAGTAATATCATATCTATATCCAAAGATTGCCCCATTCCCAGCAGACGTGTCTTTACCTATGACAATATTACTAAGCTGCCCGTCAGTAGCATGATCGGGCGCCAGGAAGTGGGCAATCTCCTTAGTGGTATCACCGGTATGTTTTATATGAAGCAGCGTCCCCGGAGCGGTGGTGCCGATGCCGACGTTGCCCGATATGTCCACCGTCATCCGGTCGCTGGGAATTGTGTTGACAGCACCGGTAGCCAGGCTGATCTCGCCAGGCTTCATAGAAATGCGGGAGGTGGCGTAGGGAGTGTCAGCTATCGTATTGGTCCCGGTAGAATTGACGTAGTAGTTGTATCCCATGTGTATTCCGTCACCCAATGTGCCGAAATGGCCATAGAGAAAACCGAATGAGTTACCGCCGCCGAGCCTGAGGTGTTGATAGTCGGAGCGAGATGTGCCGACCTCCATGTCGCCGTTTACCGTCAGGGCTAAGCTCGGAGCGGTGGTGCCGATGCCGAGACGGTTGTTGGTATCGTCCCAGAAAAGGTTTGAGTTGTCCTCGGTCAGACCGCTGGTACCCTGGAAGAAGACCGAACCGTCAGTGAGATTGGGGTTGATCGGGCCGGAGAAGGCGGTGGCTTTGACAGTGCCGGTGACGTCCAGTTTCTGGGTCGGGTCGGCGGTGGCGATACCGACGTTGCCGGAAGAATCGATGACACCCAGCACTGTTTCACTATTATTTTGCCATTGGAAAAGATCAGCGGTCTGAGCTGATTGTCCCCTGATTACAAGAGCCGGATAAGAATTGATATTGGGCAATAGAGTTGCGTGAGAAGCAATCAAACCTTGGTATTTACTTTCATCATAATTCTTTACGTTTAAATATCTTTCAGCAACCACAAAAGTGTCTGTAGTCCCTGTGATTGTAACGCCGGCAGTGCCCTCAAGTTGAAGCACGTTGAGCAAGGCGCCATAGTCCAACGAAGTTAATTTACCGCTATTCAACGTCAGATACTGTGCTGTAACATCCGCTCCGTCAACGCCATCCGGTCTCCGTAATTGAAGGGTAGCACCACTGGCATCTATAAATGGGGCCGACCCGGAAGACCCAAAGTATATTTTATCAGCCTGGATGTTTCCATTTACATGCAATTTTTCACCCGGCGTAGTGGACCCGATGCCGACGTTGCCGTCTTGTTTTACCGTTATTCTTTCGTGCCAACTGCCGTCGTATGTCAGAAACCTTAAATTACTCGTTGACGCTGCTAGATCCATAGCCGCTTTAGGCGATCCGCTTTTGGATAAATATAATGCAGGATTCATGTCTGTCGAATCATCAATTGATAATTTTGGATTGTCACCGTAAATATGGAATATAGATGAAGGATTCGTGGTACCGATTCCGACTTTGCCGGTGCCGTTGGGCATGAGGGCCAGGTGCTCGTTCGTGCCTGTGGTGATGTCGGTAACGACGCTTGACAGCGTCAGGGTACCGGTCATGGTGTCGCCGGCTTTCTCCACCCAGATATCTCCGTCGCTCCCGGCGATAAGGCCCAGGTTGGTGCGGGCGTCGGCCGCGGTGGTGGCGCCGGTGCCGCCGCGCGCAAGAGTCAGCGTGGCGGTGGTGTCGAGGATGCTCCGGTTGGTGATCTGGGTGATATTGGTCAGAGTGATGTCGTCGTCAACTTCGGCGTCAGCCACCACCGATGAAACCGCCACCAGGTCGGAAGCGGTCAGGGTGTCTGATACCATGGCATCGGTGATGGAATCAGCCGGCAGTGATACCGTACCGGTAACCGTCAGACCGTCCGAGGCCTTGATGCCGCCGATCACTTCCAGTTGAGCAGCGGGCTCGATAGTACCGATACCTATCTGGCCGTTGTTTCCTACGAATACCCGGGTTTCTCCGGCTGTCTGGAAGACGATGTCTCCTATACCGTCAGGTTCAGCTATCGTTCCGCTGCCCGGTGGGTCTTCCACGGGTGCGTCGGCAGCCACGGTGGTTGATTCCTTGTTGGCCACGCCGCCCGCGCTGCCGATTCCGGTCAGGTACGAGCCGGAACCGATGAAGTGCGTGGCCCTGATCCGGCCGGCCACGTCCAGCACCTCGGTGGGAGACGCGGTACCGATTCCAACGTTGCCGTCATTGTCGATTCGGAGGCGTTCCGCCAGGCCGTCGTCGGCGCTGTCGGCGGTCTTGAAGATGAGCGTGCCGGTCTCAGCCCCATCGGTGACGTCGGTAAGGATACCTTCCACGAGAGCGGCCACGGTGGTGCCGGCAGCGTCTTCAGCCTCAAACTCAAGGCCCGATCCGATACCGGCGGCGGGAGTGCCATCGGTGGTGTGAGTCAGGCGCAGCATGCTGGTGGAACTATCCGTAGCGACGTTCTCCTCCACTGCGTGCATGGTCAGGGCCGGCGAAGTAGTGCCGATACCAACCCGACCACCGGAAAGAATGAGCTGGTTTGTTCCTACCACCAGACCGTCGGTTGGCGCTATCAGGGTGCCTGTTAGCGTGGCGTCCTTGAGGAGGACCCCGTCCACGGTGACTCCCGCAGCGGTGGTCCGCTCGGTGACGCTGTCGGTAGAGACCGAAAGAAATGTTCCCGCCTCGGGATTTGTTCCGCCGATAGCCACACCGTCAATCGTACCGCCGCTGATACGTACATCGTCGGGATACTGAGCAGACATTGTGCCCAAACCCAGCGTGATGTGCTGCTGGATGACGCTTTCGTCATCCAGCAAAGAGCGTCCCGCAGCGGTCAGTGTCGTGGCCTGATAGGTGTCGGGACCGGTGGTGTAGATTATCTGGTCGGCGCTCGTGGTCAGACCGGCAATCGACTGGAGCCCGTCGTCGTACGCCTGCACGTTGGTGCCGACATCCACGCCCAGCGAAACCCGGGCGTCCTGAGAACTGGTGGCGCCCGTGCCGCCGCGGGCAACCGGCAACGTGCCGGTGGTGTCGGTGATGGGACGACTCACCACCTGGGTAAGGCTGGTGAGCGTGATGGTATCGTCGACCTCCGAATCGGAAACTACCGATGAACCGGACACCAGGTCAGACGCCGTCAGTGTGTCCGAAACCATGGCGTCGGTGACGGAACTGTCCGGAAGCGAGACCGAGCCGGTAATAGTCAACCCGTCGGACGCCCTGATACCGCCGGTCACGTCAAGTTTCACACCCGGCAAGGTGGTGCCGACGCCCACGTTGCCCGTGCCGCCGGGCATCAGAGACAGGTGCTCGTCGGCGCCGGTGGTAAGATCGGTGTCAGCACCCGATATCGTCAATGTACCAGTCATAGTGTCGCCGGCTTTTTCAACCCAGATATCGCCCTCACCGCCGGCGATAAGCCCCAGGTTTGTACGGGCTTCGGCGGCGGTGACAGCATCCGTGCCGCCGCGCTCGACGGTCAGCGTAGCAGTGGTGTCAAGAATGCTCCGGTTGGTGACCTGGGTGATACTGGTCAGCGTGATATCGTCGTCGACCTCCGCGTCGGATACAACCGATGATCCGGATACCAGGTCCGAGGCAGTCAGGGTGTCGGAGATCATGGCGTCGGTGATCGAACTCTCCGGCAGCGAGACTGTGCCGGTCACCGTCAGGCCGTCCGAGGCCCGGATACCACCGGCCACATCGAGTTTCACGCTGGGCGACGAGGTGCCCACGCCGACCATGCCGCCGGAGAGAACCAGCTGGTCCGTTCCGGCTACCAGGCCGTCTGCAGGCAAGGTCAGTCTATCGGTCATGGTGTCACCGGCTTTCTCCACCCATACGTCGCCGTCGCCACCGGCGATAAGCCCCAGGTTCGTCCTGGCCGCCGCGGCGTCAGTAAGATCGGAGAGGTTACTGCTTCTGGCCGCGCTCGCCTGCTCCAGGCTGCCGAGATCACTCTGCATAGAGGCAAACTCGGTCTCCACGTCGGTGGTGCCGAACAAGAAGGCTTCCGCCTCCACCGTACCGATAACGGTGAGCTGCGATGACGGCACGTCCGTGCCGATACCCACCTGGCCGTCATTGGTAATGATCAGCCGGTTAGTTTTCGCTGTTTTAAACACGATGAATCCCGCCCCGTCGGCATCATTGTCTGCCTCTATACCGGTGGTGCCGTTGTTCACTACCCCGCCGGCGTCGGCCACGCCGGTCAAGAGCGACCCGTCACCGATAAAATGGGTGGCTTTAACCGTGCCCACCACCTCCACCGTCGCGCCCGGAAGGGTGGTCCCGATACCGACATTCCCCATGGTGACGATGTCCTGGCTGCCGAAGTCCGGCCCGATCTTCGTGCCGGCGATGGCCGCTGCGGCATTGATATCGGCATCGGTAATGGTGCCGTCGGCTATGTGGAGACCGCTTACCGCGCCTGTGGCCAGATCATCCCCGCTGATGGTGCCGTCGTCGATGAGACCCTCGGCGCCGCCCGAGACCGTATCGAAGACGGCCAACTCTCCCAGCCCCAGATTATCGCGGGCGTCTCCGGCAGCGGTTGCTCCGGTACCACCGTGCGCAACCCCAACCACGCTGTTTACATTGGCGGCGTTACCGGCAATGTCGCCAGTGACTTTTGCTCCTGAAACACTCCCGATATACTGGTCGGCCACGGGATCACCCTGCCAGGTACCGGAGATGACTATGCCGGCGGAATCTACCGAAAACGTCCCGTCGCCGGCGCCCTGGATGATCGGCTGGCCGGTGCTGCCGACCGTTAACGCCGCGTGGGGATCGGTCGTACCGATACCCACATACCCCGTCTGATTGTCAATCACGAAGGGCGAGCCGCCCTCTTCCGGCTGCACGTGGAAGAGTCCCTGGGGATCACTGGTACCGATACCGATGGCACCCATGGATGCCAGCAGATTTAACCGCTCTTCCACGGTCACCGTGCCATCATCGGGTACGCTCAGGTACTCGGAACGGTTGTATTCCAGGTTCCCGTGCCGGTCTTTTACCCGCACTCCAAACACGTAGCGCTCACCCGGGTCGAGACCCTCGATGATTGTGCCGCTCTCACCACGCATACCAGGCTCCAGATCGAGCTCTGAAACCTCGACCGGGTAGTTGTTCTCCCACTCCTCGGTGTCCCAATCCTGGACCCGGTTTTGGTACACCACGTAGGTCAGCGGCCGGGAGGCGTCAAAAGCCCGCCCGAACTCTACTCCCACACCAAGTGAGGTTACGGAATTGGTCGTCACGCCGCCGCCGTTTTCGGTCAGGTTGTAGACGTAAACCACACCCGTAGCGCTCTCCCACACCGGGGGTTTGTTGTCGGTAAGCTCGGCGTCTACCGTGGTCTCCTGACGCTTCTCTATCTCGTTCTCCGTCACTTCCGCGGACTCTTCGACCAGATCGTGCTTAAAATACACCGTGTACGTTCCCGGCGGCACATCATCGAGCCGGTAGCGCCCGTCGGCGTCGGTCTCGGCATACAGGTTCAAATCCCCGACCCGAACCAGCGCCCCCTCCACCGGCTCGGTATCCTGGGCAGTCACCGTGCCGATGACGGTCCCGCCTCTCAGCGATACCAGCGTTACTATCTGGGGCAACGTGTAATCGTCCGCGACGGGAATACTCACCGACTGTGGGTAGTCGTATGATTCATAGCCCGGATGCGTAAAACTCACCTGGTAGCTATCCACCGGTATCTGGTTGATAGTGAAAGATCCATCATCGGCGGTAAATCCAATATAATCGGTCCCTTTGATCACCACGAAGGTGCCGGCGTATCCATCCGCACCAACAGCTTCCAGTTCGCAAATACCGGAGAGCGAGCCCGTGGGAGTCAGGGACAGGTCCACTACCGCAGCCTCGTAGGGTGTCACCGTGGCACTCGAGGTGGCCTTAAGTCCGCCCCGGCTGGCCTCGATATAGTAGGTCCCCGTATCAAGACCCGAAAGGATATAGATCCCCTCGACGTCCGTCATGGTGATATAGGAGCCGCCGTTTTCAGAAGCGCTCTTAACAGCTTTCTTGAACTCGTTGGGACCGGTGGGTCCGGCTGCCAGCACCTTCGCCTGCTTGTTGGTGACACCGCTATCGCCTACCTTGCTAGCGGCTACCAAAATACCCGCGCCGCTGGAGCCGTCTGGCAGAATTACCTTGCCCGTCAGGGTGTAGCCCAGGCTCGTAATCGATGGGCTATCATATCCCGATGTACCTCCGGCGCCGCCACCACCACCGCCGCCGCCGCCGCAGCCGGCGGTTAACGCCACCAGAACTCCTAGAAGAAATGTCATTACCAGGATGTCGATCCTTTTACTATTCATGGGGTTTCCCTCCTTCGGGACAGTCCATTGCAGACACACGTACGGATTCAGCACAACTATGGAGAGATAGTGGGAAGAATCCGATGAAAATCCGGATAGGGAGAAATACAGGTATACCGACCTAACGTAAATTCTATTTCGTCCCTATCAGAATACATGCTATACCAATCTAAATAATTAGATCACGATATTAGTTGTATAGTTTAAGTAATAATAGCTTATTCTATTAATGCAGGTATTGTCAAAGTGATATAAATTACTATATCAGAAATCCCTGTTACCACCGCCTAAAGGCGCTCAAGCGGCTCCAGCCGGGATGGTCGTTGGCGTCGTCCCAGAAGAGGTTGATTTGTTCTCTCTGCAGAGTCCCGCTTCGTTCTACAAACCGTTATTGGCTACGACTTCCCGGTAGAACCGGGCGCTGTCTTTCAAGGTTCGTCGCTGGGTGGCGTAATCCACGTAGATCAACCCGAACCGTTTGGAGAAACCGTACGCCCATTCAAAGTTATCCATCAGCGACCAGGAGAAGTATCCCTTTAGCGGCACTCCGTCCCCGATGGCTTTTAACGCCGCCTTGAAATGGTCCCGCAGGTATGCGATCCGTTCTTCATCATGAACCCGACCGTCCGGAGTCACCGAATCGGAGAAAGCGGCTCCGTTCTCGGTTATGTAAAGCGGTACTTCGCCGTAATCCCGGTTGATTTTCATCAGCAGATCGTAGAGTCCCTGGGGATAGACTTCCCAACCCATCTCAGTGTGCCGGGCGCCGTCAACCGTGACATGCCGGACTCCCAACAATTCCTTTTCCTCGTGTTTCACCACATGCCGGGTGTAGTAATTGACTCCCAGGAAATCAACAGGTGTGTGGATCATCTCCAGGTCCCCGGATTTCATCACCGGAGTTCCATATGTTTTTTGGAAATAATCGAGCAGACGCGCCGGGTACGCGCCGGTAAAGACCGGATCGAGGAACCACCGGTTCTGGAGCAGGTCATGGCGCTCGGCTGCTTCCCGGTCTTCTTCGGCATCGGTAGCTGGAAAAACCCGGTACAGGTTGAGCGTGATCCCGATAGAGCCGGCACACCCGAGTTCCCGGTAAGCGCGGACCGCCCGCCCGTGAGAAAGCAGCATGTGGTGGCTGACCTGGACGGCCTGTTTCATGTCCTTGATGCCCGGCGCGTGGACCCCGGCCGCGTGGCCCCTGAAAGCGGACACCTGCGGTTCGTTGTGAGTAATCCAGAGCGGCGCCAGGTCTCCCAGGGCTTCGAACATAACCCGGGCGTACTCCTCAAAATGGTCCACCACCTCACGGTTACCCCAGCCTCCTTTTTCCTGAAGTGCCTGCGGCAGGTCCCAGTGGTAGAGGGTGACCGCCGGTTTAATACCGGCATCACACAAAGCCTCGGCCAGGTTTCGGTAGAACCGGAGCCCCTTCTCGTTTACCCGGCCCGGCACTTCAGGCAGGACCCGGGGCCAGGACACGGAGAACCGGTAGGTTTTTATACCGATCTGTTTCATCAGCTCGATATCGTCCCGGTACCGGTGGTAGTGGTCGCAGGCGATGTCGCCGGTATCCCCGTTATCGATGGCGCCGGGACGGCGGCAAAACTCGTCCCAGATAGACGGCCCCTTCCCGTCCTCGTTCCACGCACCTTCAATCTGATATGCAGCAGTAGCCGCCCCCCATAAAAAACCTTCCGGAAACCGGCCTTCCATCTCCAAAATCTCACTCCTTACTTTCTACACTTCTTGCTTGAGGTATGGTTAAATATCCGAACCTCGACCGGCCACAGTCCAGGTTATTTTGAAGTTCATGGCGGTAACGGAGGCGATGTGGCCGCCCATACGAAAATGCTCGATCAGCCACTCCCGACCATCGAAATCCATCACCAGGTGATCGTCATCGACGATCTCTTTTACCCGGCACCGGCTCAGTTTGGTAATCCCGTCGCCGGTGACCTTCAGGATGGCCTCCTTGGCGGTAAATACCCGGAAAAAATTATCCCAGGTCTTCTCATCAAACAGATTCCATTCGCTGCGGCCGGCAATATAATCGAACAAATCCTCACGGCGGGGAGCGATTTCTTCTATGTCTATCCCCAACGGGATAGGACCGCACACGGCAGCGGCATAGTCGGGTTTATGAGCCAGGGACCAGTAGGTACCTTCATGCGGCAAGGGCGCACCCCGGTGGTCTTTTTCCAGTTCTCCCAGTTCACATTCGCTCAGCACGGCGCTTACCGCCAGGGCCTGCCGGGCGTGCCGGCTCAAGGCCGCTACCTTATCCCGGCCGTGCAGGCAGCCGGTCTCATTCGGAATCTCCACGATGACCGGATACAGGATGTCAGTCACCACCGGTAGCACGTTCCACGATCTCCCGGTCGAAATAGTTGGTCTCCATCCCCGCGTCCACGATGATCCGCTGAGCGTTGATACCGCTTGAACGAGGACTCAGCAGGAACACCGCGGCGTCCGCCACCTCCTGGGTACTGAGGTTACGGCGCCGGAGCGTGGCTTTCTCGGCAAACAGATAGCTGTCGATGTAACCGGGGATACCGGCCGAAGCGGAAGTCTTGAGAAGCCCGGCGCACACGGCGTTAAACCGGACCCGCGAGAACCGGCTGAACCCCTTGGCCAGGAAACAGAGCGACGATTCCAGAGCGGCCTTGATGGGCGCCATATAACCGTAGTTTTCAGCCGCCATTCGGGTAGTCGATATGGAGATGGTTACCACCGACGCGTCCTCAGCCAGGTTGTTTTTGAAAACCCGGGCCAGGTTGATCAATGAGAAACACGAAATATCGAAAGCCTGAAGAAAATCTTCCTTACGAGTCTCGTGAAACGGGACAAATCCTTCCGGATAGTTGGCAAAGGCCACCGAGTGCACCAGACCGTGAAATTGTTTGTCTTCTCCGATTGCCCGGCGTAACGCCTGGAGATCCTCCTGGCGCTCCAGGTCGCAGCAGAAGACAGGACAGTCCGGGAGCAGTTTACCTGCTTTTGCCCGGTGTTCTTCTCCCTGTACCGAGAGCGTCACCCGGGCGCCGCAATGAAGCAGGCTTTTGGCGATAAAATAGGCGACACTTTTCCGGTTGGCTACTCCCACTACCAGGACATCTTTATTTTTCAATTGAAGGTAATCGTTCAAAGTTCTTGTTCACCCTCCCCCAAAAAGGTTTTAGACTCAAAGTTCATTGCTCTTCCACCATGGTGCAGATGAAATCACAGGACGCTGCCAACTTTCCATCTACTCTGGCCCGACCCTTGAAACAGTAAACCGACCCTACTTTTTCAGTGAAAATTACCGTCATAACCAGCGTGTCCCCAGGTTTTACCATTTTCTTGAACCGAACATTGTTCACCCGGGTCACCACCGGCACCCGCCGGCCGGCCTCGATCTCATCCTGGTCCATTTTGTCCGCGTACTCGTCTTCCAGAAGCGAGGCCATCAGGAGCGCACCTGACTGGAACATGGCTTCGCAGATGATCACGCCTGGAGTGATGGGATTACCGGGATAATGTCCTTTAAAGAAAAACTCTTTTTCTTTTACCCGCCACCGGGTAACGATAGTGTTATCCTCGACGCTCTCGATCCGGTCGACGTAAAGGAACGGCTCCCGGTGCGGCAGCAGTTTCTCTATCTCGTTCCTCCCGACGGCCTTTTCACCCTTGCTCATACGCCTGGCACTCCTCCGTGTCTCATTCTTGTTTCCGTGTATGCTGTCCGGATTGTACCAGTTTACGCGTCCGCCCTTCAACAACCACTTTCGCTATACCTCAAGCAAGAAGAGTGGAAAGTAAGGTGGAACGTTATGCTACAATAGGGAGACCGCCGGGAGATACGAGACGATGAAAAGACTTGGATTTATCGTGTTTCTGACAATTTTCACCCTGATCTACACGGAGTTCCATTATTTCCTCTACGGACAGGTGGCTAAAGGGCTGGAACTCACGGGGCGGGCTCTTACTGTTACCAGGACGGTACTGGTGGGCATGGGACTTTTGTACTATCTCATGCTGTTCATGCGGCACCGATTCCCCGTTACTCCCGTCCTATATCTGGGCGCAATCTGGTTCGGAAGCATCGCTATCGGGTTTTCGTTCTTCCTGGTGAAAGCGGCAGTCAATCTTTTTCTTCCTCAGTACACCAGGGAACTGACAATCGGCACTCTGGCCCTGATAACTCTGGCGGTGTCCTTCTCACTCGTTAATGCCGCCTGCGCACCGCGGTTCAGGAAAATCACGGTCCCGCTTAAAAAACTTCCGCCGGCCCTGGACGGATTTACCATCATTCAGCTTTCCGACCTTCACCTGGGATCGCTGACTACCCCCGCGAACCTCGAACACCTGGTTCAACGCTGCAACGATCTCAAGGCAGACCTGGCGGTGATTACCGGCGATATAGTCGACCATCACATGGAACTCCCCAACGATTTCACCCGTTCCTTAAACAAACTTAACGCGCGGTACGGTATCCTGGCGGTCACCGGCAACCATGACTTCTACTCCGGAGTAGACGGGTTCATGGCTTTTGCCAAAGAGACCGGTATCAAGCCTTTAAGAAACGAGCACATTACCGTGGCCGGTGCTCTCGAGGTGGCCGGCGTCGACGATCCTACCATCAGCCGGAGGACCGGTCAGAAACCCGATCTGACGGATGCGTTGAAAGCCTGTGATATGACCCGTCCCGTTCTCCTGCTGGCACACCAGCCCGATGATTTTGATAAAGCCGCCGACCTGGGTGTCGATCTTCAACTCTCCGGTCACACCCATGCCGGACAGTTTCCACCCATGGATCTCATCGTGCGCCTGTACTATCAGTACCCCTGGGGGCTGTACCGGAAGGGTTCCTCTTTCATCTACACCACCTGCGGCACCAACACCTGGGGTCCGCCTATGCGGTTGACTTCCCGATCGGAGTTCATACTGATAACACTGAAAGCCGGAGATAATTAACGTGCCGTCCGGACCACCTCAAGGTATTTCGTGAGATGCTCCTCCACCATACGCGAAAGCTCTACGAGCTGCGAAAGTAACGTCGCCTGCTTGCGCTGCCAGGCCAGGGCCGAATCGGCGTTCCCGATATCGATATACGGGGTGCTTTGCAAGGCGTATTGAAACAGAACGGGCTGGATGATGAAACGGACCAGACACGGGTCGAGTCCAACCGGTTTAATCGTCTCGTAGGCCGAAAGCAGTGTCCCGGTTATTTCAGCCGATTTGTTATCCCAAAAATCGTCCGGCCAAACACCACTGCCACGGACGGTCATGAAGAGCGTCCCCAGATCGGTGATGCTCACTTGAGCTTTTTCGAACAAGGCAACTGCCGCACGGGTCTTTTCTATCTCCTTCAATAGGGCTTGCCCAATTGACCGGAGACGCTTTTCGAGCCGGTTCTGCTCCGGTGCGGTTTCAGGGACGACGGGCGCAAACGGCACCGGCAGGTTCTTCCGGCAATAGGTGTCAACTACCTCCTGAAGCGGCATCTGAATGGCCCCGCGAATTTTGGCGCCGTGGTTTTTCACATCGATTACCGGTACTCCGGTTTTACCCACCTCTACCTCCAACCATTGGAGAAACAGCCACCAATCATGGCGTGTCTTGACGGTCCCGCCGCCGATGGCAGGGACTTCGAGACGGCCGCTGGCTTCCGTCAAGCCCAGACCTTCTTTGTTATCATCTTCGACTGTATACGACGAGCGATGAGTTCCCGCGCTGTAACTCAAGCCCTCTTCCGAATAACACAAATCCTGGCCGATCAGAACCAGCGGAGTGCAGCCGAGTGCCCTGGCGGTGCTGAACACCATGTGTGCGACCGATAAACCGCACTCCAGGGACGGTATGTGGCCCAGGGATTCCGCCATCCATTTTTCAAAGGTGGTGGCCGACCGGAAAAGCATGAACGTTCGTCCGGGAAACAGACTCAATATCTGGGGATCGACAACCGGTTGAGCCACCAGGCAAAGCTGCCCAGGAATGACAGTGTTTTTATAGAAAAGTTCATAGACCACCTCACCCCGCTCAAGGGTAAATACCAGGTGGGGTATGATCCCTTCTTGGAGCAACTTGTTGAGGATCGTGTCGGCACACAACAGCAGGGCCCGGTCCCGATCTATGGTTTTGAGTACCGGCATCTGCTCGTCGAGCGAAGGTCCGGCCATGATAACGATCGCCGGCCGGTCGGTCAGGGTGGCAAAATAACGGGATATGTCAGGAGAAGAGAGAATCGCGTCAAAATTGTTGAACGCGTTTTCTATTCCCAACATGGTGTCCTGTGGATCGTTACCTACTGCTATTATGTTATAGGTAGCGGCGTCAAAAAACATTTTGAGCAACCCGGCATAGGATTCCTCCAGGTGCCGCTTCAAGACCGGGTGTTCGAACACTTCTACCGAGTTGAGAAACTGGGCCAGTGTCAATGAATGGCACTGCAATGCCGCCTGAATATCCGCTTTGTTCCCCAGGGCCCAGAAAAGGTTTCGACCGGAAATAACATCCTCCAGAGGGATTGATTCCAGGGCCGCTCTCATCAAATCAGGCCTGGGTTCGATAACGATTACCACTGCCTGCTCATGCATTCTGTTCATTATTTCCCGAAGTTCGTATCCAAGACCGAAACCAATGATGACAAAAAGGTACTTGTTCTGATAATCAAGATGTTCCACTCTTTTGGAAGCTTCTCGGGAAGGTTGATATCGGCTGGCTAGATACGCCTTTTTGCCGCTATTAGATTGGTAATAACCGGTCCAGTCGGTGCCACTGCGGGATTGTTCCATAACCAGTCTGTTACTTTTTAGAGAAGCGGTCTTAACCGCGTGCGCCGCGGCCGGGTCCCGTGAAGCCAGGGCCGTGAGATTATTTTTCAACGTCGTATTCATGGCGTCCTTTACCACTTAAAACCGGTATATCTGAAGCACCTCTTTCAAGACTTCAGCTTTACCCTGGTTCTCCTCCTGCCAGATCTGTTTAAGCTGCTCGTAGAGCTCCGGCAGATGGATCCTGGTACCGATGGAGTATTTCGTCCTGAGGGGTGAAAAGTTAGCCTTGAACCTGAACAGGGAATCTTTCTGAGAGGTGGAACTGCCGCCGCCTATATGCATTTTTTTCTGTTTACCGCGGACCGCTTCCAGGACCGCTTGATGCAGTATCAGGTTGTTGGGAGCAACTTTAAGACAGTCTCTGCGGCTCCCGGCTAGATGGTAGTGACAATAGGTGTCGTTCTTGAGAAATACGGCGCCGGCCACGATGTCTCCATTCCAGCGGGCCAGCAGGAGGCGGAAACTGTCTTTGAAAAGAAGACGCATGTTCTCGAAGAATGAAAAGGGGAAGAAGTAGAAGCGGTTTGCCCCGACTCGATCCATTGTCTCCTGGTAGATGTCCACGAACTGGCGAAGTTCTTCCGGCGAGCGGGATGGTTCGATCACCACCCCCGACTTTTTTGCTTTGCGGATCATGTTCCGTCCCGTACCGGTATAATTTCCCCAGATGGTTTCCTCGTCACTCGCAACATCGATGTAAACAGTGGGTCGGTTGAACGACGTGTGCATGTGTTCGGCTGAAAACCGCTCGTTTCTCATGATAGGGTGAAACCGCACAAACTCACAGACGATGCGTTCCGAGCAGCAAAAACCTGAAAATGACTGGTGCGCCCTCCGGAGAAATTCACCGTCCATGGAGTTCGCTATCGGGCCGCCATATCCGTAGGGTGTTTCCAGGTCATAACACGGCGTCGAGATGGTCCGGTTGGCAACCTTTTTAATACGCCGTTTTAAAAATGGATAGAGGAACAGGTCATCACCGTCCTGGTAGAGAAAACACAGCGCCAGGCCATACCCTTCACGCTGAAACACTTCACCGTATTCAGGAGTAAGGTAAACATCATTCAACTCATCGGGAAGCCGTTCTATCAACTCCCGCCACCGGCCGGCATCATCAATACCGAGTACTGTCGACTGTTTTTTTGTTCGTACCACCGGCTCTGATTCCTGGTACGTTTTTCCCCTGGTCGATATGATTCCCGAATATTTCTTAAGCAGCCGTTCATGCTGCTGCTCGATCTGTTTCCTCGACAGAAACCGGGTGGGGCTCAACACCTTTTCGTAAAGATCAATCCGTGACCAGTCCAGGCTTTGAGGATTCAAACCATTGGCCACCGATACCTTGAAAGCTTCGCAACCCGGATAAGGAGTGAATATCGAGATAGATATAGAGTCGGCATCCAAAAGATCGATGAGCTTTTCCGTCTCGGCAATGCTGGCAAGATCTTCTTCGGGTGAACCAATCATGAAATACCCACGGCGCCTGAGTCCGGCTTCCCGAGCCCATTTGAACACCTGGGTGATCTGTTCCGAGGAGATAATTTTTTGGAGACCTTTCAAAATACGCGGTGAGCCGCTTTCGGCTCCTATCCAGACATCGGTGCATCCGCTTGCAGCCATTTCCAGGAGAAGTTCGCGGTCAACCGTATCTACCCTGACATTACATCCCCAGGTTATGCTAAGACCGCTTGACTTTATAAGCGAGCACACCTCCGAGACCCGTTTGGAAGAAACGGTAAAGGTGTCGTCGGCAAAGTTAATGCGGTTGACCTTGTAGTCTTTGACCAACAGCTGAATCTCCTTAAAAATGTTGGCTGGTGTCCGTGTCCGCCACCGCCGGGTCCACAGCACGTTGGAAGCGCAGTACGTGCACTGATACGGGCACCCACGGCTGGAAAAAATCCAGCTTCCCCGGTCGCCGAACAGAGCTTCTCCCCTGGCAAGAAAAGACTCCAGCTTGTAGAGGTGACGAGCTGGAAACGGCACGTTATCAATGTCGCTGATGAGCGGCCGATCAGGGTTATGGATCACGACGCCGTCGTGCTGGTAAGTCAGCCCCCGGATAGAACATAGGTCTGTGTTCCCATCTTTCAAGGCGGTGGCGAGTTCACGCAGTGTTTCTTCACCTTCACCCCTGATAACGAAATCGACCTGAGGGTGAGCAGCGGTGGCTTCGGGTAAAGCGGTGGCATGCGCTCCCCCGATAACAATCAGTACCTCCGGATTGGTCGACTTGATTTGCTCGGCCAGTTTTAGCGAGTCTTTCAACATCGGCGAAGTAGCGGTAAGCCCTACCAATCGGGCTTCACTGGCCAAGCGGACGGTCTCGTCAACATCGTCGAACAAGGCCGTTCTAATATGAACATCGTCGAATCCCGCTTGAATGAGAACTGCTGCCAAATAGCCTAATCCCAGCGGCTCGTTGACATAGTCCGGGGTATCTTGATGGGCCCGGGATTGAATAAAAACGATCTTCAACCGAATTTCACCTTATCTTCCACGGCAACGAATCTGAATTGAAGTACTGTCAACCTCTATTATATCGTAGATCGTTTTTCCCTCTACCTCATATTTCTAAACTCCTTGTTCGAGTATCTGATCCACGATGCGCACCCGATGGTATTGTTGATGGCTCGGCTATTAAATTATATCTTAGAAGCATATTGTACTTAACCCGTACAGTTCAGTCGGGAGAGGAGGCCCGGATACCGTGAGTTTACAGCAACAGGATTCCGCTTTCTATGGAGACTCCGTATGGGATCAGTTGTTCGGAAGCGGTAGTTGGGGCGGCACCTATCCCTCGGAAGAAGCGGTGCGGTTCGCGGTCAGGAGCCGCCGAGCGCTCGGGAACGATAGAACACGCGCCCTTGATATCGGTAGCGGCAAAGGGGCCTGCGCCTGGATGCTGGCCCGTGAGGGATGGCAGGTTACCTGTTTTGACGGTTCTCCCAACGCTCTCGATCTTTTGCCCGGAATCTTTTCTAAGTTCGGTGTGAAACAATCACCCGAAACACTGGTGGGCAACATAACGAAACCACTGGACTATCTCAGTGATGGAAATAAATTCGATCTGCTGCTCGATCACTATTCACTGTATTCAAATAAGCCGGACGAGATAGAGAGAGCGTATTCACAGTACCGGGAGATTGCCGCTACCGGGGCTTTGTTTCTGACATGCTGTTTCGGCAAACGGAGTTCCGGCTATGGTACCGGCACTCCCACGGGACCCGGAAGCTATCGTGACATCCCGCTCGGTCCGCTATCGAAACGCGGCCTGGTAACGTTTTTCAGTCCGGATGAGATACATTCGCTGCTTCGCCGCCTCGGGTACTCTATCGAGTACTACGATGTCATGGAAATCAATGGTGAAGCGGGAATTATCGAAAAAATTATTACCGCTCTTCGATGCCCGTGATGTCGCTCCAGGAACAGTTGTTGATGATCCTGGTCATTCGCTGGTTTAGCGGCCTAAATCGCTGAAGAGGGTCTGGAGGTAACCAATGAAGAAACTCCATGTGTTATTCGTCGTTCCTCCATTGATTTCAATCGAGGAACTGACAAGCGATAACCCGCGACATCAATGTGCAACCAACAGTTCTGTCCCGATAGGGATTTTGTCAATTGCCGCCTACGTCGGGAAACACGTCGACGTACATTTTTCGGTGCTCGATTTGAACATCGAACTCTCGGACCGTATTGAATCCGGGGGAAAAATAGACTGGAATTCGTGGCTGATCTCATGCCTGCAAAACGTGGGACAAGACAAAAAGTTCGACCTCGTCGGGATTTCAGCAATATTCAATTCCAATGCCGCATACCTTTCCTCCATTGCGGAGTCGGCAAAGAACCTGTGGCCCGGAGTGCTGGTTGTCACTGGTGGAGGCGTGCCGACAAATATAGGCTCGTATGTATTCGATCTCGCTCCATCAATCGACGCTATCGCGGTCGGTGAAGGAGAAATCTCTTTCCTCGACTTGATTCAGGCCAAAGACAAACTGATTTATCTCGAACAGGCGCCCGGCTGGACAACACGCAAACGGTTACAGGCAGATGAAATCCCGGTTATGAAACTCATCGATGACCTTGATGAAATTCCGTTTTTGAGGTACGACCTGATTGAGTTCGGCCGTTACCAGAAATCCAACCGGTATCACGGTGAAAAGAAAAAAGAAGAGATCACCGCATCGATCATGACTTCACGAGGATGTCCTTATCGATGCAATTTCTGTTCTTCTCACACAGTGCATGGCCGGAGAGTACGCTATCACAGTCCGAGTCGTATCCTCGAAGACATTCGCCGGTTGAAGGAAACGTATGGAGTCAGCATCATTCTTATCGAAGATGATCTCTTTCTCAGCCGGAAGCAGAACGCCCTTCAGATACTGGATGGCTTGGCCCGGGAAGGGTTGGTAATAGAGTTCCCGAACGGGCTCACAATTAAGCATCTGAGCGACGAGATGATCGAAGCGATGAAAAAAGCCGGACTTAAAATGGCTACCCTGGCGGTGGAATCCGGAAGCTAACGAGTGCTTAATGAAATAATTCACAAGCCATACCGAAACCTGTCAATGGTTGAGAATGTCGTTGCACGCTTGAGGAGAAAGGACATGTACATACGGGCCTTCTTCATCATCGGATTCCCAGGAGAGAGTAAGGATGAGATATTTGAAAGCGTCCGGTTCATGAAGGAGGCAGGTTTTAACTGGGTCGCCATCATGATCGCTACTCCGATTGCCGGAAGTGAACTCTTTAAAATATGCCGGGAAGACAATCTTCTCTTATCGGACAAAATGGAGGATTTTCACTACGGTAAGTGCACTATCAAGCTATCACATTCATCTCCCGAAGAAATAGAGGAATTGAGATACTTAATTAATCTTGAAGTCAATTTCGTTGAGAATTACGACCTCAAAAATGGACGGGAGGATCTTGCCCTGGTCGGGTTTGAAGATGTCATCAAACGAGTTGCAGACCATGCCTTTGCCCACTATTTTTCGTCAATGTGCTACCGGAAACTGAAAGACCTTGATCGAGAAAGAAAATCAATGGATCGTTACTTCGAGATCATAAAGGATTCTCCCTATTGGGCCGGCTATGCTCGTCATTTCGGCCTACCGCTATCCTGATCATGGTCACTTGAAAGTTTCATTGCAACAGCGTATGGTAGAGAAGTAACCGGGTGAACCAGTCTCAACATCCTTTAAATGGTGCATCAAAACCCGGTTGTTGAGAGGACAGACAATTGACACGGCACATTGGGGTGGTGACCGGCTCCCGGGCGGAGTACGATCTTCTATACTGGCTTTTAAAACAACTGGACGAGGACGACCGTTTTCGGCTTTCGCTCATCGTCACCGGATCTCACCCGTCTCCCGAGTTCGGTTCTACGGCTAACCGTGTTTACCAGGATCGATGGACGGCGGTCGAAACGGTTGAAATGCTTCTGTCGTCCGGCTCCGGTGTGGGGATAGGGAAATCTATCGGGCTCGGTATAATAGGAATGACCGACTGCCTGTCACGAATTACCCCGGACATCCTGGTCGTCCTGGGAGACCGCTATGAAATTCTGGCTTCGGTTCAGGCCGCAATGGTGAACTCGATTCCCGTGGCCCATATCTCGGGCGGAGACGTTACCGAAGGAGTGGCGGACGAACTGATACGGCATGCGGTAACCAAGATGAGCCACCTTCATTTCGCCGCTCTCCCCGAACACGGCCGCCGCCTGCGGCAGATGGGAGAAGAACCCTGGCGTGTCCACACCGTGGGTGAACTCAATCTCGACGCCATCAGGAACTTAAAACCATTGTCCCGCCGGCAACTGGAAAAGGATCTCGGCGTCCCGGTCAACCGGCAGACACTGGTAGTGACTTACCATCCCGAGACCGCCGATTTGGAATCGACGAAAAACCAGATTGATACCCTACTCGGTGGGCTTAACCGATACCCTGGCCCAATCATCTTCACGTACCCCAACGCCGATGCCGGCAATCACGTTATCAAACGGCAAATCAAACAGTTCTGCCGGCACCGGGAAGAAACCGGTATTTTCTCGTGCCTCGGACAAAAAAAATACCTGAGTCTACTTACATACGCGGGCGCCATGGTTGGTAACTCATCAAGCGGGATCGTGGAAGCTCCCAGTTTCGGACTTCCTTTCCTGCACGTGGGCCAAAGGCAGTTGAGCCGCGTGAGCGGCGGCAACACTATCTGCGCACCGTTCGATAAGAAGATCATCGCACGGGAGTTGAAACGAGCCTGTTCCACTTCTTTCAGGAAGAACTGCGCTGGAATCGTCAACCCTTACGGGGACGGCCGGGCCGCGGAAAAGATAACACAGGTGCTTAAATCGGTACCGCTTGGAGAAAAACTGTTTACCAAGAAATTCGTCGATCTTTCCTGGCCTGACAAAATTCCTGGAAAGGATGAAAACCGGTGACCCCCCGGAAGGTTCAGCTCGTTTTTCCACCGGTTACCCGGCCCTGCGATTTCTCATCGGACCGGGTCAGGGTCAGCCCGTTTTTTCCACTTGGTCTCGCCTACCTGGCGGCGGCCCTTATCGAGGATAACGTGGCCGACGTAGCAGTTCTTGATGCCCTGATCGAGGGAGACGTAAACGATCCTCAGGAAGAACATGGCCTGATCAGATTCGGTCTTTCAGACAGCGAAATTGAGAGACGGTTAGTTAAAGAAAACCCTGATGTAGTAGGAGTAAGCTGCCTGTTTGCCGCCCAGGAAACAGATGCCGTAAATATCTGCCGTATCGCCAAAAAAAGCAACCCGGAAATCGTCACGGTCCTGGGAGGCGTCCATCCCGGCACGAGACCGCAAAAACTCCTCGAGGAACATCCCGAGGTCGATTACATCGTGCTCGGTGAAGGCGAACAGACCTTCAGAGAACTTATCACAAATCTCGATAATCCGGGCGTGGTCCAGGGAGTTGCTTTCCTGGAGGACGGACAGTACCGGGCAACGGTCCGGAAACAGTTCCTGGAAAACCTCGATTCTCTTCCCTTCCCGGCCCGGCACCTCTTTCCTATGAGAAAATACCTGGATTTGGCGACCCCCCACAGCGGATTCAAGAACCTGCCATTTACCCAGATGATTACTTCCCGCGGCTGCTCGGCCAGGTGCACGTTCTGCGCCCTGGGCAACCACTGGGGAAACCGGCAGCGTAAACGATCAGCCGGTAACGTGCTCGACGAAATATCGCACCTGGTCGAGACCTATGGAATCAAGGAGATCCATTTTGAAGACGACAACCTGACCGCCGACCGGCAGCGGGCGGTTCAGCTTTTTGCGGGACTCACGAACCGTTTCCCCGGACTGACCTGGACGGTCCCCACCGGGATGGCAGTTTTCTCTCTGGACGAAGAACTGTTGGAAATAATGAGAGACTCAGGCTGCTACTCGGTCTCTCTGGCCATCGAAAGCGGCAGCCAGTGGGTACTTAGCAAGCTCATGAGGAAACCGGTTAAATTAGAACGGGTACCGGGACTGGTGAGTAAACTGCGGGAACTGGGAATGGAATCACGGGGATTTTTCATTCTGGGTTATCCCGGGGAAACCATTAAGACCATGCGCAAGACCATTGATTACGCCAGGTCGCTCGAGCTCGATTGGGCGCATTTCTTTGTCGCCGCCCCACTTCCCGGAACGGAAATGTTCCGGGAATGCATCGAAAAAGGGTATATGACCGAAGAAGATTTCGATCCGGTAAGAAGTTTTCACCGGGCAGTGATAAGCACGCCCGAATTTTCACCCGGGGACGTGGAAACGCTGCGTGAGGATGCCATCATCGACGTCAATTTCAAACACAATACCAATCTGCTCAAATACGATCCTACCCGGGCCATCGAAAGCTTTTTGATGGTTATCAAACATTATCCACACTTCGATTTTGCCAACTTCTACCTGGGCGAAGCTTACCTGAAGATAGGAAATATTCAAAAAGCGCTGCGATACTGGCAAATTACCCTGGACCTTAATCCGGATCACCGGGAAGCCCGTGAACGACTGAAAAAGCATGGGACGACCATGGTGGGAAGGCAGGAGGAAAAGTCATGAGCCTGGATAATTGTGGCCGCTCAACGTTTATTATCGCCGAGGCCGGGGTCAACCACAACGGCCGGATCGAGTTGGCGAGGAAACTGATCGATGCCGCCGCCGATGCGGGCGCCGACGCCGTGAAGTTCCAGACCTGGGTCACCGAAGAAGTAGTGGTACCCGGTGCGCCGCTGGCCCCCTACCAGGCTGCCGGGAATGATACCGCCGACCAGTTTTCCCTGCTGAAAAAACTCGAACTTTCAAAGACGGCTTTCAACGAATTGAAGACCTATTCAGAAACCAGGGGACTGGAGTTTCTGTCCACTCCGGACGAGGAAAAAAGCGCAGATTTCCTTGATTCCATCGGTGTCAGTGCTTTCAAAATCGGATCGGGGGAATTGACCAATCTGCCGCTCCTGAGACATGTGGCCGCCAAGGGAAAAACCATAGTACTCTCTACCGGGATGGGGACTCTGCTGGAGGTGGAGGAAGCCGTCCGGGCCATCGAAGATGCGTATCCGGAGACGGGCGATCAACCGCCGCTCATCCTGCTGCACGCAGTCACCGCCTACCCCGCCCCGGCTGAAGAGTACAACCTGCGGGCTCTGGTAACACTCAGGGAAAATTTCGGTTACCCGGTGGGTCTCTCGGACCACACTCAGGGTTACGAAATAGCGCTGGCAGCCGTCGCCCTCGAAGCCGGCGTTATCGAGAAGCACCTGACCCTGGACCAGACGATGAACGGCCCCGATCACGCGGCCTCGATAAACCCGGCCGGGTTTAAAGAACTGGTAGAAAAAGTGCGCCTGGTGGAAAAAGCGCTCGGCGACGGCGTGAAAAGACCCGCGGCCTGCGAGATGGAAAATCTTATCATCGTCAGGAAAAGCCTGGTCGCCCGGGTGGCGATCCCCGCGGGAACCGTTATCCGGGAAGAAATGCTATCCGCTCTCAGGCCGGGTACGGGAATCTCTCCGTCCCGCCGTAAAACCGTGATCGGAAAACGCGCCCGGCAGAACATACCCGCCGGCACTCAGCTCACCTCAAGTCATTTAGCTGAAGGTTAAAGTCCTCCGTTGACGTCCCAGACCGAACCGGTGACATAAGAAGCCTCATCTGAAGCCAGGAAGAGCACTACCGGGGACACTTCGGATGTTTTACCGAACCGCTTGAGCGGAACCATCTTCTTGTACTCTTTCAGTTGTTCTTCCGGCAGGTCTTTGATGAGATCGGTCTCGACAAATCCGGGAGAAACACAGTTCACGGTGATCTTCCGTTTGGCTACTTCCTTCGAGAGGCTCCGGGTCAAACCCACCACACCGGCCTTGGTGGCGGCGTAGTTGGCCTGCCCCTGGAACCCGAACTCACGCTGCGGGGAGGTGACGGTTATGATACGGCCCCGGCGCTGCCGCATCATGTTCTGGACGGCGAACTTGCACATGGCGTAAACCCCGGTCAGGTTCACGTCCAGAACCCGCCGCCAGTCCTCTTCAGCCATCATGGCTAAAACCGAGTCACGCCTGATACCGGCATTGTTCACCAGAATATCAAGCGTTTCCCCCTTATCTTCCAGGTCCCCAAAAAACTTTTCTACGGCGGCATAGTCCGACACATCGCATTGCACCGTCTGAAGCCGGCCGGTACTGTCCTCGGCTGTAAACGTTTCGGCCGCCGCGGCGTCCGATCCATAGGTGACCACGACCCGGCCGCCGGCGGCCAGGAAAGCCTCCGCGGTAGCCCGGCCGATACCTTTGGTTCCGCCGGTAACAACAATCAATTTTTCTGAAAAATCAAACGTGACCATGGTTTGCTCCTTATCACGACATCAGGTACCCGTCCACGCCGTTGGCGGTGATGACTCCGTAGTTGGCCGCGCCCAGCCAACCCGACATTATTATCCCCACCGACCCGGTGTGATACAAGCCGTTAATCTCTTTCTGCAAGTTCATACTGGCCGTCAGTCCTTCGAACTTGGTTCCGAAACTGGCCCCTTTCTCGTGCAGTGTGTATCGTTTGAACGTTTTCGGGGTGGCCGCTTCTACATAATCAATCTTTTCCCGTACCCCGGGAATGAATTTTTCCAGGCACTCCAGAGACGTTTTGCACAACTGCTCTTTGGCCGCAGCATATTCGTCATCGGTGAAAGCCGCCCAGTCGTCATAGTTGGCATTGGTGGACGCTACCACGGAGTAGCGGTTGGTGCCCGGCCGGGTCTTGGGATAATAGATGGAGAAGGTCCGGCTCTTGGTGTCCATGGCCCGGAGTTTTTCGGGAATGAAAGTCGGCTCCTCGGAGGTAAAAATGAGGTCGCCGACATCGGGGATGGACTCTCCTTCCCTGACTCCCATGTACACCTGGCAGGACGAATTATTGAGCCTGATACCACCGGTTTCCGTCACGAACTCGTCTCTGAAGTGCTCGGGGCCGACCAATTTATTGATAGTGGTAAGGAGGTTGCCGTTGGAAATAACGCTACGGCAGGGAATCTCGCGGCCGCCGGCAACAACCGCTTTCACCGTTTTATCTTCCACCACTATTTTTTCGGCCAGGCAGGAAATCCCGATATCAACCCCGCTTCTCAGAAGCTCCTCTTGCATCTTCTCTATCAAGAGATCGGTACCTCCCTGGAAGGTGTAGACTCCTTTGCTCATGAAGTTGGAGAAGACGATACCGTAGGTGAGAGCGGGTTCGTCGAGGGTCGAACCGTTGGCATAGGTGATCGGTTCCATAAGCAGGCGGACCACGTCGTTGCGGCCGGGGAAAAACTCCTCTAAAAGCTCCCCCACCGTCTTCTCTTCACCCTGGAAATAATCCATAGCCCGAAGCGTTTTGAAAAACCGGTCGACCACCGCCGGGTCGAGATTAAAATAGTTTATCAGCTTGTTAGTGAAATCAGTCTTGTCAAAGGTGGTAGTAAAAGAGAACTGCGGGTTTTCAAACCGTATTCCCGAGAGCTGAACGATGCTGTCGGCGATCTCTTTCGTCCAATAGCGTTTGCAGGTCTTTTTCATCCCGACGGGAAACCCGTGAAGCGAGACATCGAAAATGTGTCCTTTCCTGTTGAACCAGGTCGCCAATCCGCCAAGCTTGAAGTGCTGTTCGAGCAAAAGTACCCGCCGGCCAAACTTCTTAGCCAGCACCTGGGCACCGGTTAACCCTCCCAGTCCGCCGCCGATTACCACCACGTCATAGCTGTCTTTTATCCCGTCCGGTGAACGGTATAGCATTTAATAATCCACTCCTAATCCTGCAAACAGTGAAGATTGGCCATGGAAATGCCGCTCAGCATGGCTCCCACTATTCCGAGAAATCCCTGGTCTGTCCCACAAACATAGAGGTTTTCAATAGCCGTCCGCCCATCTTTGGACTTATACGGACTACCGTAAACGGCACCGTTGATATGCCCGGTGTACTTCTCCACGGTGGTGGGCGTAAACATATCGGTGTAGGTTATGGTATCACGGTCCAGGGGAACGATGTCTATGGCCCGGCGGATAATCTTTTCCAGCCATTCCTCTTTTTTCTGCCGGTACACATCACGGCTGCAATCTTTCCAGCGGCGATAGCCGGCCATATTCGTGATCCGAAGAATTGGGTCAGGCCGGTCGTCCTCAACATAACGGAAGTTGTCCGGAGAACAGATCACCCCGCTCGCCAGGCTGACAAACCCTTCCGGGCTCCGGTACGAAAACCGGTCCATACCGTTAAAAAAAGTGATGGTGGTCTCGTAACCGGTCTCGATAAGCGGTTTATTCAGCAAAAGGATGACCTCAGTAAATCCCATTGAACCAGGCCCGGCCTCCTCCGCTCCCACTGTTTCTCCGGCCAGATGACCCGTCTCGCATAGGCCGGCGGAAGACAGGACCACGCCGGCTTTAATTTCTTCCCCGTTTGTCAACCGCACCCCTTCGGCCCGTCCGTTTTTGACCAGTATCTTTTCCACCCCAGAACGGAATCTTACTTCCCCGCCGCAGGCGCGATATTTATCTTCTAACACCTTGATAATCGTCATGACCCCGTTGCGGGGACGGCAAAAACCTTCCAAAAAGATGGACCTGAACATGATGGCAAACTGGGAAAAATCCATGTCGTCTTCCCAGGCACTCCCGTAATACATCAGGGGACACATCAGCATCTCCACCAACAGGGGATCGGATATGAAACCGGCTAGGGTCTTCCGGGCTGACTGGAAACCGCCGTCCTGCAGGTTTAAAGCATCGTATTCTTCAATATGTTCCACCAACTTGACGAACGAATCTACCTGGGACTGAAAGGTCTCGGCTATCTCCTGTTTGAAGAGCGCCAGATCGTTTGAAAAAGAAAGTGAGCAGTCGGGGAAAGCAATTGAAGAATGGTTCTGCTCGACGAGATCGAAATCATCCCATTTCAGTTTCAGCTGCCGCAAAAGCTTGTTGAGCGGTGCCCGCCGGTTTTTTCGGGAGACATAGTTGGTCATGGCGTGAAGTCCGACATCGAGCACCCGGCCCTGCCGCCGGTAGTACGAGTTGAGACCGCCCGAGACCGTGTGCTGTTCACATATCAGCACCTTGCGGTCAAAGTAAGCCAAACGTATACCCGCGGCCAAACCCGACATGCCAGCACCGATAATGATCACGTCGTACAATTAACCCGTCTCCCCTCCTTTAATTATTACAGGCTATCAGAATATAGAAATGTAAAGGATATTTCAACACTTAAAGGCTTCTCCAGCACTGAGCACTTTACAAAACACGTGTTTTAACAAGACATTCCTTGTTATATGTCATTTATTTAACATGTTATATCTTGTTATTTATTATTTATTTAACAAGATATTCCTTGTCAAAAACACCTATCCCATGATAATATTTACTAAATCAACCAGTGATATGGAGGGACAAAATGAAATCTAGAAATGCCAAACTTGTGCGAGAACAATTGGAAAATACATTACGTCAATTCAGGATACTCGTGAATACTTCAATTCCCCAAAAAGGTTGGGTCCGTGCCCTGCGTGATGCTTTAGGAATGAGTGGACGACAACTTGCCCAACGCCTTGGAGTTCAACAACAGCGAGTCACAGAAATCGAGCAAAATGAAGTCCATGGTGCAATAACTATTAAAACTTTGAGGCGAGTTGCAAAAGCCCTGGATTGTGTCTTTGTTTATGGATTTGTTCCCAGGACGAATCTAGAGGATACTGTTAAAAGACAAGCTGAATTCTTAGTACGGAAACGGATGAATCGTGTATCCCATACAATGCTTCTCGAGAACCAGCAGTTGTCACATGAAGAAGAGGAGCGAATTATACATGAGAAAGTTGAGGACCTTATTAATTCAATGCCTAGATCACTTTGGGATAAAATATGATTAAGCTTGACTATCCCAATGGTGCCACACCTCTTGATCATGACGAAATGGAGGGACTTCTTTTAACTCATATAACTAATCGTGAGGAATTGAATCGTTGGGAGCATGACAACATCAGAGAGGCACTCGAATGGCTTGATAAGGAAAAGCCAACTAATATTCTAAATGTCACTTTTATCCTTCACTTACATAAAAAAATGTTTGGAAATGTTTGGAGTTGGGCAGGCAATTTCCGAAAATCAGGCAAGAACATTGGTGTTAGCTGGACTATAATTGCAGGTGAACTTCAAAAGATATGTAATGAAACTGAAATATGGATTAAGGAAAAAACATTACCACCGGATGAGATTGCCATTCTTTTTCATCATCGTCTTACCAAGATACATCCCTTTCCTAATGGTAACGGAAGACATGCTAGAGAAATGACTAATCTTCTTTTGGAAAACTTGCTTGGTCAACCGCTATTTACTTGGGGCAGCGCTAACCTTGTACAAGCCGGAGAATGCAGAGATAGGTATATTCGAGCACTTCAAGCAGCAGACGGATATGATTTTGATCCATTATTCAAGTTTGTAAGAACATAAATTGAAATGACAATTTGATTATTACCCGTTGTTGTTCAGGGATTCGAGGAGGATCTTTAACCCGTCGGCTACCGATATCTCCGGTTCGTAGCTCAGATCTTTCCTGGCGGCCTCGATAGCGTAGCAATGATCGGTAGCCAGCTGTGAAGCCAGGAAACGGCTCATGACCGGTTCCCCCTTTAACCGCAGAAGCGAGTAGAGCGTTTCGAGTCCCAATCCAACCAGATAAGCCAACCTGAACGGTATCGTTCTGGTAACCGGCTGCATCCCGACTCCCAACAGGATATTGTTTATGAACTCCCAGACCTTGACCGGTTCACCGTTGGTGATGAAATAAGCCCGGCCACACACCGGGGATCCGTCTACGAGCTTTTCGGAAGCTAACTGGTGCGCCTGGGCGACATTTTCCACATAGGTCACGTCGGCCATATTGCCGCCGTCGCCGATGATTCTCAGCCGGCCTTTGCGGGCCCGGTCAAGCAGGCGGGGAATGAGGTTAGTGTCCTCCGGCCCCCAGATGAGATGCGGCCTCAGCGATACGGTCAGGAGCGTTCCCGGTTTATTGGCGTGCAGGACCTCCCGCTCGGCCAGGGCTTTGGTCTCCGGATAATGGGCCAGATACCGATGGGGATACGGAGCCGTCTCATCGACCATCTCCTGGTCGTGACCGCCGTAGACGACACTGGGTGAGGAGGTATAGATGAGTTTTTTGATGCTGTTGGCCAGGCAGGCTTCGATGACGTTCCTGGTCCCCTCCACGTTGATTCGGTAAAACGGTTCCCTGGTGACCGATATCCCCGTCAGGGAAGCTGTGTGATGCACTTCGTCGAAGCCTTTGAAAGAATGGATAAGCCCGTCACGGTCACAGATATCCTGCTTAATGGCAGCAAACCCTTCCCGCTCCATGAACGGGTACGAGTTTCTTCCCAGGATGGTGACATCGTGTCCGGCGCGCCGCATCCTCCTGGCCACGAACCGGCCCAGGAACCCGCCGCCACCGGGAACCAGTATTTTCATACGAGTATCCGTTTTTCGGCCCAGATCGCCAGTTTTTGCCGGAAGATCTTGGCGTTATGCCTGATATCAACCGGGAAAGAGCGGTGAAACAAGACATACCTGAAGTCACTGGTGTGCGGATAAGCCGACGCCAGGTGAAGAAGCTCCCGGGAGAGATTATTTTTAGCGTCTTCCGCTTCGGGGAAACGTTCGGGATGCGGTTCAATGACGATTACCGGTACCTGTTTGCCCCACTTTCCCACACCGACCAGAGCGGACCTGAACACCGCCGGATGGCGGTTGAAGATGGCTTCACAGGGAACGGTGTAAAGCGGTCCCGAAGCAGTCATCACACGGTGACCTTTGCGGCCGCAGAACCAGAGTCGGCCACCGCTATCCAGGTACCCAACGTCACCCATCCGGTGCCAGGTCTCTTCTCCCTGCCGTATCTTTGCCTCAGCCGTCGCTTTCTCACGATTGTCGTAAGCCCTGGTCACCATGGGGCCTTTGACCACGATCTCTCCCACCTTGTTCGGGCCGAGTTCCAGGCTGTTGAGCCACTCGGATACCGGTTCATCAGTGATGGCCATGATCTTGAGTGTCACACCGGGGACCGCCCGCCCGACACAGGTACCAAAGCCTTCTCGACTCAGAGGATAAGTTTGATTGACGATCTCTTCTCCGCTGATAGAGGTAACCGGCAGCGACTCCGTGGCACCAAACGGCGTGTAGATATCGCCGTTGGGAAGCACTCCTTTAAAATCCCTGATGAGGTCGCCGGGAACCGGTGCTCCTGACATCAGAATACGTTTGACGGACGGCAGCCGGATACCGTTCTGGCGGCAGTATGGGACAACCTGTTTCCAGATGGCCGGCGAACCAAAACTGTTGGTTACCCCGTGATCCTGTATGGCTTCGACGATATTAAGCGGATTCACCTGGGCCGGCCGGGTGGGGTCCATGTCGGGAACGACACACGTCATGCCGAGAGCCACATCAAACAGGGCAAAAACGGGCAACCCGGCCAGATCGACTTCACCCGGCTGAAACTGGTAGGTTTCACGTAAAAGCGTGACCTGGGCGCCAAACATCCCGTGCTCATAGATAACTCCTTTGGCCGGCCCAGTGCTTCCGGTGGTAAACAAGATAGCAGCGGTTGAAGACCGGGTGGTGTCGGCGATGGTAAACGGTTTAGTGATGGGAGGCGACAGCTTCTCCAGGTCACGGGCCAAAAACGGTGCTTTTCCTCCTACCACCAGGTTGATCCGGGATGAGCGAAACGGTCGCCTGAAAAACTGTCTCACCAGGTGTACCAGTGGTATTCCAACCACCGCTTCCGGGGAGACATCCCCGATACATTCCAGGAGTCGTTTTCGTCCCATGCCCGGATCGATCAAGATGGGTACCGCACCTGTCTTGAACAGGGCGAAGGTGAGCGCGATGAACTCCAGTGACGGCTTAACCATCAGGAGCACCCGGGTGCCTTTACAGATACCCGCCCGGGTCATCCCGAAAGCATACCGGTCGCACTCGGCATCGAGCTGTTTAAATGTAAAATGGGTGTAACTGCGCCGCCCATGCCGGTCGCGGTCCCCGGGAAATATCACCGCTTTCTGAAACGGATTGCTGGCCGCCATCCGAGGCAGAAACTCGGCAATATTAAAATTTTTGTTACCGCCATCCACGCTATGGCTTTCAATCTCCAAAATCTTCTACCTTACTTTCTACGCTTCCTGCTTGAGGGCGGGACCACCCGGCTATCGCTACTCTTCAATGTTAGCACTCATGTCTGGCAAAAAGAACTGGCCTCCGCCCGGGTAAAAAATCTCAATCATCTTCTCGCTCATCAAAAAACGATTCTATAATCTCGCTCGTTTGTTCCGGTTCATCTTCCAACAGATAATGTCCGGCCCGGTCCAGTACCGCTACTTTCGCTTCCGGAAAAAACTCCTGCCAACGATCCAGGAATCGAGTGCAAAAAACAAAATCCTGCTTCCCCCACAAGAGCTGGACCGGTTTCTCATTCAGAAGCGGGAGTTTCCGCTCGATCTCAGTCAATACCCGGTAACTCGGATGAAAAGGATGCATAGGTATATCACGGACGAACCGGTAGACCGCTACCCGGTTCCTGAAACTGTCATAGGGGAAAAGTAATCCTCGACGCGTTTCACCTTTCAATCCTCCCCGCTGCGTGGTGGCCATATACCGGGCTCCCTGCACGAAAAGGTTGAACTGCCGGATGAGTATTTCGCCGAAAACCGGTAGTTTGCATACTGCCAGCCGCCACGGAAGATGGCGGGAACGGAAAGCGGCGGTGTTCATCACCACCATGCCGGCAATCCGGTCCGGGTTTCTCACGGCCAGCCCCATACCGATGGCTCCGCCCCAATCGTGCACCACCAGGTGGCACCGTTCGATACCCAGTGAATCCAGCAGAAACTCGGCATTGTCTATATGGGTTTTGAGATTGTACGGGTAGCGCTGCGGTTTATCGGAAAGGCCGCAGCCGATATGATCGGGAACGATACAGCGGTAGCGCGGCGCCAGCGTTTTTACCAGGTTGCGGTAAAAGAACGACCAGGTCGGGTTGCCGTGAAACATCACCACGGGAAATCCGGTACCTTCATCAAGGTAATGCATGGAGAATCCCCGTATACCAAGCCACCGGGAGGTAAAAAGATACTCGGAAGAGGTAAATCCCGGTTGTTCCTCGATCACCACCGCACCCCCAGCATCATGCAGTTGATACCGCTGCCGATTCCCAACAGGGCGATAAGATCATCTTTACTCATGAGCTCCCGATCTATTCCGAGGGACAGTGTCGCCGGCAGCGAAACCGATCCCATGTTGCCCAGGAAAGGAAACGTGGAGAAATCTTTCTGGGAATTGATCTCCAGGCTCTCCAGCAGAAGCTTTCGATGGGCCCTGCCTACCTGGTGGCAGAAGACCCGGTTCACCTCGTCATTTTCAAAATCCAGGATACCTTTGGTCAGGTCCCACGTTTTGCGGGCCAGATTGCATCCGGCCACCAACAACGCTTCCGAATCGGTGTCCATGAGTAGCTGCGATGTGTCACCTGTACCGGGTTCCGATCCGGCTGCTCCACCACGGCACAGGTAATTGAAGGTCGAAGAGACCAGGTAGCCGCCGCCCAAAAACCGATGTTTGTGCCGGGAGATGGATTCGTGGACCAGTACTGCTGCCGCGGCGCCGCACCCGATGGTCAGCGAAGCGAAAGAGCCCTTTATTTTCTTACGGGTGAGAGACCAGTCCCGGCGCAATTCCTTGATGGTGGAATCGACCAGCGGGCGGCCGTTTTCAGCTGCCACCACCAACCCTGCCCGGATGATACCCTGGTCGATCATACTGGCGATCAACACCATGCCATTTAGAAAACCCAAACAGGCATTGGACACATCGAAGATCATCGTCTGCTCGAAGAGTTCCATTTTTTCGTGAACGAAGGAGGCGGTGGCCGGTTCCATGTATTCTCGATAGACGGAACCGTTGATCAGAACACCGACATCTTTCCGGGCGATCCCCGCTTTGGCCAGGGCCATCAGGCCCACCTCGGCTGCCTTGTCGCTCATACAAGCATGTTCTTCCCAGAGCCGGCGTTCTCGAATACCGGAAAAAAACTCCAGGCGCCCGAACGGCAGATTCAGACGTTTGTAGACCGGAGCCAGCCGTTCCTCGATCTCGGCTGATGTGACCGTCTCTTCCGGCTGAAGATGAGCCACCGATTCCAAGCAAACGTTTTTAAATAGCATGAGACAGAAAAACCTCACAAGCCAAAAAAAAATTTCTGTCAAACATTGCCTCGCACCACGTTGAAACACTGTTGACAGCTTATCTATATTAAACTAAAGCCGCAGATCTATTCAAACAAAATGTGCAATGCCGGCCCGACGGCGTTGGTTTAGACGAGTAGTCCCATGCGAAGAATGTTACGATCAGCGGCTCAGTACCAGCGTTTTCCGGCCATCCGGCATTTCAGGCGGTGGACCCGGCGCTGCAGTTCTTCTTTTAAATCTCCGATAGCGTGGAAATCCCGGTTCAGGAGCTCTTCCACCAGTTCGAGCGCACCGCTAAAATCATTCTGATGGTGTTCCATATGTTTGCACAGCTCCAGGGTTCCCCTGATATCACTTTTCTCATGGAGTTCACGCCAGATAACTTCCGCTTCTTCCAGACGTCCCAAACGTTTCAGGTTAAGAGACAGAGTGAACTGGGCTTCCCGCCGCTCATCGCCGGCCAGGTCCGATTCCAGGGCTTTTGCGGTATATTCCAGGCTTTCTCCCCGCCGTCCGCTACGGTCCAGGTAACGGCCCAGGTTCCAATAGATCTGGCTTTCAGCGTTCTCCCAGCCGGGAGATCCGGAGAAAGAAGCGCACTTGATAGCCAGCGCACTCATGGCCAGCACATCGGAATAGTTGTGGTTGATAACCCGGCGCATGGGTTCGGTAACTCCCCGCCGGATAAACCCGAAGTACGCTTCGGGCACCAGTTCTCCCGGGATATCTTCTTCCTGATCCCGGGGGCAGCCCAGCAGACCTGCTTCCAGGGCTTGCAGCCTGAAGGAGGTAAGACAGTTGCGGTAGAGCCGCCGTGATACGTGAAGCAGGTCCAGGTGAGGAAAGGCTTTGAGTTTGAGCCGTTTCCGGTTCATGATATACCTGGTCTCCAGCACATCCAGGTCGAAAGCTTTTCCGTTGAAAGTCACCAGAGCGCCGGCCTTCTCCAGTCGTTCGGCCAGGGCTTCAAGTAGAGCCGGTTCTTCTGCCGGCTCGCGGGCCAGTATCTGCTCGACAATCAACCCGTTTGGTCCAAGATACGCCACGCCGACCAGGAAAACGCAGTTCCCCGCGCCCAAGGCCAGGGATGTCGTTTCGATATCGACGAAGAGGAGATCACCGGGTTTTGTCACGCCAAACTGTTCGTCACCGCTCAACATCGACAAGGGCGCCATAGCAAGATTTCTGACCCCTTTGAGCGGCACATTGCCGAACCGGGCCGTCGTGTCGTCAACCACCCGGGTACGCACCATCACGCCGCCGCGCGATGTCTCCACTTCCTGAAAATCTACTCCCAATAGAAAGTTTTGTTTACGCTCGTCCAGGCTGCCGGAAGAAGCATCCGACTGTTTTAATTCCCGGGTTTCAGGGTCTTTCCCAGGAGTTTGCTCCCGGAAACGTTTCTCCACATCGCCAACCAGGCGCCGGAGTATCCGTATCCGTTCGGAGGTATTCACACGGCGCTCCCTTCGATAACGGTTTCAATTGCAGCCGTATCACCCGCGTCAGACATGGTGCCCAGCATACTCAAAAGCATGGTCCGGGCCGCCCGTTTGCTTCCCGGACGCCCTTCCACCGACGGGCCTACGCACGAAGGACAACCCCGCGTACAGGAACACTGTGCCAGGTGAGCCAACGCTACCTCCAGCAGGTCGCTGCCTACCTCGAATAACCGGTGACTGAATCCCACGCCGCCCGGATGATTGTCGTAAAGAAAAACAGTGGGGATGAACTCTTCCGAGCGGTCGATACTCTCGTGCATGGCCCCCATGGCCTCCACGCTCATACCGCCGGAAAGCCGCGGCTTGTAGTACCAACGGCCATTACGGTCCCCCAGGGCCGAACCCAGGTCGTGACGGTCGCACAACAGGAATACCGCCGCCAGGTCACGCATGAGCTCCGCCAGTCCCGAGAGCGCTTCCATGATTTCTACCCACTCCAGGTTCAAAGCCATTAGCAACTCACGGTTGGGACTAAACCAGCAGGCGGTGGTGTGCATCTCCTGTTGCGGCAGCACCACTTCTCCACATCCCAGGTTTTCACCGGTATAGAATCTGATCTTCTTGAACCCTACCACCCGGTTGGCTACGTGCGCTTCCCCATGTTCCCAAACCAGGTCACCCGCTACTTTCCGGTCAAAAGAATCGAGCACGGTAACCTCGTCATAAGTGATGGCGTCGGTGTAATAATCGACCGTCACTTTCTTGACGACCGCTTTCTGCTCTTTCCAGTCCAGGGATTCAACATAGAACTGCTCCCCCTGATGATTATAAATGGCCTTGGGATGAACCAGCGACGGCGCTCCCTGGTAATCTATCTCGCCGATGGTCCGGGTAGCGTCTCCTTCAAGCTGTTCTAGGATAACGAAGTTGTCGGGATTGGTCATCCGCAGATTCACTTCCGACGCTGGAAAAACATCGCTGGTGTAATGGTACATTCCGCGGGAGTGATGCAGTATTCCTTCGGCAGCTAAGGCTTCCATGATCTCCGATATATCTCGGCCGCCGAACCGGTCTCCTTCAGAGAAAGGCATTTCGAAGGCGGCGCACTTGAGGTGATCGGCCAGAACCAACAGGTTATCGGGATCGATCCGTCCGATCTCGCACGGTTGGTCCATGAAATAATCGGGATGGCTGACCATGAACTGGTCCAGCGGATGGTTTCTCGCTATCAGGAACGCCACCGACGGCCTCAATTTCCGGCCCACTCGTCCGGCCCGTTGCCAGGTGGAAGAGATGGAACCGGGATAACTGGCCAGCACACAGGCATCGAGTCCCCCTATATCGATACCGAGCTCCAGGGCATTGGTGGCCACCACTCCGGAAAGATCGCCGTCCCGAAGCGAACGCTCGATCTCGCGGCGCTCTTGCGGCAGGTAGCCTCCACGGTAACTGGACACGGTGGTGGGATCGCCTCCTTTTTTCTCCAGAGTCTTGCGGAGATAGTTGACCAGCACCTCGGTGCTGAGACGGGAGGGTGTGAAGACGATGGTTTTCAAGCCGCCGAGAATGAGCTGGGCGGCCAACCACTGCGCTTCCTTGACATAGCTTCTCCGTAAACCGAACTCGTTGTTGACGACCGGTGGATTGTAGAACACAAGCTTTTTTTCTCCGGCGGGAGCCCCGGACCGTGATATGACCTCGAACCTGGTTCCGGAGAGCTTCTCCGCCAACTCCCCGGGGTTGCCAATGGTGGCCGAGGTTGCAATATATTGCGGACTCGATTCGTAAAACGTACATATCCGCTCCAGGCGCCGCAGAACATTGGCAAAATGGCTTCCGAAAACGCCGCGGTACACGTGGACCTCATCCAGGACGACATATTTGAGTCCCTCGATAAATCTGGCCCACCGGGTGTGGTGCGGAAGGATTCCGGTGTGGAGCATGTCGGGATTAGTCAACACAATTCGGCCGGCGTCGCGAATCTTGCGCCGGGCGTCGGCGGGGGTGTCGCCATCATAAATATAGCAGTCAAGTTTCCTGCCCAGTATGTTTTCAAACCGCCTGAGTTCCGCCAGCTGGTCCTGCGCCAGGGCTTTGGTAGGAAAGACGTACAGGGCAAAGGCGTTTTGGTCTGCAAGCAGTTGATCGATAACCGGCAGATTATAGCAAAGTGTTTTTCCGGATGCGGTTTCGGTACAGACGAGCGCATTGCCCTTTTTTTCCCGTACCGCCCGCCACGCATCGCCTTGATGGCAGAAAAGGCTGCGGATACCCCGGTCCTGAAGGGCCCGGGTCAGTCTGGCGTCAAGCGCTTCTGGAAACGGTTCACACGATGCTTCACGGGCAGGAAAATTGACAACCTTTGTCACGCAGTGCTCAAACTTCTTGCTCTGCAGAAGCTCGTTCGGTATCAGGTATTCATCACCAAATTCACCGGGCATGTGAAACGGGGCAAGTACAGGGAGCCTGTTCGCATACCAGGCAGTAACCCGGGTATTTCATACGCAGGCATTCTTCGAGATCGATGTCATACAGGTTGGCCAGCGACGAGCACCAGGCAATGAGATCGGCCATCTCTTCTTTGATGTTCTCGACGTCTTCACGCATAACCGCAGCGGAGAGTTCACCGAGTTCTTCCACCAACCACAAGAAGGTCCGCTCCCGACCCCGGCGGCTGTCGTTATGATAGAAAAGATCTTTGATTAAACGTTGAAACTCCCTGACGTGCACCTCTATCCTCCTTTGCTGGTTTGGTATATGATCAGTATACCGCCTTTTCTCTCTGAAAAACAGAGATAGATAACAAGGTGGATTAGAGGACAGCGGTGGTAGCCAGTGTTACCACTATCGTCACGGCGTTGCTGACGGCATGTGCCAGCACCGGTACCGTCATATTACGGGTCTTCCAGTAAAGGTAGGCCAGAACTGCTCCCATGATGAACAACTGGAGCACGGCCCGCATATGAATTACAGCGAACACACCGCTGGTCAGTATAATAGCCATGATGGAACCGAAGTACCTCTCAACGGTACCCTGGAGAACTCCACGGAAAAAGATCTCCTCCATAACGGGAGCCGCCAGCACCACCGCCACCATGAGCAGGATAAAATCAGGTGTCCCTTTGAAAGAACGGATGATGAGTTCTTCCGACCTGGTTTGAATAAGAACCTTTGGCAGGTGATCACTCAATCGGGGGACTATGGCATAATCAATGAACCAGGTGACGGCAAACAAGACAATGCCGGCACCCACACCAAGAAACGCGTGCCCGGCGCTTAATCGGAATAGTCCCTGTTTACCCTCCGTCCTTTCACGGCCGGCCAAAACAACAACAACCGCCGACCAGACAACAGCGGTAACTATGTACGCTATCAGGAAAAGACGTAACCGGAGTTTTGGAAAAACAAAGGCAAACGGGGTGCGGTACAACCCCAGGGAGATAACGATGAAAGCCACCATGGTAATACCAAGCAGGAGGGCTGTTAACGCCAGAAGAGATGACCAGGACTCGAATATTCCGTGGCTCGAACGGCTGTTTGTTTTAGCGGTGATAAGATACGCCACGGCCAGAAGAAGCGGGATCATTCCAAGGAAAAGAACGGTGTAAAGCGCCATGCGTTTTATCTCTTTTCCCTGCTCTCCTTTGAGCAGTTTGATGAACTGTCCAAGATCAGCTTTGGCCAGAGAAACCAGTACTTGTCCGGTAGAAGACTTCTCTTTCAGGAACGTCTGTTCCGCCTCATCCAGACGCCATGACGCTAGTTGCAGCAAAGGTACCAGGGAGTTGAAATGATCGTTTCCAGGATCAAGTGACATGGCCTTCATCATTTCCTGGAGTGCCGACTCAAAACCACCCCGTTCGATCAGGCTTAATCCTCTAAAAAAGTAGGCCTGCGCAAACCCGGCGTCCGTTTCGATGGCTTTGCCAAACGCTTTTATTGACTGATCATATTCTCCCACCTGCCGCAGCAGAAAGCCGTGCACAAAGTGGGCCTGCGCGGCATTCGGGGTACGTTCTGTCAGGTACCGGGCGGCAACCAGCAGTTCATTTGTTCGTTTCCGTAAAAACACTCCGGGCAGATCGAGCATCCAGAGCGGTTCCAGGAAAAATTTAAGATAGACGTTTTCGATCAATAAATCACTGACACATTCTGTCCCGGTGTTTTCCGACAAAACGGTAAGAAAGCTGGTAACATCACCGAGTACAGACAACTCTTCAAGCATGGCCCACACGATCTGGTTCCGCAACCGAGAGCCCGGCCGGACAGCCCGGGACATATCCAGGGCCTCTTCTCCCTTTCCTGCCCGGACCAGCTTGATAACCTTATAGAGGTACTCTTCAGGCTTTTCAATATTTTCGTCTGATACCAGGTCCGGCAAGCGAGGAGTATTAGTTTCACCGGTTAAAACCCGGCTACCTATTTCCAATGTTTGGGAGAAACCATGTTTTACCGGCAGAGTCATCAGGAATAGAATGGCTAAACACAACGCGGTCATGTATATCGGATATGGGTTTACCCGGAAAATGCAGTTGGCTTCGTCACGAGGCGACGAAAACAGCCTCAGATACAAGGCACACGACCGAAGCCACCCGGAGATGTAATTGTTATTACATTGAGGATGGCTGACCAAGTGTAACGCTGTAGCTGTAGCTGTTTTCGAGCCGTAGTAGAAGTCAACTGCATTTTCCGGGTTTATCATAGAATGAACACAGCCGCGGCTACCACCGTCGACCACAGGTTGTTTTTCCTGCCGATGGCCGACTGGGTGATATTTCTGGTTTTGACGATCTCGTTTTTGAACTTCCATATCTCTTTTTTTTCGTACCAGGTGACATTTTCATCATATTTAATACCCAGGGTCGACGCCAGCATCATGGCCGCCAGGTCTTCGGCGTAATCACCGGCCGCTTCATCGGATTGACCGAACGAGTGATGCTCGCTGATGTAGCCGTGACGAGTCTTGTCCATAGGGAGCGCCAGTCCGATGGAGGCCGCCACCAACCGGTTCGATTCATTGGTAGAGGCACGGCTTAGCACGCAGTACAAGATCTCTCCCGGGGAGAGACGCTTGAGACCAACTTTTCTCGAGATGAGTTTACAGGCCGGGGGAAAAATACTGGAGACCTCGACCAGGTTGAACTCGGCGATACCGGCGTCACGAAGTGCGCCTTCGAAAGACGTAAGGTTTTCTTTACTGACACCAACACCACGAGTGAGAAAGATCCTCTTCGGGATCATTACTCATTCCTCCCTTGATTCATATTCCGTAGAACAATCGCTATTCTATTACGGCTCACAGTTAACCGCAACAATTTTGTTACACCCACCAAAGTCGTTCATCGTATCGCTTTCCAGACATGAAACCAGCTTCAGCTTCCAATCGGTTTTTGCATCCGTGAAAACAGTTGCGTGGGCAGAGAGAATGTGTGTCAACACTACTCTAAAATGTCCTCTGAAAAAACGATTTTCCATGAACCGCCGACCTGTTTCAAGGTGTCTATCCGCCGGGAGTACGTGTTTTCACGCGTAGCTGTGAAACCGTCGGCTGATGTGCCTTCAAAATAGATAGTGGAAGTGTGCCGGACACCGGATTCCTGTAACTCGACCTTTTCATCTTCCAAACGCATGATGATCTCACCGGCTATCTCGAACTCGGTTAGATAGCTTTCACGCAAGAGGTTGTAATCACTCCCCTGCATAGTGAAATCAGGAGAGTAACGATCCATCAGTTTATCGATATCCCGGTCATTCCAAGCCTTGATCAGACCCTGATAAAACGACGCGATTTCAGATCTGGCATTGCCGCTCACCGTACCGGGAGACTGCTTTATACCGCCTGCTCGTCGCCCGCCGACTTTCTCTGAAAGACTACGTATAAGGAGAACATCTTTACCAATAAACCGTTTAGCCAACTTGATGTTCTCCCCGTGAACCATAATTACTCCATCAGACTTGGGCATGATGACCACTGTCTCACTGGGAAGCGATTCAAGCGAATAATTAATCGTGTTGCCTGAGACCAAATTCTCACCGACGATGTATATTTTTTTGCCTTTCCTGGTAACTTTTCCGATGGCAAAAGCCGCCCCCCCGATGAACTGTCCTACACGGCCCGTAAGGCTGGTCACCTGCCGGTCTGTAACCCGGGAGCCTGCCGGTTCCACCACCAGATTGTCACCGGAAGAGCTTGAATCTCCATTATCAGCGGGTGTGGGAACTGAAGAATCGGAATCTGAAGAAGGCAGGTACTCATCCATGACATATTTCATTCCCAAGGTACCCGCTATGAACAGGATCACCAGGACGAGCACCACCATGGCCAGCTGCAGCTTGTGACTCTTTGCCGAAGTCGTAGCAACAGTTGCTGCCGGAGCAGGTGTGGCAACGGGACCGCTGGGCGGCGGTGACGGGACCGGCTCTGCTTGTTTCTCCGGTTTTAGCGGAGCGACAGCCGCGACTATCTTTCTTTCCGGAGCCGGGGAAGCAAGTTTCTGGAAACGCTCTTTTCGCTTTTTCTCCTTAATCAGTTTCGCCAGCATACTTCTAGCTTCCCGCTCGATGGTCAGATCATTGACCGCGGTAAACTTCTCAAGGAGCTCGATAGCACGGTCAGTGGCCAGTTTCTCCAGCGCATGCAGGGCGGCTAGTTTCTCATCCCTGGTGCCGTCCGCCGAGATCTCTTCAATAATGGTAAAAATTTCATCTTTCTCAAACTTCCACAGGGCTTTTGCTGCCTTGGCCCTGACCATGACATTTGAATCCAAAAGGAGGGAGATCATGCCCCGAATACCGCTGGAATGTCCCACGATATCAAGGGCTTCCAGGGCGCTTGAGCGAATTCTGGCACTGTCTTGCACAACATAATCAAGCAGGAAAGGGACCACCGATTCGTCCCCCAATTGTCCGATGGTTTTGATTCCAACCGAGATGACCCGTTCATTCTTTTCCACCTGCAACAAGTCGAGGATTGGAAGCAAGGCTTTGGGGTCCCCAACCTTTCCGGCCATCTCAATAACGTTTACCTTCCGGACAGTGTTCTGCTCTTCCCCTACACGATTCATGAAGTCCGCAGCATCCTGCACCAGGGAATCGATTTCCGCCAACCGTTCCAGCAAACGTTGATCCATAGGAATACCTTGCGTCTCTACCGCTGCAACCGGTTCAGCAGTTGGCGGGATCTTCTCTTCGGGTGCCGGTTCTTCGGGCGCGGGCGGTTCAACCGGCGGCGCGGTGACAAACGGTTCAGCAGCCGGCGGGATCTTCTCTTCGGGTGCCGGTTCTTCGGGCGCGGGCGGTTCAACCGGCG
>CAZQHK010000039.1:0-40938 GCA_964593455.1 uncultured bacterium
ACTCAAAAGAACCCGTTGCGAAGACCTACGCTTTTCTCCAGTACTCCAGTATGTCTTTCAAGGTCTGATCGATCGAGAACTGCGGTTCCCACCCGGTCACCAGGCGGAACTTGGTGGAGTCACCGATCAAGACCGGCACATCCGAGGGTCGGAGTCGCAAAGGGTCGGTTTTGATCTCGATAAGCACGGTGCTCATCTCCAGGAGCATGTCAAGGATCTCGCTGATACGGTAGCCTTTGCCGGTAGAGATATTGTAGACTTCGCCTCCCTTGCCCTTCTGCAGGGCCAGGATGTACGCCTGGACGATATCCCGGACATCGGTAAAATCCCTGATGGCATCCATGTTACCGACACAGATCACAGGCGGTTTCAACCCCTTCTCGATATCCACTATCTGTTTGGCAAAATCGGAGCAAACGAACACATCTCCCCGCCGCGGACCGGTGTGATTGAAGGCCCGGGTGCGCACCACGTCAAGCTTGTAACTCATGTGGTACTGATAACTTAAAAGGTCCTGTCCCACCTTGCTCACTCCGTAGGGGCTGAGCGGTCTGAGAGGATTGGTCTCCTTGATCGGCAGCTCATCCTCGTACACCATGCCGTACTCTTCTGAGCTACAGGCGATCTGTATCCGGGGATTGAGACCCAGCTCACGCAACGCCTCGAAGACGTTCAGGTTACCGATGATGTTGGTTGTCAAGCTCTCGGCCGGAGCGTGCCACGAAGTGGGTACAAAGCTCTGGGCGGCCAGGTGGAAAATCCAGTCCGGCTCGATCTTCTCGATAGCGGCCCGCATGGACGAGAGATCGCGGATATCACACTCGAATATTTTGATTTTTGACCCGAGATGCTTGATGTTGTCCATGGGGCTCCGCCAGCGACGGATGCCATACACCTCGGTATCCGGCTGAGTCAACAAGTACTCGGCCAGATGGCTGCCCACAAAACCTGTAATACCGGTAATCAGTGCTTTCATTCTTCTGCCTCCCTGGACTTGATGTCCGCCGGCACCTCAAGCGCTTTGGCCAATCCAGCTTTATCCACCAGCATTATATCGAACCGGGCGGCGGCTTCCACCGCACCGTCGGAATAGTCGGCGGCGGTAACCAAAACTCCGCCGGTAGAGCCGACGGCATCAATATTGGAACGCAGATTGGTCACGGCTATTTCTCCTACCACTCTCCCCCAGGCCCGCAAGTGAAACAATCGTTTGTATTTCTCATCCCGCCGCTCTATGAGCGCATCATATCCCGCTGTCGAAGGTATCTCCTCTTTAAGCATATAGCCTAGACGGGAAATTACCTTCCTCCCGAGAGCTTGTATTTCTCCCAGGCCGAGCTCGGGAAAATCGTCGATATGCTTAATCTTCTCATCAAGGCTTTTGATGGGATTTTCCTCTATCTGGGCCTGGCGTTCTTTATACCATGATTCGAACATCTTCTCGGCTAGCGTCAGGTTCAACTTTTGAAAACTGCCGAGTTTAGCCTGCACCGACGGGTAGTTTCTTTTACTGAACGCGTCCCGCCATTTGTCTTCCAGGGTTTCAATCTCACGGGGATCATAGGTCTTGAAGACGGCGTAGGAGTCTATGTACCTGAAGTTCGCTTTAATAAGCTGTTCCCAGTACTCTACCGACTTTATCCTTTTTTCGAGCTTATAATAGCACCAGGCAATATTAAACAACACGTCGCTGGCGCTCTGTATATCCATCTCCTTGGTTGAAGAGACGATGGATTCGAGAATGTCGATAGATTTTTCATACTCGTTTCTGTCCATATAGAAGAAACTCAACATGATTTTGCTGTTGTACTCGTAAAAGAAATCGAACCCGATCTCACTGGAAAGCTCGAAATTTCTCACCGAGCGTTCATGATTGGTGTCTTTGTAAAGATATCCCAGTATCAGGTGGACAAAAGCGTTATCTTTGGAGAGTTCGAGGACTTTTTCCAGGTTCGAGATAGCTTCGTCTTTAGCTCCGTACTCCAGCTGTGAAAGGGCCAGGAAGAGACGGGTTTCCTGAAACTCACCGGCCAGCCCGAGGATATTATTAAAAATCTTGATGCCTTCCTGATAATTTCGGCCGGCTGCTAGAAACTGTCCCATGAGATACAACGCCTCAACATTCTCCGGTTCGTACAGGAGAATGATCTTCAGCTTCACGAACGACTCGTTAAACATGAACTTGCGATGATATAATTTCTGCAGAACCTTGTGCAGAACAATCTCGTCGGAATGCATCTTGTTGCCTAAGATGGCGAGCGTGTCCTCATACTCTTCCATTGCTTTATCGTAAAGCTTTTTCCGATAATAAATATTGCCCATATGCCAGTGGGCTTCGAAGTTCCCGGGGTTCCTACTCGCTTCTTCGGAAAAGACCTGCAACGCATTATCAAAGAGTCCTTTTTCTTCCAGCGTTTTACCGCGGTTAAACCTGGAATCAAAGGAAAAAAACACGAGCATACCCAAGCCGCCCGCCACGAGAGTCACCATCAGGAAAATTAAAATTAGTCCCATTTTGCTGCTACTCGCCCGTCGTTTCCTTCTCCTCTGAATTAATCTGTTTGATTAAGCTTCTGATACGCCTGAGACGTTCCCTTTGCTCCGCATTGACCACGTGGTCAGAGCGGATCTCAAGTTCGCTACCGGTTTTACTTTCAGATACAGCCTGCCTGAAAACCCGCCTTTCGATTCCTGAACGAACCGGAAGACGGCTCTCAGGAGGAGCCTGTGGCACGGTCATGGTTTTCTCAATTGCGGCCGGTTTCTTTTCCGGTACCGGTACGGCCGCCGTCTCTTTGCTGATAGAGAATTGGATCCGAGTCTCCACGTCGAGATAATCACCGTCCCGGGTGAACACCCCCGGTCCGACTGCCATAGTATAGTTAACATCCGGTACAAGCGGCTGGTCCGGAACAAACACGACCTCTTGGCCTTCGGCACCAGGCTGAATGTCACCCATAATGTTATCATGGCCGTCACTCAAGCGAACAGTGAAAAGAGTCAGACTGTCAGGCAATAGTTTCCGGTTGAACTTTAAAACTATCCGTTTTGGCGGAGCGGACATCACTGCCCCGTCGGCAGGACTACTCGATAGCAGGCCAAACTGCTTATTATTCGGTTCTGGTTCAAGCGCTTTTGGGCTCTTTTCAGCCGCAGTGCGAAATTGCCATGAAGTGACTCCTTTAATCGGGTTACCATTTCTCGAAGTCAATTCGTTGGTAAGGGTAAACGTATATTCAGTCCCGGGTTGAAGTGGATGATGAGGGATAAAATTGATACATTTCTCAGCGGCTTTATAGGAAAGCATTCCCGGAATTCTCCGGTCCTTTGCACGAAGGAAAGAACTAAAAATATGCACGCTTTCAGGGCGAAGTGCTTCCGAAAAATACGCTTTCAAGGCAACGGTAAGAGCAACATTATTTTGCCCGGGTCGAGGAATCATTTCAGTTAACGTTATGGACCCGGCCGGGCAAGCCAAACCTGTTAGATAGAAAAACATGATGAATCCGGCGAAAAAAGGTTTTTGATAAAGGTGATTTAAGAATATCAGGAGTCTATTTCCCGGGTAAAACATCGGACGCTATCCTTTCATGGAGTTGTGCCAGAGGGTTCCCGAATATCCTCCTGGCAGGTGAGATAGAGCCTGATTCATGCTCCTTTAAGCGGCGAAACAGGGCGCGCAAAACCGGCGTATCGCCTCCCGGTATCTCCGGAATGACCCGAACAAGAAGCGGGGCCTTTCTCAGTCCGCCACCATACTCCGTTATCAGTCCCAATCCTTTCAGGTGCAATACGGTTCCTGACTGGGTCCCGGAGTCCAATTTAACCGTTCTCCATCCCCAGGGAGTTGGTATCTCGATTTCTCCGCCGAGAACCGCTGTCGACAACGTGACCGGTAAATCACACCAGAGCTCGCCGTTATTTATGAAGAAAGGCGACAGGTCCGTGAGCCGAAGCATGACATTGAGTGTGCCAGCCGCCCCTTCCCGGCTTCCATGATGTCCCATTCCCGGCAGAGTTACTATTTTTCCGTCGGCGCCACCCGGCTGAATCACTACCGTGCACGACTCTGCTACCAGGATAAAACCGGTGCTGCCACACGTACGACACGGTTCTCGCTTGTTTCCGGTTCCATGGCAGCACACACATGGCCGTAAAACTCCCTGAACGACATCACTGAACGCTACCTTACCGGTACCGGAACAGAGTGGACAGGCCACCGCTTCCCTCGTCCGGCAGTTGTTGCACCGGACACGGCGGCTGTAAACTACCATACGCTTGGTACCCTTCATGTGCTCGGCCAGCGTTATCTCCAGTGCGAGCTCTACATCCTCTCCCAGCTGGTCTTTTTGAAATCCCCTGGTGACCACGTCACCGCTCGTATCCCCTTCTCTAAGCCCGAAGCAATTATACTTCAAGCGGGACCCATCATCACTCAGGACCCGGTAGGCCTCGGCAATCTCTTTGAACCGCTCGGTGGCTTCCCGGTCACCGGAATTGCGGTCGGGATGAAAACGGCGGGCCAACCGAAGATAAGCCAGACGGACGTCACCGGAAGAAGAATCCGGTTTTAAACCGAGGACAGCATAGTAGTCCCGGATTAACGGTTTCGTTCGTGGCTGCATCTACCAATATTCCTCACAACTATTCGTATGCTCCTGAAATTGCGCACGGTACCAGGTAAAGAAACAAGTCACTCCTCTTCATACTCACTCAAGACATTCCCGAGAATATCAGCCATCTCTTTTACCATGGCCATGGACCGTCCATATTCCATCCGTGTCGGACCAACCAGGGCCACCGTTCCCACCGGCCGGTCTCCCATCTTGTAGGGAGCGGTAATAAACGTTAAAACTCCTGGATTACGTTTTCCTTCATTGCCGATGAGGACGCGGATACCAGTAAAATCCAGCCCCTCTTCCAGGATCTGAGAGATAACTTTTCTCTTCTCGAGAAACTCCATTATCGGCTGTATTTTGTCGATGTTTTTAAACTCCGGCTGTCGAAGAATATTGGTCAGGCCATCTATCTGGAGATTATCTTTGACAGTGAGGGCAAGGCTTTTGCGAAGGACCTTCAGACTTTGTATTAAGAGAACATCGTATTGTTTTATACGGGAAAACTCATCTTTGAACTCTTTTTCCATAGCCTGATCGATCTCACTGATGGACATCCCCATTACCTTGGCCTTGAGAATGTTGGAGATTTCGTTAAGGTTGTCCTGGCTCATCACTTCTTCGACCGTGATGACATGATCCTCCACCAGTCCCGACTCCATGACCAGCACCACCATGACGTGGCAGCTGTCGATGGAAATAAGTTGGATATTCTTTATCCTGGACGATTTGAAACGCGGTTCGAGTATCAGGCTGGTGTACTTCGACATCTGGGCCAAGAGGTGATTGGCCTGCTTCAAGAGGTCTCTGAGCTGGCGCCGTTGTTGGCTGACATCATCAAGCGTTTTCTTCAATCGGCCTCGTTCATCTTCCGTGAGACGTTTCATTTTCATCAGGTAATCCACAAAGAAGCGGTACCCGTGAACGGTAGGAACACGACCGGCTGAAGTGTGAGGATGGCACAAGAATCCTTCATCTTCCAGATCTGACATCTCGTTCCGGATGGTGGCCGGACTCAGGTTCAAAGCCGTGCATTTGGCAATAGTTCGCGATCCGATAGGACTGGCGGTTTTTATGTACTCCTGTACGATCGCCTTTAATATATCCTGTTTCCGGGATGTCAGCATGGCACAAAATCCCCTCAAATAATCATTTCAAAATATATCACAGCACTACCGGCCTATCAACAGCTTCAACCGGAAGCCGCTACCTTTTCAGATCGGCTTTCCTCGATCAAAAAACTTGTTGTAACAACAAAGTCTCCGGAGCTCGGATCGCACGACCCGTACCCCGGAGACCTCGTTTATCATATCAGTTGCCACTCGAACAGCGAGTGGAACCTGTTGTCCTTTGTACGGACTAGTACATACCACCCATACCGCCCATACCGCCCATACCGCCGGGCATACCCATCCCGGCGCCGGGACCGGCCGCACTCTTATCTTCGGGCTTTTCAGTCAAAAGCACCTCGGTAGTCAGAAGAATAGCAGCAATGCTGGCCGCGTTCTGGATAGCGGACCTGGTCACTTTGGCCGGATCCACGATACCGGATTTGAACATGTTGACGTACTCGCCGGTAGCCGCGTTCAAACCGTGGCCTTTTTCCAGCGTCTTCACATGTTCAACTACCACGGAGCCCTCCAGGCCGGCGTTAAAAGCAATCTGCTTCAACGGCTCTTCCAGGGCCTTCCTGACGATGGTTATACCGACTTCTTCTTCGCTGTTCTCACCCTTGATGTTTTTAAAAACCGGCAAGATATTGATCAGCGTAACACCGCCGCCGGGAACGATACCTTCCTCGACCGCTGAACGGGTAGCGGCCAGGGCGTCCTCGATGCGGGTCTTCTTTTCCTTCATCTCGGTCTCGGTAGCGGCACCAACCTTGATGACGGCCACACCGCCCACGAGTTTGGCCAAGCGTTCCTGAAGTTTCTCGCGGTCGTACTCCGAGTCGCTCCGGTCATACTCAGCCCTGATCTGGGAAATCCGGTTCTTGATGTCGTCTTCATTACCCTTGCCCTCAACGATAGTGGTGTCTTCCTTGGAGATGTTGATCTTCTTGGCCTGACCCAGCATGTCGATGGTGGCGTTCTCGAGCTTCAAGCCGATCTCTTCCGAAATCTTCTTGCCACCGGTGAGGATGGCGATGTCTTCGAGCATGGATTTCCGCCTGTCGCCGAAGCCGGGAGCCTTGACAGCCACTGCCTGCAGCGTGCCGCGCAGCTTGTTGACCACCAGTGTGGCCAGGGCTTCGCCCTCGACATCCTCGGCGAGGATCAAAAGCGGTTTGCCGGTCTGAACGAGTTGTTCCAGAAGCGGCAGAAGATCTTTCATGGAGCTGATCTTGCCGTCCATGATCAAAATATAGGGATTTTCCAGGTTGCATTCCATGCGCTCGGAATCAGTGACAAAATACGGGGAGATGTACCCCTTGTCGAACTGCATACCCTCCACGACGTCGAGGGTAGTATCGATTCCTTGCGCCTCTTCCACGGTGATGACTCCATCTTTACCGACTTTGTCCATGGCGTCGGCAATGAGTTCGCCAATCAGGGTGTCCCGGGCGGATATAGCGGCCACCTGGGTTATTTTTTCCTTGGTTTCGATGGGAACGCTGGCTTTCTTGATCTCGGCAACTACCTCGGTGGTGGCTTTCTCTATACCCCGCTTCATACTCACCGGGCTTACCCCGGCGATGGCGTTTTTGATCCCTTCGCGGATCATCGCCTGGGCCAGAATGGTAGCGGTAGTGGTACCGTCACCGGCCACGTCCTGTGTCTTGGTGGCAACCTCTTTCATGAGCTGGGCGCCCATATTCTCGAATTTATCCTCCAGGTCTATCTCCTTGGCGATAGTGACACCATCGTTAGTGATGGTTGGGGATCCGAAGCTTTTATCAAGGATGACATAACATCCCTTGGGTCCGAGGGTTACCTTCACCGCGTCGGCCAGGACATTGATGCCTCTTTCGAGAGAATGTCTGGCATCCTCACGAAACTTAATCAATTTTGGCATATCTTTCACTCCTTCCTGTCAATAATTACTATCTAGCTGCTTTCGATAATGGCAAGAATATCCTTCTCACTGAGAATCAGATACTCTTCATCATTGATCGTGAACTCCGTGCCGGAGTATTTGGAGAAGATTACGATGTCTTTTGCTTTGATCTCCATCTCGACCCGCTCCCCGTTATCCAGGATACGGCCCTTACCAACAGAGATAACCTCGCCTTCCTGCGGCCGCTCTTTGTTGGCGGTGCCGGGCAGGACGATTCCTCCCTTTGTGATTTCTTCCTCAGCCTTTGGCTTGAGTACTACCTTGTCTCCAAGAGGTCTCAAATCCATGATACATTCCTCCCTTCCAATTATTTATTTGTTGTTAGCACTCGTTTTAGTCGAGTGCTAACAAGATACCTGATCAAATAGAGGGAAGCAACTTCATTTTCAGGGGTTTATAGGAATATAACTAACTATTCCTTCGTTTTTCTGCCAATATTACATATTCTCTAAGTATTTTCACATAAATAGCGGCTATCAAAAGCCCGGATCAAAGAGAAGACGTTTCGTGATCGGCTTCGAGTCTCTGAGCTCTTTGATCGCCATGCAGCCACAGCGACCGCTTCACTTGCTCCATGTCTCCCGTAAGTTTGGAGAGCTTTTCCGTCAGGCCAAAATCGATATTTTTCGCCCATTCCTCTTCTATGATCGCGCGGCCGGCAAGCAGGTAGGCATTCGTGAGAGTTTCATCCAGCCTGGCCAGTTCGTCTTTCAGGTTTTTCAGGTGAGAAACCATGGTTTTGACTTTTTCCCAGGTTCCCGATAGCTCGTCTACTACCGCTTCTTCCTTCAAAACAACGTCAATTTCTTGGGAAATCTCACTCCGGTCATGAACAACTCGTTCCAAATCATTGTGGATTTCCCGAAGACGCGGCGGGAGATTTTCGATGGGGGAATAGGCCAGCAAACGTCTGCCGAGATCAATAAGTTCTTCGTGATAAAGCCCCTTCAGTTCCAGGAGTTGAGCTTTCAGCCTTCTTTTCCTGATATAGTCGCTCAGCAGAGTGAATCCACCGAAATAATAGAAAACACCCACACCCAGCAGGATGCAGAGCAGAAACCCTGATACGGTTGTTGCCGTCAGCCCGGTTTCCGGGAAGGACACGAACAGGCCGGCCGCGCTCATGCTTCCCAGGGCATTCCAGACGGCCGCACGAACGAAGCGGGAACCGGGACTAAGCGGTGGAGACACGGTGAATCTAAATATTTCATCAGATTCTGAATCGCCCAACGAATCCAGGGGAATACCGTCTATCCAGACGGCAACCATCGCCGGAGACGAATCACTACGGGAGAGCTCCACTTTCACCACCCCTGTTCCGTCTGTGGCCTGCGTGTACTCCAGGGTATGTATCACCGGCGGACGCAACCTGGTAATAGGCAGCGGAATGAAGACACTTCTTCCCGAAGTGGAGCCGGGAGGCGTCGGTTTGACTATCAAAAACCGGGGTCGGTCCACGTCACAACGTACAGGGATATCCATATTAACTGAGCCAATCTCGAGGAAGGACAGCTCTTCCTCCGGTGCTGTCCACAAATAATCCCAGGTTTTTTGTTCCTCATCCTCTGCCAGTAACGATAGCTGGGTAAGAGCATTCTTCCCCACATTAACTATCTCAGCCTTTACCTTGACCGTTCCCGGCGCTTGAGCAGATGGATCGATATTCAACCGGTACAAAATGGGTCTGGCCTCATCCGGATACGGTAATGCGCAAACGTTCTCCCGTAAGGTGACCAGCGTGGTTTCATAGACGGCGAGAAGATCTTTCAGTTCCGTGAAGAGCGTGTCGGCCGCCCCGCCCGGGAGAACTTCATCTTTATTGTCTCTGAACACTTTGATAATCCTGGCGAAACAAACATTAAGGCGTGCCCGGGTTAATAAAAGATTTCGGGAAGTTCGAGATCCACCCAACTGACCCGACCAATGCATGGTCCGTACCAGATGAGAATGAAAAACAGACTCTTTCAGCCATTTATCCAGGGCGCGGACGAAATCCGCCAGCAGTATATCAGCTTCAGCGTTTCTTAACCGGGAAACCATTCTTTCAATTGAAAAGCTCAATTCGATAAAACGAATTTTTTCCCTGTCGAGAAAAACTTCCAGGGCTTTATGCTCCTCTTTCGCCAGAGTGTTGAACGACCGGTCAATTTTCTCAGTACCCTGGAGAAACAGTTCCGGTGCGGTCAGGTTGCGTGATATATCATTGATGGCGTCAGAGAGCCTGAGAGCCGTGTTGGGAATGATTCGCTCGGTCCACCACTTCACCAGATCTTCTTCACCAGCCTCAAATGTTGTGAGATGGTTGAGCATACCGGAACGTGAGGAGTTATTGTTGTACCCCAACGGTTGAGCCAGCGTTTTGACCTTTTCCTCCAGGTTAAGCGAGTTTTCATCGGTAATGCGAAAAGCAGTGAAGACCTGTTCCTGGAGACGCATGGCCGTTTCGATTCTCCGGTGATAATCACCAATTAAGGTTTGCTTTATGAGAGCGGCAAACTGATCGGGGCTGTCGTGGGTTTTAACGGAGATAAGCAGGCAGGACAGGAGGAGGTCCCAGACCCGGCAAATTTCGTATTCATTGCCAGCCGGTTCTCCAGCCAGAGATGACTCAACCTCCAGAAGTTCCCAACTGCTGATAAGACATGCTGTGGCCAACCGATGAGTATCCATTTGATACTGTCCACTTGTCCGGGTAATCGATGTCCCGGGAAAAGAGATTTCTTTTGCCAGACTGACATCGACGGCATTAATCGTGCGCCACCAGGCATCAAACTGCGCCGCAATCGGCTGGAGAAGCACCGCCAGGCGATCTGCGTCATGTCCAAGTTTTTCATTGAAGGCAGCCAGGTGATTCAGTATCGACACATGATATTTAAACGTCCTCAAAACAGCTTCTCCGTCTTCTATTTTTCCGGAGTAGAGTTTTTGAAGCGAGGCCCGAAGGAGAGTGCCGAGATCTACTAGAGGCCGTCCACTCGCTGAAGACAGCTTGTCAACGCCTTCCTGGAGACGGACAAAATAGGAGGTATCGAGAGACAGCGTGAAATCAACTTGTTTGAAAGTGTGCTCCTCGCCGCCAGTCAGCGGCAGCTCGAAAAAACCATCGTTCCCGGTCACGGTCTCGATTCCCATGTATTTGGGAAGATCTGAGGAGGTAACCGTTACCCTGGCGTTGGCCACCAGGCGGTCTTTATCCGGCTGCAGAGCATCCGGAACCCGAGCAAACAAACCATCCGGAACAGAGGCGGTGACCCGGCCTCTAAAACCGGTATGCCGGGCTCGTAGAATGACTGTCACCACCGGCTCTTCGACAAAACCCGGCTTACTTACTTTCAAACCGAGCTGTATAGTCCCGGTTGCTATTGGCTTTGATGAAACACTCAGGGCCGATTGAGGCAATGTGCAACAGTTCCACCACAGTAGCAGTATCAAAAAAACAGTACGTCTGTTCGCTAACAACCAATTATCTCCGCTATTTTTCCTGATTTTGAAGCCAAATGACCGCGTATCGCATCAGTTCACGGCCGGTTTTGAAATGAAGTTTTTGCTTGATGTTTGCCTGATACGTTTCAACTGTTTTTACGCTGAGAAAGAGCTTGTTGGCAATCTCTCGTGTTCCCAGTCCCAGGCCGATCAGTTGAAACACCTCCAGCTCACGGTCGCTGAGCTTAGCAACAAAGTTACCATGTTTCTTAGCTCCACCATGAACTGCTTTGTGTAGCAAGCGATTTGAGATAGAGTTACTGACATAAACGTCTCCTGCGAGGACCAGGCGAATGGCTTCCAGCACTTTTTCCGGCGGCTCCTCCTTCATGATATAACCGCCGGCACCCGCTTTGAGAGCTCGTTCCGCATACAGAATCTCATCATGCATTGAAAGAATCAGCACTTTAGCGGAAGGAAACCGCTCCTTGATAATCCTGGTCAGCTCGAGACCACTGATGTCTTTGAGGGATATATCAACAATTGCGATGTCGGGACAGGATTTACTGATTAAGAACAAGGCCGAGTGCGCATCCCGAGCCTCACAGCTCACAACCAGATCACTCTCCTGGTTGATTAACTGGATCAAACCCTGGCAAACAAGCGGGTGATCGTCAACCACGATCACCTTTCTCTGGCGAGGTTCTGTACTGAGCACAATAAGTCAAACCTCCTTTTTGCCGGCGATCATTCCCAGCTGCTTTCTCCGTAGTCACTACCCTGCCCCGCGAGCTTTTCCATCGGCAGGCTGCATGATATTTCAGTCCCTCCGGACTCGCGAATAGCGAAGGTCGCCCCGATGCTGTTTGCCCGGTAGCGCATAATCCGTATTCCCATGCCTTCGGATTCAGAATAAGAGTCGGGAATTCCCAAACCGTCATCTTCTATAGTCATGATAACATTATCCTTATTCAACTCCAAGCGGACATTGATAGTCTTTGGCCGGGCATGTTTGACGGCGTTGGTTATCGCTTCTTGGGCTATCCGGAAAAGATGGGTGGCTTTGTCCGGGTTGGTAATGCGAATGTCATTAAGACAGATAAACCGGCAGGAAATATCGTGCATCGTTACGGTCTGTCCAACCAGTTTTTCCAGACTTGATACCAGGCCTTGATCATCCATTTCCACCGGGCACAAGCCCTGGGAGAGTATGCGGGTACGCGCGACTGTTTCCTTGATTAATTCGGCCAGTTCGGCCGCCTCCGCCGCCTCCGGCAATCCGGCTGAAACCAACTTTTGCTCCATGGCTTTTATCATGTATGCTATACCGGTGAGCTGCTGGCCGAGCCCGTCGTGCAAGTCCTGGCCGATTCTCCGCTGCTCCCTGGCGCTGATATTAAGCAACTCTGCTTCAAGGCGCAGCCGGTCGGTTATATTCCGCTGGACTGATACGTACGAGTAGATTCTTTCTTGAATGTCTAACAACGGAGATATTTGGAACTCGCAGATGAATGTGCTTCCGTCTTTCCTCCGGTGGCGATGGGAACCGGTCCAGACCTTTCCCGAAGAAATGGTTTTCTTGATATCTTTTTCTATCGCTTCAGCTATGGGTTCGACTTTTAGAATGACCGGGATTTTTCCCTTGAGATCATCAAGAGTATATCCGTATAACTCTTCCGCAGCTTCATTCATATAGGTAACCTTAAACGCTTCATCCGTTACGATAATCGCGTCCTTGGTCTGCTTGGTGATGGAACTGAGAAGCAGCATAGTCGATTCCACCCGCTTGCGCTCGGTGATGTCCACGACAGAGACTAATACCTTTTTCAACGTCTTTTCGTATCCAGGTGCCACGCAGGCCCTGATCAGGGTATGACGTTTCTCTCCGCGCAAGGTGATACTTTCGGTTTCATCCTCGAACATGGTGCCTCCGGTGAAAAAAAACAGCAACTCTTCTTTGAAGACCGCCAGCGACTTATTTGTAAAAAGCGTGTTCAAACCATCGCGAAAATCCTCAATCGACGTGGCTCCGTATATCTCTAGCGTCGTTTTGTTGACGTTCAACAATTTCACCAGAGAGGCACATTTTGTCACCGCCTCCGGGTGATTGTCAAAATAGGCTCTGATATCTTCCGTCCCCGATTCTCTGAGGCGGTCGATATAGCGTTTAACCTCCGAGAAATCTTGTTCCCAGAGCGAAATCGGGGAATCCTCAAACAGGACGCGATAGTGTATCTCGCTCTCCCGTAGCGCATCTTCCGCCTGCTTGCGGTCGGTGATATCACGGGTAACGCCGAGCACCGAAACGACCCGGTCTTTATCGTCGGTAATAGGGCTGAGCCTGGTATTGATCCAACGCTGCCTCTCGCCGACGATCATCGTGCTTTCCCTTACCAGCCCCTTGGCGGTGCTGAAAACTTCCCGTAAACTCATTTCAAATTGCGCGGCAACTGGCGGTGGAAAAATATCTTTAACTTTTAACCCGACGAGCTTGCTCCGTTTGTCTCCCAACGCCCGGGCGGCCGAAGAGTTCATGGACAAAATAACCATGGAATCATTGATCTGAAAGATATGGTCTTCGGCGCTTTCGATCAACGTGCGATACCGGCTTTCGCTCTCTTTAAGCGCCTGCTCGTTTTTCAGGCGCTCGGTGATGTCGTGGGCGACACCGACCAGGTATTTTCGGCCGGTGGCAGGATCGGTGAAACGAGACTTGTGACTGGTAAACGTCAGCAGTCCTTTACCTACATCGAGGTGTTCCTCTACGAGCATGGTACGGCCGGTTTTAAAGACCTCTTTGTCCACTTCCCGTAATTTCTCCGCGATTTTTTTAGGAAGAAAATTGAAATCGGTTTTCCCGAGAATATCTTCCCGCGGTACTCCGGCGAGTTTGCAGGTAGCGTCGTTGGCCAGGAAGTAACGTAATTGCTCATCCTTGACAAAGACGGGATTGTCGATAACGTTTAAAATATCATCCAGGAATTCTCTGGATTTTCTAATGTCTGCAAACTCAACCTCTTTTTTCACTCGTTCCAGGGCTGATTTAGCGGATACCGTCAGACGTTTTATATGTTTCGGCGTCTTGATAATATAGTCCTCAAGCCCCGATTTCATGGCCTCTACCGCCAGCTCTTCGCTGCCACTGCCGGTAAACATGATGACGGGACACTTCGGATAGCGTTTCTTGACCTCTGCCAGGACCTCGAGGCCGTTGGTCCACCTGAGTTGGTAGTCGGTTATTGCCAGGTCAAACCCGCCGGCTTCAAGGTGCTTGGCCAGGGTTTCAGCATCACCTGCTGTAACAATTTCAGCCTCCGGAAACTCCTGTTTCAGGAGTTCGGAGACCAGTTTCAATATAGCAGGCTCATCATCAATAGTAAGAAAACGGAGTGGTTTTTCCATCAAAGACTGATTATATCAGTGATTAAGACGATTTGCAATGTTCATTTATTTACCGTTGCAAGTTTGATCGGCAGTGTGTAAAATACCGCTCATGAAAGTACTGGCACTGAAGACCCTGAAACAGACTGCCATTCTCGCGCTTACGCTGCTGGGAGTTACTTCAGTCACCTTTGGGCTTCTCAACCTGCATCCCGCGCGTGATTTAGACGCAGCAGTCTTCAGCAAAAGTATGCCTGAATACCTGGACCGCAGCGTCCCGCTTGCCAATCGCTATTTCAGATGGCTGACCGGCGTGATGACACTGAATTGGGGAATTTCCTCACGAGACGGCAGACCGGTTCTGGAGAGACTCCTTGAACGGTTTCCGGCCACGATCATACTCAATCTTTCCGGTATCGTCTTCGCCTTCGTTATCGGGATTCCCCTGGGAATTCTGTCAGCCTGGAAACATGGAAGTCCGGTTGAACGGGTCATGTCCTGGATCAGCTTCCTCCTCTATTCAACTCCCAGCTATTTTTTGGCTCTGGTGTTGATACTGGTTTTTTCCATTCAGTTGCCAGACTGGACCGAAAACCTATTCGGGACCAGGCTGGAGCTTCCCATATCAGGAATCAGAGATCCGCTCATTCCAGAACATTCACCTCTCTTGGCCTACTGTCTCGACCGTTTGAGACACGCTGTGTTACCGGTCATTACACTGACAGTTTTCGCCGCTGTGCACCTGCTCCGCTTTACGAAAGCCGCCATCCTGGAGGTAAAAAACAAGGAGTGGATTTTGGCCGCCAAGGCCCGCGGTATTTCACCGTGGTCCATTTATTTCAAGCACTGCCTGAAAAATGCGCTGCCGCCAATTCTTACTGTGGCGTTCTTGATGGTTCCCGCCCTGCTGGGAGCGAGTTTTATAGTGGAGATTGTCTTTGCCTGGCCCGGTATCGGTTTTCTTACATACCGGGCAGTGTGGGAACGTGATTTCGCGCTCATCATGGGTGGAGTTACCATGACGGCGTTGTTAACGCTTCTGGCCACCGCCGCCGCCGACGCCCTGTCACGGTTGGCCGATCCACGATCGGGCTAGGAGTCCTCATATTTCACAAGCACTCCTGCTAGGGATTTTCGTTGAGTTCTTCGGTAATTCCTATTTCCGGTGCCGATTCCAGTTCTACTTCCGGTTCGAGAAACTTGATATTTTCAATGGCACTCTTCAACTCATCAAGAACAAAGCGTTCTTGATCGTCGGACAACGCTCGTCCAAGATCTTGAGACAGCTTGTCCAGGACCGTTTTCTCCAGCTCTTTTGTAATCTCTTGCGTACGCTCCGGAGAGGCCTCTCTCAATTGCCCGGTCTCTTCGAGGACTATTTTTTCTATCGCCAGCTGTGCCCTGTTTTCAAAGTTGATGATCTCTCCCGGGCTTTCAGCGTCCAGGTCATCGTACCCGAACTCATCGGTTTTGTCGGTGAGATCTTCAATCACGACCTGCTCCTGCTCTTCTGCCTGAGCGGACTCTTCAGAGCGCGCCTCTGATGTGTCGATGAGAAATCCGCGGCCGGGAAGGTTAAGACTCGAATACTGCTCAATAAGACCGTGAATCGTGTATCCACTCCATCCGGGTGAGCGAGCGTAGAGATGCTGCCCTGCTGCCAAGGGGACACCGATAAGAAGAACACTCAACACAGCTCCAAGAAAAGCCTTGCCGCCGGACCTAAAAGGCGCCGCCGCCAAAACACAAAGACTGTAGAGAAAAACCAGGGGGAGGATAACATTAATTCCGAGGTAGAGCGGCTTCAGATAGTCAATTGGTAGCCATCCTTTTAGGAAGGCAGCGTCAAGGCTGTAGATATCCATGGTGAATGGGGTCTTGCGGACCAAAGCAATGATTACCGGTACTATGCTGTAAATGCCGAGACCGGTTAAAATCAGCTTGATAAAAGCTTTTTTCTTCCCCTTTCTCCAGACGAAGACAAGAGTGAAAAAAGCGATTACCAGCAGTCCCGCATACGACCATGTGTCGGCACCCTGGCGGAATGCGCAAATACCAATATGTCCTGTAGGACCGGGGATTATCAAGGATAACCAGGAAATTCCCAGATAAGAAAGCGCCGCCAGTTTGAAGAGTCCGTTAGCGGTACAGGTCTTTCTGAAAAGCGTGACGATGATCAGTTCGAGCACCAGTACTCCAGCCAGTATCTGGACGATACGGTCGTCAGTAAAAACACTGATAACATCCCCAAGCGACAATCCAAATATAAATCCGTCCGCAGCGGTCGCCGAAGCTTCTTTAAAATCCATAAACCGCACTCTGAACGCTTCCACAAAGAACGCGTTGAAAGCCAGCACCAGCAGGACTGTAAGTATTTTAACAAACAGATTCTGTTTCGGAGCAGACGTGGTCGCCGCTATGACCGGGGCAACCGGGTCTGTTTCCGTTTTCACCTTTTTCACCGGCGGTGATATCTCCTCTACCGGTTCCGACTCCATGCTGGCGCCGCATCTACCGCAAAACGCAAAGATTTCCGGCATTGAGGACCCGCAGGCGGCACAGACTTTTTCAGGCCTCTTTGCTGGTTCTGGTTCAGTAACCACCGGTTCAACTTCCGGCGCCGGGGGCGCGAGAACTGGAGAAGCGGCCGGTGCAGATTCAAGAGACTCGGCTTTTTCCGCTTGAGGTTCAGTAACAGTTTCTGCTTCAGCCGGAACAGTCTCGGTTTCACTGAGCAGTATATCCATTTCACTCATCCTCTTTTTTAACTTCCGGGCAAAGTAACGAATGGTGAGATTCTGATCTCCGGAAACAGAAACCAGATTGGTGTTGAGCGTGCGAACCTTCTCGGGTGAAAGCAGTGTCAGATCTGCATTGGCCAGTTCGCTAGCGGCTTTTTTCCTGACTTCATCGTCGGTACTTAAAAGCTCAGATACCCACTTTTCGATAAATTCACTCATGATTTTCTCCCCCTAAATCCGATGCTCTAACGTTATATATTTCGTTGAATTGTCATATAAAAAACTTACAAAATTGTAGCACAAAGCGGAGAAGGTCGCAACAAATGTTGTTCTGTACGTTCTGGAAGTGCTATTCTACATCTATGAAGTCACATCAATGCGAACGGTTAAATAAAACAGTCAGGATCGTTAAGACGATGAGTCCCCGGGGCAGTGTTATTAAAACCTGTCTGACCAGGAATGAAGCGACATGCTGCGGGTGCCCATTCAACAGCAATATGAAGCTTTTGAAAACAAAAAGGGAGAGGTATTAGATGAAACTTGTCATCCAATTGCCCTCTCCCTTTGAAAGTGCCTATTAAAAAAGTGAGGCAACGTTACCCGTCTCCTCACTTTTAGTGCGCTGAAGCCACACTCATTGTAGCACTTCATTACTTCTTGGCTTTTGCTTTAGTTGTCTTTTTGGCGGCGGGCTTCTTGGCGGCAGCTTTTTTGGCGGCGGGCTTCTTGGCGGCGGGCTTCTTGGCTTTCTTTTTGGCTTTCTTTTTGGCTTTCTTTTTGGCCGCAGGAGCAGCCTTTTCTTCAATTACGCTCTTGAAGTATTTCTCAAAGGCCGTGCCATACTTCTCCGCCCATTCATGCGCCGCGCGCTCAAAGCCGATATCGTAGCCGAGATTCTCGCTCTCGATCCACTTGTATTTCTGGATCTCTTCGATAACCGCTTTTTCAAAATCCTCGTTCATAGCTCAAAACCTCCCTTCATCATTGTAATATATTCGCCCATAGTTAGCTCTACTACCATGCGTTCAGGAGGGCATTATACTCATCTGATTGGTGAAAAGCAAGTGTAATAAAAAAAATTGACGATTTTTTGAAAAAATACGTAAAAATATCTTGTTATGCTAGGAAAAGAGCACATCCGAAATAAATAATTCCCATCCAGCTGCAAACTCTGCGTATTATATTTTTACGGGTCATCGTGCCGAAGAGCAACAAATAACCGGTGTACATCCAGAACATGTTAAACTCAGGCATGGAAACTATTGAAAAAGAAAAACCACCGAGCAACGAGATCAACTTCAATAAATATGATGCGGGCCATATCAGCGTCCGCCCTATCAAGACCGCCATAACCGGCGAGAAAAAGGAGACCAGAACACACACATATCCGGCGGGAACCAGGAAGAATACCAGAGGGAAAGCCAGAACATTTGACACCGGGGAAATCAGGGAAACAGATTTGAAATGCCAGGCAACCAGGGGAAACACCCATAGCTGAGCCACGACACTAACCCGAAATGTGTCAATAAACGCGTGAATAAATTTTTCCCGAACGGAACATGACTTGAAGGTCTCACCTGAAAAGGTAGAGATAATACCGAAGGTGGCTGCAAATGACAGTTGAAACGCCGCCGAGAGCAAGGAGGCAGGATCGACAATCAGTACTGCCAGCGCGGCCACGAAGAATGAATTTATTCGCTCTCCTCGATTACCGGCTACCGCACCACCGGCAGACAGCATACCCATGATAACCGCCCGGACAACAGAAACCTTCCACCCAAGAAGAATGATGTAAACCGGCAGAAACATAAATACCGCCATATAAGAAAACCGCGATACGCCGCCTGTGCCACTGAAAAGCAGCAAAATCAACCTGGTGACGATTCCCACGTGAATCCCAGACACCGCCAGAAGGTGCGCCAGACCGGAGCGACGAAATAAACGTTTGTCGGAAGTTTTCATATCCCGGGTTTCTCCACCGAGAATTCCTTTAAAGAGAGCAGCTGTCGAGTTTTCCCAGATGTAGCCGACCTGTTTGGCGACAATACTTGGTTTTTTATGACTCTGAATTGTATTATTCTGCCTGAGATGGAGGCTGGTTCCCGCCAGAATAAAGCCCAGAGTTATCATCACGGCGAGAATTGTCAGAGAAGCCAGACCATGTCTCTTGAACCATTCAAGCGGCAGGATGAGGCAAAACAATGTCCCCAGGCAGACCTGCCACAGAAAGATGTTTTGCGGCTTCAACAAAAACCCCAGTGCCACACCGAGTAATAAGGGTATTAAAATCTTTCCCGCGGGGCGTGCCATCACGTGATTCACCTCACGGATTATTACAAGCACAATCGATGCCAAAACCGTCCTCCGCCTTGAATATCAGCGTGAAAAACAAGGTGGATACACCGGATAAGCCGACAAATGACATTCCGGAACAAACGAATTAGCTGGCAGGCTGATAGTACTGTCTCAAATTGAAACACATTACTCGATCAATTCGAGACACTTTCACATTCCACCTAATTTCAGGACAAACAAAACAGGAGGCGCAGATAACGCCTCCTGTTGTTATTCGTTGCGAATATTGCTAATTTACATATCGGAATCCGGATTGCGTTCTATCTTTTCTCCGTCCACAGATTCGCCAGCGGGAATTGCTTCACCGGGGAGAATTACCTGAAGATCAAAGATGCTGCCGCCATCTATCATGCCGGCGTCCAGCCACATGGTCTCGACAAAAGCTATCGTCTGCTCGTATTCATCCTTGGCCCGTTCCAGGGCTTTTTTCCGCGCCATACGGCTCAAGAAAAAGATAACCGGTGTGTCTTCATACTCCTGCCGGGCTTTCTTCACCTTGTAGGCGGCCCAGTCGATCTGCAGTTCCGAGTACTCACGGAGCGAGTCGATATATTTCTGTTTCCGGGCCGGCAGCCGCCAACTCATGAAACCCGAAGTGTTTTTATAAACGTCGTAGGCGAACTCGTACTTGGCCTGGGAAAGTTTAAGAACCCTGGACATGTACTCGTCAAGAGAGCGTTCCATATCTTTTTTCCGGCTTCTCCTGGCGAAAACCCTGACCCAGTGGGTATCCTCGTAACGTTTCTTGGCCAGCCGGTAATGCTCCAGAGCCATGTTGACTTCCCGAAGCTTCAACTGAACATAGTACGGGTTCATCTTCGGATCGACAATGTCGCCGATCTTGTTGATCTCGTCAACGATAGTCTTGCCGTTCTGCAGGATCTCATCGAGATCCTTGGCCCCGTCGGCAATCTTGTCACCGAAATTTTTACTGTTCTCACCTAAATTGCCCAACTGATCGGTGATGCCGCCAGCCATGAGTGGAGCTGTGCAGAACAGTGAAATAACAAATGCACATACCATCAAACAAATACTTTTTCTCATCTACGTTACCTCCTTAAAGAGTATTACAACAAATCGCTTTCTATATCATCTACCCAGTTGTTGGATGCGTTACCCAAAGCCAGGACCCTTCCTCCGGGAGAAACCATGAACTGCTGGCCTTCTTTGAGCGCAAATGATTTTCCCTGGATGGGGTGGACAATGATCTGGCCGGAAAATACGCCTACCCGGGTAAGTTCTCCGGGCAGTACTTTAAGTGCGATCCGGCTATCAATAAGCTCCAGGAGCGCACCCGGAGTTTCTATCATCTGTGTTGTAAGCTTATCGATGATTCTCGCCACAAACGTGCCTCTGGAAAGAGTCGCCTGGCCGTCCCGGAAGGAGCAGGCAGAGCCGGATCCCACCTCAAAAGCGGTGCCGCTTTGGAACGTGACCTCCGCTTTGGAACCGAAACCGGTCTCTACGGAAAGCAAGTCATTCAGGTTCACGGCGATCCCCTCCGAGACCGTGGCGGGCCTGCCGCCGCTGTCTACTTTCACCAGGCTGCCCTGATCGGGAACGATAAGCGCCGTCATCATCTGCCCGGTATCGAATTGACCGTGAAGATTGACCGTTACCGCCATGAGAAGGACCACTACGGCCGCCGCTGCAGCCGGCATCACCCATCCGGAGGACCAGCCGAACTCGGGTTGGAAGAGCCGTTCCAGGAATGAACGCTCCCGTCGCTTTTCCTCTTCCATCAACCGGCTTAGCACCCGGTAGGTGAAATCGGCCGGTACACGTCTTTGAGGAAGCACGGAGGCCGCGGTAAAGAGCCGGCTGTAGCCTGCGCTCAAACGCTCGCACTCCGGGCAGCTTTCGAGATGTTCCGCGAGTTTGCCGCTCTCGACTTTAGAGAGCTTACCATCAAGCTTACTTTGAATGAGAGAATCAGCTGAATCGCAATACAACTGCTTCTTAATCGACATTTTTACCATCTCCACAATACGTATAGTGACGGGGGGTAGGAGATGTTACAGGAAAGGTACTATATTTTATTTTATCTCAAACGCCGTTTGATGCTGACCCGCCCAAGAGAGAGGAGGCCGTTGGGCAGAATTATTTCTCCCTTGACTTCTTTCCGTTTGCCATAGGTCCGGTGCAGGTTAGCGAGGGGAATAATCGTGAGCCGTTCGATCAACGCCGCCTGCACTTCGTCGTAAACACGGTTCCGGACATTGATATCAGGTTCATCCGCCATGCCGGCCAATTTTTTTTCCTGCTCTTCGCCTAACCGGGATAACCATGGGCTCTCGCCGGAGGAAAAAAACTTCTTTAAAAAATAGCCGGTGTCGGTCACGTACGGATCGGCGGATATAACGGCGAAGTCCGGTTCCACTTCCGTGCTTTCTCCCCATAAAAGAGCCTGTAATCGCTGCCGGTCAACTTCCTGGACCTCGATGTTAAGGCCGCTGGACGTGACTTTTTCCTGCACGGCATAGGCCAGTTCCTGGATCATCTGGCGGTCATCGGACTCGACCCAGATATGGAAATCATTATCTTCCCCGGCGGCCAGGGTTTCCAATACCTGCATGGCTTTATAAAAGTCGATCTCCGACACGGTGATTTTTGGGGAAACAGGCAGCGATGGCGGCAGAAACGTGTCGGCCAGCTGGGCGCGGTTCCTGAGAGCATAAGAGGCCAAGCTGTTTTTGTCCATCACGCTGACAAAAGCCGACCGGTGATCGAGAGAGTCAAAAGGAGTCTTATCAGAACGAGTCATCAGGTAAACAACTTTTGTCGGACCCGAGTTTACCAGAAACAGATCCTCATTTTCCTCCAAAAGCTGGACCATCTTGTTAGTCACCGGGAAGATGATATCCACGTTCCCGTGTTTCAGGTGCAGCATCCTCGACATGGGGTCGGAAATGGAGATGAACCGGAGGAAGCCGATATCCGGTTTCTGCCCTCGATAATCTTCGGACCGTTTAAGTGTCAGCACTCCTTCCTCGTTCAGAGTAACAAAGGAAAACGGGCCGGTACCAGCCGGCACGCCGAGACTGCCCGGGGCGCCGGACAACTGATCGTCCTCACCTCCCTCGTCCCAGTTATTCAAGTTCTTCGGACTGATCATGAGGGCGGCGGGATGGGTCAAGAGGTACGGAAGAGATGGTGTCGGATGAGTAGTGGTAATCTCTACACGCCGGGAATCAAGAACGGAAACATTGTCGATTGGCAGATAAAATTCATTGAAGTCAATTGATTCTTCCCGTTCCGATTGCAAGATTCCGATGAGACGGTATAGGTTCTCTTTCACCACTTCGGCGTTCAGTTCAGCCCCGTCATGGAAGGTAACTCCCTCTCGCAACGTGAACACCCAGCTGGTGAAATTATCGTCATGGCTCCAACTTTCTGCCAGGAGCGGCTCCACCTGACGCTCGTCGTTAAGACGGCACAATCTTTCATACAACTGTAGCAGGGGAACAAACTCCCGGTCTTCCCGGGCGCGATGGGGGTCAAGATTGGTTACACGCCTATCCAGAGCGACAGTGAGCATATTCTCTTCCAAGCGACGGTCGAGAATTTCCCGGCATGTGTTGAAGGTATCGTATTTCTTCTTTTCCACTAGGAAACGAAATAGCTCCATCTGGATGTCGTTATAGGAAACGGTGGCTTTGAGGAAATCCGAATAGGCGTTCAGGTATTCCTGGTGGTAGCTGAACATATCCTTTTCATCCGGATTCTTTCTGACCAGGTCCATAACTTCCCGTATATCAACATCCACCCTGATATTGCGGAGAAATTCATTAACTTCGAGTTCCATATTACGCAGTGCGTCCTCGGGATCCATTTTCCTGGTGACGGCGTCATACAGATAGGTTTGAAAAATGAGGGAAATGACCCGGTAGAACGGTACTGCGGGCCGGGACCCGATATCATCCATCAGGTACCGTATCATGGAGAGGTTGAAATCCTCGGCGAAAAGCTCGACTTCAAAATCATCGGCCCGGCGGGCCGGCGGGTCGCCATGAGCCAGGAACCTGGCCCGCTGCACCCGGTCGCTTACCAGGTATTCGATGAACCGCCAGGCTTCTTCCGGATGTTTCGAGTACCGGTTGATGGCCAGGGCCCAGCCTCCCAGCGTGCCCCGTGATTCTCCCGCGGGACCGGAGGGCATGGTAGTAACCCCGATCCTGTCCTTGACCGCACTCTGGTAATGCTGGCAGCTTTTGAACAGGGGCGGCCAGTGACGAGCAAAAACGGCGTTACCGGAGATAAACTGTTCCTCGACCTGCTGTTCGGTAGCCGTGAGCAGAATATTCGGGTCGGAGACCACACCCGAATCGTAGATAACTTTCAACATGTATTCGAGGGCCTGCGTGTTCTCGGGAGTGTCGATCTTAAGCGTCCCGTTTTTCCTGAGCTCGATCCCCCCGCCGAAACTCCACATGAACTCGAGCACAGTGCATATGAGGCCTTCATACTTGGCCACTTCAAAAACATATCCCTCCATCCCGTACTTCTTCGAGAGGAGTCCGGCCTGGTTCACCAGTTCATCCCAGGTGGAAGGGACATCGAGATCTTCCAGGTTCAACAGATCCTTGCGGTAATAAAGAAGGCCCGAATGCACGAAGTAGGGGACGGCGAACAGCTCATCTTTGAAGGTGCATGCTTTCATCAGTTCCAGGGGGAACTCGGTTCGCACGGAGGGAGGGATGAAACTGTCCAGAGGACGGGCCAGATCCAAAAGCGCGTACTCCACCGGACGGATGATGTCCACCAGGAAGACATCAACGGTGCTAGGGTCTTTTTTCAGGAAATGGAGGTAGTTGTCGAATATGTCACCGGTTTTGACGGCGTCCACCACGATCGTGTTGACATGAATGTCGTCGTTCTCCTGGTTGAAATTCCGAACCAGGGAAAGATCATGGCGGTTGGGATAGATGACGGCATAGGTAATGGTCACCGGTTCCCCGGCGGCGGCACGCAGAGAACAGCTGTTTCCCACGATCAGCAGAAAAGCCATTGCCATAACCAGCGCGGCTGCTTTTTTCACGCGTCCCATACACCTTTCATAGCCGGGGCACTACTCCGCGGCCGTCAATAATTTAGCTTTAATACCTGCCCCCGGTGGTTGGCGACCCAGCTCGGGTCCTTGGCCCAGTTAGAAACGTAACGGGGGACGATCACCGTGCGAATGACGGTATCCTTCTGGCCAATCTTCAACTTGAGTATCACCCGTATCGAGGGAATCTTGACGACGGCCAGCTTTTTCTTTTTCTTGATCATCGTTCCCAGGGGCCTCTTGAAAACGGGGATGTGTTTCAGTAGGAAACTGCCATCTTCCAACTGGGGACAGATGGTATCGATCATGCCATCATTATTGTCGACGTATCGAACCATCCGTTTTTTTCCTTTGTACCTGGTCGACGGTTTAATCTGATAGGTTATCTTTTCACCCAGTGCGTAAAATCCGCCGTTCCCCATTTTGGGAAGATATGTTGCCTCTTTATCTTTAACGTTACTGTCTTCCAGCTCGAACTTGGTGAAATTTAGCTTATGCTTGCCCTCGACGCTAATGTCATAGGTAGCCTCCCGGAGTTCGCGTTTCAGGCGCTCGATAACCGAGCTGTAGGCCTGGACGAGATCCAGGCGCTCGGATCCTTTCTCATAGCTCTTGTGCCCGGCGAAGAGAAACTGGAACACCACTCCCGTGATAACCAGGCTGATTCCCATGGCTACCAGCAGCTCAATAGCGGTAAAGCCCCGCCCGCACCCGTTGTTTTCAGGTCGATCAAGGGAACCACGATTGGTTTGCGATAAACGTTGTAAGAACAGTTGGTTTATGGTCTCTGCCTTCTTTCTTGTTATTTTTGCTTGCTACCAAACTAACGATTACTCTCAACCTTTTGATCGGCAGCATCGGTTTGCTTCCATCCGGAAGCGCCGCGCCTTCAAATTCCTTGACCCGGTACTTTACCTCGTAGATCTTCACATCGTTATCATTTTTGCACATAGCGAGAATGACTTCCGGCAAGGGGCCCTCATCAAAAATCCCCTGGTACGGGTAGTTGCGGATGAGTTCCATGGTGCTGGTGGCGATATTGATTGACTTGGCGTTGTTTGCCAGCTTCACCGTCTCGGTGGTCCCAAATAACATCATTCCGAATATCGTCACCAGGCCCACGCCCAGGATAGCCACGACGATAAGCGCTTCAATCATGGAAAAAGCCCGGCGGCGTATCACTACATTCCCTCCTGCCAGAGGATTATCTGCCGAGACATGGTAACGTGATAGAGTGGCTTTTCACGCTCGAAAAGTTCACTGTCGACATCGAGACTTTTCGGTTCTCCAAAAATCCAGTTTTTAGCCGATAGGTGCCCTTCCAGGCGGGTTCGTTTCGACGTCAGTATATCTGCCTCAGGATTGAAAACACCCAGCCTGAAAGGAGTGTTGCCCAGTCTGATTTCGTTGCTTTTACCGAGGGTAACCAGGCTGGCGAGAGACCCGGGATATTGTATGAATTTTGTGCAGTTGATGGAAGAACGGCGGCTGACCAACATTCCGCGATTTGCGTACCAGCCATTCAATAAAATTCGTTTTCGGTCGTTAATAACGACGATCCCGGGCAAAAAATATAATTTATCACCCTTCAATTTCGTACTGTGTTGAAATCCCATGGCTGCCTCGTACTGCGTAAATGTCGGAAAATAATGGCTGGCTTTCTCGCGGCAGAAGGGATACCCTTTGTAGATACGGTTGCTCCATTTATAACGCCAGTTGTCTTTTTTCTCTTTCTCGGTCCTTTTGAGTAGTTTGGCTATTTCTTCCTTGATCTTCCCTTCCAGGTTTTTCAAGGAGTCTGATACTTGCTGGAAAGGATCGGAATTGAGGATTTTTAATTCCTTTACAAATTTTTTCGGGATGGCCATCTGGCCGACATCTTTATTAGGCGCATTGGGGCTGGTATTTCTCCCTTTCTCCACAAATAAGAGCCATTCGTCCATGGGTGGAGGAGGGGCAATGTTGACCCTCTTGATGTCTTTTAGAATCGTGACTTTCCTGGTTAATTTATTGATGGTAACCATGGCTTTTAACTTGATGATGGCTTTCATTTCACCCGGGTCCTGGGTAGTGCCCGGCTGCGGATTGTAGTCGATGTTCGCGGTAAATTTTTCAACTTTGACCAGCGAAATATTGGCCGCGATTTGGACGGCTGACGGGCTCAAGTCAACTTCCTGTTTTTTTCCTTCCTCCCCTGTGTCTAAAAGGATGTGCTTGTAAAGGAGCGTATCTTCAATGTCACCGGGTTGCTTGCCCTGCGAGGGAATAGTCGGGTAAAGCAGTGGTTGTTGGTAGTTTACGGCGCCCATCTTTATCATTTGGCCGACAGGAGTACTTTCATCGTTCATGGTCTGGCGAACATGATAGAGCATCTCTTCTACCAGTGCTTCAGCATACGTGGTGCATTTCTCCGAGATAATGATTCGCCGTATCCAGCGGGCTTCTGCGGTTACTCTGTTGATAAGCCCCATACCCAGTGTAAAGAGAACCAGCATCACTCCGATCACCAGGAAGGTTAGTGCACCAACTCCCCGGGAGCGGGTGGATGAGGGAACTAATCTACGGGCGCGATAGTTACGTTCTCTTTTTCTATTCACAGACTTCAGTATATCATCAGAATCACTTTTCGTTCAAGATTGAGCTAGAAGCCACAACCAAACCACGGATGAGCATTACCTTGACCGGCCCGATTCCCGGTACATCGGTAAGGCCTTCAACGCAGGCAAAATTTCCGTTTTGGCTTCGATGACGTATGATGTCGCGGGCCAGGACAGGCCCGATTCCCGGCAGGTTGCAAAGATCGTTAAAACCGGCTTCGTTGATATTTACTCTCCGTCCGTCTTTAGGGGAGACAGTGCTCGGCGGCGGTGCAGCTTCTCGTTTTTTACCGGAAAAACCGATTACCAGCGAGCTTTTCATTCGACGCACCCGGTTGTCTCCCATTCCCGGAACCCGCTTGAGTTCATCCAGCGTGCCGTAATGCCCGTACCGGCGCCGGTACGCTACAATGCGCCCGGCCAATCCTTCGGCTATCCCGGGAATGTTGCAGAGTTCCCGAACCGTGGCCTGATTCAGATCGAGGGGCAGCTCAACATCGGTCCGTTTCTCCTGGTTGCGGCCACTCTCAGCCGTTTCAACACTTCCAGAAAAAGCCGCCATTTTTTTATCACGGGATTTCCCCTTTATCGCTGCTCCCACGATTTCACCTGGAGTGGAGGCCTGGGCTGTCGACCAGGAAACTACCGCTCGTATGACGGCCAGGAGTATTACCAGGAAAACAATGGCCCTACGTTCCCGGGGGTTGTATTTGATCATGCCGGCACCTTCTTTCTCTACTCGCCTAATAGAGCCAATTCCGTGCCAACATGTATCTTGATCTTTCTTTCCACTTGACTTGTTGAGGAATAAATAAGTTGAACCTCAAGTGGATTCGCCGCTTAAACCGGCGAAAGACAAAAGAGAAGCAAGAGAATGACAGGACTGTTTTAGAATGAGACAGATCGTGTCTCATTATGAGAAAACGAATGACGGAGAAGTTGATAGTCCCTCCATGGCCACACCTGGAGCGCTTGTGGATTACTCGGTCAAACCGTGTTTTTCCGCGTAGCCGATGAGAGCCACGATGACCGAATGGCACACTTCATCGTCCTCACGGCCGAGAGCCTGCGTGAGCTGCAGAACAAAATCTTCCAGGTCTATTTCCCCGAAGGCATAGTACGCACTGGCCCGCATCCATTTGGAAGGGTCTTCCAGCATTTTCCCAAAGGTATCGCAGACGATGAACTTCAGCTCATCGTACTTCCACAGGGCGATGGCGCTGTTGGCCCGGACCCGGTTGTCCTCGTCCTCCAAAAGCGGCAGCAGGAGGTCCGGTATGCGGGCGTCGTAAATGAGAGAAAGTCCCTCGATGGTGTTGGCCCGCACCCGGGTGTCGGTATCGTTGAGGTACCTGGCCAGGATGGGTATAACGTCGATGTTTCCGAAACAGCCCAGAGCCTTGACCATACTGGCCTTGACCGTGGAACTGGTCTCCTGTCCAAGGCAGTCGAGCAGACTATCCACAATCTTTGAATCCCCGAGTATTCCCAGTATTTCAACGATCTTTGCCCGGTATATCTCATTCATCCCGGGATAGATCTGCATGAGCTTGACTGAGGTCTCCGCGCCTCCCCATTCTATGATCTTTTTTACCAGGAGTTCTCCCACAAGCGGGTCCTGTGCCGCTTCATCCAACAGCACGTTAATATCAAGATTGTTGCACATCACTGAACCTCCATTACCTCTTGTTCCATCGCCCCCGGCAGTTCCATCGTTTCCGGTAGCCGGGGGAAGATACCATGTACGCTGCATGATATCTCATCTTCATTATTTACCTGGTATGTTCCGTTCTCCGGGCAGGCGCAAGCGCCCACCGGAAACGAAACCACTATCTCCCGTGTCCCGAGGATAAGATCGAGCCGGGCCATGGTGTTTGGGTCCGAGGGGAAATACCCTGCCCTGACAAGCTTCTCTCTATCGAGTTTTCCAAACCCGACGGGACTCATCCAGGAGTCCCGCTCGGAGTTATACCGGCTGACGGCGTTTTCCACGAGAAAAAGGCTGAGAAGGCAGTCGACGGTATTTTTAATCTTCGTTTCCTCATCATCAAAAGGTTCCCGCTTTTGGACCCGGCGCCGGATTTCCTGGTTTGTCTTGTAAAATACCAGAGCGGCGGCTTCCATGTGGCCTTCCTTACTATATACCCGATAGAGGCGATGCAGTACCCTGAGATTGCCGGGATTCCTGCTGAGGATGTCGAACAGATGGGATTTATAAAGCGCGAGGGCTTCCTGGGGATGACCGTTAATAATTTCCTCCCGGTCCATTTCAAAGGAAAGATCGGTGGGGCCGGATTGCTCTTCATTCTTTTTTTTGGCGCTGGTTCCCAGGACATCCAGCGTACGTTCAGCGGTCCAGTTCTCGTCAATTACCCGGCGTTTTGGCAAGAGCCGGCCGGACTGCATAATCCTGGTCAGGTGGCCGGCATACTCCAGGACGGGATGCTCCCTTACCTCTTCCCGGGGATTACGGTCACGCCACTCAGTCCCCGGAAATAAAAAGGCCGTGATGTCGGCCAGTTCGCGCTTTTTGTGCATGAACGATATTTCCGGTGACCGTTCCACCTGTTCCAGCAGCTCTTCAATGGGCTTTGGAGCGTGGTCGCCGATCACCCTTATGTTCTCCCCGATGTCGGATATATCGATATCTTCGAGTTCGGCGGCAAGCTCCTCCGGGGAAAAAACGATTGAACGATCAGGGTCCTCTTCCGGTATCTCACCCACGGGCATATCTCCCTGCTCTTCTTCCAGCGGCGGCAAATCAAAGGTGTCATCCGGAAAGGCTTCTTCTGTCATCGGCTCTTCTTCCACCGGTTCGTCCCACACGGAAACCGGGCCCGATTCATCCGCACCGGATTCATTCTCCAGCGCGGTGGTGAGTTCCCGATTGAAAAATACTTTCAACTTGGTCTCGTCGAGCGCTTTTTTGATCTGGGGATCATCCGGATCCAGGATGACCGCTTTTTCCAGGCACGAGAGGGCTTGCCGGTAATCTGATTTGACCTCGGTGTAATAGCGCCCGAGCCAGAACCAGTGGCGGGCGGTGCCCACTGTGTCGGGAGACAAAGCCTCGATACCTTCACCCGATTCGCTTTCCCCTGTTTCCAGCTGATCGGTGATAGTCACCTTTTCCTGTCCTTTGATCTCACGGAGAAGATCAACAGCCCGCTGGTAATCGGGAACCAGTTCAAGTGCTTTTTCCAGTGCGCTCATGGCTTCCTGATAATTACCTTTATCTTGATGGTACCTGGCGGACAGGTACCAGTTACGGGCTATCTCGTCAGGCGTCGGCGCCTGGACGGCTATCATCGGCTCGTCTTCTGAGACGTCCAAAACACTTTCCCCGCCTTTGAGTTTTTGCCTCACTTCTTTGAATAGCCGGGCGGCTTGAAGGTTGAAAGGATTGAGATCGAGAGACTGTTTCAAACACAACAGCGCCTCTTCTAAATTGTCTTTTTCCAGCAAGAATTCGGCATTGACATACCATTGGTAGGAGGCGCCGTACTCACCCTTGTCGGTCTTGATATCATCGGAACTCTCGCCATATTTCTCCAACGCATTAAACAGGTACTCTTTGGCAGCCACATTGTTTGAGTCGGCGGAAATGGCCTTCCTGAAGTATTCGATCGCTTTCTTGATGTCACCGATTTTCTCCAGGTTGTAGATACCTCTGACAGTCCAGAAATAGGATTCTTCTGAAGGAGGAGGAAGATCGGACGGCGCCCCGGCAGAATCAGACAAGCGGTGACGGCTCCAATCAGGCGGTTTGACCGGGGGGATTTCAGCACACAAACTCCGTCCGCCCAGGCTGGAAATTGCCGTTACTACGCACACCGTCAGAAACAGACGTCTTAGCATTTTTCCTACAAAAGTTGGGCCGCCAGGCTAGCCAGCGGACTCCTCTCTCCCTTCATGAGAACGATATTGGCGGCGATCTTCTCGTTGAGAAACCGCTGGGCCAGGTAACTGAGGCCGTTGGAGAATTCGTCCAGGTACTGGTGGTCAATCTGGAACGGGTCCCCGGTAAAGATGATTTTGGTCCCCTCGCCAACCCGGGTAACAATCGTCTTCACCTCATGGGGGCTCAGATTTTGCGCTTCGTCAATAATCATGAAACATTTTGGCAGGCTCCGGCCACGAATATAGGTGAGAGCTTCAACCTCGATAATACCTTGCTCCTGAACATAGGCGTATGCTTCTTCCTTGGCCTGTGCAAACAGGAAATCCAGGTTATCGGTGATCGGCTGCATCCAGTTTTGAAGTTTCTCCTCCTTCGACCCCGGAAGGTACCCGATATCTTTACCCATGGGGACGATCGGACGGGCCACTACCATTCGTTCATAGATTTTTTCCTCTACCACTTTTTGCAGCCCGCTCGCGAGTGCCAGCAGCGTCTTGCCGGTACCGGCCGGTCCCATCATGCACACCAGCTTGATATGATCCTGCAAAAGGATCTCCACGGCAAACCGCTGCTCCAGGTTCCGGGGGGATATTCCCCAGGGATTCGCACGCCGGCTGCCGAGTGGTTTCAGTTTTTTGGCCGGCCGGTCATAAATACTCAAGGCCGACTGACGGGTTTCCGGAACCTTAAGCAGCACCATCTCGTTAGGGTGCAGCGGGGTTTCAGGGGCATCGAGTTCCGAGTTGTCATAGAACCGGTTGAGGGTTTCCTCGTCCACATCAACCTTGATATATCCCTTAAAAAGCTCCCTTATGTCGACTTTGGAAGCTTCATAGTCCTCGGCCTGAATATTGAGAGCATCGGCTTTCAAGCGCAGATTGACATCCTTGGTGACCAGAATGGCGTTTTTTTTCTGCTCCAATAACCCTCTGGCCACAGCCAGAATCAGGTTGTCACGCTTGGTCCGGTCCAGCCCGGGTGGAAGCTGGCGGGGGTCCTGAAACTCCATTTCGATTCTCAAGATGCCTCCCGTTTTAAGTTTTATGCCGTCATGAAGTGATTTGGTTTCACCCAGTTTATCGAGAATCCGAATGGTCTCCCGGGCATTACGACCAACTATGTTCTGCCGGTTTTTCAAATTATCGAGTTCTTCCACAACCGAGATGGGAATGATGACCTCGTTCTCTTCAAACTGGAAAACCGATTCCGGATCGTGAACCAGAACATTGGTGTCGATTACGAATCTTTTCACGTTAGTCTCCTTAGGTTGAAATGATGAAATTAAAACACTTAAAACCCCTGCCGAGTATACCACAGCACCACTATCCCAACAACCGACAGACAGCCTGTTGACAGGCAGTCGCGCCACCCGCATAATAGTGGTGAAAGCGCTGATCAACACATGACCGAATCTTTTCACATACAATGGCACATAACCGAACGGTGTAATCTTTCCTGCCGTCATTGCTACCGTGAAACCGGGCGGGTGGAACTTACCTTACCGGACATGCTCCTGGTGGCCGACCGCCTGAACGATTTTGCCAAAACCGGGGACCTGTCTCTGGTAATCACGCTAACCGGCGGAGAACCGTTTTTGCATCAGTCAGTTTATGATCTGGCCGATTATCTCGACGGGCTACCCTGTTCACACGAACTCAACTTCATCAGCAACGGCACGGTATTGCCTGACACGGAGCGTCTCCGGAGGCTGAGAAAACTAACGAGGCTGTATATTTCGCTTGAAAGCCATCTGGCCCCGGTAAACGATTCAATTCGGGGGACCGGCGCCCTGGCCGCTGCCCGCAAAAACATCCGCCTGGTGACCGGTTACGGCTTGCCGACGGGGGTCATGACTACTCTAATGAATAAAAATATCGGAAGTCTTACCGCCGGGTTTGAGGACTTCGTGACCTTCGTTGCCCGGTTACCGGGAAACGAAATTATTTTCGAGCGGTTTGTGCCGGTCGGACAGGCTTCTCCGTTCAAAGACGAGGTCGTACCGGAGCGGATTTACAGCACATTTCTGGAAACGCTCGCCGGTTACTGCCGGGTAGAGTTTCAGGATATCCGCGGGTTTAAAGCCTTCAAGCTCGTTCTGAACGAAAATACGGTTGATATCATGGGCGCTCCGTGCACGTCGGGAAAAGATGGCGCGGCTCTCCTGTGCGACGCAACGGTCTACCCCTGCCGCCGGCTGCCCGTCAGACTTGGCAACCTGTTGGAAGACGACCTGGCAGAACTGATACCGGGCGATGATATTCGCCAAACCTGCGCTCTTGGCGCGAATACCGACTATTTAGACTGTTGGGCCATATCCGAAAGCCTTCGAGAAGGATGAGGAAAAAGCAAAAAGCGTACAAAGTCAAGTTTACGCGGGAGAGATCAAGCAGATGCCGATAAAGAATGTTAGAATAGGAAAATTGAAATCTGCGAGAGTAAAGCGGGGATTGCTACATGACTGAGATACTACTTTATGCCCTGGTCGGTTTGCTGGCGGGAACTATCAGCGGTCTGATCGGCATTGGCGGTGGCGTTTTGATCGTTCCAGCCCTGATATTCGGGTTCGGATTTTCGCAGCACAACGCCCAGGGAACAACCCTGGCCATGCTTGTTCCGCCCATAGGAGTACTGGCCGCCTGGGCATATTACCAGGGCGGTTTTGTCAACATGAAGGTCGCGGCCATACTCTGTATCGGCTTCTTCCTGGGAGGATACCTGGGGGCCAACGTGGCCACCTCCATCCCGACCAAGATGCTGGAAAAAGTGTTCGGGGTAGTGTTGCTCCTTATCTCCCTCAAAATGCTTTTCAGGCGGTAAAGAAACGTTTGTCTTAGCTGCCGGTGCGGCTCCAGCGCCGGTAATCGGACAACCGCCATCCCCGGCAGCGGTCCCGGCCACTTTGCGCCAGGTCGGGAATCCCGCACGGGGAGTCCGTGCAGGAAAGACAGTTTCCTTTGCACTTCTCAGATACCGGAGCGAACAGCGGCCGCTCTTCACCGGTGATTTCCGAGCGATAGGTTTCATCCCGGTTCCGCCGGTAGATGGGAACATCCACTCCTTCACAGTTGAGAGTGCCGGTCATGAAGTCCTCGTTTAACCCCCCGAGGATCCCGGCTCCCGATACCGGATCGGCTATTTTCTCAAACTCCATGCAAAGCGCGAAACTCATTCCCTTCTTAACAGCCAACTCCCTGAGCGTTGAAAAAAGACGGCGACGGTAGGTGATATCGGCGTGAAAACGGGCCCCGATACACTCGCAGAAGAGCTGTTCGAACGGTATCGGAGGAGAAGAATTCAAGGAGTACATCCATTGGTAGGCCTTCTTTGACGTCCCGATGGGAACATCGACTGAGCTCGCGACAACGTGCTTAACACCACGAAGGGAAGCCTCAAGGATAATTTTCTGCAGATCGTCGGTGTCGTCTGTTATAAAAGGAAAAATCGGATCGATCCTGAGTACCGCTGCCATGGGCGGGAAGTTTGATGGGCGCCGGGCACCGGTTATCCGCAGCAGGTTTTCAAACAGTGTCGCCGTATCAGCACCGCCCGGTGAGAGCTTTCTCCGAAGCGCTTCCGAGGGGGTGAGAATACTGACCTGGCCGAAGGAATGTTCCTGGCCGGCCATGAGAGATAGGACTTCATCGGGAACCCGCCCTTTGGTAATAAACTCCACCGGGATATTTCGCCGGACAAACGTTTCCACGATCCGGACCGACAACCCGAACCTATTCTCCAAAGGTTGGAACGGATCTGTTACCGGCGACAGGTAACCGCAGGCGGCCCAATTGATGGAATCGAGTTGCCGGGCCACGGCCCGGTGGTAATCTTGCACAACCGTTATTTCACCGGTATCCCTGAAATGGCGGAAGTGACTGAAAGGAAAAGCGTTGGCGTAACACAGGCGGCACCGGTGAGCGCACCCGCTGTATGGATTGATCAGCAGGCGCTCCGAGGTGCATTCTCTCCAACCGGGCCACCAGCCATGAATCTGACGTTTGGAGAGCACCAGCCGATAGGCCTGATTCTGAAACGTCCCCTTCTCGATTATTTCCATGACGTTCTCAGTATACAGGATATTACCGGCTTCGCAGAAAGTGAAGATAACACGAGGAGCACTGTTGACAGACTCGGGTGTCGTACACATAATGGAGGCCATGGGAGCACAGAACCTTCTAAAAACCAATCTCGAGTTTTTCTCAATAGCCGATCCTATTTTGAGAAAACAGCTGTCCGGTGATCCTCCGGATAGGCACCAGGTTATCCGGACCGTCACCGGAGAGCCGAAAGTGTTGATAAAAATGCCGGATGGTTCAACGAAACAGCTCTATGAAACAGGCAACCCGGCCAATGACGCCAGGCGATACGTTACCCGGATACCAAGGGACTCTGTCGAAGCGGTAATCATCCTCGGCATCGGCCTCGGGTACCATGTGGAAGCCCTGGCAAAACATCTGCCACCGGGAGCAACCTTTATCCTACTCGAAGAAGATGAAGATCTTTTCCGGGTCGCGCTCCGGCACGTTGATTTTAAGCGATTGTTATCTCCCCGCCCCTGGTCTCTGTTGGTTGGCGAGCAGCTTAAGTACCTGGTCCCGGTGCTCGTCAACCTGTTCGAGAGCGGCACCGAAGCGATCACCTGTTGTGTTCCCCCGCCCTTCAATTCTCTCTGCCGTTTTTCCAGGGTCCTCCCGTCCCGGTTGAAAAAGGCCGGCGCCATCGTTGAGTTCAATCGCCGTACTCGGGCGCGGCTTCGCCGTCGATGGACGGAAAATTGCCTTATAAACCTGTCCCGGCTGCCCGCCAGCCGGTCTCTTAAACCCCTTGAAGGACGGTTTAAAAATCTTCCCGCCAGTATTATCTGTGCCGGTCCATCGCTGGACATCAATCTTTCCAGGCTGGCCCGTTTAACGGAGAAAACGGTGACTATTTGCACTGATTCCGCTCTACCGGTCCTTCACACCCTGGGAATCACTCCGCATTTCATCGTCAGTATCGACCCGTTTGCTCCCGCGCCCGCGTGCCTTTCGAGTCAACCGAACCCGGCTGCCAGACACGGACTTATCTGTCCCATGACCGCCAATCCGGAGCTCATTGCCAACGCCGGGCCTGACCCGTATTTCACCCACGCCCAGGACGTAGAGCTCTGGACGCCGGTAAAGAGGTTGTGCCGGCCACTGCCGAAGGTACCGGTATCCGGTTCGGTCTCATTGTACGCCTTTGAAGTAGCTCGATTCCTGGGCCTGCGTCCGATCCTGTTTGTCGGCCAGGATCTCTCGTTTCCCGACTTCAAGGCATACTCCCGCGGCACCAGGCAGGCTTTGAAACAATTGGTCCGGGCGGACCGGTTCCATTCTCTGGAACGATTGAACCTGGAAAATGTCCTCGGTAGAAACCCCGTCCTTCAGCCAACTCCGACGGGAGATACCGTGCCTACTACCCGGACGCTCCTGCAGTACCGATTCGCCCTGAAAAACATATGCTCAACCGACCCGGACCGGTGCCTGAACTGCACCGGCGGCGGTATATTGGACGGCCAAAGAGCCGATCTGCAGGCGGTACTCGATTCTTTCGGCAGCGAGAGACCGGCGATTGGTGATCGGTTACCGACTCACGAACCGCCGCTGGCTGGGGACACCCTGGAAAAGGTTACTTTCCGGATCCGGACGGAACTTGACGTCCTTCTTAAAGAAGCCGCAGCGCAACCGGAAGGATCATCATCTACTTTACCGCCGGTCCTGGCTCCCTTTGGTGATCTGGTCCATGATGTAATGAAGGAAACAGGTTCTTTATCCCGGGCCATTACCGAGACCGCCCGGCTGATTGTCCGCGCCCTCACCGTATCTTCCTGACGCCTTTTCCCGCCCCCAGTACGTTGATTCGTATGGCAGCGTGACTGAAGAGGATCTGCTGAAGTCGCTTAAACAGATCATGGAGATTTATCGCGAACACGGCTTGAATAAAATTTTTGTGGACGCGAGCCGGGAAACTTCACTGCTCGACCAATTTGCCAAGCAGTTCTTCTTCGGCTTCAGAGAACAGCCTCTCTACATCCACGAGCAGCACCAAGCGCTCTTCATTGAGCTTGGCTACCGATTGCAGGTACCGGGTGGAAGCACCGGTAAAAAGAGACGGCGGTTTTTCCAGACGATCGGGTCTGATGGTCAGTACCTCGGTAACCGCGTCCACCAGCAGACCGACTCTGCGATCCCCTATTTCCAGGATTATTACCCTGGACACAGCGCTCTTCTTGCTTTTAGCAACTCCCAGCCGTTCCCCGAAATCAACTATGGGAATAATCTGGTCGCGTAGATTCATGATACCATCGACAAATTCGGGCGAACCTGGGACCTTGGTGGTGCTTTCGAACCGGAGAATCTCGTTCACTTTCAGTATATCTACCCCGAACTCCTGATCACCCAGCTTGAATCCTACAGTTTTCAGCTCTCCACTGTCTCCGTTTGATATTAAAACCACGTTCATTTCACCTCTTCTCTTGCAGGAAACGGAACTCCTCCGAAGCAACAATTTTACCCAGGTCAAGTAAAAGAACTACTTCATCTTCTGCCCGTAAAACACTGCTGAGATACCTGACAACTTTGCCGGCCATGCCTTCCGGTGGAGACATCATCCGTTCCCGGTCAAGAAACTTGACTCCCGCAACGGTATCAACCATGAAGCCCATCCGTATATGCTCATACTCCACTACCACCACCCGGTCCTTGACAATTCTTCCCGTACCCGGCAACTCAAAAAATGTACCGAGATCAGCGATGGCCAGGACCTCCCCCCGCAGATTCGTCACCCCCACGACGAAACCGGGCAAAAACGGTACCCTGGTAATATCCGGCAGCGGTATGACCTCCTGAACATTCAGGATATTAACCGCATACAGCTCATCACCGAGCAGAAATGTAATTACTCTCCCATCGGGCTCCACGATACTGCCTCCTCACCGCGATCCCTGGCGCTGGCGCCATTGTATACCAAACGGCAGGTGATATAAAAGCGGCAGCACGATAACAACCGCCAGTGATTTGTAACCGAGCTGGACCGTTTGGAACACGGCACTCAAACGGGGAATATAAAGAACCAGGATAAATACCAACAAGGAAAATAAGACTCCCGGCAGGAGAAATTTGTTTTTGAACAGGCGGGAGAGAACCGGAGCGCGGCTGAATTGGTTTCCATTCAAAGCATACCCGAGCTGGCAGAACACCAGGGTCGACATGGCCATGGTTCTGCCCAGAGCAAGAGCGTCCCCGCCGCCGAGCATGGCCGCCCATCTGAAACCGATACCATATGAGGCGAGAGTAACAACGGCCAGGAATATCCCCCGCGTCAGAAAATCGATCATCGGAATTGCCGGCAACAATCCCTTCTTATCTTTCCGGCGTATACTCTTTAAATCCACCGTACCACCGGGATCGATCCCGATCACCACAGCCGGCAGTGACAGGATAACCACGTTGACCAGCATGATCTGGGTAAAGGTCATCGGCAGCGGTAGTCTCCCGTAGCGCATGCCAAGCAGGCCGGTTAAAAGCAGCAGCATTAATTCGCCCAGGTGGGTAATCAACACAAAATGGATGGCGGAAGCGATATTGGTGAGGATTACCCGGGCTTCCTCCATGGCGGCGACCAGCGTGGCAAAACTGTCGTCGGTCAGGGTCAGATCACCGGCCTTTCTGACAACATCGCTTCCCCGAAGTCCCATGGCGATACTGGCATCGGCTTCGGTGAAAGAAGGGACGTCCGTCAGGTTTTCTCCGGTAATTGCCACCCGGTGGCCGCTGGCTTTCAAGGAGTGGATTATCCGGAGCTTATGGGCCGGAGTCACTCTGGCGAACACCCGTGCAAAGCCGATCTTTTCGATGAGCTCCTCCTCGCTCAACCGGTCGACATCATCGCCCGACAGGACCAGGTCGCCTTCTCTGAGAATCCCGAGATCCGATCCAACCCTGGCAGCCGTGGTTTTCTGATCGCCGCTAACCATGATAAGCTCCACCCCGGCGTTTAGACACTCTTCAACCGCGTCTTTCACTCTCTCCCGGGGAGGATCTTCAAGGCTGATCAAACCGAGAAAAACAAGATTGCGTTCAACCTCGTCGAGATCGAGTTCTGAGGAAACCGAGTCAAGCTCCCGATACGCGAAGGCCAATACGCGAAGCGCCTCTCCCCCGGCAGAGCTGGAGCAGGCCAGGACCTGTTCCTTGTCTCCCAGCCCGAAAGGCTGTACCAAGGCTGCGCTAAGCCGTTTCTGGCATGCACCCAGAATATTTTCAGGCGCTCCTTTCGAAAAGGCGATAAGTTTGCCGGAAGGATTCTTGTAAAGCACCGTCATACGTTTTCTCACCGGATCGAACGGGAGTTCTTCTATTTTCAAAAAACCCCTGAGCAACTCTTTCTTACTGAATCCCAGAGACGCGCCGAGAGTGAGCAAAGCCCCTTCGGTGGAGTCACCCAGGATACTCCACCGTCCCCCGGTCGACTCCTCAAGTTCGGCACTCGTACACAGAATGACTGCTTTCATCAGGTTCAGCAAAGATTGTTTTTCTCCCAGGGAAACCGGCTGGTCGTTTGTTTCACCGTTCCCTTCTATGAATACCAGAGGAGTGCTGGAAGAGTCGTCGATGCGAAATATCTCGCCGTCTGCCAGGATATTACGGACCTTCATCCGGCCGGTTGTCAGAACTCCTTGTTTCGATGAACAGATTGCCGAAACCGAGGCGATTTTTTCCACCGAGGCCGGGGATCTCAATACCGCCCGCCGGACCGCCATCCGCTTCATGCCGAGGGCGGTAACGATAGTTATAAGGGGCAGCAGACCCCACGGCAGTGCCGCCGTGGCTAAAAGCGTACAGTCCAGCATCAGATCGACCGCTGCTTCTTTGAAAGGCAACTGTTCTCCCAGGTAGAAATACTTCCACAGCACGGCTGAAACACACAACGGGAAGAGAATATAATAAAGCAGCAAACCCCGGGTTTTGAGACGCCGGTAAAGCGGCATTTCCTGGATCTTCGACGCGTGGGACCGGCAATGAAATTTTCCCGGTTCGGTAGCCGGGCCGACGGCGGTTACGCATCCCACCCCTTTACCTTTTATCACCACACTGCCCATGTAGACCATGTTGGATCTCTTTGAAACAGGAATTTCATGGTCTTCGAGACATTCCGTCTGCTTTTTTACCGGGAGTGGTTCCCCGGTGAGAATCGCTTCCTTGATTTCCAGGCGGTTGGTCTCGAGCAGACGGGCATCGGCGGGAACCACATCCTCGGATTCAAGAAAAATAATGTCTCCCGGCACCAATTCATCAGCTCGAAGTTTAACAATCAACTCGTCACGAAGCACGTGAACCACCGGTTCAGTCATCTTGCAGAGATCATCGAAAGCCCGGCCGGCTTTGTACTCTTCGACAAAAACGACCAGGATCCGAATAACCAGGAGAGCAGCGATGGTTAACGATTCAATTAAACGGCCCCAAAAAGGGAGCATGACGGCCGTCACTACCCAGAGCCAGCTCACGGGATTGATGAAGAGTTTCAAGACGGCTTGGCAGGCTTGATGAAACGGCGCCGGATGGAAACTGCCAGGCCCAAGAAGTTTGCGCCGACTGAAAGCTTCATCCCGGGAGAGCCCTTTGCTATGATCGCTCTTCAATTCCCGAAGGACTCTTTCCGGGGTCATGGTATGCCAGCTCGGTACCGTCAAATCTTCCGGAGGCGCCACGCCAAACAATACCTCTCTTCCACCTGTTAAACCCGAAAAGTGTAGCACAGCGGCCTTTTTACTGCAACACGGGGAGCCAGGAGAGACTGCTAG
>CAZQHK010000040.1:0-38539 GCA_964593455.1 uncultured bacterium
ATCTCGTTTTAAGGTCAGTACATCGTTTGTTGTCTCTTTTGCTTGGCTGTAGCGTTATTGCTGGATTGTAAACGGAAATGCGTGGTTTCTGATCTGACCACAGAGCGGGACGTTAAGACCTCGCTACTGGACAATGTCGCGTGGATGTTTAGGATCGGAGAGACCTCATTGGGACCTCTTTCTACACTTCTTGCTTACTAATCTCAATCTCTCTTGACGCTCGGCTGTTCGCCATTGGCGAAAGCGCCTCGCTTAACGACTCAATCTCAGAATCTCGTTTTAAGGTCAGTACATCGTTTGTTGTCTCTTTTGCTTGGCTGTAGCGTGGTTGTTGGAGTGGAATTACAAGATTGATGTTTATGGTTTAGTCTGCTGTTCTTGGTTGTTCGTGTAGCTCGCGCACATAAAAAAACGGACGGCTGTTCAGCTATCCGTTTTTTATCGTTTTTACCTCTTCGTTAAAAGATGGGAAGTGTTCCCGGTACATAATTGTTGTACCAGTAACCGGCTTCCTCTTCGGCCTTTTCCAGGGTCCGTAGATCTTCCAGGGAAAGCTCCTGAGTCAACTCCTGACCGGTCAGGTAATAGACGGTCTTCAAGGCGGCTTCGTTCAACGTGCCGGCCAGATCGTAGGAGAAGATGTATTGTTTGTACTTGAAATCCTGGCTGGGATTGAACCGGCCGGAAGAGGGCAGTGTGTTCTGTCCGTAGGCCAGCAGTATCCGGTACTTCTGAACCGCTTCCGGGCGGAAGGTGGTGCCGGTTATAGTACCGGTAAGATTAACCATGCGTCCCATCTTGAATGTTCTTCCAGCCTCTACAACCTCCCAGTACTCGGTCGACGGAAGTGAGAACGTGCACGAACAACCGTCATGCACATGCCCGGTAGCGGAACACTCTTCAGAATCGAACGTAAACAAACCCCACTCGATGATTATGTCGAGCAGATCTCCCGCGCCCTTCTCGAATGTCTTGACGGTTTCGATGGCTGTCGGAACAAAGCCTTGATCAATCATCCACTGCTTATCGTAAAGCGCTGTTTCCCGTTCATCCTGGTCCAACCGAGACGTAAACTGGGTTTGAAAAATTGGGAACCAGCGGCGAATGGTATCTCTGGCATCCAGGCTGCGGTCGGTCGACAACAGGTATTCCATTAACGATCCGATAACGGGAGTCAGGGCCGGTTTCAGTGAGACCGGCAGAGATTCATACAGGTCGGCAAACCGAATCATCCCTGTTTCTTCCCGGGCTGTGTAACACTCGACGAGACGCCGGCCGGCAGTTTCGAGAAGTTCATCTCTTATCTTCTCCAGTTGAGCCGTCCGCGGGAGCTCACTCTGGTGGCTTGTAACAACATGAACATAATTTTGTACCAACCGTGATGAAACCTTCATCAGGTTTTCGTTATCCCAAAGTCCCTGGATGGGATTCGCCAGGCATGTAGTAGTCATCAACAGTGCGCTGATGCAACAAATTATCGTTTTCTTCATTTTAAAATCCTCCTCGTTGGTTTTTCTTTCTCACATTATAATTATAAACAACGATAAGGAGTTAAGCCAATTACAATACACTTACAAAACAACAATAAATGTGCTCATCTTACTTTCTGTCCTCATTCCATCAAGCATAAAGCCATTGTTAAGCGAGGCACTTTCGCAAAGCGAACAGCCGAGCGCAGGAAGATCTCAAATGAGCTACTCACTTGAGAACGAGATTGTGAGATTAAAATAGTAAGCACGAAGTTATGGAAAGAGGTCCCTGTGTTATCTTGTCCCGTTTCCTGAAAGCATGTGCTAACAAAGTGGTGTAATGTAAGCCTCGTTCATGGATGTGGTAACCTTCAACGATATCGGAAACTCCATCACCATGATCAAATACCGTAACAAGCCGCAGGTTTTATCATTTGAGGATGCCGCCTGAACAAAAGAACCTACCTATTCCGTCCAGATCACATACGTAAAATGTGTGTTTGCAAGACCTGACCCTATTCCTTTTCTCAGGTATCCTCTATCCGCTACCGATACGTGTTGATAAGAGCTTTTATAAGGGATAGGTGTGTTTTCATGGGAGCGGGTAGAAGAATCACTCGAAGCTGTATCGGCGGACCGGTTTTTGTTATCGGCGTTTTGCTGGTATTGCTATCCGTAAGTGTTCCCGTCCGGTCGGCGCTTTTGGACGACTCTGCTGTTTCCGGTCTGGCTATTCAGGGGAAGAAGATACCCTGGTCAAAACTGCTGCAACACAAAAGCGGCGATTTGTTTGTTCCGTTTTCCTCTTTGGCCGATGTCTCCGGTTTGATCGTTCTTCAGGACTACCAGGGGCGGGTGTATCGGCTCAAGTACAAAAAGCACGTGGTCCTTCTGTCCCCCAATGTTTTCGCTTTCAACGTGGACGGTACCGGCGTGTCGCTTAGCAACGCTCCCCGGATAATCGAGGAAGAGCTGTATATACCGATAAAACCCATTGCCCGGGCTTTGGGACTCAAGGTCTCCCCGTACCAGGAATTGGCTGCTCAGGTTGAGGACTTTCCTGGCTCTGCTGTTCTCGATACACCACCCATTGGGAAGACCGGTTCGGCCACGACTGATGAACTGATCACTCCCAAGCCATCCCAGGGGAAAGAAGTGGAGCCTGCCGAAACTCCCGTTTTCGAGGAAATGCCGGCTGTTGCTGATGATCCGTTCGGAGCCGCTTCCGGGTTCGGTGGAGATGACGACGATGAGTACGACTCCGTCGACGACGATTTCGGATTCGAGGATGAAGAAGCACTGGTCAGGGTCAGCCTCTACAGTGAGATGGGATCTCAGGACTACGATACCGAAGAAGTCCTGAACCGCAATAACCGGATGATGTTCAACCGGTTCCGGTTCTACAACCGTGGATTTCTCACTATAAAAAGCTCTTTCGGAGAGACGGCCAGCGGATTTCTGCAGTTGGAAGGATTGTATATTCCGGTTGATTTCTATCTCAACAGTTTTAAAAACGGATCCACGGGACTTCTCTCCCAGGACATTTCCACCAGGGAATCGGAGGTCTCTATCAAGGCTCTCTACATCGACCAGGTTACCCGGTATTTCACTTTGCGGTTGGGGAAACAGTTCCTCAAGTGGGGCAGCAGCACCTTCTTCACCCCGCTTGACGTGATCAACTATGAGCAGGACCCGCTGCGGCCCATCGAGGAAGCGGAAGGAAATCCCTTTATCCATTTGACCTTTCCTTTCGCGGCCAATTTCTCCGTAGAGCTTCTCGGTATCGTTCTGCCCGATGATACAAATGAAAAGACGGAATCTGTCGGCCGGATGCCGATCGTTCCCAAAATTTCGCTCAGTATGGGTAATGTCAGCCTGTTCGCTTTCAGCAAGCTGCAACAGGATAATGGTCCTATCCACGGTTTCGACTTGAACTGTGTTTTCCCGGTGGGAGAGTACAGCGACCTGACTCTGTACACCCAGGCGCTTCTCAAGCCGCAAACCACCGATCGTGTCAGGTTTGTTTACGACTCCGGTGCAGACGTCTATAAACCGATGCCGATGGATGCCTCATCCTACCGGTCCTGGCTTGGCGGGCTTCGGTTTCAACACACCTTCACCGAGCTTGATTGGCTGGAGGGGCTCAACTTCGCCGTTGAGTACTACTACGACAATGAAAACTGGGAAAAGGAAGACTACCAGAACTACTTGAAATACCTGGAGCAGGAAGAAACCCGGTTCGCGGAGGTGTTCGGCACCTACAACATTTTCGCCAATGAAAACCAGTTCAGGAACAGCACGCGGTACCTGTTCGGGAATCTTACGTTCCAGTCGATTTTCAAGGAGGATTTTCGCGCCGGGATGTCGCTGGTGTTAAACGTGGACGACAGCAGCTACCTGATGATACCCGATATCAGCTACTCTTTTTCCAACAACAACGCTACTACCGGTCTCAAGGCGAACATCTTCCGGGGTGACGACGACAACGAGTTCGGCAGCTTGCCCCTGGAGCATCAGGTTTTCTACTACCTGTCTTATACGTATTAACGACCGATACGTATTACTCTTCTTCGTCTTTCGCTTCGGCAGTGAACGATTTCATTGCTGCTTCCACCGAATCGTAGACATCAATCATGTTCACCAGGCGGGTAATCTCGAAGAATCTCATGACTTTTGAGTTGAGATTGGCCAATTTCAGGTCGCCGCCACGTTCACGGACGCGCTTGATAATCAGGGCCAGCGTGCCCAGGCTGGTGCTGCACAGATACTCGGTGACGGCGAAATTGACGATCAGGTTAATGCAGCCTTCTTTAAGCACATTAAGCAGCACGGTGCGAAACTGCTCATCGTCAAGCATCAGAATGTTGCCACACGTATCGATTATCGTTACGTCGCCAAGTTTTCTGACTTTGAGTTTCATGCGGGTTCCCACTCCTTCTCGCTGATCGGGGGCGCTGGTTTCGACCCGTTTGATAGTGTACCATTAAACCGGACCATTTCTCCAGTATCACGATAAAACCGTCAACTCATATCATGATACAATAGAGACGGCACCGACTTGAATCGGACCGATTCTTGCTGAATCAAGTAAGGAGATTCCGGATGCATTTGGACGCAGAGATCTCCCGTATGGGAAGGAACCTTGTCTTTACCCGCGGCCCTCACGAGCAGCGGGAAGCTCTCCAGGCACTCTGGTTAAACGGCAGTCCGGAAGCCCTGAAAATGATGGCCCAGTCGTTAAAATCACCCAAGGTCCAGATCAAGGATGAAATTCTCGGTTACTTGAGTTTCAGGGACCTGGAAGTGGTGTACAAGACCCTGGTGACAGTGCTTGATGAAGCGGACGATGATGTCAGGTCGGACCTGCTGGAGATCATTGACAAACTCGATCTGAAAGTCCGCTACATCGAAAAGATTAAACGACTGCGGGACGATACGGCCCGATACGGTCTGCTGGCCCTTATGATCAGGTTCGTCGGAAAACTCCGGGACCGCGAGGTGATGGACGAACTAGGGCACTTGATCGATATCGAGGCTGATGAGATCAGGCTGGCGCTTATCGACGCTTTAGAACTGGCCGAGACGGGAACCTGCCCGGATTATATCTTCGATTCCATGAAGCTTTTCAGCCCCACGGTTTCCGGCCGGGCTCTGGATCTCATTGCTGATCTTCAGGATACCAGTTCCGTTCCGTCGATTTTATCCATGCTGAGTGAAGCGGACGAATCCACCCGGGACAAGATCTTCTCTGTTCTTAAGCAATTTGATTATCAGGATTTGGTGAAAACGGTGAAGAATACCTTGGTCGAATCCGGCGGTGTTCCGGACCTGGATCTGTTCCGGGGATGGGTCATGTTCCTGGAAATAATTGGTAAACAGGACAAAGCAGTGGTAATCAGGAAAACGGTGGGACTGGAACCGGTAAAGAAAATCGACGAAACAACAGAAGCCAAGAAGATCCTGGCATTTGAAGTCAGCTGCGTGAGCGGTTGTGTTGTGCTGGGGCTCAACGGTAAACTGAGTATGCATTCGCTTCCGGGCTTTAAACGGACCCTCACCTTCATTATTAAAAACGGGTACACCAGGATCATTTTACAATGCGGTTATCTTCTGTCAATCGACCATCATTCTATTGCTTTTCTGGAGCAGACGAACAAGCGCCTCAGGCAGGAGCTCGGAGGAATTAAATACCTGCACTTCCATGCCTTAAACGAGTTCCAGCGCCAGACCTTGATGCCGTCAGCAGAGCTTTATAAGGACATGACGACAGCCATCAATTCGTTTACCGGGATAGAGGCTCCCAGTGTTCTCAAGATAGATGAGACCCTGTTTCCCGCAGACACCCCTTTGGAGGTCACCTACTGGCAGGGAAAACTGGAGAAAATACGAGCGGCCACAGTCCGGGATTACAATGAGAAAAATATGACACTGTCGTGGGAGGTCCTCGATGATCAGGACATCTTCACCGAGTTTGTCAACGATAAGGTACATATAGCTTTCGAGCGGGACCGGGACCTGTTTGAATCAAAAACCAAAGTGATCAGTCAGGACCCGATTATAGAGCCATATGTAAAACTACTGTCGCCGAGAATTGCCCGGCACATCGATCGCCGCCGCTATGTCCGGGTTGCCTGCCGCCTACTGGTTATATTCCAGAAACTGGACGCAAAGAATACCGTCCAGCCGACCGAGTATCCCGGTGTGTGTCTGAAGATCAGCGAGACTGAAATGGTCATCATGACTCCGGTGCCTTTAATTGAAGACAACCGGATCGTCGTCCGCGTCAATCCTGCCGATCTAACCGTGGGAAAGATCGTATGCAGGGTAAACAAAATTACCGAATATATCCAGCAGAAAAAACGGTTTTACGAGTACTGCCTGGCTTATGTCCAGGCCCGCGATTGTGACCGGTCGGTGATAAAAACCTTTGTCTACAACCGCCTCGCGGATGATATTTAGCCTGTCAACTTAGCCTGTCAATGCGGTTTTTACATCTGGCACGCGGTTATGGTATGATTAGTTGTGGGGTATAGTAAGTATACTTATTATCTTAAGGAGAAGAGCGTCCGGCAGGCTCCCGGACGCGCTTTTGAAAAACCATGAACAATGATGGTTTCATACAGGAGATAATCCGCAAGATCGATGGTCCCGATCCCGCAATCTCCAAAGCGGCCTTGCTCATCTCGCAAGATATGGTGGATGCCAGGTTCCTGGAACCGCTTCTCAAGAAATCTGAAAGTGACAGCCGCGAGGTACGCCAGCTGGCCCAGGACATGATCAAGAATATTGTACAGGAACTCGGGATCTCTGCTGAAGAGCTCAAAGAACTCCAGGTGAAGGTCAGGCTTGAGTGTGCACGGGAACAACTCAATCAAGCTGAAAGCCGGGTTCGGCGGGAAGCGGTGGAGTACATCGTCCAGTACGCGCCGCCGGAGGAACGCTGCGAACTGCTTTTCCAACGATTGCGGTTCGAAGCGGTTCCCGAAGTCCTGTGTGTTTTAATCACCGCTCTGGCCGGGTTCCAGCACCCGGATATGGCAAAACTGATGCTGCGTCTCCTGGAGGCTGAAAGCGAAGAAGTCAGGGTTAAAGCGGCGGAAGTACTGCTTCGCCAGGAAGGTGGCCGCTACTTCAAACTCATATGCGAGTTCATGGAAACGGAAGGACTGCAGGTGCAGTCGAGTCTCGCCCGGGAGATGTGTCTCGACCCATACCTGGTACAAGAGCTTGATTTCGATTTTACTACGACCAGGATTGTCAAAAACCTCTTTTCAGACCGGCTGCCTATTCGGCAGGCGGCTCTCAAGGAGCTTGAGAAGATAGAGCCGTCTCAGAGGAAAATACCGGTACTGGCTGCACTTTCCGATCCGGATTCGGGTATCCAGTTTCTCGCTAAAAAGCTGCTATCACAGGAAGATGTAATTAAGAAAAAATCGGTGAAACGAACGGCCAAAAAGCAGGTCAGTCATCAACCTCTAACGGCCGCGGACGATGAACCGGCCTACCATCTTTACGTGGCCTTAACGGTTATCGCCGTATCGGCGGTTGTGTATTTCTGGTTCATGGCCAGGGGGGGGACGGAGTTGCCGCTTTCCGGTACATCCGAACCTGCTGCCGGCGGCGGTCACTGGACAGTTGACCAGGTGCTTTATCACCGGGCGGCCCTGGAGCCGGGGAACACTGAAGTCGAATTTATGGGACGGGTGAGTGAGGTTACGGCCCGAGGAGACGTTCTGGTAATGAAGTCGGATAATGTCCGGGTGTCGGTGAAACTGTCGTCATTTGCTAACGGCAGATACAAGGTCGGACAGCGTCTGACGGTCAAAGGTTTAGTTAGTGGTATAACCAGGTTCGGGACGGTGGTTGTTGAGGCTTCGGATCTGGAATAGCTGGAGCGGTAGAAACAGGGGAGGTACCATGAGAGGGTCATCTCGAATCATCAATGTGGTAGCCATTTTCATCCTTCTGTTGTTTATTGGAACCAGTGTGTTTGTCCATTCGATTAAATCCGATGATGTGGTCCGGAAACGGCGGAATCGGGTCAAATCTGTCTTAATGGCCTCGTCGGTCATGGACAGAATTCATTGTGCCGTGAAAACCCGGCCGATTCTGTTCTATCAGCCGGAATTGGCTCATCAAACGGAGGCGGGAGAACGTCCGGCGCCGTCTGACGCCGTCCCCGGAATAGTGACGGTCACTTCGCATGATGTCGTTGATATACGTGATACGGGTATTTCGGTACCGGACGACCTGTCTGAAAACCACTACCCGCCGGTTAAAGAAATAGTGGTGACGGTACGTTCGGAATCCCTATCCGGTAAAAAGGAGTTTGAGCTTCGAACTGTTCAAGCTCATCCCTAACCGGTCAAGGGGATTGGTGAAAGGAATAACAATGGCGATTGGCGGAAAAGCTGGAAACAGGCTCGCGAGCTTTGGTCTCCCCCTGATCCTGGCTCTGTGCTTACTGCTCTTGGGCAGTGCCGACCAGACGTCACATGGGCAATCAAATACCTTGGATTATCAGCCGGTTTCCGAACCGGAGATCTACCAGGCGTTCCAGAGCATGTTTGACGAGATTCGCTTCAGCCGCCGGGTCCTGCTTCCCGCACCGGGCAAGAGCACCGACTTTATCATGGTGGAGAATGTACGAGGTGAGATCGTTGCTTACGTGACGTCGGGTAGTGGAAAGTTCCAACGGGTAGTTATTGCCCATGATGGAGAAATCCTGTCTCAGGACCGGTGGCTGAGCGGAGTGCACGAAGCCCAATTTACCGCCGGCGAAGAAATCTGGTCAGGCCGTGGCGCTGAAATCGTCGGATTACGTATAGAAGCCGATTGTTTCCGGAACGGAAAACCGGCGGGAACGGTTGATCTGGACACCACTGTCCGGGTTACCAATGTCTCAGAGGATTGGATGTTTTGACCGATGTCGATGAGGGCGAACAGCACAACACGGTCGGCAGTTAAACGGGGTTCCGTTTCCCTGGGGCTGCTGATTCTGCTGCTGGGCGTCTTTTTGTTTATGACCATGTTTTATCTTAAACCCGAGCCGGCGGAAGTCCCACCCATTGTTGATCACGTAAAACGCACGCATGCCGCCGACGGGATGGCTGCCTACCTTATTAACTGGATCCGGCATGTACCCGTCCAAAACCGGATTCAATACGGAGAACCCGCCCGGGGTAAAGACGGGATGATACGGTATGTTAAACGTGGTGTATACGCTGATTTCCCGTACACCGCCTGGATGAAAGAAGAACAACCGGGGAAGACGACACTGATACGCAACGCACATCTTCTGGTGCGTTTTGACGGCTCCCGGAACGCGATGTATTACGGTTTCGAGATGACATCCCCTGAACAGTTCCGGCCGCCGGCGGCCTGGTGTGTTCATACAGTCCCGGTCTTCGAGGAAAATGTCGGCGAATCGGGTTTTCCCGACGGCACGTTCAAGCAGGTAAACGGCCTAATCATGGCCGCTTATCGCCGCCGCCTGCTGGGAGTCCCGCTGGCCGATCATCTCCGGCAAACTCTGGGGGAAAATACCAACCTCAATATAAATCAATTGAAGCCGGTCCTGACATCATTCAGTTTCCCTAAAGAGATTACCGTGCCCGCTCTGGGGCTCGCTGAAATCCTGGAAGAATACGAGGCGGGCCGCTACCAGGAGGCGGCTTCCCACCTGGATAATCTCCGGGAGAAAGTGGAAGAAATTCCCGAACCGTATGCGGTTCGCTATCGGGCCATGCTGGAGTATTACCAGAGAATATCTTTGGCCCGTACCGTAGGGTTGCGGGATGAATTTTCAATGGCTACAATTGAAAAGCGTTTGCGGCCCGAGATTGAACGGGAGCGAAGCACTCCGGTCTTGCGTGAGCACGACCGGGCAGTGTTCATACTGCACAGCGCGCTGGCGGAAATTACGGGGGGAGAGTCGCTTGAGGCGGAATCGGCAGTGAAATATCTCACCGATCAAACCACCGTCCTGGCTAAAGCGGGAAGATACCTGGCCGGGATGATTCAGTCTATGGATCTCGAATCGGTGCACGAGTCCGTGGCCACCATGTCCGGCGGCATAAAACCGTTGGAAGATTCCACGGCGGACGCGACGACCGAGCCCCAAAAACCGGATGAACCGGCACCGGTCGCGGTTGAAACCACGGTTTCGGCGCCGCCGCCAGAGGCGGTAGTAACTGATCAGTCCGTTGGAGCGGAACCGGTTCAGGAGTCGGAAAGCTCGTTAAAAGGCCGTAAAATTATTGAAACAGTTGAGCAAACCGCTATGGTCCAACCGGATGAACTGCTGGGAGATTTCGACGGTGACGGGGAGATCACTATACGGGATTATGTTCTTATGGATAAGCAAATACAACTGAATTCCTCGCTTTCAGCGGAGGAAAGTGACATGCTGGACTTAAACCGAAACGGTACGGTGGATGAACGGGACGCCACCCTGATGTACTGGAGAACCAACCCCATCGGCGACCTGGACGGCGATCTGGAGATAACCAGGTATGATCTGGATACTTTGGAAGAGTTTATCGAAGAGTATGGCCGGATGGAAAAATGGGAACGGCCCGACGATATTTCCCGTTTTGACCTCAACGGGGACGACGACGCAACCATAGACGATCTATACATGCTACGGCAGAAATACAAATATATGTACCAGCTTGATCCCCATTGGTAACGAACGGGGAAAGGAAAGGGTCTGGTGTGATCATGATGACATTAAGCAACGGCAGGCGAGTGGACAGGCCCGGCCGCGAATCTGGCGGCTATCTGGCGGGAGCAATCAGCGCGGTCATGGTACTCGCCCTTATCTTCATGGCGGCCGGTGCCGATCCGCTAAACGGCTGTTCAGCTCCTCCGTTGGACCCGCGTATCGTTTTCCAGCCAGATAATCCGAAAATTGTGGATGAGGACACCACGCATACCTGGAAGGTTCGGATGCAGGACGTCAGCCAGGTCGGCGGTATCATCGACCTGTTCGACCCTACTAACGGGATAGCGACGCTGCCCAGCAACTATAAGCTCTTCCCGGTCGAATTCGGCGGCTCCCCGGTAGTGGGCGCTACATACAATGTGCAGCTGCTCAACGGCGGGAAGGATTACCAGGGAAACCGGACGCTCTACTCGCTTTTCCCGATGAGAGTGAATATGTCAGCCCGGTGGCTCAATCTACTGCCCGGAGTTAAAAAGAGCAGGTATTTCCCGGACGGAGTGCCGGAGAGCACCATTAAGAACAGGTGCATGCAAGACATTGTCCGGAGCTCATCCGGGGCGACCATCGAGATTTGGGATCCGGGGACCGGGTATGTGAGAGACCCCTTGACGGGCGATACTACCGACTGGATAGAAGTGGGTTCCACAACTCCCCACTGGAAGATCGTGACCTGGTCCACCATGTGGAATATGGACCTGTTAAACATCGGGGTCAACGGGCCGGAAGAGAGCGTGGAAAGTGGCGACCTGACGTATACCAACTACACGAGGGGAGACAGCCCCGTGACGATTGGCGGTTCCGGTAGTATGGAGTATAAGTTTAGCTACCTGACCCCTTCCGAACCGGACACCTACACCATACAAGTAATAGCCAGTGTGGACCTGGAGCTCAGGGCCGTCTATCGATGGTACGAGGTAAAGCGCAAGCGTGGAAAGTTGTGCTATGATGATCGCGGAGACTATATAGACCCGGTTCCCGGCGGCCGCAGTGGCGTCAAATATGATTCCTTTGGAAACGTTGAGTCCTATGATCCGCCACATAGTTCGGTGGACTGGATTCACGGGCCGTTTTATTGCCTGGTAACGGGTAAAGGGAGCAAGAGCGCGGCTGATACCAAGTCGGTTACTAATCCCAGACCGGACATCTACCATGTCATGGTCAGGGACACCACCCCGCCGAGTACCGTCTATTTCGAAAACTCCAATCCGCTCTACGGCACCACCGGCGACTTGATCTCGGAATGGAACAAGATAGTCGATGACCCGAAGAATCCCGAGTTCATCACCGTGAAGGTAGTGGACAACAATCCGAGCCTGGCCAATGAAGACTTGAGAAAAAACAAGGTGACGGTTAAACCTGGGGGACCGGATGATTGGCGTTACGACGAAACTACTTTCAAGATGAGTTTTTATTACGTGGCCGGGCTCTACGATTATTATCTGCCGACCCGGGGCCAGTACTGCGGCGATCCCGGTTACGAGCACCCCACCGGCTGCGATTGCCTGCCGGTCTACAAAGACAAGTTCGCGTGGATCAAGGTCGGCGAACTGGGCGCAAATTCAGCCGAACTGTCTGGAGCCACTTATAGCAAAGGCGGCGAACTGGTTAGCGAGTGTAAGCAGAGGGGTGACATCGGCGGTGAGTTTGACGCGGCCTATTCCATCCTGACCTGGAAGATTCCGGTAGCCGACCTGAAGGAACCCTTGCCTTGGCACCTGGCTACCACCTCCCGGGCCTACACCGATACGTGGGGTAATGAGCATCCCGGCTGGGGGAACGGCCGGATTTTGAAGTTCCTAGCGTGTGTTAATGACGGGAGCGGACACGAAGTGCCCGCCGATTGGGAAGATGAAATTAAGCCTCTCGATAAAACATTGTACGATGTAGAGGGATGGGAAGCACGTAACAGCCAGGTGAAACACAAGTCGGCGGCGATAAATGCGAAAACCCCCTATATCCGGGATGCAAGAGGCACCGAGATCGTGAACGCAACCAGGGAGCCGGACTTCAGGCTTCCGCCCGGGTATCCCCCCACGAAGTATTTCGGGGAGTACGGGACCATCAAAGTCTACGACAATGACCGACCCTTCCTGCGGGTGAACGTGACCGATTCGTCCCTCAGGAGACCGCTTCCCCAGACCTTCTCATTCGGCAACATCTGGTACGGCGACTTCAAGCGGCAAGCCTTCCAAAAGGCTAAAAGCCGGGGCTCTGATGTCTACACCCAGAGCAACCAGGATATTCTGGGCAACAATCTATTCCGGCTGTACATGGACAATCTGGAGACCGGGACCCAGACGAGTCTGTGGAATTTCGAGGATGGAGGCAATTCGCCGACGGGCATGCAGGATCAGGGCAACTTGATCGGCCGGAAAAAGTTCAAACCCTGGTTTTTTGCCCTGCACGCCAAACAAACCGAGCTGCCCTTCACTCTTTATTCTCCTCTGGATAACCGGACGCATGGTTACTGGGTTCCCGAGGATACCCGGCTCCGGTACGATTTTATCAACTACGGCTCGGATATAAAGGCTTTCGACAATATCAACACCTACCTCAAGGGCGGGAACGAACCGGGAGGAATTATCACTAAATCACCCAAACCGGAGTGGATGCCCAGGGTGGTGTTAACTGAAGGAAAGCCTATTGGTGGGACACAATACCCTGATGAGGGCAGTGTTATCTTCCGCCGGCCAAACCGGGGTGAGACATCAGTCAGTTCCGACGAATACTCGTTGTTCGCCGAAGTGTTCGATTATGCAGATGATGACCGGATCGATCTTTTCGGCGGACCGTTGAGCCGGAGTGTAAAAATATATTTTTTCGTCACCCCGGTAGACATGCGGCGGTTCACCCTGCAGGAAAAACCCCAGACCGAATAATCAAGGGAAAATATCACGTTATTCGGCGGCCGGGACCGGTGTCGTTTCCGGTTCGGTTTCTTGTTTTGGTTTCAGTTTTTTCTTGAAGAGAGTCGAGAATCCCTGATCGATCGCGTCCAGGGTCTGGCCGAACGTTTCCATCTTTCTGTCTATTAGCAGCCAGTTCAGTTCTTTCACTTTCTTGCCTGTTTTCCTCAGCCCTTTAAGCCAGGTCAAGGCATGTTGGGAGACCTTTTCCTCTTCTTTCTTCTCGGTATTGGTGATGATCCAGTGATCGTACTTGGAGCCCATGTATATCCAGTCCACGATCAGGCTCACCAGCGCCCGGTCTATTTCCCACAGAGCGCCGTTCTCGAACCGGTCCTTCAGAAGTTCGATGTCAATTTTTACCCTTGTCATCGGGGCTTCGAATATTTCGTGGAGCCTATCCAGGGAAAAGTCGTCTAAAGGTATCGGTGTACACCCCGGGGCAGGGGACACCCGGCAGAGCAAAGTCAGGATAGTCACCAAAAACAGCAGTGAGAAAATATGAAGTTCATGACTGGAGGTTCTCATTCGTTTTCTCCGCTATCTTCCGGTGCCTGCTCCTGGGTGGCTTTTTCCATAATCGTGAACAGCACACCGAAATCGTGCCTGATCTCAGCTAATTTTATTTTCAACTGTGCATACTTATTCTCGACCAGCAGCCAGTTCAGAGCATTGATCCGTTTGCCTACAGCTTTCAGAGCCCTCAGCCACCTAAGTGCGGTTTTTGAAATATTTTCTTCCTCTTTGCTTTGTACATTGACGGTTATCCAGTGGTCGTACTTGGAGGACAGGTCTATCCAGTCGACGATCAGGCTCACCAGCGCCTGGTCTACTTCCCGGATTTCGGTCCCGTCAAGCGCCTGGTCGAGCAGATCCAGATCGATGTTCAGCCGGATCATCTTGGTCTCAAAGAGACGGTGGAGTTGTTCAAGCGAGAAATCGTCCAGAAGCACCGGTTCGCAGGCGGTGGCTGCTGGTATCGTGTGACAAAACACGTTCAGGTAAAAAACAAGGAAAACTGCCGGCAAAACAACACATGCTCGAATATACCGTTGCATTTAACATCACCTATCGTATCGTAAGGAATTCGGGCCGCTTTTGTCAACTAACCATTCACCCGGAGGGGATGCCGGTTACCGCCCCAGCCTGGCTTTACCGAAAAACCAGTGGTTGAGGGAGTCTTTCTCCCATCCTCGCACGTAATCTTTTACCATGATCGCGTCGGTGTAGTAGTAGATTGGCATCACCACCATCTGCCGGTCGATGAGCATCTTCTCCGCCTGGTAAAGGAGCTCAAAACGTTCTTGTCCGATAATCATTTTCGAACGTTCGATAATATCATCGTATTCCTTGTTTCGCCACTGGGCGTCGTTGTGCCCGGAGTAAGAGAGCCACATGTCCAGGAAAGTCATGGGATCGGAATAATCGCCGATCCACCCGCCCCGGGCGATAGTGAAGTTGCCTTGGTGCCGGGTCTCCTGGAAGACCGCCCACTCCTGGTTAGAGAGCTGGATCCGGATACCGAGATTCACCTTCCACATCTCCTGAATTGCCTCGGCCACCGCCTTGTGAATATCCGAAGTGTTATAAAGGAGCACTACCTCCGGGAAATCTTTACCGTCCGGATAACCGGCTTCCGCCAACAGTTTCCGGGCTTCCTCAATCGAAGCTCGCTCGACATCCAGTCCATGATTTCCGGCCGCCCGGTTGAAGTCGTTTCCGGTAGCGTCTTTCAATCCCGGGGGCACCATTCCTCCGGCCGGTAGCTGTCCGGCCTTGGTAATAGTTTGTACGAGCGCCTTCCGGTCGATGGCCAGGGTAAGCGCCTTGCGTACCAAAACGTCGTCGGTGGGGGGAATGGTAACGTTGAATATATAGTAATACGTGCCCAGCATGGGTAGTATACTGAAGGTTGGGTCTTCCGCCAGCAGGCGGGGTATCTCCTGCACCGGCACATTGTCGATTATGTCCAGATCTCCTGATTCATAGGCGGTAAGAGAAGTGGAAAGATCGACGATCATATACACCTGGAGCCGGTCCAGTTTAACCTGATCAGCCTGCCAGTAGTAATCGTTTTTTTTCAGCGTTATATGGGAGCCGGTCACGTATTCGGTTAACTTGAATGGACCGTTGGAGACGGCCATGCGGGGGTTTTTGGCCCAGGATCCGTCGGTTCCCCCGGCCACGGCATCCGACCGCACCGGCATGTAGGTAAAAAAGCTGGTCAGACTAATAAAGTATGGAGTGGGCGTGGTCAACGTGACCTGCAGGGTCTTATCGTCCAGGGCCTTGACGGCGACGTCATCCTTTGTCCCCGTCCCTTCGAAGTATTCCTGGCCGCCCTTGATATAAAAGAGCTGAAATGCATACTCGGAAGCTGTCATCGGGTCCAGCGCCCGTTTCCAGGTATATTCGAAATCAAGGGCAGTGACCGGTTTCCCGTCGGACCACCTGGCGTCTCGGAGATAGAAAGTATAGGTCAAGAGGTCTTCGGAAACGGTGTAACGACTGGCCATGGCCGGTCTCAATTCACCACCGGTGTAGCGCATCAAGCCTTCATACAGATTGTTGATGATATCTGCTCCGTCAGAGGCGCTGTTAAGCTGCGGATCGATGGTTTTGGGATCGGTGTGCAGGTTCCATTTGAGGATCATCTCTGCCCGGGCCGGTTTCGAGTCACCATTTTCAGTCCCGCCCTCTGTTGTTCCTGGTGTACCGCATCCCGCCGTCAGGCCGGCGATGAGCAGCAGTATCAAAAACACTTCCGGGTTCACGTATCGTGCAACAGCTGTCATTCTGTTCTCTCCATGATAAGTTCTATTGTATCAGACCGGTATGGGCAGGACAATACTATCGGTTTTTGCGGAACCTTCTCCACAGAAAGGAACATTTACCAAAAGGTCAGACATTTGTGGGAGAGTCCTTCTAAGTGAGAGAGTCAAGATTCCCGGGCGACTCAGCGCCGAAGCGTGGGTGAAGCAGCTGTTTACCGATTTTCTAAGCCTGCAGTTTCTCCAGGGCCGCTTCCACGTCTTCGGCATTGATGGGTTTTTCGAGATAGGCGTCCGCCTGTACGTTCATCACGCCCATATCGGTGAATTCGAGAATGCCGGATATGGCTACCAGTTTGATGGTCTCCAGACCGGGGGTATCTTTTATTTTCCGGCAAATCTGCCAGCCCGGCATCTGGGGATGAATCATGTCCACCAGTACGGCGTCCGGTTTTTCTATCTTGAAGCTGTTGAAGAATGAATTAACATGAACGTGTCCCGATACATTATGTCCTTTCTTGCGCAAGGCGTTAGCGATGATGTTCACGGTTGTTTCATCATCGTCTATGATGGAAATTGAATATTTCCTGCTCATGGAGTGAGTTTCCTTCCTTTCGCTCTTTCTCGCTCACCGGGTAATATTTCTATTTTATTTTGGATTCAATTTTACACCCGTTTGAAAAAAACACCATACAAATACTACATAAATAGCATCATATTTGTTCTTCAAGCGTTGGAGTTCGCTTCGTTTTGAAGTCCGTGTTTCCGCTCTCCTGACAGTGGGTATTGGCAACACAGAGAAGAGGATGAATTGATCTTGACAGGTACAGGCGCACGACAACCGATAAAGCGGATCACCCAAATACCTCCCTGTATTTGATCCGGTACAACTTTCAGGATGCTACTTATAGTTTCCTGCATTGGTGAAAGTGATGCAAAAAAGAGGCCAATCTTGTGATAAAGCCGGTTTTGAATATATTTACTCTTAAGGCCGTACAGATCTTGAACAGATGTAAATAGCTGAGTGTTTTGATTCAGAACAGTTTTGTAGGGGAAGGGGCTAGACCAGGTGGCAGGCGGCCAGGTGATCGGCGCCGATGTTACGCATGGCCGGTTCCTTTTCAGTACAGAGGGTCACGGCCTGCCGGCAGCGCGTCCGAAACCGGCAACCGGAGGGCGGATCCATAGGGCTGGGCACATCACCTTCCAAAATGATCTGATTTTGCTCAGCCGCCCGGTCCGGATCCGGAATGGGAACCGAGGAAAGTAAAGCCCTGGTGTATGGGTGAGCGGGATTCTTGTACAGTTCATTGCATTCGGATACCTCTACCAGTTTTCCCAGGTACATGACCCCGATTCGGTTGGAGATGTGTTTTACCATGGACAGGTCATGGGCGATGAAGAGATACGTGAGGCCGAGTTCTTCCTGCAGGTCTTGAAGCATATTTACCACCTGGGCCTGGATAGAGACATCAAGGGCTGAAATCGGCTCGTCGCAGATAATGAAAGCAGGATCGACGGCCAGGGCCCTGGCTATACCGATACGTTGGCGCTGCCCCCCGGAGAACTCGTGGGGGTAGCGGCTGGCGTGCTCTTGGCTCAGACCGACCTGTTCCAACAACCCGAATATGCGCTGCTGGCGCTTGTGGCCTCTGACTAAACGGTGGATATCCAGGGGTTCTCCAATGATATCAGCCACGGTCATACGGAGGTTAAGGGACGCGAAGGGGTCCTGAAAGATCATCTGCATTGATTTTCTTAACGGTTTCATCTGATTTTCAGTCTTGTGGGAGATGTCGTTACCGTCAAACACGATCTGTCCGCCGGTTGGGTCATACAATCTAATAATAGTCCGGCCGACGGTTGATTTCCCGCATCCGGATTCTCCTACCAGGCCGAACGTCTCACCGCTCCTGATGGTAAAACTGACACCGTCCACGGCCCGGACAAACCGGTCCTTTCCCCAGAAAAACGACGTGTTTACCGGGAAATATTTCTTCAAATCCGTCACTTTTAGCAGCGTTTTGTTTAAGTTTAGGCTCATGATAATTCTGCTTCCCGGTTAATCTGCCAGCATCTGGCCAGATGGTTGTGGTTAACCTTGATGATCGGCGGCAGTTCTGTCACGCATATTCGCATAGCCTCCGGGCAACGCTCGCCGAAAGGGCACCCCGGCGGCGGTTTGATGAGATCGGGTGGTGAGCCGATAATGGGGACCAGCCGTCGTTTTTCTTCTGCGTCAAGTCTCGGCACCGATTGCAAAAGCCCGCGAGTGTACGGATTGCGGGAATCATAGAAGATGTTCCGGGCGGAGCCTGCCTCCAGGACCAGGCCGCCGTACATGACCACGATACGGCTACAGATATCAGCTACGATACCCAGGTCGTGAGTAATCAAGATGATTGAAGTGCCGAACTTCCCTTTCAGAATCTTCATCAGGCGTAGAATCTGGGACTGGATAGTCACATCCAGGGCAGTGGTGGGCTCGTCTGCGATAAGCAATGAAGGGCGGCAGGAAAGCGCCATAGCGATCATCGCCCGTTGGCGCATACCGCCGGAGAATTCGTGCGGATAACAATCAACCCGGTCGTCGGGAGAAGGTATCCCTACCAGTTCCAGCATCCGGACTGTTTTCTCACGCGCCTTTTTACGGGCAAGATTCCGGTGTCTCAACAGCGCTTCCATAATCTGGTTGCCGATGGTGAAAACCGGATTGAGTGAAGTCAATGGGTCCTGGAATATCATGGCGATCTCATTTCCCCGGACGGCTACCATTTGTTTGTCGGTCTTCCGATTCAGGTCCTTTCCACCAAAAAGAATTTCACCACCAGTAATCCGGCCGGGTTCCGGGATCAACCGCATGATGGAGAGTGCCGTCACGCTCTTACCGCAACCGGACTCACCAACGATTCCCAAAACCTCTCCTTGCCGAACATTGAAACTGACGCCTCGTACGGCCTGGACCTCGCCAAGATGTGTGAAAAAGGAAGTTTTCAAGTCATGAACTTCCAGCAGATTGTTATCTTGCATGTTCACACACCTCACTTTCTACGCTTCTTGCTCACGTCTCTTATTTGCGCAGGCGCGGATCGAGGGCGTCCCTGAGCCCGTCTCCAATAAAGTTAAAACCCAGCATGGTCAAACAGATCGCCAGGGATGGGAATAAGAGCTGGTAACCGTAAGAACGAAGACCTCCCAGGGCGTCGTTAGCCAGTGTGCCCCAGGAGGCCATGGGAGCGTTCACCCCCAGCCCGATGAAACTTAAGAAAGACTCGGTAAAAATGGCGTTAGGAATCATCATGGTCAAAGCGACGATAATCGATCCCATGGCATTAGGAATAAGATGACGGAGCATGATCCGCATCCGGCCGGCGCCAAGGCTACGGGCAGCCAGGATGAACTCCTGCTCCCGGAGGCTCAATGTCTGTCCCCTGACGATCCGCGCCATCCGAACCCAGTAGACCGATCCCAGGGCGAGGATGATAGTCTTGAGTCCCGGCCCGATTACCACCATCAACAGGATTACATAGAGCATCAGCGGTACGGTGGCAATAATGTCAACGATTCGCATCATGATATTATCCACGCGTCCGCCAGCGTACCCGGCGATTCCGCCGTAGAGAACACCGATAAAAAAATTGACCAGCGTGGCTGTGAGCGCAACCAGAAGTGAAATACGAGCCCCGTGCAGGACCCGTACAAACAAGTCTCTGCCGTGAGTGTCGCTTCCAAGCAGGTAATCGCGGTTGTGGACAGTGTCGAATACCGGAATATCGTTTCCGTCTATCGTAAGAGAAAACTTCTTAGCAGATAGGTCTTGGGAGCGTGCCGCCGCGGCCGCCATGCTGTAATCGAGAAGCAGTTCCGATCCCTCTATCACATATCGTCTAAATTTCTTCAACGGGTTGTCCTCTACCGCCTCAAGCCTGGCTATCAGGTGCCCGTTTCTCGTCACGAGATACAGCCGGTACTCTTTGTGCATGTAGATGAAGGCAGTATCCGATACCCGGTAGATGTCGAACCGGGGCGGGATATTGGCCATCGGCAGGTTCTGGTCGGAATAAGAGTGAGAAGAAAACAACGGTCCGAAAAGTGCCATTAGAATGACAATCACGATAACTATCAACCCGATCATGGCCAGTTTGTTCAATTTCAACCGGCGCCAGGCGTCCTGCCAGTAGGTAAGACTCGGCCGCACTACCGTCTCGGGTATTCGTTCTTTCCGGGGAACCGGTTCCCACATGTCGGGCGGAATAGCCTCAGCCATGATCTCTTGTTGTTCCTTTCTAACGGATCATTCGGTCTTGATCCGGGGGTCGATAAACTTGTAAGCCACGTCCACCAGAAAGATCATCACCAGGTAGAAGGCGGCGTAGAAGATGGTAATTCCCATGATTACCGTGTAATCGCGGTTACCAACACTTTCCACGAAGTACTTACCCATTCCCGGGATGGCGAATATCTTCTCTATAACGAATGAGCCGGTGAGAATGCTGGCCACCATGGGACCGACGTAGGTAACCACCGGAATAAGCGCGTTTTTCAAGGCGTGTTTTCCGATAACTATCAGCTCCGGTAGTCCTTTGGACCGGGCGGTCCGTATATAGTCTTGCTGCATTATTTCAAGCATGCTGGACCGGGCCAGCCGGGATACGAAGGCCAGGGAAAACCCGCTCAAGGCAATTACCGGGCCGATATAGTGTTTCCATGAGGTCAGGCCGTGAGTGGGGAGCCATCCCAACCGGGCACTGAATGCATAAAGGATAACTGAACCCATAACGAAACTCGGTATGGTGACTCCCAGGGTAGCCAGAAAGCTCACGGCATAGTCTTCCCAGCGGTTCTGTTTCAGGGCAGAGATAACCCCCAGGGGAATTCCGAGAATAATAACCACCAGCACCGCTGTCCCTCCCAGTTTGGCGGATATGGGAAAACCTTCCAAAATGAGTTCGTTAACAGTAACTCCCACCCTCTGGAAAGAAGGTCCGAGATCGAAGGTAATCACGCCTCGAAGGTAATCCCAATATTGAACGATAAGCGGGTCATCCAGGTGATATTTCGCATTCAGGGCTTTAATTACTTCCGGCGGAAGCGGTTTTTCCCGGGTAAAGGGACCACCGGGTATGGCATGCATCATGAAAAAGGTGATGGTGATGATGAACCACAGTGTCACCAGCATGGATATGAGTTTATTAAGAATAAATTTGGCCACCGCGACTCCTTCGGTATAGATTATACCCTCTCGACCTAGTGTATCAACCCACGCAAAGAAGGACAACTCTTAACTGATCTCAATCTCATGCTACGTGCTTCTCCTACCTGAAAATAATTTATTCTTCACGGCGCTGTTGCTTTACCAGGCGCTTGCTCAACGGAGGTATATTTGTTAAAAAAAATAGGAGCTTGCGCTCTTCATATAAAACAGTTTTATTGCAGGCTAAACAAAAATGCTTTACAATAGGTGTCCGGGTATCTCGCTAGGGTATCCATTCAGTTGAAAGAGATATAGTGTGAAGGAGGAAACGATCCATGATCGATGGCGATATTTTGACTGGCACATCATTTTTTATTAAATTTACGCCCGAGGATATTGCGGTGATGGCTGAAAAGCTTTCAGTGCGGACGGTGGCAAAGAATGACACGATCATTAAACAAGGCGAAGCAGCCGGGGAGCTGTTCCTCGTCAAGCAAGGCCAGTCCAAAATGCTTCTCGATCTCGGAGCCGGCCATGACCTCAGCCTGAACTATATCCGCCAGAATGAATGTTTCGGAGAAATGGTTATCCTGAATGAGTCCACCAGTTCCGTCACCGTGGTGGCTGAAAAAGATGTGGAGTTGTTCGTTTTGGATCGGAACTCATTCCTGGATATTATCGAGAACCACCCGGGTACCGCACTCGTTCTTCTCAAAGCCATCGGCAGGAGCCTGAGTATACGGTTGAGGTTACTCAACATCGGTTTCAGCAGTATCCCTGAATCCCGTCGGACTCTTCCCGCCGATGATTCAGACGTCATCCGGGCAAAAGACGTGGAACGGGAGATGTTTAACCTGCTCGGAAAGATCGGCGACCTGATGACGGTCCCCACCGGGGAGGCGATTATCAAGGAGTATGGTTTTGACCGTGACCTGTTTGTCATTGAGGGCGGTACCGTGGAGATAACGAAAAGTCTTCACGGAGAAGGACGGATTTCGCTGGCGGTTCTTGGTCCGGGGCATGTACTGGGAGAGATGTCGTTTTTCGATAAGCAGTACCGGTCGGCTGAAGTTCGCGCCCGGGAAACGGTAACAGCTTGTATTATCAGAAAAAATCACATTCAGGACCTGGCTGGCACCGATCTGTCACAGTTGAACCGTATTTTCCTGGCCATTCTGCGGAACCTCAGCCTGAAGCTGCGGCTTACCATCAAGCACTACTTGTCCACCGAATAGGCTTCGTTATTTCCAGGTCTGTTCGAACACGCGGAGCCAGTTTTGGTAAGCCACCTTAGTCAGTTCTTCGTTACCGTAGCCGTGGCGCTTGAGCTTCCGCATGATTTTCGGGTACCCGGTCACGTCCTTCACCTGTTTCGGAACGGTTGCCCCATTGAAGTCAGAACCGAAAGCCACGTGGTCGATACCGATGCGCCCGGCGATGTAGTCGATGTGACGAACGATATCCGCCAGGGGCGTGTCACGGCGGTCCCGCCCGTCGGGACGCAGGAAACACACTGCAAAGTTGATTCCCACGACGCCGCCCGAGTCCTTGACGGCATCGAGCTGTTTATCGGTCAGGTTGCGGGTACAGGGACATATACCGTGAGCATTTGAGTGCGTTGCCACCAGTGGCGCTTCCGACACTCTGGCCACGTCCCAGAAGCCTTTCTCGTTTAGATGTGAGAGATCCAGCATGATACCCAGCTGGTTGCATTCTTTGACCAGGTGGAAACCCGCGCCGGTCAAGCCCGGTCCGGTATCGGGCAACCCGGGATAAGCAAAATGCACCCCGTGTCCGAACGCGTTCGGCCGGCTCCAGACCAAACCCAGAGACCTGAGTCCGGCCCGGTAAAATACCTGGAGGGCGTTTAGATCCGGATCGATGGCTTCAGCTCCCTCGAAGTGAAGCGCCGCGGCGAAAATCCCGTTTTCCAGGCACTCTTTTAAATCATCGGTGGTGGTGACTACCTTGACCGCTTCGCGGGAGGCGGCTTCAATCCTGAAAAGATCGGCCGTCATAGCCATGCTTTGACGCATAGCCCGGGTCTGGCTTACCGCGGGATCGGTGGCTCTATTGGTACGTGTTGCCCGTCGTTTGCCGGAGGGAACAAAACAGGCGAATAAACCTCCACCCAGGTTTCCTTTTCGGGCTCGTTCAAGGTCCAGGTGTCCCCTGCCGCCTGAGTCGAAAAACAGTTCTTCCGCCGGTTTTTTCCATCGTGCGAACCTGCCGAGAGTGTCGTTATGTCCATCGAATACAGGGGGTAGCGTATCTATTGTCGATCATCCTCTCAGTCCGGTCACAGATATTGCAGTTCTTCATCATTACACACCGTGACCAGTTCCACCAGTGGTTTGATTGGAGCGGCGTTGATCTTTGGCAGCAGGACTTCCTCCACCTGGAAGAATCCCGCCGGGTTGTGCATGGTGATAACGATCCGGAGGGGTTTTTCTTTTCCCTTGATGATCCTGACTCCCGCGATAGAAGATGCTGAATACCGGTGGATATCTCCCATCTGGGGAATCTTGGTCAGCATGGTTGGAATTCTGGCCCGGCCGGATGTCATGTCGCATCCGTCGGCGATGAGGACGATTCCCGCCTCGAGCGAGTTGATGGCATGTGCACCCATGTGGCCGATAATTCCTTCGGTGATGACCGATCGCATGACACGGCGGAAACCGGGGTTGTCGTAAAACTGTTCCAGGATCTCCTTGATCTGGTCCTGGGCCAGGATAACGCTCATCAGTTCGTGATTCTGCCGGCTGACACTCATACCGAAGTCGTGGTAAAAGACAGACAACAGTATGGCAATCAGGGCGTCTTCCTCAGTACCGACCTCTTCGGAAACCAGGTTAGGTTGTATGCCGGCTTCGATAAGCAGCGAGAACATCCGTAAGGCGTTAAGCATGGCTACTCTGATGTGCACCGGTCCGTGGTCGTTGTACCCGAGCCGTTTGATGGAAACCACGTTGGCGTAATTCTGAATGGCTTCGATTTCTTGGTTATTAAACAGGCACTTGACGACCTCCCGGAGTTTACCGGAAATCATCCGCAGAATTTTTCGTTCCAGAGCGGTTTGTTTCGGGGATTTTCTCATTAGTCTTCACCTCATGACGTCATTCTACCGTATTTCTGAATTAAGTAACAGTCCACTCTTTTAAGCAGTAAACAAAAGAACCTCCGCTGAGCAAGCGCCTTGCACAGCAACAGCGCCGCGAAGTCAGACCCCAGGGCGGGACGGCCAGGCCAAGTTACTGGACAATATCGGAAGATATGTAGGATCGGAGAGACATCCTAGGGTCCTCTTTCCACACTTCTTGCTTATCATCTCAATCTCTTGATCACATTTTCAGGTCGTTCGTTTCTATTGTCTTTTTCCCCACAACAGTGCCTGTTTTTCGATGAAGTCATCCTCCCACCCTCCAGCAAGAAAGCGTAGAAAGTAAGGCAGGATAAGCAAGTAAGTATTAGATTAAAGTTTATGATTGGTCTGTCCTGCGCTCGGCTGTTCGCTGGAGCGAAAGCGCCGAGTTAAACGTAAGTTCGTCTTACTTACTAGAGAGGAGATGAAAGAACCTCCGCTGAGCAAGCGCCTTGCACAGCAACAGCGCCGCGAAGTCAGACCCCAGGGCGGGACGGCCAGGCCAAGTTACTGGACAATATCGGAAGATATGTAGGATCGGAGAGACATCCTAGGGTCCTCTTTCCACACTTCTTGCTTATCATCTCAATCTCTTGATCACATTTTCAGGTCGTTCGTTTCTATTGTCTTTTTCCCCACAACAGTGCCTGTTTTTCGATGAAGTCATCCTCCCACCCTCCAGCAAGAAAGCGTAGAAAGTAAGGCAGGATAAGCAAGTAAGTATTAGATTAAAGTTTATGATTGGTCTGTCCTGCACTCGGCTGTTCGATTGTAGTGGAAACTTTCACATGCTCAAACTTTTTGGAATATCGGCGTAGTCGGCGTAGGAAGTTAAGATATGAGATAGAGATTGTAAAGTGTGATGTGTTGAGATTCTGTAATGGATGCTATACTTGTCTAGAGTATAATAAGTATATAATGAATATCCGGCAGGACGATCTGGCCGGACCGAATTTCAAACGAAGAGGTGATTGGTTTGAGAACAGCTAATCCGGCGCTTAACCGGGAAATCTTTACTCGTGCCGGGTACGCCGGCACGGCCGCGGACCGAATGACGGTGGAGGGCACGATAAACCGAACGGCGATCCTGCTTCTGTGTGTTATTCTCACGGCTTCGCTGACCTGGAAAATGTTTCTGACCGCTGGTTTCGCGGCGGTGACCATGTGGATGTACCTGGGATTAATCGGTGGGTTTATCGTGGCTATGGTAACAATCTTCAACAAGACCTGGGCTCCGGTTACTGCCCCTCTCTACGCATTGTTGGAAGGATTGGCCCTGGGTGGAATTTCAGCCGCTCTCAATAAATCGTATCCCGGTATTGTCGTGCAGGCAATCTTTTTGACCTTCGGGGTGTTGTTCTGTATGCTTTTCGCTTATCGCACGGGGATCATCAGGCCGACCAGGAGATTCATGATGGGAATAGTAGCGGCTACCGGTGCCATCGGCATTGTTTACCTGGCATCTTTTATCCTGGGATTTTTTGGTATCGGAATACCTTTCATTCACAGTTCAGGTCCTGTTGGAATCGCTTTCAGCGTGGTGGTGGTTATCATAGCGGCTTTGAACCTGATTCTGGACTTCATGGTGATCGAAACCGGCGCCTCCTCCGGTGCGCCAAAATACATGGAGTGGTACGGGGCTTTCGGGTTAATGGTAACGCTGGTTTGGTTGTATATCGAGATATTGCGCTTGCTGGTCAAACTCAATTCAAGAGACTGACGTCTTTCGGCGGTTCACAGCGAAAGGTCATTACCATGAAGGTCAAGCAATTCCGTTATGCCCGGGACAACCTCGGATATCTGGTTTACAACGAGCGGTTTGCCATGGCTATAGATGGGGGCGCCGACGGTCCGATGCTCGCCTTCGCCTCCGGTTGTGGATTAACTCTTCGCTTTGTGACCAACACTCACTCCCATGCTGATCACACGGTAGGCAACCGATGCCTGTTGGCAGAAACTGGAGCGGTCTACCTGGACCGCAACGCCCTGCTGAAGACCGGAAAAATAGAGATGGAGGGGGAGACGATGGAAGTGATCAACACACCGGGACACTCACGGGATTCGGTAAGTTTTTACACCGGCGAAGTTTTGATCGCGGGCGACACGCTTTTCAACGGTACCGTGGGAAACTGTTTTTCAGGTGATATGGAGGCGTTTCTTCATTCGTTGAAAAAACTTCTGGCACTGCCGGTTGATACCGTGGTCTACGCCGGGCATGACTATGTCAAAGAATCCATGGCGGTGGCCAAATCCATAGAACCGGATAATCCACATATAGACGAGTTTCTGTGCCGTTACGACCACGGTCTCGTTCGTTCCACGCTGGCAGAAGAATTGAGGGTAAATCCGTATATCCGTTTCAACGATGAGAAGATAATTACCGTGCTCGTGCAGCGCGGTTTACCGGTGGCAACAGAATTTCAACGATGGAAATCCATCATGTCTCTCGGGTGACCGCCGAGTGGAAGAATAATCGGAATTACGTGTTCATATGAGTACTGCTCAACAGGAAGATGACCGGGAAAGACCGGCAACAGAGAGATGGACGGAGTTGGCTATATCTCCCTGGCTGCTGAAAGTCGGGTTGCTCCTTTTCGGGCTGGGTTTGATCGTCTTTCTGGAGTTGGCATTTCAAGCAGCCCGGTACGGCGGCTCTGCCGACTTGTTCATTCCCCGAACTACCTGGACCGGAGAAAAAGTATTTACCCGTAATTTCCGGGCCGCGCACCGGTATCATAACTACGACTTCAATCTTTCCCGGTACCTGCATCCCGTAGGGGCACAAGCGACCTGGGGAATGGAGACCCAGGAAGAATTTAAATCCGAAAAAACACCCGGCACCCTGAGGGTCTTGCTCATCGGATCGTCCAGTGTGAGAGGGTTTCCCCTGGGAAAGGCGTTTTCTTTCGGGAAAATATTCGAAATTATGCTTCAGAAATCAGCGCCGAAACATGTCATCGAGGTAATCAACCCCGCTATCGATGCCATGAGCAGTACCATGGTTCGCCAGATGTTTGAAGAATCACTGCTTTGTAATCCGGACATGGTGGTGTTTTACCTCGGGCACAACGAGTTTTATGGTGTAGGTGGCGCGGCCTCCACTAAATTGCCCGGTCTGGACGGATGGCCGGGAAAAATATTTTCGTTTATTCAGCATTTGAAGCTCTACCGGTTACTCCAGAAGGGATACCGGAAAATGGCGGACAAGGTTCCTTTTTCCGGTGGTTCCGAACCTGGAGAGGACAGAAACTTGTTGAAGAAAATGGTAGACCTGGACAATGTGCTGCCGGAGGGTTCGCGTACCGGTGAGGCAGTGGCCAGGTTCCGGAAAAACTTGGCGTCTATGGTTGAACAGGCGCTGGAGCAAAAGGTCAACGTCGTGTTGATGACTGTAGATTCCAGGCTTCGTGATATGCCGCCATTGCGAAGCCAGCCGTTGTCTGAACTCCCCGATAGTCAGAGAGAACGGGTGGAGGGCCTGATCGATGATGGGCGGCGGTTATACGAGAGCGGTCATCTTGAAGGGGCAGAGGAAACTTTTCGCGAGGCTTGCCGGGCGGCTCCGGCGGCTGCCGACGTACACTTTCTTTTGGGACAAACGCTGCTCGAAGCGAACCGTGTCAGTGAGGGCAAGAAAGAACTGCGTTTAAGTCGTGACCTGGATCGTATGCCTTTCAGAGCTTCATCGAAGATCGATTCCTCTATCAGGTCGGTAGCCGAGAGTTTTACCAACGATGAAAAATTCAATTTTGTTGATATAGAACATCTGTTTACGGAACTGGCCCGGGACGGGGTAGCGGGGAGAGACATCTTTCTAGAGCACGTGCACTTCACGTTTCACGGCCGGTATATCATGGCCCTGGCTTTGCAGGATACGGTGATGAAATCAACGTTACGGGAGCGCTTTACCATGGTCCCGGAACTCATCCCGCGTGAACGGGAGTTCTATGAACAAACCCTGGGATTTGGCGTTCTGGAGAAGATGTTCGAGAGCGGTTACGCGCTGAACATATTTGAAAAATACCCTTTTAAGGGCCGGCCTGATATAGAGCGTATACGTGATCGGGAAGAGCTTCTTTTTCGGTCCCTGCAAGATCGGCTCAACGCGGTCGAGAAAAACATTTATGACGGTATGGATCGTAAACTAACCAAATTTAGCGATATCAGGTGGTTCACCCTGGTGGGTATAGGGCTCATGTGGAACGATTGGGGTGTGCCGGATAACGCCCTGACCGCCTGGCGGAAACTGATCCGTGAGTTCCCTCGTTTATGGATTCCATACAACCTGATAGGCAGGATACATATGGCTGGAAACCGCCCGGCGAAAGCGATTGATCTGTTGAAACAAGCGATATTTCTACACGATCAATACGGCTGGGATGATACCGTATTCGAGGGACATCCCCGAAGAATCTTGTTTGCCATGGAAGAATCCTGTTTCGAAATAGCCCGGGGACTGGCTATGATGGGCGAGCGGGATAGCGCCCTGTCATGGCTCAAGGAGGCTGATCGCCGGGGATTCAACCGTTGGCAGGTCGCAGTCACCGGTATGATAGGACGGTTTATTTCCACTAGTGAACAGGAATTACGGGGTTTGGTGAAGCAGGCTTCGTTTCCCTGAATCGGACAGGCAAACCCTCCGTCTTCTTCCAGGCCAGCTGGGCATAGCGGGCGGATGTAGCGGCGGCCGTTAAGACCACTAACAGGAGGCTGCCGATCAGACCAGTGGAATTGCCGGTGATATATCCCGAAATCCCGGCGGCAGGTACCAGAATTCCTACTTTCCCCACCCCGAAATGCCAGCCTCCCAACAAAGAATCGGCCAAGAAAAACAACGAAGTTAAAACCCCCCAACCGAAAGAAAATAGATCTTCCGGTTCTTTTATAGACAGTATAAATAATCCCAATAACCATACGGATATGGTGGCAACCGGGTCCAGGTAGCGGCCGATGAGAAACAGGGTCATCAAGAGCGTGATCACCAGGCCGCTTTTAACGTTTCCCCACGACTTTTGCAGATAGCTACGGATCATTTTAAAAAAGACCGCCATCAGAATGCAGCTTTTGAACGCGGCATACAGCAAACCGTGCAGCCCTTGTAGAACGGAGAGATGCATTTGTGGATTGAGTTTGAGTGCCTTGAATACGGCCAGGACGGCAGCGGTAATTATTACCAGGCTGGCCCCGGTCAGTAGTCCTTTCAGCATATACTTAATTTTCAGGGAAGGAAACGAGAACGGTTTGAAAAACACCACCGCCACCGCGAACAAGAGGAGATAGTTGGACCACTGGCAAAGAATCGCCGCCAGCCCGGGAGATAACCAGTCCCTGGGCAGGACAAAACCCTGTCCATACTCAAGGCCGATTCCCCAGATAGTCCGGTTGATCTGGATGAGAGTAACAGCGGCCAGTGAGCCGATAACGAGTGCGTGCCTGGAGGTCAATGAAGAGATCATTTTCGAACTGAGGTTGATGCTGTGTTGGTAACGTCGGTCGGCGATGATCAAAAAAATCAACAGTGGAGCCGTCCACAGGAAACCCATAAGGGAGATCGAGCGTTTTTCGGGCACATCGGCTCCTGAAGTCGGTGAGACCGAAAATTCAGGTTGTTTCGTCTTGCGAGCTTCCGGCTCTGTTTCCAGTTTTTTTAACTCGAGTGTCGATCGCAGCTCAGTCGCGCGGTTGTTATCGGTCACTCGAGAGAGCTTTCGTAGAGCAATCCGGTACTTGCTGTAGGCTTTACGTATATCACCCTGCCGCCGGGCCAGATCCCCGGCCAGTTCATAGCACCTGGCCCAAAGCTCCATCAAATGATCTCCAGGAATATCCTTTGCTTCGTCCCAGGACAGGTAACGAGCCGCCAATACCAGGTCCTCCCTATTTATGGCGGCTTGGACCTCATCGGCCAGTGATTCGGGTGTCAACGAGGCAAAGACGTTCTTGGCCTTGAACGACTCGCGCCAGCGGGATTCGAACTCATGAAACGGGACCCTGAACTCGTTCCAGAAAGCTTCGTACAGCAACTCTCCCCGAGCCATTCGGCGGCTGAACCGTACGTGGGCATCGGGTCCGAGCCACCGGCACAAAAACTCGATTCTGGAGAACGCGGGCAGATAATCCCGCTGTTGGGATATGATCTGGTTGAGTTCATTGGCGGCCGGCATCCGTGGAGATTTCCAGAGGTGTAAATTGCGGTAATGTGTGGAACTTGAAAAAAGACTGGTCATATATTCGGCGGTGCCTTCGTCGTACCAGGCCGGGAATGAAACGGGATAGCCCACGTTGATCAGGGTATCGAAATTGAACACGTGGGTGAGCTCGTGAATAAGCAGATCGGCGTTTTCAACGTAGTCTTCGGTGATCTTGACCTGCCACAGATCGAAACAACCGAGTTTGCCTTCAATAGGCGGCACGATGTCTATGTGTAACCGCGGGGTTAGGCGCTTGAAGTTGGTTTCCAGGAAAGGAGTTATCTCGTTCAACTGTTTCTTGAATACGGATATTGCTTCGGGAGAAACAGCCCGCGTGTTCCAACGGAGCTTGATTGGCCCTATCCGTTCCGTGTCCAACGAGTTCTCCCACTCGATCATGTTCAGGACTTCGGCCAGATCACCGTCGGAAAAAAAGTATTTAGGGGTTCGCTCCCCGCAATGCCGGGCTACCCCTGATAACCCGAAAAATTTGCCGCTCCAGGCACCCAGGGGATAAAAAATAACTGACAAGGTGATATACGAAACTGCGATGGATAACCAGAGCATGATATGCCTTATACGGGACTGCCGCTGCTGCTTTGCTTTTGCCATGTTCCTGATTTTACCGGACAACCACGGGAGCGTCAATAACGGTGGTATCGTTTTAAAGGCTTGATCTTGACTGTCTCGGCACGACATGGTTAGTATACTGTTGAACGACTAGATTCCAATCCGGTGCTGAATACGGAGTTTGACTTTCATGAGTGGTAAACGGTTGCGGATAACGGGGATCGTACAGGGAGTGGGGTTCCGGCCTTTCATCTACCGGCTGGCCCGTGAGTACGCCTTGCAAGGCGAGGTGTGGAACTCTGCCGCCGGCGTGGATGTCATCCTGCAGGGGGGCAGCCGGCAGATCGAGCTGTTTATCGCCGATCTTCCCTTGAAACAGCCTCCTCAGGCCGATATCCGTTCTATTGATGTCGAGGCTGTGAACGGTCTCGTCTACCATGACTTCAGTATCAGGAAAAGTGAGCATCACGCCGGCCGGGGTGCGCTGGCTCCTCCGGACCTGGCTACCTGCGCCGACTGCCAGCGGGAACTGGCTGATCCCGGGGACAGGCGCTACCGGTACCCGTTTACCAATTGTGTCAACTGTGGTCCACGTTTCACCATTATCAAGTCTCTGCCCTATGACCGGCCGGCCACTACCATGTCCGATTTTATTTTTTGTAAGGAGTGTTCGGCCGAGTATGAAGATCCGGGTGCCCGCCGCTTCCACGCTCAACCGAATGCCTGTCCGGTGTGCGGTCCCGAGGTTTATTTGACGGTTGGAAACGGAACAGTAGTTTCTGGTGAAAAAGCGATGAAAGACGCAACGGCGGTTCTCGCGGACGGTGGAATCCTGGCGGTCAAGAGTCTGGGGGGATATCACCTGGCTTGTGATGCCTCCTCGGGAAAAGCCGTTTCTCGCCTGCGGAAAGCCAAAGAACGGCCGGGAAAACCCTTTGCTGTTATGGCAGGCAGTATTGATAGTCTGCTAAATGTTGTCCGCCTGCGGGGAGACGAGAAAAAACTTCTTCTCTCCTCGCAAGCTCCAATTGTGCTGGTTGAAAAGAAAGATCCGAACGGGAGTCTTCCAGGCATCTGTTCAGCCGTGGCGCCCGGAAGAAGCCGGCTCGGCGTGTTTCTCCCCTATACGCCACTGCATCGTCTTTTGTTCGATGACTCGGGTATTCCGTTCATGGTCATGACTTCCGGTAACAGAAAAGATGAACCGATATCCGTTTCACCGGCGGAAGCGGAACATAATCTGTCCGGGGTGGCCGACGTATTTTTGCACCACGACCGGCCGATTCACTGCCGGTGTGACGACTCGGTCACGGTAGTGCTTAACCGGGGACCGATAGTATTCCGGCGGGCCAGGGGGTATGTGCCCCGCTCAATTAAGATTCCGTCTTGCCGAAAACCGGTCCTGGCTATGGGAGGAGATTTGAAAAGCTCGTTTTGCCTGGCGGCGGGCACACAGGCGTTTGTCAGCCAGTACCTGGGGGATATGGAAGAAGAGGGCGTCCAGGAGTTGTTTCGGGTACAGGTTGCACATTTCATGGACCTGTGCCGAATAGAACCGGCGGCGGTTATTCACGATCTTCATCCGGGCTACTTTACCACCCGTCTGGCTTCCGAGCTGGCCGGCACAATGGGGGGACTGCCCCTGGTAGCGGTTCAGCACCATCAGGCCCACGTAGCTGCGGTCATGGCTGAACATGGATTGGAGGGACCGGTTATCGGTTTGGCTTTTGACGGTGCCGGATATGGTCTCGATGGAACGGTCTGGGGCGGTGAGGTCCTGGTGGCCGGAAGGGCCTCGTTCAGGAGGGTAGGACACCTGCGTCCAGTTGTGCAGCCTGGTGGAGATGTTGCTTCCCGGGAATGCTGGCGGATGGCTTTGAGTTATGTGATGGACGCCTTTGGCGGCGAAATGCCCGAAGACCTGCAGCAGATCATTTCACTCGGCGTTGAACGGGAGATGGTAGAAGTAGTGAGACGGATGGTGCTGGCCGGTTTCAACTCGCCGTTCACATCTTCATGCGGCCGCCTGTTCGACGCCGTAGCTGGCCTGACTGGAGTGTGTTCCCGCCAGACTTATGAAGGGGAAGCGGCGTGTCTACTGGAAGCGGCGGTTTGTGGAGAGATTTTGTCTGTGGGTGAAACGTATCCGATCACGCTGCAAGAGGATTACGGGAAGGTTGTGCTTGACACCAGGCCCATGATACGGGCTATAGTGAATGATTTGCGGGCCGGTAAGGTTTCCTCGGAGATTGCCCGCTCGTTTCACCGGTACCTGGTGGCGGCGGCGGTTATACTTTGCGAACGGATACGGGAAATGACCGGGATTAACCGGGTGGTACTCTCCGGTGGAGTGTTTCAAAACTTGCTGCTGGCGCGGACATTGCCGGATGGCCTGGAGCAGAACGGGTTTACCGTCTATCTCCATGGGACACTGCCGCCGAATGACGGCTGTATCTCGCTCGGACAGGTATTGGTGGCCGCCAATACGGCGGTTCTTTGTGGATTGCGAGGCTAGCCTGGTAGTGCTTTTCACTTGAGCGTAGGCAGAACGACAGAAAGAAGGCTTGACAATGTGTCTGGCTGTACCAGTGAAAGTGTTGAAAATCGACGGAAAAACGGCAGAGATAGAGCTCGGTGGTGTCAAACGCCAGGCGAGGCTCGATATGCTGGATGACGTAATAGTGGGAGACTATGTAATTCTTCATGCCGGTTTCGCTATCCAGAAGCTCGATGAGCAGGACGCTCTGGAAACTCTCGAGATTTGGAGGGAGATCATTGAAACTTCTGAACGGCTTCCGTGACCGGCGGGTAGTGAAGCATTTTCTTAATCGAATTGAAGGACTGTCATGCGGCCGGTGCGTGAGGGTCATGGAAGTGTGTGGAACGCACACCATGGCATTTAGCCGGAGCGGGGTACGGAGTATGGTTCACGACAGCGTTGATCTACTCTCCGGTCCCGGCTGTCCGGTCTGCGTCACCAGCCAGGCCGACTGCGACGCTGTGATAGACCTGGCTGCCCGCGAAGACGTTATCGTGGCGACCTTCGGCGACATGATCAGAGTGCCGGGAAGCCGTGGCAGCCTGGCTGAAGCGAGAGCTCTGGGCGGCAGGGTGCAGGTCGTCTACTCTCCCATGGATGCCCTGGAGCTGGCGGTTCGTCATCCCCAACGAACGGTGGTTTTTGTGGGAGTTGGTTTTGAGACGACGGCGCCTGGCATCGCCGCAACCATCAAAACCGCGGCCGAGTGCGGGATTAAAAATTTCCTGGTTTACATGGCCTTGAAACGGATCAAGCCGGCCATGGAATTACTGGCAGCTTTGCCGCACCTGTCCGTTGATGCTTTTCTCTGTCCCGGCCACGTCAGCGTCATAACCGGTGTGGAACCTTATCTTGCCCTGGCTTCCGAGTTCAAACGGCCTTGTGTCATTACCGGATTCGAGCCGACCGATCTGGTGGAAGGTCTATCCATGATCCTGGCACAGATCAGTGAGGGACGTTCGGAAGTAGAGATTCAGTACCGGCGGGCGGTTAAACCCGAAGGCAACCCGGCTGCTCTCAGTCTCCTGGACGAGGTTTTTGTTCCGGTAGACGCGGTATGGCGTGGTGTCGGTTCCATCGGGGAATCGGGATATGCGCTCAGTGAGCGGTATCGATCCATGGATGCAGTGGAAAAGATGGACATCGAGATCGGCTCGGTAGAAGAACCGCCGGGGTGCCGTTGCGGGGAGGTGCTGACGGGTGCGGTACGTCCGGCTGACTGTCCACAGTTCGGAATGGCTTGCACGCCAATGCAACCGATAGGTCCGTGCATGGTATCTTCCGAGGGATCATGCGCCGCTTATTTTCTGTACGGTGAGGAAAGGATCTCGGTGGACCGGCCATGAACATTATTACTATGGCTCACGGGAGCGGCGGAAGTCTTACGGGGAAACTGATAAAAGATATCGCCTTGAAACATTTCAAACACCCGACGCTCCAGGAACTTCGAGACCAGGCTCTGGTGGACATGCCCACTGGCAGAATCGGGTTTACAACCGATTCATACGTTATCAGGCCGCTCTTTTTCCCGGGGGGAAATATCGGTAAGCTGTCGGTTTGCGGTACCGTAAACGATTTGGCTGTAGGCGGTGTTGTTCCCTATTTCATAACTCTGGCTGCGGTCCTTGAGGAAGGGCTTCCTATTGACGATCTCGACCGTGTCGTCGGGTCCGCTGCCGCCGCTGCCGAGGAAGCCGGCGTGAGTATTGTGGCCGGGGACACCAAGGTGGTGGAACGGGGTCGCGGTGACGGCATATATCTTACCACCGCCGGTATAGGAAACCTTCCCGCCGGCCGCGAACTGGGGCCGGGATCTGCCCGACCCGGGGACTATGTGATGGTCAACGGATATCTGGGAGATCATTCCGTGGCGATACTGGCTGCCAGGGGAGATCTTGGGATCAAGGTAAATGTCATCAGCGATTGCGCGCCGCTCAATTCGCTGGTGGAAACCATGCTGGAAGTGGTAACTGAGCGGGGAGATTGTCCCGTACCGGTCAGGTGTATGCGGGACTTGACCAGGGGGGGGCTGTCCACCACGCTCTGTGAGCTGGTCTCCGGGCAGGATTATGGCCTTGAAATTGAGGAAAGCAAGCTCCCGGTCCGGGAGGCTGTTGCCGGGGTGTGCGAGATACTTGGACTCGATCCTCTCTACCTGGCAAACGAGGGAAAACTGGTGGCTTTCGTGGCCCCGGATGAAGCGGAGATCGTACTTGAAAAGGCGCGATCGCACCGGTACGGCCGCGAGGCGGCGATAATCGGCCGGGTGGTTGAAGATCATCCGGGACGGGTACGGCTTCTTACCCGCTCAGGCGGCCGGCGGGAGCTGGCACCTTTGACCGGTAGTCATCTGCCGCGTATATGTTAGCCCGGGAAATGCAGTGGTTTTCTACTACGACTCGAAAACAGCCACAGCTACTTCGTTACGCTCGGTTGCCTGTCCTCGACGTATCGCAGAGGATACGCCTGCGGAAGGCTCGGTCGCGTGCCTTGTATCTGAGGCTGTTTTCGTCGTCTCGTAACGAAAACCACTGCATTTCCGGGCTAGCCCGGAAAGTGTAGCGTAGCTGATGTTCTTTGATCTGCTGATACGGAACGGACTGATTGTGGACGGTACCGGGAAAACCGCGTACCGGGCGGACCTGGCTGTTAACAGTAAGAAGATAGCGGACATAGGCGACCTGGCTCAAGCCCGGGCTCGCGTTGTTATTCCGGCCGAGGGGCTGGTGGTGGCGCCGGGATTTATCGATGCTCACAGCCATTCGGACCGCCGGCTGCTCGTGTATCCCCAGGCGGAAAGCAACCTGGTCCAGGGAATTACCACGGTAATGGCCGGTCAGTGCGGATGCAGCGCAGCTCCCATCGATCCCGGAAAACGGCAGCAACTGGAAGAACGGTACCGCTTATCGCTGCCGCCGGAAGCGGAATACCGGATCACCTGGACGGGATTCGGAGAGTATCTCGATCATGCCGAAGGAGTAAAACTGGGAGTTAACCTGGCTTGCCTGGCGGGTCACGGCGCGATCAGGGCGGTGGTCATGGGTGATGAGGACCGCGCCCCCGGCCCACTCGACCTGAAAAAAATGAAACAGCATACCGCGGAATCGATGGAAGCCGGTGCTTTTGGTCTCTCGTCCGGCCTTATATATCCTCCCGGTATGTTTTCTTCCACCGAAGAACTTATCGCCTTGGCTCAAGTGGCCGCTCGGTATGAACGTATTTACACGTCCCATATCCGTGGGGAAGGAGACACTGTTCTGGAGGCGGTAGACGAGGCGATTTCCATCGGTCGGCGGGCAAAACTCCCCGTGCACATCTCTCACCACAAGGTATCCGGACGGAAAAACTGGGGCCGGAGCCGTGAGACACTGGCGCTTATGCAGGGAGCTTGCGAGCAAGGGATCGATATCACTCTTGATCAATACCCTTATTTGGCGGGAGCAACTCCCCTCTCGACGCTGCTGCCGCCGTGGGCCCACGAAGGTGGAACAGAACGACTTCTGAAGCGGTTGCGGGACGACTCTGCTAAGAAGCGTCTTCGCCGGGATATGAAGCGAGGGCTCCCCGGGTGGGAAAACTTCGCCCGTGATCTGGGCTGGGAAAACATCGTGGTTTCCTTCGTCCGCTCCGACGGGAACAAGCAGGCGGAGGGACATTCCATCCCGGATATCAAGTCTATGCGAAATGAACCCGATGAATTCACCACCCTCTTTAATCTCCTGGTGGAAGAAGAAGATACTCCCGGGATGATAATTTTCTCCATGTGCGAAGATGACGTTCGCCGTATCATGCGCCACCCGTTGCAGATGGTGGGAACCGATGCCTCGAGCATTGCTTCCGGCGGTCCGTTTGCCTGCGGCAAACCGCACCCCCGCCATTTCGGCACCTGCCCGAAAGTGCTGGGACGTTACGTGCGGGAGTACGGGGTACTGACCCTGGAAGAGGCGGTGAAGAAAATGACGTCTCTCCCGGCTGACTGCTACGGTATTCGCGACCGGGGAGTTATCCGAACGGGAATGTGTGCCGACCTGACCGTCTTTAATCCGGAAACCGTTATCGACAAGGCTACCTACCGTGATCCCCACCGGTTGCCCGATGGAATCGAGTACGTATTTGTCAACGGAATTGCGGCGGTGAAACAAGGTGTTTGTACCGGCAATTTAGCCGGTAAGGTCTTGAGGAAAAGCTAAAAAATGTCATTGTAGTTGGCTCTGTCACTATAAAGTGTTGTTATTTTCTTCCTTCTTTCAATACTGAGGGTTGGAGGGGCGGTTACATGAAGGGCAATAAATCCAATATCCTTCCATTGTCGCCTCAAATACTGGAAAACAAGATCACATGGAATTCCATCCATTGGCTTACAAACTATCTCGGGGTGGAGGTAGTTGCTTGATGGTCAAGTAAACTGCATTCCCCTTCTAATACTGGATTCTTTGATCCGGACTGTCAAGTCCAACACTTAGGGATGACAGAGCCTTGTAGTTTGTTGATACTATTTTATATGGATTAACGCCTCCATTGTTGTCAGCTC
>CAZQHK010000041.1:0-38197 GCA_964593455.1 uncultured bacterium
TTCCCATTATCTTCACCACTAGAAATAGAACGTTGTGGCCACGAGAGCCATCTAAAACGTGCTATTCTACCCCTGTTTAATTTTCTCAACAAGAGATGCTGTGGGAGCGACTCACTCTCATTTACTATTTCGGGACATCTCGGAGCGCCTGACCCGCCGTGATAACCAGATGAGATACACCAACATTGCCAACCCGACATAGATCATCCCGGCTGGATTATCCGGACGGTCAACGTTCATCTCATGCAGCGGGGTCATGCAGATAAAAAAGGTGAGCGAGCCTGAAATAAGCGCCAGTTTGTGTCTATCTGTCCAGCCCAGACCGTGCCGTGTTATTTTCAGCAACCCTTTAACTACAAGAAACATCAATCCAATCATGGCCGCTATTGTTGTCAACGGATGTATTCCCGTGTGAGGCAAACCAAAACCGATGACCATAAAAGAGAGCGTCGCCAGGAAACCGGTCAAGCCAAACCAGCGGTGACGAAACTCAGCCGGTGATTTCAAGCCGGAACCGGCCTGTGGTAGCGTCAGACGCCAGGCGGTCAGGATAAGTACATGTATGATCAGAACGGTAAACTTGAAATGATTCGAAGCCGGGCGATACTCGGAAATGGTGTTGAATCCGACTACACACGCTCCTCCGAAGAAAACAATGATCATCCAAAACATCTCTCGGCTTATCCAGGGCCGGCTGCGGTAAGCCGGGAACATGAGTCCGGCAAGCATAATCGGGAGGGCCATACTGAAAACAGCGTGATACACGGTAATCAAGAGCGCCCAGGTCCAGTTGACACCGTACCAGCGGCCGTATGTCTCCAGGATTCCGAGATCTTGCCAGCCCGGATCGAAAAAACTTTTTGCCACCAGGCCTTCTTCGATCATCCCGAATGCAATCCCCAGCACGAGCACCGTGGACCAACCGCCATGCCACCGATAGGCGGTCTCCCGTATTAAAACGGCCCCGCTGCCATAGAGGAGAACCAGAAAAACAAAAACTTCAGGTTTAAAGAATTCCACTGGTGGAGCCGAGCTTGAAAGGAGTTCACCAATCACCGGAGACAGTATCATCAGAGACAGCGCCGGCAAAATTCTACATCGTCGCTTAGACACGGCATTACTCTTTCTATAACAGTTAGGTTCTATGAACAGTGAGTGTAGAAAGCTGGATGACAGATTATATCCCGGGAACTTGCAGATCTTCCATCATCAGCTGGACTTTTCGACGTTTTTTCCAGACATTGATTCCCACTATGGCCACAAAATCCACTGCCGTGGCGTTTGGTATGATCAATTCACTAAACGCCCCCATTCCCCATCCGACGGCATCGATGGTTTTACCGTTTTGCCTGAACACCAACTTCAAATGTTCTTTCCCGGCTCCCATGGTCCACACTTTGGAGGGTTTTACTCCGGTAAAGCGAAACACCGGTTCCGGATTATCAGCCCCGTAAGGCTCCAGGTGCCGGATATCATCAAGAAGTGTCTCGTTGGCCATTTTGATATCAAGTACCATCTCGTAGTCAATGGTTTGCACCAGGTCTTCGGGCCGCAGCGTTTCCCGGGCCACTTCCCGTAATCTCGATCGTAGTTCCTCCACGTGCTCACCGAGTAATGTCAGACCGGCCGCGCCCCGGTGCCCGCCAAACCGCGTTAGAAGATCGGAGCAGCGGGCTAACGCTGAATAGATGTCGTACGTGCCTACCGTTCGGGCTGAACCGGTTGCCTCTTCTCCTTCGACTATCAAGGCCACTACCGGACGGGCTACCTTTTCAGCCAGGCGGTTTGCTACTACTCCGGTGACCCCATGAGGAAGGTCCCGGCCCACTACCAACACAATCCCATCTTTCTCGGGATCAGCCTGCTTAGTCATTTCTTCCTCGAATAGTTCGTAATTTGTTTTGAGACGGGATTTTCTCAATGTATTGAGATCATCGAGTGCTCCCCCCAATTGCCGGGCTCCCTCCGGATCAGCCGACATGAGAAGTTCAATTCCAATATTTACCTCTCCCATCCGGCCGCATGAATTGAGAAGCGGGCCCAGGCCCCAGCCGATATCCCGGCCGGTAACAATATCGGGATCTTGAAGCCGAGCTTTCTCCAGGAGCGCTTTGAGACCTGGTCTACGGGTCTTCTCCAAGACCCTGAGCCCCCACCTGGCCAGCACACGGTTTTCGCCCATCAGCGGCACCATGTCCGCCACTGTACCCAGAGCCACCAGGTCCAGATTAGCTATCAGAAAACCTTTCCAGGCCCGGTTGCTGACCCGATAGAGCACCTCGTAGAGCCGGACACAGCGTTGGGCGTCGCCCAGTGCCCGGTGACCGTCGGAGTAGTCGATACCATACCGGTGGCACAGGTCACCCATCCGGTTGGAATCTGCTTTGCCGTGTTTCCGTGCTATCTTCAGGGTATCGTAGAGCTTATAGTTCACCGGCGGCAGTTTCATTTGCTTGAGACGGGAGTTCAGGAACTTGTAATCAAACGAGGTGTTGTGGGCCAGGAAGGCTGAATCACCCATAAATTCAAGAAAGGATGGTATCGCTTCGGATGGAAGTGGCGCGTTTTCCACCATCTCGTTGGTAATGCCGGTGAGCTCTATAGCGTCGTCCGGAATAGTACGCCGTGGCTTGACCAGTGTGCTAAAAGTTTCCAGGGGAACCATGTTTCTAAGTTTCACCGCGCCGATTTCCGTGAAATCGTCCTTCTTCAGCACAGGGTGGAAACCCGTGGTTTCAAAATCAACGGCCACGATATCTTCCTTGTAAGGAAAAGACTGGTCGTAAGAAAGGAAGAGTCCCTGGCACAGTTTGAGCGTAACGCCAACTCCCGCCAGGTCTCTGAAAGGGTACCGCTCTCCTTCACACTTTGGATTGATAATGCCGGTGGCCGCCGGTAGGGTTTCACCCGGCTCATGGTGATCGGTTACGATCACGTCGATCCCCAACCGGGACGCCAGTTCAACTTCTTCAACGCTGCTGATCCCACAGTCCACCGTGATAATCAGGGTAACACCATCAGAAGCAGCCCGCTCGACAGCCTGGGTGTTCATACCGTAACCTTCACCTTGGGCGGGAATATACCAGGTGACTCGGCTGGCGCCGAACCGTTGCAGGCTTTGCATAATTAGTACTGTTGAAGTCAAGCCGTCCACATCCCGGTCACCGTAGACCTGGATTAACTCGTTGGCGGAAATGGCCAACCGTATCCGTTCCACCACTTTTTCCATTTCCAGAAACAGAAACGGATTGTGCAGGTTCCTTAGCTTGGCCTGGAGAAAATCGGACGCCTCATCGGCCACCTGAAATCCCCTGTTAGCCAGCATCCTGGCCAGTATTTTAGATACTTTCAGCGTCTGCGCAAGCTCTTCTACCATGGGTTCATCGGAAAGACGCTGCTGCCATCTGGTTTCAGGATGAGATGTCATCAGGAGCTCCCCTCTTTTTCTTCAAGGATCCTTTTGACACGCTCCACCAGGTCAAAAGGATCAAACGGTTTTGTTATGAATGCGTCCGCACCACATCTGATCCCTTTTTCAAGATCCTCTTTCCAGGCTTTGGCAGTCAAGATGATAACCGGAAGTCTCTTTGTTTCCACATTCTCACGAAGCGTCTCTATAAGACGATACCCGCTCATTTTGGGCATCATAAGATCGGCCAGCACCAGATCAGGTTTCTCTTTAAAGATCAATTCCAGGGCCTGGACCCCGTCTTCAGCTACCAATACCTCAAATCCGCTGGTTTCAAGAACCTTTTTAACAATCATGATAATCGTCTGCTCGTCATCGGCGATCAGAATTTTCTTCACGTGTCACTCTCATCTCTAAACGAGTCGATATTTATCTTCAGATTCTTCAATTTTGTATACATGTTTTTTTCGTGTATCCCCGCCGCCCTGGCCGCCTTTGACACCACGCCTTTATGTTCGTGCAGGAGACGAACGAAATACATCCTGTCGAAGGCTTCGACTATGGTCTTTTTTGCCTCCTTGTAGCTCATTTTACCAACCAGCGACCCGGCTTTACTGCTTAAAGCTTTCTCCTTGAAATCCATGGGCAGAGTTTCCATCGTCAGCATGTTGCCGTCCATCATAACAATGGCCCGCTTGATTGTGTTTTCGAGTTCCCGGACATTGCCCGGCCAGTTATACTGATCAAACAAATTGAGAACCTCGCTGGTGATAACAACCGGTGGCCGTCCCAGGGTCGTTGATTCCTTCTCGGCAAAGTTTTTAGCCAACAATTGGATATCACTCGTCCGTTCACGAAGCGGAGGCAGGGTGATCGACAAAACATGGATACGATAAAACAAGTCTTCCCGAAAGGTTTTCTCTTTCACACATTGCTTGAGATCACGATTGGTGGCGGTTACAATCCTGACATTAATGCTTTTTTTCTTTGTGCCGCCAACCCGGCGGACCTTCTGCTCTTCCAGTACTCTAAGCAGTTTTGCCTGGAGCTCAAACGGCATCTCGGCAATTTCATCCAGAAAAAGAGTTCCTCCATTGGAAGCTTCAAAAAGACCTTTCCGGGCAGTGGCGGCACCGGTGAACGCTCCCTTTTCGTATCCGAACAGCTCACTCTCCAGCAAGTCTTTCGGTATGGCAGCGCAATTAACGGTCATGAATGGGCTTCCGGCACGCGGGCTGGCACGGTGCACAGCCCGGGCAACCAACTCCTTACCGGTCCCGCTCTCACCTTGTATAAGCACGATGTCCTGGCTGGAAGCGGTGCGCCGGATCATCTCGTACACCTGTTCCATGGCCGGTGATTCTCCCACGATATTATCGAAGTTGTACTTTACATCAAGCTCCCACTTGAGAGCTTCGTTCTCCCTGAGCAACCGGCTCGTGAGGATGGCGTTTCGTACCAGTCCTTTGAGTTCCTCCGGTTCGAACGGTTTAACGATGTAGTCAAAAGCACCTTCTTTCATGGCAGTGGTGGCAGTCTGAACAGAGCCATGGCCGGTCATGATGATGATAGGGACAGAGGGACGAATTCGTTTCATCTCCCGCAACAGATCGATGCCGTCCATTCCTTCCATCCGGAGATCGGACAGAACGACACCGAACTCATTTTCTTTGAATAATTTGAGGGCTTCCACGGGATCTTTGACGGCCACGACCTCGTAGCCTTCTTCCTGAAAATACCGTTCTACGACCGAAAGTATGTTTACTTCATCGTCAATGACCAACAGGCGCCCGGGGTTTTCCGAGGCCACCTCTTTCAAGACTCCCGCTTTTGAATGTCCTGAGTCGACCGTTACCGGTGACACGATAACGCGCACCCTTCGGGGCAGGATAACAGAAAAAGAACTTCCCGAGCCTATTTCACTCTTAACTTCAATGTGTCCCCCATGCAATTCCACGAGTTGTTTGGTGATAGATAGCCCTAACCCACTCCCCGACGCACGCCGGGTATGGGTTCCGTCATATTGGGTAAACTTGTTAAAAAGATCGGGGATTTTATCTTCCGGAAGACCGCACCCGGTATCCCGTACCGTAATCCTGACCTCCTGCATGGTGTGAGACAATATCAGATTCACTTCACCCTTCTCGGTAAACTTAATAGAGTTATCAACCAGGTTAGTCAGAATCTGTTTTAGTTTGTCACGGTCGGCAATGATCTCCAGTTGTTCGTCCGGCGATGAAAATGAAAGCCCGAGCTTTTTTTTCTCAGACAACGGCCGGAGCGACTCCACCACCTGATTCACCGTCTCCGTGAGGTTCAGCAGACGGAACTGCAACTGCAGCCGTTTTGATTCAATCTGGGAGAGGTCCAGCAGATCGTTGATGAGCCTGATCAAGCGGTCACACTCACCCCGGGTTACCGTCAAGAACTTATCCTGCTCGTCTGTTGTATCTCCCAGAACTCCACCGGCTAAAAGCTCCAGGGTTCCCTTGATCGAGGTAAGCGGTGTCCTGAGCTCGTGTGAAACCGCGGATAAAAACTCTGATTTCAGACGGTCGAGTTCACGCTCCCTGGTGACATCCCGCAGGACGATCACACATCCGTGAACCTCGTCTACCTCCCCCTTGAGAGCTCCTACGGACACCTTCAGGTGAGTCGTCACCGTCCGGTACCCTACCGTCTCCATGATGGTGACATCTTCCGCCAAAATATCCTTTCCCTGTTCCTGCACTTTTTCCACCAGGCGACTCAATTCCTGGTGTCTGAAAGCGGATCCCACGGTGCGGCCTTCCACCTCGGAACGTTTGACCCGGAAGATTTTCTCCGCCGCCGCGTTTATGTAATTAATGAGGCCGTCGGGGCCAACCACTACCAAGCATTCGGTAATGCTCCTGATAATAGATTCGGCTTTGTCCCGCTCTTCCTCGATCAGACCTGCCGCTTCCTCCAGTTTGGTGTTTGCCTCCGAGAGCTCGATATTGTGTTCCATCGTTCTCTCCGCCACCGCCACCTTGGCCTGTTGCTCGAAATCTTTTTGCCGCTGACGTATCATCTGGCTGAAGATGTAATATCCAACAAACAAAGCCACCAACAGGATGGCTGCCGCAATAGTGGTGGCGGCGTTCTGAATAATCCTGATTTCGCCGGTAAAATCATTCCATGGCGCCATAATCACCACCAGCCAGTTCAGCCGTTTCAACTCGGCCACCGCCGCCCGGTATTTGTTATTGTTGATTTCAAGCCAGTGCCAATCGCCTTTGATCCAGAGCATCTCCCTGACCCATGGGAACCTTCGGAAATCCTGTCCGATAAATTCAACATCAGGGTGATAAACAACTCTGCCCGTTTTATCCAGGATCATGGCCAAACCATTTGAACTGACCTTGAGTTCTTCCAGGCTCCGGCAAAACTGGTGTGTGCGGCTGATGGTCAAAATAGATCCGGCTGCTCCGCCGGATGACTTGTCCGGAACACTAATAGCACGCAGGACCTCGGGAATGAACAACATCGAACCGTGAATAGGGTTAACTGTCTTGACAAATCTCAGATCAAAAGGAGAAAGGGTACCGGGACTGGCCATGATTTCTTCGAACCCGGGGAGAGCATCAACAGTCCGGTAATCGCGAATTGGACGTCCATTGAGAATTTTAACCTGTTCCCGGCCCTGCTCATCGATATATCCGATGTAGTGATTATTGCGGGAAAGAAGCAGGAAATTCTGTTCGATTTCCTGCAGGCGCATCCCGATGCGACCGAAATTGGCCGGAGAAGCGAGCAGTTTCAAGTCTTCTTCCGCCTGGGAGAAAAAGCCGGCTATTTCTTTGGTGTTTTCGGTAGCCAGTGTCATCAGGGTCGTGTCGACTTTGATGTTCAGGTTTTTCATCATCTGCCGATTGGCCACGGTATAAGAGAGAGCGGAAAAAGCAAGAATACCGAGCAGGCTGATCAAAATGGCGATCTTGAGAGAGAAAGGATACTTGGTGAGAACCGGCTTTTTCAGTACGGTTTCACCGCTGATTTCACTCTTTGCAATCACATCATTCTCTTTCATATGGTTATTCCAGACTATTTTACCGGCTAAGTTTCTATTCCTGATCAAGCTCCCGACCCCGGAGAAGTTTCCGGACCATATCCAACACTACCGTTTCCACGTGTTCCGGCGAATCATTCACCGTACAGCCGGCGGCACTCTTGTGCCCACCCCCGCCCAGGGTCTTGGCCACCCGGCTCACGTCCGCGTCGCCTGTCGCCCGTAACTCCACGTGAATATCTTCACCACAGGAGTTGAACGTTATGGCCACCTCAACTCCTTTTATTTCCGTCATCTGGTTGATGATACCATGGGCGTGTTCCCGGCCGGTGCCCATCTCTTCAAGCACTTCCGGCGTAATACGGGCAATCAATATTGTACCACCCGCTACCGCTTCAACGCGGGAAAGGATTCGTCCCATCAACCGCAGCCAGTCAAGCGGACGTCCCATATAGATGGATTTGTTCATCTGCCAGTGGTCGACGCCACGCTCCATGAGGTCGGCCGCCGCCCGGAATGTCACCGGTCCGGCCTTCCGGAAGGAGAAATTGCCCGTGTCGGTCATCATACCCAGGAAAAGACACCGGGCAGTCTCCGGATCTATCTCACATCCGAGAGCGTGGTATAAATGATAGACCAGTTCACAGGTCGAGGAGCACGTGGAATCCACCATATTGAACCGGCCATATCCGATATTGGTCTGGTGATGATCGAGATTGAATTGGACCCGGTCTCCGAGTTCAGGCACGTTGCCAAACCCGAGCCAATCGAGACTCGAAGTATCTGCGCAAAACAGCATTCCCCATTGGTACGGACAGTCTTCTGAGACCTCTATATTGGGCCACCACGGTACTATCCGGAACGCTTTGGGAACAGGATTACAATTAACTATCCGGCAGCATGCCCCCTCCCTTGATAGTAACCTGGACAAAGCCAGTTGTGAGCCTATGGAATCACCGTCCGGACGCTGATGAGCACAAATCAGTATCCGCTCTCCCCGCTTACAGTATTCAAACAGACTCTCGGCAAATTCCGCTAGACCGGGAATGGGTTGTGAGGTTTTATCTGTAACTCGAAATCTACTTTTCATAGTAGAGAATAGTGTTCATTTCTTCCACCATTGGAACGAGGTACCGCTCCGGACGGGCTTCGTTGCCCGCTTCCATCCATTCCTTCTCGAGATACATCGCATCCGCCAGCGCTTCACCCAGGATGTCCCGGCACTTGAACCAGGCCGATATCCGGGGTTCGAACTCCGAGTAGGGCAATTGATCGATGGCCGCTTTGGAACTCAAAGGCTGGGCCAGATAGTCCTCGAGTATCTCCAATCCGGAAAGACGCACCGGCATGTAGGTGGTATGTTCACTCCAGAATGCTGTTCGTTCGGTATCCGTGAACCATTTCACGAACTTCCAGGCGCCCCGGGTTTCGTGAGGATCTTTACCGGCAAAGAGAGCCACGTTAGTACCGGAGAGGACCGCCGCTTTTCTGTCTCTTCCCGGGAGTGGCGCCATCCCCCAATCAAACGAGATATCCTCTTCCAGATACACCTTGCTGACACTGGAACCTTGAACGATTCCAACTGCCTGGGCAACGTAATCTTTCTGTCCTTCATACCCCATAGAGACGTATGCAACCTTGTGCTTGTACACCAGGTCCATCATGAATCGAAGAGAATCGAGTCCGGCCGGAGAATCCAGGAGCACACGGTTCCCATCTTCACTCAACATGGTCCCACCGGCCTGAAATATCAGGCACTCGAACATCCATGGGTTGGCCGCAAAAGTGAATCCCCAGGTGTCGTTGATACCATCGCCATCAGTGTCCCTGGTGAGCTTTCGGCAGTAGTCGAGAAACTCGTCCCAGGTTTCAGGCGGGTGTTCGGGGTCAAGGCCGACTTTCCTGAACATATCTTTGTTGTAATACAACACCGGCATACTTTTGTTGAACGGCATGGACCAGATTTTGTCTTTAAATGTGATGTTCCGTCGCATGACAGGAACCAGGTCTTCCAGGAATTCCTTGTCTTCCTCAACGATTAAATTATCCAGGGGAAGAATGGAATCACCTTTGATCATCTTGGCCATCCATGACTCGTAAACCTGGGAGCAGTGAGGTGTGGTACCGGATATCAACGAAGCGATAAGTTTCTGCCTGAGAGATTCGTAATGCCCCATGTACTGGGCGTCTATCACGTACTTGTTGCCCGGCAGCAAGTTGAACTCCGTGACCATCTTTTTCATGATCTTGCCGAGCTTCCCCCCCATACCATGCCAGAAGATGATCCGGGTCCTACCCTCCAGACTGATTTCGGTGCCGTCGTCCATAACTAAAACGGATGCCTTCTCCCGATCGAAGAAGATTACCCAGCCGATCATGAGAAGTTCGATCACCAGGACCGAAATCACCGCCGCCTTCATAGGTTTCATAATCCGTTTACTCTTTCATCCCCGAGCGGGAGATACCCTCTATGAACTGTTTCTGGGCCAGGAAAAAACCGATGATCAAAGGAAGTATACAAAACGTCGAAGCCGCCATAAGCAGATGATACGATGTCCCCTCGGCGTCGCTGAAGGCCGCCAAACCAACCTGCACCGTTCTTAGCTTATCCGTATGGGTAACGATCAACGCCCAGAGGAAGCTGTTCCAGCTGCCGATAAACGTGAATATCCCCAGTGTCATCATAGGCGCGATTGACAGCGGAAGCAGTATCCTGAAGAAAAAGCCCAGATCGGAACACCCGTCAATCTTGGACGCGTCATACAGGTCGCGGGGCATGGTCATAAAAAATTGCCGGAGCAGGAATATCCCGAACACGGAAGCGATAAACGGTACGATCAGGGACAGGTACGTGTTTATCCATCCCAGGTTGGCCAGGATCAGGTAATCCGGGACCAGAAGCGCCTGGTGGGGAATCATCATCGTCCCCAGGAAAAGCAGGAAAATGGCGTTGGAACCGGGGAACTTGAGAAAAGCGAAAGCAAAAGCAGCCAGGGCCGACGACAGTATTTGAACCGTCGTGGTCACCATGGCGATGAAACAACTATTAAAGAAGTACCGGCCGAACTTCTGAGCCGTCCAGGAAACCACATAATTGTGGAACAGATCGTTCCACTCCCGGATCCCCACCGCAAAGGCAAAATAGATGAACATAAGAAACAGGAATCCACCGGTTATGATCCGGGCCCGGGATTCATCGATTACGGGTTTCGGCCACTTCAACCGATTGGGGGGCCTGACCAAATAATACAACAGGATAGCAGCCATTACCAGTATGAGCACGAACAGATACCAGGGCTCGCTAAGAAGATAGCCGAAGAAGAAATCGAGTCTTTCGGAGGAAAATGTAGGAGGATAGGACATTACCTCCGTCGATTCCTTGAAAGACGTTGAAAGCATCCACAAGAAAGGAAAAATCATGCTTATGCCCAGGGTGATGAGAGCGAGATGGATGGTAATTTTCGGAATACGATTAAGAACCTTGTGATATATCTGCCCCCGCTGGTTCCCGAACCGTGGTTTCGTCATCTTACCGCTCATCATCTTCTGGCTCCGACTTTCCTAACCCGAATAATTCACAAGTCTTCGTCGCGAGGTGAAGGAAATGGCCGCAGATACAAGGCGCGCGAAGAAAAAGGACCGGAGGCGTACCGGTCGGTACGTCGAGGACCTTTTTCAAACGCAACGCAGTAGCTGTGGTCAGTTCCGAGCCGCAGCAGATTATTTGTGAATTATTCGGGCTAAGCATAATGGACTTTCTTTTCCAGGAAGGTACGCTGGAGAATTGTCATCGTCATGATAATAGCAAACAATACCAGAGCCACTGCCGCCGAGTACCCCATCTCGAAATGTGCAAACGCTTTCTGATACAGGTAGAAAACAATAACTTTCGTGCTGCCAAGCGGTCCCCCCGTGGGAGTCATCATATACACCTGGGCGAACACCTGGAAAGAACCGATAGTCGACATGATCAAGACAAAAAAAGTGGTGGGTGAAATCAACGGCCAAGTGATATGCCGGAACCGGCCCCAAGCGCCGGCACCGTCAATTTTGGCCGCTTCATACAGTTGCGCGGGCACATTTTGCAGGCCGGCCAGGAAGATAATGACATTGTGCCCCAGCCCTTTCCAAATGCTCATCACCATGATAGCAGGCATAGCCAGTTTCGGATGATTCAAATAGTCCTGCTTTTCCTCAAAGAAACTGAAAAACTCGTTAAGCCAATTGCCCGTGCTTCCCAGACCTCCGGAAGATGCCCACCGTATCAGCCCGATGAAAACTCCCACCCCCAGAAGGACGAAGCAACCGGTCAGCCAGGCGGGTTCGGCTCGTGTGGTCAATTTGATCAGCGCCCACAAGGCGAAAGCCGCCAGCCCGACCTTGATCAACAACACCATGACGATGTGCTGTTTCTGAAACTCTTCCAGACCGCACGCCAGCAAATGAGGATACGCAAATCCTGCCAACTTCCCGAGAAGCCAGGCGGCAAACAGGAAAAATGCCAGACGCATGATTCCCAGGTTCATCCTGGAAACAATTCCGTACACCGACCAGCAGACGGCGGCCAGCACCGCCAGAACACCGATGACATAAAACCAGGGGAGTACTGCCGATGGTGTGTTTCCCCCGGTCAAAAAGATTTTCTCTACAGGAGCCAGACACACCTGGTAGAAGAGATTTTTTAGATAATTGAGCAGTCCGTAATTCTGTGGATGATAAAGCCACTTCCAAACCAGGGCAACGGCGTTGATAGCGGTCACCACCGGCAGAAAGTAAAGTACCCGGTAGAACCCAAGCCCTTTAATTTTGGAGTTGAGCAACAGCGCAATGAGTAAAGCCAGGATGATACCCGTGGGAATGGTCCCAATAACATAGTAGACCGTGTTTCTCAGCGCCTGGAAAAACTCCGCGTCGGAGAACAGTCGGTTGTAGTTATATAAACCCACGTACGAAGCCGGTTCGGGAACAGCCTGCCGGAAAAAACTGAGGCCCAGCGTGTAAAATATAGGCAGTATGTGGAACACCAGTATGATTATCCCGGCGGGGAACAGGTACAGGTAGGCAGAGTACTGGTACTTACTTTTCTTGCCCGCCATTACCGGGATCGGCTGCTGCGCTTTCGATTCCATTATTACTGAAGGCCTCGTTTATTCCAGTTATGGTACGTTGAAAGATGGTTTCGATGGTACCATATACTCTCTTTAGTGTAAAGACTGGGAAAATCCATGACTTGCCGGACGGACGTAGGCTTGGTATCATGGTTCTCTGCATTGAAAACGGGGGTGATTGTGTCATCGTGGAGGACAACAACTCTAAAAAGCAATCTCCTCATTCTCCCGAGGAGATGAAACGCCTGAAAGAGGTGGCCGCAATGGTCAAATCAGGCGAACGGTCGGATATTCTTCGGCTTAAAGAGTTAGCTCTGCACGATTCCAATCCCAAGATACGCTATTACGCGAAGAAGGGTCTCCTCATTCTCAAAAGGAAATCAGGAACAATGCCGCCCGGTGACACCGTCCGAACCATTGACCCGAATAAGGTCATCATATTTCTTAAAGACCCGGACCCTGAAAAACGGATGAAGGCCTTGAAAGCAATTGTCCGGCACAAACTGACCGACCTTGTCCAAGAAGCAGCAGATCTCATACCCGATGAGAAAGACATCAAAGTCAAGGCCACCATTGCCTCCTTGCTGGGAAAAATGGGCTTACCGGAACACCTGCTAGTACTCCTGCCGCTGCTCAAAGACAACGATTCCCGTGTGAGGGCAAACACTATCGCCGCGTGTGTTCGCTTGGATATAGAACACGCAGCTCCCGACATTATCCCCCTGCTCAAAGATGAAGATAACCGTTGCCGGGCTAATGCCGTGGCCGCGCTCAAAGAGATCGGCTCGCGAGAAGTCATCGATACCCTCAGGGGGATGCTCGCTTCCCACGAGGTGCACATGCAGGAAAGTGCCGCCTTCGTACTGGACGTCTTTCCTTTCAATCGAGTTAAAAGTCTCTTGTCCGAAGGAGCAAGAAGTGAATTCGCCATCATCCGCAACAGAATCCGGGCCGTCTTGGAACAGTTCGCTGACGAAGGCGAAGACGAGGCCGCTGAGCTGTTTATGACCCTGTATCCACAGGTGGATGAGGGGAAACCGATATCCGGCGCGGATAAAACCGAACCGGATAGGGACGAGGCAGAGGAGATATTCGACCGGCTGGGAGAACTCGGATCGATGTACGGTGAATCCCAGTTATTGAAACAACGGCAAGCGACCGACGACCAGATGGTAGACAACCTGGAAGCCATTTCCCAGGAATCCTTCACCAGCTATGAAACAATTGTTCAGAACGAAAATGAAAAACAAGAAAGTATGCACAAAAAACTGTATGAACTGGAAGATATGTCGGCAGACGCGGAAAGCAACGATACCGACGAAGATGAACCCCTGCTAAAGTCTTTCAAAGCCTTGTCCGAGACGACTTCCCCGGCCAATGTGTTCTCCTATGAGAGGGAAATTGATATAAAGCCGAAATTGGAATCGACCGACCAGAAAACGGGAGGAATTGCCGATCCCAGTGAAGAAGTTTTTGAAAAATTGAGAAATATCGGGTAAAATTGTTTACAGACAGAATCCCATTATGCAAATCGGGGTCAGGTCTATCTCCCGGATGGGAGAATTGAGGAGGGACATCACATGCTGACACTGGAAAAAATACTTATTCCCATCGATTTTTCTGACAGCGCCACCCTCGCTTTGAAATATGGAGCTACTCTCGTACTCGAACACGGCTCCAAACTTTATTTACTGGCGATCGTGGAAGAAGAAAAACCAGACATGGTCGGTCTCGAAGACCGCCTGGGAGTCATTCAAAAATGGGCGCGGGAAAATTCGGAAAAAACCCGGGAACAGCTGGAAGCCCTCAGCAATGAGATGCTTCGTGATCTGGACCCCGTTACGATCGTCAGGGTGGGTAACGCCGCGGACGAAATCATGAAAGTAGCCCAGGATGAAAAGATCAATCTAATCGTGCTGGGTGCTCATGGCAAAAGCGGCTATAAGAAAGAATGGCTGGGCGAAACCGCCTACCATGTTGTGAGAAAAGCGCCGTGTCCCGTTCTGACCGTAAAGCCACAGCAAGGAAGTGGATTTATAGCGGGCTGACAGTACAGTAATGCCGTAACAGCTGAATATCTCACAACCCTGGCGGCAAACTTGGCTTTGATGGAAAACCGCCGCGGCCGATCATAAACAGCTTCAAGCGGAAGAGCGTGAACACCGCCTTGAATACTTCGTCTTGGCTGATTTTCGATGTTCCCTCAACCCGGTTGATAAAGACGATGGGAACCTCCCCCACAGTCATGTCTTTCCACTGGAAGTAAAACAGTATCTCCACCAGAAAAGAATACCCGTTTGATTTGATTCGATCCAGGTTTAACCGTGCCAGCGCTTTTGCTTGATATAAACGAAATCCAGACGTACAGTCCCTGGCGTGAAGCCCAAGCAGGTTTCGGGCCAACTGGTTGGCGACACCGCTCAGGATGACCCGCCTAAACGGCCAGTTGCGCACGCTGCCCCCGGGCACGTATCGTGAACCGATAACCAGATTACACCGGCCCGCCAGCTCCCTCATGGCGGGAATATGGCGCGGGTTGTGCGACATATCGCCATCCATGGTTAAAATCTGATCGAAACCATGTTCCAGCCCGTAATGAAAACCGGCCACGTAGGCCGTTCCCAAACCCAGTTTTCCGGGCCGGTGAATGACATGAATCCGAGGATTTTCCCGGCTCATCTCGTCCGCCAATTTACCGGTGCCGTCCGGAGAGTTATCGTCTACAACCAGAGCTTCGACATCACTTCCCTGACGCAGGATCTCCGGAGCCAGAACGGGGAGATTAGCCTTCTCGTTGTAAGTTGGCACTATCACCAGGGCTTTCATATGGCAAAACCGCCTCTCGCCTTCGAACTTAACCCGGAAAATACACTCGTTTTCTGATGCATTTTCCAGATTGAATTATAGAATTTCCTCCGCCTTCAGGTCAATACTACTTGAATCGTTATATTCAGGTTGAGAAGTTGAAATCTCACACCAGTGCTTTCTACTCCGATATTCCAGGGGATTGAAGTTTTACCGCGTTGACAGTATTGGTTGCGCCGTGTAGCATTTAGCACTATAATCTAAAGTATACATGTGAAAAATCCGGAAGGACACTCGAATTATGGCTTTGTTTGAAGAGTTGCTTGATAAGCTTCACCACCCGGAACGAGATATACGGAAGGAAGCGGTTATTGCGCTTGGAAAATCCGAGGATGACCGGGCCCTGGAATCACTCATTGAAGCCACCCAGGACGATGATCTCTCGGTGCGGTACTTTGCTCGAAAAGGCATTATCAAGCTGAAAAAATCGCTGGACATGCCTACCAAGACCGTCGATGAAGACCTGACTCAACTGTACATCAAGAAGAAGATCGAGCTCTTGTCTGCCAGCGATCTCCAGACCCGTCTCAATGCCGCCAAGATTATTCTGGAAATCGGGGACCGGGACATCATTCCGGAGATGGTTAAACTGCTCAAGGAGGAAGAGCACGAATATGTTATCTCCATCCTACTTCGGATAATCGGCAAACTCGGTGATTCAGACGTCATCAGTATAATCGAACCTTATCTGAGCTATTCCAACCGCCGAATCCGAGCCAATGCCGTGGAGGCACTCGGGTACCTCGATGACCGTTCAGTCATGAATCTTGTCACACCATTTCTGAGCGATCCCGACAACCGGGTCAAGGCCAATGCAGCCCATTCATTGTGGAAATTTTCCCGGAAGAAAACCCTGGCCATGCTCAAAAACATGCTCAAAAGCAAAGACGAGTCGGAACGGTTCAGCGCTATCTTCGTGCTCCGTGAACTCAGAGACATCAACGGAAGAAAACTCCTGCTCGAGGTAATGAACGACGATAACCTCAACCTGCGCTTGAGGGCAGCTCACGCTATCCACAGCATCGATGAACACCTCTCAGACGATATCTCAATGCTGGTTATGACCGTCAGGGACCGCAAAAAACTAACGACCCCCCGTTCGGTTATTAACGCTCAACTGCCTATTCTGGATATGGATGATCCCCAAAGCCGGGTCAAGGGCGGACTGATACTCTTTTATTCAGGGACTCCCGGCGATTCAGAGCTGGTGGCCACCCTGGCGGAACGGCTGGATAAGGAAGACGATTCGCAGATGCGGGCCACCCTCTATAAAGCCCTGGGCCGTATCGGGGGCGTATCGGTCCTGCACCGGCTGGCAGCAGCCCTACAGGACAACAATCCCCGAATCAGGGCAAACGCCCTGGAAGGTTTGGCGCATGTCTACGATCCCCGGGTAACCGATATGGTCATCCCGCTTCTTCGTGATCCCAATAACCGGGTCAAAGCCAACGCCGCCCGGGTGCTCAAGAATTTTTCGAAAGGAAAAGTGCTCAGCCACCTGAAAAAGATGTCGGAGACAGGCCCTATCCCAGGCCGGAAAAGCGCTATTTACATGCTGAGCGTCATCGGCGAAAACCGGACTCGTTCCTTCCTGGCCCGCCTGCTTTCACGCAAAGAGCCCGATCTGCAGGAATCTCTGACGCAGGGCATTACTCGCTTGAGCGAACGGATGCGGAAAATGGAAGAGAAGATTCGCGAGGATGAAAACTTCATCGCCTCGGACAAGATGACCCTGCAACGGAAACTCAGACTGATCAAGAACCAGATAGAGCTTCTTACCGATCGAGATTTTCATGTACGCAGGAGTGCAGCCAAGCTGCTGGTGAAGCTGATGGACGAAGAAACCGTGGAAGCGGTCTTACGGCGGCTTGAAACAGAGTCAAACCCCTTCATCCGGGCCACTCTGGTCAAGATTTCCTCTTCGGTAAAAGAAACCTACGTTCTCGACGCCCTGGAACGATACCTGACAGATGACGACAACCGGGTCCGGGCCAACACCGTGGAAGCAATCGGCACATTTGAAACCCCGCGAGTGGTTGAGCTGGTAGCGCCTCTATTGCATGACGATGAGGAACGGGTAAAGATAAACGCCGCGGTGGCGCTCTGGAAAGCGACGGAGAAAGACGATTTCCAGAAACTGCTAAGCACTGTCAGGAGCCTGGAAACCAGTCTCAAGACGAGTGCCGCTTCGGTCCTGGAAAAAGCCAGGACGGTGAGTGTACAGAAGGCGTTTCCCGGTAAAGCCGAACGGGAAGCGGCAGTCGTACCGCCCGCGTTGAAAAAAGATATCAGTTTCCCCTTTCCCGATTTCACCCCAGCACCAGTTACTCCGAGGTCTACTGCAAGCCCGATACCGACGGCAATAATCGGAAAACCGGGAATTTTCAAGTCTATCCTTACTCCCGCCCTGTTTATCCTGGTAATTATCCTGCTGGGAGTTAACATCTGGTCCATCTTCGTTAAGCCCGGACCATCCCGGGAAGAGATTACCCGCGAGATCAAGGATGATTTCAAGAACGAAATAGAAAACTTGAAACAAGAAATCAAGCTGGTTTCCCAGGGAAACATTCCGCCCCGGACAGGAGGCATTGACGCGAAGTATCTGGACCGCCTGGCTGAACTGGCCGAATCCATGGAGAGCTACATCAAAGACCACCAAAAAGCCATTGCCAGCGGTACTGCTATCCGCACCGGTCTCACCGAGGCTGAGAAACACATGGTCGAAGAGAGCCTGGCTAAAGCCCGGGACGCTCTATCCAGGAACAATCCCCAGGAAGTTATAGATTATCTGCCCCTGGTCCTTGATATAGCCCGGAAACACCCCAGCGCCAGGAATGTACGGTATGTGCTCGGAGTTGCCTATTACCAGCTCGGAACCTTCGGAAAAGCCATTGCCCAATGCGAGTTCATCCTCAAAAACAGCCCAAACGACACCGATGCCCTTCTGCTCAAAGGAAAAGCCTACCTCGAAGACGGCACTGCCTCGAAAGCCGTTTCTTCTTTTGAACAGCTGGCCAAGCTCCATCCCGACGACGGCGCTTTGCTGACCACCCTGGGAAACCTTTACTACACCACCCACCAGTTCGATAAGGCCGAGGAGATACTGCGCGTGGCTGTCACCAAAGGAGGAGGCACGGATGTCAGTAATCTCCTCGGTAACGTCTACATCCAATTGAACCGGTTCCAGGAAGCCCGTAACCAATTCGAGACGGTTATCGCCAAAGAACCGGAATCCAGCAGCGGTTATACCGGTATGGGCAAGGTCTACTACCGCCAACTCATTTTTGAAAGTGCCGAGGCACAACTGGATAGGGCCCTGGAAATAAATCCGAATGACATCGAGGCTCTCCTTACCCTGGCCAATCTCAAAATTGACCTCAAACGCTGGCCGGAAGCACAGGAATCGGCTGAATCCATCCTCAGGATCGACCCCGATAACGGCCTGGCCCACCTGGCCCTGGGCAGGGTTTATATGGCTCTTAACGCCATGAAACAGGCGGAGCATCACATACTACTATCACTCGATATCCTCCCGGAGCACGCCGAGGCTTACTACTATCTCGGGTTGATATACGAGAAAGGTCGCGATTACGAGGGAGCTTATTCCGCTTATGTCACCGCCCGCGGGTATCTGGGCAAACACAATCCGGATCTGCTCAAGGATCTCAATCGCAGGATCGAAACCATTGAGAAAAAACTTGAGGCGCAGAGCCCCCGGAAACCGCGCCGGCCTCGAAACAAACGTCCCGATGGAAAAACCGGCAGGCCGAACCAGGAAATAAAACGTCCACGCTGATTGAGGAGACCTGGCTGATGACACCGACCCCGAACATCTGGCATATCAAGGCTGAAGAACTGTTACTGGACTCGTTCAAGCTTGGAAAAAAACTCTATCAGAAAGGTTTGAGACCCAATCATGCTATTTCGATATGGCGAGGTGGCACTCCGGTTGGACTGGGCGTCGATGCCTACTTCCGGATACAGGGTCTTTCCGTTTCCCACACCACTATTGCCACCGATTCCTACACCGGCTTGGGAACCCGGGGAGAGGTCACCGTCAAAGGGCTCGACCACATCATCCGGAACATCTGCACCGAGGACCGTCTACTCATCATCGACGACGTGTACGAGACGGGTCACACCATCAGGGAAATCATGGAAATCCTCAAAGAGCGTGCCCGGGCCAATGCCCCGAAACAAATCGTCGTAGCCACCCTGCACCGCAAGATCGGCTGCGCCGAGTTCTCCGGAGTTACCGTGGTCAGTCTTGAGGACATCGAAAACGACGTCTGGATTGACTATCCTCACGAACTGGCGGACCTGGTGAATATTGAGGATTCCGACGATCCGTTGATCAAAAGCAAAGATACTGAAATCCATTCTATTATCCGGAGTGGACCCACTCCCGCGTCAAACGAACTCCATGGTGATGCAGATGCATACCGTTATATTTCCGCTCGGGAACTCTTGCTCGACTCTTTTCGGTTGGGAGTGAATATCGCCTCCGACCCGGATTTCTTTCCAGACTTCATCATCGCCTTGTGGCCAGGAGGTATTACCGCCGGATTGCCCATTCACGAGGTCTACAAGTACCAGCTGAAGAAAGGGCTTCTGCAGGGAGAACCACCGGACCACGTAAGTATCAACACATTGCCCGCTTCCACCGGGCACATCGGTACCATCGTCGGCATGCAATACCTGGAGGAAAACATCAACAAGGACGACCGTATCTTGCTCATCGACACCACCTTCCGGGCCGGCCGACGGGTTAACCAGGTGATATCGCACCTCAAGGCGGCCCTCAAACGGAACCTCTCCATGGAGAATATCCGGGTTGCCGCTGTTTATTACAATCCGGATGACAAATCAACCTGGATAAGCGAGCCGCTGGTCAAGACTCCCCACTATTACCTGAGACTGGTGGATGGAGAAATCATCTACCCGCAAAGTATCTATAAACTGCCAAATCCGAAACACGACCTGCTAACCCTCAATCCAAAACTTCACCAGTTGTTGTACGGAGAGTAATCCTCATATATCTCAATACATACATTACTTTCCACGCTGCGCTGTTGCTGCGGAAGGTGCTTGCTATTAATAATTATTCCATCTCATATCTAATAACAAGAGCAAACTTACGTTAAGCGCGGCGCTTTCGCCTGCGAACAGCCGAGCCAAGGAAGACTATATATCTCAATCTCGCTACTTGCTTACTTCTCCTACCTCACTTTCTATCTTTTCTTGCTTGAAAGAAAGTGAGAATTGAAAGAAGACCCTGTGGAATCTTGCACTGTTTGCCAAACATATGTGTCAACATTGAGACGTAGTGTGAGTTGGGTGGTCCCGCCCCGGTGGGAGGATGACATCATCGAGAAGCAGACACTGTAGTGGGCAAGGAGACAATAGAAGAGGATGATTAGAAAACGAGGTTAAGAGATTGAGATGATAAGCAAGAAGTGTAGAAAGAGGTCCCTACGAGGCCTTGCCGATCCTAAGCATCTTTGCGATATTGTCCAGTAACAAAGTCACTCCGTCCCACCCTATGGTCTATCTAACGCTGCGCTGTTGCTGCGCAAGACGCTGGCTCAGCAGAGTTTTTTTTATAAACAATTAAGAGAGTAAGCAAAGAAATGTGCGGATCAAAAACCCAGATCTGCCGGCGTAATATCGAACTTCGCTATCACGGTACCGCCCTGGTCGGAGTAGACATATGATATGGTAACCCCTTCTTTAAACAGGTAATGCATTTCCGGTGTGTTCATAAGATGCTGTTTCATCCGGGGCTTCATGGTGGAACGAAAGTGGAAGGGATTGATATCTTTGAATTCCGTATTTACCAGGGTGTAATGATAGCTGAAGAATTTTGACTTTCCCGGGACGATTTTTTCCAGACGCGTGTCACCGTCCACCTTCATTGGCAACGAGGCATTTGCTTCCCTGGCATGTTTGGCGATCCGCTCATCGATGCTCGGGGTAAACACTTTCGGAACACCAAGAACGATAAGCAGAAGCACTCCGATAACGACGATAACAGGGAAAATCTTCTTCATCTGATTATCCGGGCTCCTTGATCTGTACGGCAATCATCACCGGCGGAGCCGCCGGGTCCGGAGGGCGGGTCCCGCTTCGAGCAGTCCCTTCCAGGTATACGACTGGCGAAACTCTTGCTCCGTTCCCGGCACCGCCACGAGCTCGTCTTCCAATCCCTTGATAAAGTAGATGAAGCTGAGCTGGAAAGTCGGCGTGCCGGTTTCTTCAGCATACGTTCTGGCCATCCCGTTGGCCTGGACCACTTTCTTACCGAAGGGAATATCCTCCAGAGGAAACTTCAAGCCCAGTTTCTCGGAATCACCCGCATACGCCTTGGCCACGAACTCGGTGCAGAATACCATGTCATCGGCCCGGAAGTTGAAATCGTAATCGTACTCACTCCCCCAAAATGTTAAGGCGTGGATGACCGCCTTGGCTCGTTCCAGATAGGGTAAACGAGGCCTGAGGACTCCCAAGAAGTCGGCGGCAAAAGCCTCAAAAGCCGAACTAAAAACCACACCGTCCCTGATGGATTCTATAATCCGGTTAGGCTTTGAATCGTGATGGTTCGGCTCTTTCCAGGAAGCTGCCGCCTCGGGAAACATCTGTTCCACGTAGTCACGAAATCCTTCGAATCCTAGCAGGCTGAAATAAGAGCGGATCTCGGTCCGGTCGAAATACTCGCAGGCCTGGTGGTAGGTCCCGACATATATTCCGGCGTGAGGCCAGAACCCGGGGATAAAGATATTGCTCAGGTACCAGTTGCGACGCTCGAAGAAAATATCACCCGGCTCCAGATGGGCGACGATCTCCGTGATCTGCTCATCCGTTATCAGGTACATGTCTTTGCGCACTACCTTTGTGTCACCAAGAAAGTTGGACACTGTGGTCAGGACAGGATAATAGAGCTTAAAGAGCATACTGAAGACCGGTGAGGCAATAACGGATTTGAACCAGTTCTGATTTTTCCGGACTTCTTCTATGGCCCCTGTCACGATCTCGCTATGTCCCTCCCAAAATCGGTACAACCACCGATCCTGATCGATCAAACCGGGACGGTCATGCGAATAGAAACTTCCCAGGGATTCTCTTTGGCGGCGCTGGAAATACATGATCCTGGCCATGGTAAACCGGCTCACCAACCGTCTTCTGAGAAGGTCATAGCAACCTTCCGGCAGGTTCTCTTCAGGGCATGCCGAGTTCAGTAACGCCCGCAGCTTGGTCGAACCGCCGGTCAGGTGAAGAAACCTGGCTCCGTAGATAAACTTGGCCGCATGAGCCACCACCCCGAGCACATACCCCTCGAAGTACTTTTCCCTGCTATTAGCAATTCGGTCCAGGAAATCACGCTCGTACCGTTCAGCCTGCCGGTGAAGACGGTCCAGGCTGTGAAAAAAGGCCGCCCATTCTTTCTGAAGCCGCTGCCGCTCGGTAACCGAGATGTATGTCGACTCATCCGCCGCCCGGCGAAAAAGGTTACCCTGGTTTTCAAGATAGTTGATCAGGCTGTCGGCCTTGGCCGCTTCGAACTTGATCAGACCGAGGTCTTCACCCACCGTCTGCGCAAAGAGGTCCGGGTCGGACTCGGCCAGATCGAACAGGGGATTGCGAGTCTGTTCCCCGGATGTACTGAACTCATTGAAATAACTGTCCAGATAGGTTTCTTCCTCCACCCGCTCTCCGGCATACAGGTAAACAGGAGCGATGAAAAAGAAACAGAGTGTCAAAAGAGCACAAACCGCCAACAACGTAAATTTATTTATAATCTTCATCTCCCTAACACTAGTATTGTAGGCAATATGCTTGAAAACGTCAAGGTTAGCCTCATTCCAATTGCATGTTTCTGTAACATTTCTCTGAATCAAAACTATATAATATAAGAGAAAAGTGGAAGATTTGCTATGTTTATGGTCTTTCATTATTGAGGAGGAGGCTGCCCTGATGAAAACGAATAATGTAACCGCTCTGGTGTTGTTATCAGTGATGGTATTCACCCTGACCGGTATACCCGCGGCGGCCGGGGGACTGGGTGACACTATCGACAAGTACAAAGATATGGGCGACGAATACAAAGATATCTACGATTCGGGAAAAGATATCTGGGACCAGATCGACGATCTGAGCAGTAAGCTGGGCGAGGCCAGTGATCCGAAGATGAATCCCGCCTACCTGGCCATGAAACAGAGAGAGATCCGCCAGGCCCTGGAGGATTACCAAGACGCCGAAAAGCGATACGAAGAAACGAGCCGGTTCCGCTTGTTCGCCCGCTCGTCCAGAAAGAAGGCCATGGACCAGGCCAGAGAAGAGTACCTGGAGAAGGTCAAGGAATTCTCCCGGACCAAGGTTAATTTCACTTACGAAGCGTACAAAAGCGCGGACGGGTTCATGGGTTGGCGTAAAAGCGCCCGGAAAGACACGTATCGGGACACCCTCAAGGAACACTGCGATTTTCTCCTGAACCGGGCCGACGAAAAGGTGAAGAGAACACGGCGCGAGTACCGGGATGAGTGGTGGATTTTCTTCTGGTCAAAACTCAAGAAACGGGGCACTTACGAGCGGGCTAAAGCCGATTACCAGGACGCCCGGGACGAGGTTGATTATCTCTGGTCCAGAGAAGATCTCATTACGGAGGATGGTTGGTTCAGAACACGAGATAGCATCTTTCAGACGGATGTCGGGCCGGCGGAAGAAGGCGACAAAATAGAGCGGGAAAACAGTCATGACATGTAAAATGAGAAAGCTAGATCATCTGTTTATACCGGCCGTTACTTTCGGACTGGTAGTAACCTTAACACTGGGCTCCGCCGCAGCCGGCGGGTTCGATGATTTTTTCAATAAAGTCAACGAAATAACCCGGAAGTTCAATGAATACGCGCCAAAAACCAAGAAATATGTAGAACAGTTCGATGATGTAACCACCAAGGCGGGTAAAAAAACACGCTTTATGGATGACAAGATAGATAATAATTACGAGCAGCTCTGGAATCGTGAGATCGAGCGTAAACGACGCACGTTCAAACAGACGCGGAGAGACTTCCTGGACACCGAATGGTACCGTTTCTTCACCCGCAAAAAACGTCAGAAAGCCATGGACGAAGCGGAGCAGGACTACGTCAACACCAAGGCCAAGTGGGAATGGGAGAAATATCTTTTCAAACGCAAAGTCGCAGATGAGACCGGCGGATGGACCTTCTTCCGTAAAGGTGACCGCAAACGCCAGGCCGAAGAGCAACTGCAGGGTTACGTAAACACCATTCTCGGCCAGGAGGAAAACAAGATAAAAAAAGCCCAGGACCGGTACGACGACACTCCGGGCATACTCTTCTGGGTAAAATGGGACCGGGAGAAGGAAATCAAGAGGATGAAAAAGGAATACGACCGCAAAGCCCAGGAATTAGCCGACCTGTACCTGAAGCTGCCGGGTGATTCCTCACTTTACAACGGTCTCAAAACGCGTGTAGACAGAAGCCAGCGTGCCAAAGAACTGACCGGCGGTCTGGGAGCTCTTAACGGTATGGCCATCGGCGGCGCTACTCCCGGAATGAGCATCATGACGGATACTACCGGCAGGGTGGGATCGAAGCTGGGAGAGAAAACCGGAAGTTCTTTCGAGCAAACGTTTGAAAATGTCATTGTCAAGATAGCCGAAACGTTCGGCGGTGGTGAGAATGAAGGCCGGAAACGGCCGAGCCGCGGCAGCCGGATAGACCGGGACTCGTCACCTGACATGTAAAACCGATCAATGGTTTTTTTAAAAAGTTCATTCCACTTTAACGAGCATACCCGGCCTGATTTTACCATCGGGATTATCAATTAGAATCCTGGTCTTAACGGTACCGGTGGCGGAATCGATCTGCGGGAAGCTGGCGGTCACAGTACCATCGAATGTCTTTTTCAGAAGCGACACAACCACCTTCACTTTCCGTCCGACCTGGTAGTCGGGCACCTTGCTCACCGTGACGTTGATCTCGGCGTAGACCCGGGAGATATCCAGCAGGAGCGCTATCGGTTTTCCTTCGGTAACGTAGTCTCCTTCGTTAATCATGATTTCTTTAATAAACCGGGATGTCTCCGACGTGATCACAGTGTACTTCAATGTATCCTTGATACTCTTGACATTGTATTCCTTGATAGCCTTGTTCTGATCGGATATCTGTATATCGATGGAAGGCGGATACTCTTCGGCCACCTTCAGGTCGAGACGCGCCCCCTCGATGTTGAACCGGGAGACTTCCAGGTCATTCTTTGTGTTCTCCAACTCTTTTTTCGAGATACCTTCGGTCTCGTAGATCTTCTGGTTCGCCTCCAGCTCATCCTTCAGCATACGGTGTTTCATCTCCAGAATTTTCAAGGAAATATTCAGTTTCTCGATTTCTTCGTCACTCTTGCCCTGTTTCAGTTTCTTGTTCTCGAGTTTGATCTTTTCCAGTTCCAGTTCAGCCTTCGTCAAATCCTGCTGAATGGCAGCGTCGTCAAACTCGCAGATCACTGCCTTTTCCTTCACCAATTCACCGTCATTAACCTTGATCGATTTGGCGAAGGCGCTGACCTTACTAGTAACGGAGATCTCTTTGAACGGTACAATAACCCCGTCAAATGCAAAAACCGGTCCGGCGCCCAGTACGAGGATCAGTGTCAGAATTACCATTAATCTCATTGTTTTCACGCTCACTTCCCATCATGGCCTACCAGGCATAATTCATATAGAGATAGTTCAACAACGGTTGAATTATGTAAGATAAAGCCGATGTTTTCTCTCCCTTGATCCGGCCGCTACCGCTCATGGACACCTTGAGCTTATCTCCTTCGTTTTCCAGGATGGCGTAGGCCGGATAATAATAGGCTTGAGAAACTTCGTTGAGTTCCCCTTCCACCGCCAGGTAGGCGATGGAACTTTTGCGGATCTCCATGGGGAAAGCGGTAAATTTCAGATTTACGTCCTGGTCCTTGGAGACATACTTCACCTGGTCCTCAGGAACCAGCAGCTTGATCTTGACCGTGCTGAGGTCCACCACTTCACCTAATTTCGAACCACGGGAGATGAACTCTCCCTGTTTGGATGAGGCATCTTTCAGGATGATCTGCCCGGTAAGCGGGGAGATGATCTCGGTGTGCTCTATTTTTTCTCCGAGATCTTCAATTTGACTTCTGATTTGTTTCAACTCGTTTTGTTTATTGGTAAGCTCGATCAGGTTGTTCTCCATACGGTACCGGAGTATCTCCTGCTCGATAATACCAGTCTTGTTCTTCAATTTGTTACGCTGGAATACCAGTTCCCGGTCATCTATCCTGGCAATGGGCTGCCCTTTGTCGACCATGTCGCCGTCGTGGATGAGCATCTCTTTCAGTAACCCATCCACCTCTGAATAGACAAACCGTTTGTCACGCGGCACCACCTCCGAATCGGCGCTGACCGTGTACCGGACCGGCATGAAATAGAGGGCTGCTGTCACGACCGCCAGAACCGACAAAACAATGGGCCATTTGTAGCTTTTACCTTTCTTTGAACGGAACAGATCGAACTTCGGAACCGAACGGTAGAGCTGAGCGTTTCTCAACGATACCGCCACCTGGTTCCAGAGGATGTCAAGCATCTCCCGCTTTTCTTCGGGCACCACGTTCACAGATTTGCTCTCGAAAATCAGAATACCGATGAGCCCTTCACCATCGGCGATTTTCCGGCAGTAGAACGATTTAATCTCTGCCATCTCGAAATACTTTTTGAACTGCTCCACCGCCGTGGGAGAATTTATGTACTGCTCCACATCCGGGTAGTAATTCTCGTCTTTGTTCTCCAGGATCAACGAGGAGATCGATTCCAGGTGGCTCAAGGCCGGGTCGATCTTGAAGTTGCCGGCCATACCCGACACAGCCGCGATGGTGAGCTTTCCCGGTTTTACCTCCGCGAGAAGAACCGCCCGATCGTACTCTATCAGGCGGGAGGTCAGATTGACCACCGAGACCGCCACGCTGTCGAAGTCCAGGGAAGCGTTGATGTCCCTGCTTATCTGCAGCAGGCCGGATAGTTCATGGATTTTGCACTCATTCTCGTACACCTGCGCATTCTTGATAGAGACGGCGGCGATGGCTGCCACTCCACGCAATAGATCAACATCGTCACGGCCGAACTTGCGGTTGCCTGATTTCTTGTTGATAACCTGGATGCAACCGATGCACTTACTCCCGTCCATGAGTGGAACACACAACATGGAGACGGTCTTGAAACCGGTCTTCTCATCCACTGCCGACATGAAACGTTCATCTTTCTCGGCGTCGAACACCATCTCCATCTTTTTGTTCAGGACCACGGTTCCCACGATTCCGGTGCCCACCGGCAGTTTAGCTCCCAGGATCTGGTTTTTACCCGGTCCGTCGGCCACCCGGCACACAATCTTGCTCTCATCGTCTCCGTCGAGCAACCAGATGGAACCAGCTTCGCATTTGAAAGCCGTCACCGTATTGGTGAACACGGTACCCAGAAGCGAGTCCAGGTCCAGGGTCTCGTTGAAAACCCGGGCAAACTCGTTCATGATCATGGAGCGCTCGCGAAGTTTCGTTTCCATTTCGTGAATCTTGGTGTTATTGAGAATGGCGGCGGCATTGTCGGCGATGATTTTCAAAATATCCATGTCACGGTCATCGAACTTGCCGTCGCCGGTTCTTTTATTGAAAAGTTCCACTGCACCCAGGGCATGCTTTTGATGCACGATGGGAACACAGATAACAGATTTGGTCACAAATCCTGTCTGCTGATCCACATCGAAATGAAACCTCTTGTCTTTGGAAGTGTCGTAGATAATGGTGGGTTTCCTGGTTTTAATACACCATCCCACCACACCGGCTCCCATGGGAATCCGAAGATCGAGTACCTTATCCCGAGCCGGACCGAGAGCTTCCGTGCAGACAATTTCGTTCACTTTCTCGTCCACCATAAAAAATGTGCCGGCCTCGGCTTTAAGCTCGTCCAGTATCTTGGTGAGGATCTTGTTCATCAGCACCTTGATATTCAGGGTACCCTGGAACTGCTTGGTAATATCGTAGACGAGCTTCAGTTTCGCGTATTCCTTCGGATCGATATCTTCAGTTTCGCGTTCAACTTCAATTTCCTGTGTCACAATCCTCGCGCCACCTTCCCCGCTTCCGACCTAATCTGCTTGGTAATCCAGATAACCTTTGAGTTTCAGCACTTCACTGTTGTACCTGGCAATGGTTTCCAGTTTTGAGGTTTTCTGAGAGTTCAAGCGGAAACGCATCTTCAACAGATCGATTTTTTCAATTTTTCCCTGCTCAAACCTGATTTCAGAAATTTTAAGATTACGTTCAGTCAACTCAATTTTGCTCAAGATATTAAGATATTCTTTCTCTATTTTTTCCAGCCTGAAAACGGCATCGAGCACTTTTACCACGATATCCTGCCCCGTCTTCTCTAACTTCTGCTCTATTTTTTCCCGCTCTTTCACCTTTATCAGCCGCTCCAGAGCGATCTGGCCCTCGTTCAAGAACGGGTACTCCATGGAAACAGCGGCTGAATAACTGGGATTGTAGTCGTCCTGCGCCCGCTCAAAAGTCCGGTCCTGACCATCCAGGTTGTAATTCAGAGAAAGATTGACACTGGGTTTATATTTCCGGTCGATCTCCTTGAGCTCACTCTGGACCCTGTCCCGTTCGAGAAAGATCTGTCTCAGGTCCCGGTTGTTGCTAAAGGTAAGCTCCTTCACCTTGGCAGGGTCCAACCGGAACGGTTTGAGATCGAAGGTCTCCACCAACTGAGTTTTTGAATTGATATCAAACCCGGTCTCAGCACTCAGTTTGAGACAATCCAGGCTGATGTCGGTGGCCGCCTGATCTTTCTTGAGAATCTTGTCTTGAAGTTCGATCTCCTGCTCCTGTAAGTCGAGCACGCTGATCATGCCCCGCTCGAGCTGGATGTTCATCAGTTTGATAATCTTCTGGAAGCTGTCGATCTCTTCCTGACAGGCGCCGGAAATCATCTTGTTTTTGACCAGAGAATAGTAGATGGCGGTAACCTGTTCCAACACCTGGTGGCGTGCTTTCTCGTAGGCAAGCTCCTGGGAATCAACGCTAAATGTGTTCCGATCACCGTCAAACATGCGTTTGTCCCGCTCGTACCCGGTCAGGGGGATGGTGAGTTCCACCCCGTGCTCCAGGTAGTTCTTCTGGGTCTCGTAGACGGTTTCCGGATACTGATCCAGAACCGACTCCTGCATGCTACCGGACTTCCGGCTCTTGCCGTCGCCCTGGGTGAGCGTATTTTTGGAATACAGGTTGACCGTCATGTAATCTTTCAACGAACGGGAAATTGAAACCTTGTTCGAAAAATCGCTGGAAAACATCTCGGTGTTATAGATCTTATCCTGCTCACCCGTGGCCAGGTAGTATTTCGAATAGCTGAAGGAGTTATCGAATCCCCTGGTAAACGACGAAGTAAACGCCGCCTGCCAGTCCTTTGATTCTTCCTGTTTTTCCACTCCTAAAAGGGCCTGGTCCAGGTTGATCCGGGAGATACGTACCTCGGCGGACCGTTTCAGGGCCGCCTCGATACATTTTTCCAGAGTCAGGATCTCCTCTCCCCAAACAGAACCGGTTAGAGTCAACCACACGACACCTACCGCCAGTACTCCTGCAACGGTCTTCTTCATTGCCAGGCCTCCAGCTTGCTCTTATTGAGAATAGTTATCAATTTGTTTTTGATCCCGATGGCTTTGCATTTCTTGAACATGAGTAAAGCCTTACAGACCGTTTCCCGATTGGTCCCGATCATGTCCGCCAGCTGCTGCTGAGACAGCTTTAAGTTGATCATCGTGCCGCCTTCTTTTGTGACACCGAATTTGTTTGTCAACTGGATCAACTTAGTGGCCAGACACCCGTTGATGTTCATGAAGATACGGTTTTCAATCTCCATGAGCGATCTCTCTATCAAAACATTGACTACCTGGCGAATCGATTTCTGAAAATTGCTATTCTCTCCGGCAATATTTGTAAGCTCTTCCACCGGAAAACAGATGACACTGGATTTGTTGAGCACCTGGGCCGTACACAGGTGTTTAAAAGGGAATAGCAGTGACAACTCTGAGATCAGATCGTTATCGGTCTTGAGACTGAGAGTCCGTGTCCGTCCGTTCTGGTGAGATCGGTAGAGCTTGATCAACCCTTTGTCCAACAGGTACCCGTTGAGAACATTTTCATTCTGCCAGAAAATAAACGTATTGCGAGGATAGACCCTGACCTTGGCCACTTTTGCCAGCAATGATTTTTCGTCATCAGTCAGCTGCCCGAGAATCTGATTATCGTTAATGACCGACGAAATATCCATACCACATCTCCCCCTACTTTCTTCGCCCTTGCTCGAGGGTGGGACCACCCATCTTACTTTACAGCACTTTGTTTGCACTCACCTGAGCGTAAACAACAAAGCTCCGTCCGGGTCTATTTTCCACACCCCTTTTAGAAAAACATCATGTCAAATCTGAAGGTCCGGATAAGCCAACCGCTCAATAACCTGAATCCGGTGGTGGCCGGCAGCGCCACCTTGATAACTCCCTGCATTCCGGGATAGATCATCTGTTTTGCCGTCTGATTGCTGAACTCGGCTAAAGCTGCAAACTGTTTCTGCTTACCCGCTTCCGTTTCATTGGGAAGTACCCTGACCAGGTTGCCGGGGAAGATTACGCGTGGAAAGGCGTTCAACTTGAGTTTGATCGGCACCCCACCAGCCAGTTTCCCCACATCCTCTTCAAATAAAGTAATCTCGGCATTGATGGTGGCTGTCGGCAGCAACTCGGCCACCACATCTCCAGGCGAGAAAACCCGTCCGATTTCAAAGTCCATGTTTTCGGTAAGCAGGATAGCCTCTTCCGGCACGGTGATTTTCAAGCTCTCTAGTTCTGTCTTGAGCCGTTCTATTTCGGCCCGGAGCATCCCGATCCGGGTTTTCAGCTCCTGTGTTCGGTACGCGTCTCCCGACATGGCGGCTTGACGCTGCTGGAATTCAAGCGACTCGAGTTCCATCTCTTTGTCACCGAGTGACCGTTCTATTTCCCGGTTCTCCAGCACTACCAGGGCAACACCCGCCGGCACCCGGTCGCAATGATTAAAATTTACCGCCGCCAGGCGGCCTGAAACGGCGGTCCTGAGAACCAGCTTGTTCATAGCTACCAGCGAACAGGTGCTGGTCATATTATTTGAAAACGGAACGGCAAACAAAACCATGTATAGAATGACGACGAAGACCGCCAGGACACCGGCGCCTTTAAGACTGAGCAGCTTGATGTTCTTCATAACCATAAACTCCTTTAAAAAAGCGAAACTCTTGGTCACATGCGGCCCAAGCATCTTGAAAGCAACCAGCATGATAATGAGAAGACCCAACTCCTTGAGCGAGTCCAGAACGAACATCTTCACGATGAAGACTAACCCAATCAATATACTACTCATGTATATGAATGAGCAAATACCGTAGATGAGCAGCGCTCGCCTGGTACTTCGGTCGAAATGGTCGAACTCACTGGTGTCACCCAGGTGGAAAATATGTTTTCTGACCACTGCTTTCAGGTACCCGAAAGATTCCTGTTTCAGGTTGGGAAGCTCCAGGTAATCGGCCAGGGCATAGTACCCATCAAACTTCATCAGGGGATTGAAATTGAACAGCACAGACGAGAGACCGCAGATCGTCATGGCCTGGTAGGCCAGGGCGTTCACGGTGGTTCCACGATTGCTGAACAACCAGAGATAGGCGAATATCGATCCCAGCAAGAACTCAAAAAAACCTCCGGCAAACACCGTGTACAGTTTATGGCGCTTGTTGGTAAACGCGTAGGCATCGTTAACATTACAGTACATGCAGGGCTGGAAAAAGAGGAGTAAAAAACCAATTTCATGGACATGGCCGCCGAAGTTCTTGCAGGTCAAGCCGTGGGCGAACTCGTGCAGGGCGATGACCGTAAGAACGGTTATCCACAAGATAAAAACACTGTGTGCGTTTTGCCCATGAAAAGAGTAAATAGCCAGGACCCCTTCTAAAACCTCCCGCCAGTGATAGAGCAGGATACAACCGGACGAAGCCATGAGAAGAAGACAGCAGATCACGAACGGTTTCTTCCAGAAAAACTTGAGGTAGGGATGAATTCGGTCAAACAACTGGTCGGGGTCAAACACGGGAAACCGTTTGTACATGAGAGAGCCTTTTTTGCTGAGAAGCTGGCTTTTACGGTCCTCCCTGAGCCTGGCGACCAGCATGGAGTTCTTCTCTTCCAGGGACTTCTCCAGCAGGTTCATCTTGTTAACGGAAGACATGAAATCTTTTAAATCGGAGGCCTCGAGATCGAGATCGGGAAGCGAGCTTTGAGCGGCTTCCAGGATCTGCTTCGCATTTCTTGTCCCGTCCAGCAGGCTCAGAATCGTGTATTCCATTTCTCCAAACTTGTAATACTGGCCGTCCAGCGGATCCTTGATAACGTAAACAACAACTCCCCGTTGCAACTGCTGAGAAATGATAAGGTCTAATCGTAATCGTGGCTCTATCATAATATAAAGGGTAGTGCTTTTCCCCGTCCTAATAATGTGATATTTTTCACATTATTACTTACCTGATATCACTCTTTCGCGGCAAGTACACCGCAAATGCCATACCAGTCTTCCATTCGTCATTCTCTGCCCCTCACCAACACAGAGCGATTAAACCCGAATACCTCCGACAAAAAATTATTTTCCAGGCTCATGAGATCTCTGTCGTTTATCTTCCTGTAGGATAATCACACTTTTAGAAGTGAGCAGATTATTCTCACTTTTCACGAAGTCCCCGATTTATCATCAACCGGCCGGAGAAAAATCAAATCAGGTAATTCCATTTCCGGTCGGGATTCAGCAAGACACTTCGAAATAACTGCAAATTTTGGCACACCATTTGCCTATTACCATGGCACGCCGGACAGTGAATCAGGACTGAACATTTTAATTAATCAATTCGTAAGGGAACAAGGGTAATGAAAATTCAAACGTCCCGAAGGACAGACGTAACTACCTCACTCGCAGAAAGCAAGCCTATTTTGGAAGATAGTGTGAGATGTCACACTTTTTTATATAGAAAAAGTAACACTTCTTTATTTAATTTAGAACTTTTTTTAAGGTCATTTTTCATTATGAACCTTGTCATTTTTCATATTGCAATTTGAACAATATCATGTGAATTGTCTGTTGAACAGGATAGTAATGTTCTGATGAGTTTTTCAAAAATAATTTTGAGAGGAGAAGCAGAGGCCGGAGCGGAGACAGCGGGGTGACCAACCGGGTGATTCCCGCGGGGAAACGGATGATTTCTTATTTGTTAAGAGGTGAGCGGATAAGCCACCCGAGCACAACGAGCAGCAATACTCAAGCTAGAAGGAGATGAACCGATGGACGAGAAAGAAAAACAGGAAGAGCGACCGCAACCGAAAAAGAGTTTGAAAATCGATAAACTGGAAGAACGGATAGCGCCGGCCATGGTCGGCGGCATCATCGATGCCCCCATGGACTTCGAAGCTGAGCCTCTGCCCGATTCCGAGGCACCCCCGATGGACTTTGACGCCGAAGCTGATTTTGATGCGGACTTTGACGCCGAAGCACAACCGGCGGAAGATTTCCTGCCGCCCGAAGGCGAAATCGAGTTTGCCGATCAGGCCGATATCGAAGGAATGGCGGAACCGGTTGATATGCCCGAGGCCGATCACTATCCCGAGGGAACCATAGTCAACGCGGACGGCTCGCTAACCTTTGAACCACCCGTCGACTGCACTTTCAATCCGGATGCCGGAACACTGGATATCCCCTACGATTCAGGTGAGTGGGGCACTCCTGAAGGGACGACTATTTCTCCCGACGGTTCGGTCACCACGGATATCCCGCAGGACATAAATTTTGACGCCGAAGCCAATACCCTGAATATTCCCTCTGACTACACTTCCGACTACTTGCCCGAAAACATGGAGATGTTGGACGACGGAAACGTGGCCATGGATATCCCGGAGGGTATGGATTACAACGCCGATGCCGGCGGTTTCGAGATCCCGCCCGACACGGCGGCTGAAGCGCTGCCTGAAGACCTCTCCCTCAATACAGACGGTTCCATTACCATGGACATCCCGGAAGGTATCGACATCAACCCGGAAGCGGGTATAGCTGAAATTCCGCCGGAGATGGCCAACGATATGCTCCCTGAAGAGCTCAATATCGCTCCCGAAGGTGATGTCGCCATGGAACTGCCGGACGAGTGCAATTTCGACGCGGAGACGGCCACCCTGGACATCCCGCCGGACCTGACCAGCGATTATCTGCCCGAAGACCTGGATATAACCGCTGAAGGCGACCTGGCCGTAACGTTGCCGGATGAGTGCACGTATGACGCCGAGGCCAACACCCTGGATATCCCTGAAGACCTGGCCGACGACTACCTGCCGGAAGATATATCCACCAATCCCGACGGCAGCCTGGACTACGCCCTACCCGAGGAATGTACCTGCGATGTTGACACCAACACCCTGGATATCCCCTTTGAAGCAGCCAACGACTACCTGCCGGAAGAACTGGAAGTCAACCAGGACGGTTCAATGGACGTTACCCTGGAAAACGGCGTGGAGTATAATGGGGAAAGCGGCGAGTTGACGGTCCTCAACGACGTGACCGATGAATACCTGCCGGAAGAAGTTAACCTGAATGATGACGGCAGCGTCACCCTGGAGATCCCGGAAGAGGTTCAGCTCGACACGGCTGCCAACACTATGGATATCCCGCCGGAGGCGATTGACACGGCCAACGACTACCTGCCGGAGAACATAGAGCTGAATCAGGACGCCAGCCTGGATGTGACCTTCCCCAACGACGTGGAGTACAACGGGGAGACCGGCGAGCTTACGATCCCCAATGACGTAACCAACGACTACCTGCCGGAAGACGTCACCCTCAACGAGGACGGCAGTGTCACCCTGGACATCCCGGAAGACATCACCTATGACAACATGGCCAACGCCCTGGAGTGTCCGACTGAATACGCTGATGAGTTCCTGCCTGAGGAGATCACCCTCAACGAGGACGGCTCGATCACTTACGATCTGCCGGAAGAAGTGACCTTCGACCCGGAGGCCAACGCCCTGGACATCCCGCCCGAGCTGGCCAACGATTACCTGCCGGAAGAGGTCACCATGAACGCAGACGGCAGCGTGACCCTGGACTGCCCGGTGGATGAAGTCACCTACGACCCGGCCACGAGCACCCTGGAAGTGACCCCCGACGCGGCCGTTGATTATCTGCCGGACGACCTGTCCACTAACCCCGACGGCACCCTCAACCTGGAACTGCCCGAGGAGATCAACTTCAACCCCGAGACCGGTACCCTGGAGATTCCTCCCGAGGCCACCGACTGGGCCTTGCCTGATGATGTGACCATCAACCCCGACGGGTCCGTGGCCACGGCCATTCCGGAAGGCGCAGAGTACAACGCCGAGACCAACCAGCTGGTGCCGATAGAACCGGCCCTTGATCAAACCGATACAGGTGAGATAACCGCCGACGATGTAAGCGCTCTGCCGATTCCTGTATTCGATACTGTCGACTGCCCGCTCGATAGCACCCTGGATGACGCCGGCAACTTGTTGATACCCAACGCCGGCGCCGACTTCGTGCTGCCGGAAAACTACACTGTGGACGACACCGGGGCCTTGACCATCGACTTACCCGAAGGCTGCGAGGTGACGGAGGCCGGCGATGTCAATATACCGAACGAGTATTCGGATTATGTCACCCCCGAAGGGGTCACCGTGAACCCGGACGGAGGTCTGGCTATCGACTGCCCGCCCGATTGCACCTTCGAAGACGGCGCGCTGACCATCCCTCCGGATTCAGCCGAATTCGCCTTGCCGGAAGATTGCAAGATCGACGATGCCGGTAACCTGATAGCGGAATGTCCGCCCGACTGCACCTTCGAGGACGGCTCGCTTAACATCTCAGCGGAATCAGCCGAGTTTGCCCTGCCGGAAGACTGCACTATCAACGACGCCGGCAACCTGGTTATCGACTGCCCGCCTGACTGCACCTTCGAGGACGGCTCGCTCACCATCCCTCCGGATTCAGCCGAGTTTGCCCTACCGGAAGACTGCAAGGTCGATGATGCCGGCAACCTGGTAACAGAATGCCCGCCCGACTGCACCTTCGAGGACGGCACCCTGCACGTGCCCAACGAGGCGACCGACTTCTTCACTCCGGAAGGTGTGGATGTGAATCCGGACAGCTCGCTGACCTGCGACATTCCGCCTGATTGCACGGTGGACGAAGCGGGAAACCTGGTCATCCCTCCGGATTCAGCTGAGTTTGCCCTACCGGACGATTGCACCGTGGATGAAGCCGGCAACCTGGTGGTGGATATACCAGACGATTGCACCTTCGAGGACGGTACTCTCCATGTGCCCAACGAGGCGACCGACTTCTTCACTCCGGAAGGTGTGGATGTGAATTCTGACGGTTCGCTGACCTGCGATATTCCGCCCGACTGCACCTTCGAGGACGGCACCCTGCACGTGCCGCCCGAGGGTACCGATTATTTCACTCCGGAAGGTGTCGACGTCAACCCGGACGGGTCGCTGGCCGTTGACTGCCCGGATGACTGCAAACTCGATGAGTCCGGCAACCTGATCGTCCCCAACGCCGATGGCGATTTCGCCACGCCGGAAGGTGTTACCCTTAATACCGACGGCGGGCTGGCTATCGACTGCCCGGACGACTGTAAGCTCGATGAGTCCGGCAACCTGATCATCCCGGCCGCATCAGGAGCGTTCGTGCTGCCCGAAGGCACGGGTATTACCGCCGAGGGGAGCCTGGCGGTGGAGATGCCCGAGAATATCGTTCTCGACGGCGGCAACTGCGTAATCCCGGCGGATTCAGCCGGTGAGTTCCTGCCGGAGGGCATAGACACCACAGCCGACGGAGGTCTCGTGGCAGCCGCGCCCATACCGCTTCCCGACGAGGTCTACGTGGCCGACACCGGGGAACTGGTCGTGTCGGCAGAGTATGCCGACAACTACTTGCCCGACGAGATACACCTGGAAACCGACGGGTCGCTGACCGTGGACTGCCCGCCGGATACCATGTACGACGAGTACGCCAGCACCATGACGGTGCCCAACGACTCAGCCGGGTTCATCATGCCCGAAGGCGTGGATGTCAACCCGGACGGGTCGCTCACCCTGGACTGCCCGGAAGGAACCACCTTCGACGACACGGCGGGAACTTTTACCGTGCCGCTTGAAGGCAACGACTACCTGGCCACGGGCGATGAAGTGGCGGTCACCATCAACAACGACCACTACACCGGCGGTGAAGAACTGGCGCTCGACCCCACCCCGCTCTTTAACGAAGCGTACGGTGAAGGCACCTGTTTCGAAGCCTACGCTACCGGCGGGGATACCTACCCGGGCGGTGACGCCTATCTGGGCGACGACGCCTACCTGGGCGATGACTGCTACCTGGGTGAGGACCACTACCTTGGTGACGACGCTTACCTCGGTGATGACGCTTACCTCGGTGATAACGCTTACCTGGGTGACGACGCTTACCTGGGCGAGCCCCATGACTACATAGCGGCGGAAGGACCGTATGCTGACACGGCCGCGGAACCATACGTGGATACTGCCGCGGAACCCATCGCCGATCTAGCCGCTGAGCCTGTTGACGAGTTCAAACCGGCGGAGCCTGTCCTGGATACCGCCG
>CAZQHK010000042.1:0-30090 GCA_964593455.1 uncultured bacterium
GACCGGGTCATGCCCATGCGGCTGCCGGAAGGAATCTGGATGAAACTATTCGATTCAGCCGATGAACAGTGGAACGGACCGGGGTCTTCCCTGCCGGAGCGGACGGACGAATCCGGTAAGCTGACGTTACCGGCAAACAGTTTCACGGTCTACCGAAAAGGGTGATGATAGAGTAATGAAACCACGGGACCGGTTGTTGGAATTCCCTTGACTTTAAAGGAGTATAATTCGTACTCTCTTTATACTCTTCAACTTCCCATTATCTATTAATGCTATATGGGATATATTTCATAGTGGTGGTAGACGCCGGTGTATCCAAGTCAGAAGCAGTGAATGACTGCTCGTCGGCAAAAGAAAAGAGAGATACCTATGATTACCAGGATACTATTCGATACACAGCGGGGAAAATACCGGCTTTGGCTATTACCGTTGGTGCTGCTGATTCTCGTGCTTGTCATGTTCAAGCTCGTTGGCGGTAAGATCCAGAAGAACAAGGTTGGTAAACCGGAAATACTGGTCAGTACGCAGCATGGCCGGGTACAGGAGGTCTATGTCAAGCCAGGAGACGTGATCCAGCCGGGCAAAGAGCTGGTCAACTTCGTCGTCACGGATCAAACAGGTAAAACCGGGACGGTACAGGAGCGGGATGAGGCTGTCGATGTCACGGTGAAAACCATTGCCGGTGAACAATTTGTCGATCAGGTAGAACTTCCCGGAATCACCAGGGCGTTCCTGGAGTGCGAGGTATCGGCCAAGGTAGGTGGTGAAATCGTTGAGATCCTGGTGGGAGAGGGCCGTGACATTAAAAAGGGTGACGTGATCGCCAGAATCGAGAAAAAGGATTACGTCATCGCTTTAGCCCAGGCGCAGGCCGCTTTCGATCTGGCCAAGCTACAGTATAACCGGATGCAGAAGCTGGTCAAAGAGAAAGCCACCGCTCAATCCGAACGGGACAAGGCGGCGGCTGATTATCAAAGTGCGAGTTCGGCTTTGGATCGCGCCCGGCTGCATCTCGATAGATGCGATATTCTTGCCCCGGTGGAAGGTATCGTCAACCGAAAATATGTTGAGGTGGGGGAGAGCATCGATTCCGGCAAAGAAGTGGCCAGGATTCTCAACATCGACAAGATTAAAATCAGTATCGGTATCCCCGAGCAGGACGTGAGTTATGTCAGAAACATTAAAGAGATGACCTTTACCATTCCGTCAATTGGTAACCGGATCTTTTCAGGACTGGTGGATCATCTTTCTTTTTCCACATCTCCCATAGCCAAGGTGTATCCGCTCGAAATCCATGTGGCCAATGAGGACCATGCACTTCTCCCTGGCATGGTGGTCAAAGGCCGGGTGGTTAGAAAAGTATACGAGAACGCCGTTTTGCTCCCGCTCTTTTCGGTCATTCCGGGTGACAACGAGTACTACACGTTCGTATACCGGGACGGCCGGTCCGAGAAACGGGAGATCAGCCTGGGTACATTCCAGGAAAAATTGGTTCACATTCTGGACGGGTTGAAACCCGGCGACCGGGTAATCGATAAAGGTTTGCGGCTGGTGGCGGACGGAACCAAGGTACGGATCGTGGAGTAGATCTGAAGATCGATGATAATCAGTGACATTTCAGTGAAAAATAGAGCCAGTGTGTGTATGCTGGTGCTGTTGATCGTGATCCTGGGGACGGTTTCGTATATCGATCTTCCTCGGGAAGCGACCCCGGATGTCAAAATTCCGTATGTTTTCGTGTCCACCGGTTACACGGGGGTGGCTCCCAAGGACATCGAAACCTCTATTACCATTCCTATCGAGGACAAGTTGAAAGGACTCAAGAACGTCAAGGAGATTAAGTCGAGCTCCGCTGAGGGTGCCAGTTCCATATCAGTGGAGTTTGTCACCGGCACCGAGATCGACGATGCCGTCCAGTGGGTCAAAGACAAGGTTGACATGGCCAAGCGGGAACTCCCCTCCGATCTGGAGGATGATCCGGCTGTTTTTGAAATAAATCTTTCCGAGATGCCGATCATAGCTCTGGGGCTCAAGGGCCCCATGGGCCTGAGACAGCTCAAGGAGATAGCCGAGGATTTCAAAGATGAGATCGAGGCTATTCCCGGTGTGCTGGAAGTGGACCTGGTAGGCGGGCTCGAACGGGAGATCCACATCGAAGTCGACCCCGATTTGCTGGCGGTCTACGGGATACCCTTCAATGTGCTTTACCAGGTGGTGACCGGGGAAAACCAGAACGTCTCCGGCGGCAATATCGCCATGGGAGACGGCCGTTACCAGCTCCGGGTGCCTGGTGAGTTCAAAAATGTCGAGGAATTCCGCAACTTGATCGTTACCATCGTTGAGGACTCCCCCGTTTATTTGCGCGATATCGCCGTTATCAAGGATTCGTTCAAGGACATCACCAGTAAATCAAAGCTCAATTCTAAAGATTCCATCAACCTGTACATCAAGAAACGGGTCGGCGAAAATATCATCTACATCGCCGACGCAGTCAAAGTGCTCCTGGAGGAACACAAACTGACCTTCCCGGCGGGCTTGACGGTAACGGTCATGATGGACCAATCCGAAATGATTCGTTTCATGCTGGAAGACCTGGAAAACAACATCATTACCGGGTTCCTGCTGGTGCTGCTGGTGCTGATGTTCGCCATGGGATTCAGAAATGCCCTGCTGGCCAGTATCGCCATTCCACTCTCCATGGCTTTGAGTTTTGCCATACTCTACTTCATAGACATTACCCTGAACATGGTGACACTGTTCAGCCTGATCCTGGCCCTGGGGATGTTGGTTGACAACGCCATCGTCATCGTGGAAAACATCTATCGGTTCACCAGCCAGGGTGTTCCCCGGATGCGAGCGGCCATGAGGGCCACCGGCGAGGTAGCCTGGCCGGTTATCGCCTCCACCGCCACTACCGTGGTGGCCTTCTTACCGCTTTTGTGGTGGGGCGGTCTCATGGGTGATTTCATGCGCTACATGCCCATCACCCTGATCACCACGTTATCCTCGTCGCTGTTCGTGGCCCTGGTGATCAACCCTACCTTCTGCTCGTTGTTCATTAAATCCGTGAAACAGACGGGCCGGCCAAGATCCGAAGAGGAGATCCTCGCCGCCGGTGAGAAGCCCTTACAAGGCGGCGGCTGGATTATAAAGAGTTATGAGTATATACTGCGAAAATCTCTCGAATCGCGTATGGCAATGCTGGTTTCCTCGGTGTTGCTGTTGGTACTGCTCACCAGCGTGTGGCTTTTTCGTACCGGGATCGAGCGGCCGGTGGAGTTCTTTCCGTCGGTTGACCCGGAGACCTGCTACGTCAATATCGAACCTCCCGAAGGTATGGACTTGGAGGCCCTGGAAGCCATTGCCTCCCAGGTCGAGGACCGTCTGAGGTCATTCGAAGCGGTCCCCGAAAAGTTCTTTTCGGAGAAGGTGAAACCACCGGTTCTGTCGCCACGGGCCGAGAAGAAATTCGCAGCCTATCTCGAAGAGGAAGGCCTGGCGGACCAGGAGAAGGTCAGCGATCTCCAGAACATCAAGTTCATATACACCCGGCTCTCTACCCGACTCGAATCCAAGATGTTCATGGGGGGAGGAGGTCTTTCCAACCATATCGGGGTGCAGTTCCAGGACTTCGAAGGGAGACCGGAAAAATCGTCCGACACCATCGAGCGCATCAGGGCCCGGCTGAAAGGGATTCCCGGGGCCCAGATCACCGTGGCCCAGCAGGAAGAGGGTCCGCCCACCGGCGCTCCTATCAACATCGAGGTGTCGGGAGACGATTTCGAGATACTGGGGCTGATAGCCGAGAAGGTCAAGATGGTTGTCAGTCAGGTGCCTTACGTTAAAGAGGTTGAAGACGATTTCCAAAAAGGGGCGCCCACCATCGAGCTGATCGTGGATCGCAAGAAAGCGGCGCTTTTCGGAATTACCACCGGCATGATCGGCACTACCATCAAAACTGCCATCAGCGGCTGGAACGTCTCGACCTACCGCGAGGGGGACGACGATTACGATATTTTTATCCGGGTAGCTGATGCGTACCGCAAAGACGTGGACATCCTGCGCAAGCTCTTCCTGCCGACACCCCGGGGTCTGGTACCGCTCTCGGACCTGGTTACCATCAACTACATCGGGGGGCTGGGGGCCATCAATCGCATTAACCACCGCCGCGTGGTTACCGTGAAGGGGGATGTTGACGAAACGAAAATACCCGGCGCCGTGGCCCGGATGATCGCCCAGAAGATGCTCCAGAAGTTCGATCTTCCTCCCGGCTACACCTTGAAATTCACCGGTGAGGAGGCGTTCCAGACGGACTCCGAAGCGTTCTTGAAAAAGGCGTTCATGATCGCCCTGTTCCTGGTGTTCATCGTGCTCGTGATTCAGTTTAATTCGATCTTAAACGCCGTTATCATTATGTTTACGGTCATCCTTTCCCTGGGTGGCATTTTTCTCGGATTGGCGATGGCCAACATTCCTTTCGGTATCATCATGACCGGTATCGGTGTCATCTCTCTGGCCGGCGTGGTGGTCAACAATGCCATCGTGCTTTTAGACTACACCAACCATCTCCTGGACCGTGGCCACTGTTTGACGGAAGCGGTGGTGAACGGCGCCAAGACCAGGTTCCGGCCGGTCATGCTCACCGCCATTACCACTATTCTGGGACTGCTTCCCATGATTACCGGGGTCTCCTATAACTTCAAAAAATGGGAGTTTATGACCGCTTCCCAGTCCCAGCAGTGGTGGTTCTCCATGGCCATCGCGGTGGCCTTCGGCCTGGCGGTGGCCACGATGCTGACCCTGGTGGTGGTACCGACCATCTTCCACCTGGTGACCGATCTGAAGCAGCGGGCGCGACGGCTGGTCGCGAACTGATCTGCATATTTCACTAATCCACATGACGTTCAAATTAGCACCTACTTGCAGTTCTATCGTTTAAATTGATAGACTTTATTCGAGCTAAAAAAGTAAAGGAGGAGAAAAGACATGACGAAGAATGTTTCACTGCGGTCCGTAGTCTATGTCATTCTGTTGATGGTGGTGCTCCAGGTTGTGATGACGTGGTCTTCTATGCAGGTGGCGGAAGCCAAAACTGACGCCGCGGCAATCGGGCGTTACCAGGTGAGCGCTTACGGCGGTATCACGCAGGTCGAGGTTGGTGGTGGCAAAGGTGTTCCCCGGGCCATCAACGGTTATGTGATTATCGATACTGCCACCGGTAAAGTGGAAAAGAAGTACTCTAAGATGCAGGTGGACTGACCGGCGCGGCTTTCATCTTTCCTTCGGAAGTATTATCAAAAAACCGTTGGGTGGGATACGCGAAATCGATGCCGTCGCATCGGGAGAACTCCCGCAGTATCTCCATCCAGAGTTTCTCGGCGCTGTTGCGGCGGTTCCGCGGGTGACAGATATACCGGATGGTGAGCAGCACTCCGCTGTCCGCCACCCTGGTGTAGACGATGGGATCCAGGGTGGGGTAGAAGATCATAAACTCCCGGCTGGCTTCCTTTATCTCTTCCTGTGCGCTTTCGCTCGGATTGGGACCATGATCGCGGACGATCCTGAAAAGTATTTCCCGGGCTTCCTCCCAGTTACTCTCGAAGGTAATCAGTACCGGCAGTTCGTTCCAGATATACTGGAAGCCGCGGGTGTAGTTGGCGACACTCTGACTGAAGACTACTCCGTTTGGGATCTGAATGATCCGGCCGGTGCTCTGATCGGCATCCACCCAGTTGCCGACCTCCAGGAGGGTGAACTGGAACACCCCGATATCGATCACGTCTCCCGCGTGTTTACCGCACTGGATACGGTCGCCGAGCTTAAATGGCTGCCGGGAGATAATGAAGATCCAGCCGGCCAGGCTGACCACCAGGTCCTTGAGGGCGATAGCCAGACCGGCAGAGACCAGACCCAGGAAGGTTGTCAGGGAATCGAACCCCACCAGCCAGGTCCGGCCCACCAGGAGCACGGCCAGGATCACCAGGATATAGAGTGAACTCTTGCTCCACCAGTAGCGGGTCCGGACATCTTCGGTTCGTTTGCGGATCAGCACCAGCGCAGCGGCACGGACTATCCACAAAACCAGGAAAATACTCACCGACACCACTATCTTGTTGAAAACCGCCGGTTCCATTCCCATATTGGCATGGACCCATTCACCGGCCAAACTCAACATCGTCGTCACCTTTTTCTTGTCCTGGAATACCCGTGCTATCTGAGGATATCACTTAAAAGTCACCAGACCAACCTTACTTTCTGTGCTTCTTGCTTGAGGTGGCAGTGAAGATTTCAGATCTCAATCTCTAAAATCAAAAGTCAGGTGGATGACTCGGTTGGTTGGTGTCTGAAGTTATTTTTTCCGGGTGATGAGGATTCCGAAGCCCTGTCCGCTCAGCGGTTCGTTAAAGATCTGTTTTACCGGCTGGTAGTTGTCCAGAATCCATCGAAAGACATTTTCGCCGTAACCGGGGTGACCGAAGTACCGGTACCCCCATTCGGCGGCTTCCTTGTCGGCAATTATTATAAAATCCGGTGGATCGTCTTTAAACGATTGCAGTATCGTGCTTTGTCCGAAGATGGTAAACTCCGTAGGCATGAAGTTCATGTAGGGTACGGTGCTTCGGCGCCTGGCAAGGTAGTTGAGCATGACTCCCTCGGGGACCACGGTGAACGTTTCTTCTTTCCCAATAAGTTCCTCGATGACCGTTAAAGCCTCTCTCATTCCCTCTCCTCGCAACGACATTTTACGTTTCTCGGTTACGATCTTGTCCCTGCCTTCCCCCACGGAAAACGTTTTAACCAGTAGCACCGGCAAGGCCGACAGGACATGGCCGGTCAGGACGATGCCCAGCAGAATCACTGACACCTTCTGCAGAAACCGGCGGGTGGTCAAAGACGTTGCCAGTCGGGAAGGGAGCAGGTGAACCAGGGCTGCCGCGATCATCAGAGAAGCGGGCATAGCCAGGGCGAAACCGTACCGGTAAATCTTGGCGTTGAGGATGATTTTAGCCATGAGAATGAGTGAGAACATTGAGAAAACGAAGAGTGGAAGAGCCGTGTTTACAATGTCTCGATCATTGCGGCCGCGGATAAACGTTACAGCGTAATAAATCACTATTCCGGCCGTGGCCAGGGGCAGTGGCCTGGCTATACTCAACCAGGGAATCGTATACGCCAGCGCCGGTCCGGCCAGGAGAAGCAGGGCCGTAACCGATTCCGTCATGACCGTTTTGTGCGCCGGTTCTTCCAGTCGCCGGTGAAGCCAGCCTAGCAGGACCAGAATGAGAATAACAAAGCTGCAGATTCCAGCGGTCTCGAGCAGGGCGGTCAGGTTGGTCCACGGCTTGTCCATCCCCTGGACCGAGCTGAAAAAAGGGTTGGCGGTGACCGCAGAATCGAAGAGGTACAGGTACGGCCGGATGAGGCTGGCCGCGGCCTTCGAAAATCCTAAATGACGCGTCATGAATAAGATAAATCCGGTTATTGGAATGAGAAAACCACCCAGTCCCAGTCCGATTGCCAGGACCGTTAACCGTCGAGACGGTTTCCGGGTCCATAGGTACCCGATAAAACCCGACCAGAGGGCGATGGCAGCCGCCAGAAACACTTCCGATTTGGTCAGGGCGGCCATTCCGGCCAGGATTCCTACCGGCAACCACCATACCGGTTTTCCGTCCTCAATGAAGTTACTGAAGAAGTAGATGGCAGCAAACGAGAGAATGATACCGTGGGGTACTTCCGGTGTGTACGGACACACCCAGTTCCAGTTGGCGATTCTCCCGCCGTACTGGGAGAAAGCGAAGATAGTCAGAAAGGTAGTGACTGCGCAGGCGGCGGTCAAACGGTCGATGGTTTTCAGGAAAAACCGGTAGATCAGGATACAGAGGATAGTCACCAGGGTCATGTTTCCGGTGGCAATGGTCATCATTCCGGTGCCGAACAACCGGAAAAGGCAGGCATTGAAGTAGTGAGATAGCGGCCCAAAAAACCAGGCGATATCCCGGTAAAGCACCTCTCCCTCATTGAGACGCCAGGGAATGTAGAGCGACATCCCGAAATCCACCTGCACGTCAGGCCATTTTCGCCAACTTAGCCACAGCATGGCCGCGCCGGCCAGCATCGGGACGGCGATACCGATAAGTGACTGAATCAGCTGGTTTTTCTTCATGGCTTTCAAAGCCGTCTCCGGTGATGTCAGTCTTTAGGATATCCCACTGTCTGGGAAAGAATGATCCGTTGCTCCGGCCCGAGTCCCATCGCTTTTGACAGGGCCGGCCGGTCAACCCAGCCTCGTACTCCGGTGGCGGCTCGGAGATTTTTCTTAAGCACGAGGGTCAAAGTGTGCCCGGCGGTGTTGTAAAGATAGAGTCCGCCAGGCATACGATTAATTGATCTCTTGTCCCCATAGTTCTCCTCCCTCAGGCGTAATGCATCGTTCACTTATTATACCTGATTCTATTTACTACCATGATCTGGCTAAAGATTCAATTGGAAAGGAGGAGGAATAAAAAAAGCGCCGGCCTTTAATCGGCCGACGCTTTTGAGTACAGGTTTCGGTGTGTTACATTCCAACACCAGGCTGGGACACGATCCTCAGATCGACGTCGGCCGGGGTGAAATAAAGCTGCGCTTTTCCTTCACTTAATTTACTCAAGACATCCTTTTTACGCAAGGTGTTGAATATGGAGATTCGTTCCTCCATCTTTATTTCGTCCCCCAACCCGATCAGGAAGGTATTGACCCGGTCCGCCTCCGCCTCACCCTCCATCTCGGCTTCCTGTTTCACGTGTTCACGGCGAATCTCCAGCAGTTTTCCTCTCATTTCCTCCGCTGCGATTTCCCCCTTGATCTTCTCTAGCTTGATCTCGTTATCACTTTCCTGTTTCTGGATTTTATTGATACGGTTGGTGGTCTCCTGGATGATCTCCTGGAGGATATGCTGCGTGGCCGGATCCTTGCATGTGGCGGAGCGGACCTCGACCGCGTGAATCTTGACGCCGCGGTCATTGTAGAATGTATCCCCGTTTTCCAGGACTGCTTTCTGAACAATGCTATTAAATTCGTCCAGGAAGGTCTCCAGGTTGACCTTGGAAACGGCCTGGATGATAATGCTTCGGGCATGCGAACAGATGTCTCCCGGGGCATCGTCGGTGGACTGGATCATGGCCTCGATGTCAGCGATATGCCAGAAGAATGTGATACCAAGGGTAATCTCCACATTGTCCTTGGTCCGGGCTCCGAACTCGTACCACATGAATTTGGGCCGGTTGTCGAAGTGCGTGATCTGGAGATTCCGGGTCTCTTTATGGATTCCGGTGGACCAGTTGAGACACAGCAATTCACAGTAAGGCTCCAGGAAGAAAGCCCGGTTTTCGTCGCAGCCCTGCCGGAAGATATACTGGCCTGATTTGTCTTTGATCACCACGGTCTCGTGGTCTTCGAGCCGGATACGATTGCGCACTTCAACGATCTCTTCGGTGGCTGTTGGAATGAATACCTGTTGATCGGTAGTCAGATCCAGTGTTCCGGTTCGGGTATCACGGGTGAGTACCGCTTTGTCCTCGTCGATGTTGATACCGTTCTGAACCTTGCCCATGACCACTTCGGTAGGCCTTAGATAGACGCTTGCCTCGCCCCGTTCCACCCGGATCTCACCGCTATTCTTGTCCAATATCTTCACGTACTGGTTGTGTTTCAAAGGAATGGCTTTTGCCCGCTCGACTATTTCCTCCGTAGCGTTGGCGAAATAGAGTTTGGGCCCTATCTCGTTTCTCACTTCGCCGGTCAGCCGGTCCCTGATCCTCAGATATTCAGTCGGTCCCAGGGTGAACCCGTGTCGTTTCCTCACTCGGTAAAACGGCGGCGCCAAGAACACTCCCGGGCCGTTGATGGTCCAGCGCCTGGTGAAGGTTTCTACCAGAATCTGCTCTTCTTCATTAATAAAATAAATCCATGGTATAAACATTGCCAACTCCCCTTTCCCCTTTTATTTGGTCCGAACCCGATTGTGGTCCCAACGCAAAAAGCGGGCCAAATTAAATGGAATGAATAACAACAAAACTTTCCGGCTCCGATGGCTGAGAGGAATAGATGGATGAAAACCGGTGTTGTTGGCGTTTTTTCGATAAAATGTCGCTGAGACAGAAAAAAGAATAGCTGGCTGACAAAAAATCCAAATTTGTTAATAGGCGGTGTGAAAAAGGGGTAATAAAAACATTAATGCACGATATGTGAACAGTGATATTTCTTACCTATATGTTCATATAGTGGACAATATTATTCAGGGACGGGGATAAATAATGAGAACTTTTCCTGGTCGTCAAATGATAGCAGGTTTCACAACATTGCTCCTTTTACCCTGATCTGGTACTATTAAACCGGAAACTGCAGTTGGCTTCCACGCGAGCCGCAGCAGAATGTCTATTACAGTTTCCGGATTAACCACATGAGGAATTTGTGGATAGTAGCTGAGGGGGATTTAAAATGAGTAGCCGAACCCAGCAAATAAAGACATTTGCCGGTATCATGTTTTTCGTTTTAGTTCTTTGCTTTTCCCGGATAGCTCCGGTGGCCGGTCAGTCGTTTTTAACCGGAAACGAAACCACTTCCCGGTTCGGGTCGATGAACATTCCCTTATTCAAGGGAATTGGCCTTTCCCGTGAAGAGTATGTCAAATATGTCACTGAAGAAACCATTCATGATATGGCCTGTCGGAAGTATGATAATTTCGACAGTTTTATGAAAAATATTCCGTTGCTGGACAAGGATGTTTCCGTCGTATTCCTCTCGGCCGCACGAGAGATAGTGAAAGCTGCGCGGGCGGATTATCTTAACTTCTCCAAGTCCGAGTCGGGCAACCGCGGGAAAAACCTCCAGCGGTTGGGGCGGGCGTTGAAAACGCAACAACTGCTGGAGGAGCGGTCCGAGGAATTGATGAGGACCGGATCGGGTGCGCCCCGGAAGGACACTCCTCGCGATGCGAAGCCTATTCAGTTTCCTGATGATGAGGGACTGCATGTATCAAAGCTGATTGAGTGGTGGTATTATACGGGCCATCTAACGTCAGATTCGGGACGGAATTTCGGTTTCGAATTGTGTTATTTCCGGTTTACTCCCTTCATCTATTTCGCCCACTTCGCCATCAGTGACATCGATAACAAGAAAATTCGATACGTACGAAAAATCTTCTCGCCGGCTTCCGTCTCGCTTGAAGGAAAGAAACTCGCCCTCAATTACGGCAACTGGGGAGCCAAAGCCACCGGTTCGTTCCAATACGATATCTGGGCGGAAACTCCTGATTTTTCCATGAAACTCTTGATTAATTCTCTCAAACCTCCCATGCTGATTGGAGACGAAGGAATCATCAAAATGGGGGATGATGCAAACTCTTTCTATTACACCTTGACCCGTAATACGGTTGCCGGCTCGATTTCCATTGGAGAGGAAAACTATCACGTTAACGGCACCGCCTGGATGGATCACCAATGGGGAAATTTTTTCATGTCGACCATCTGGGGGTGGGATTGGTTTTCCCTGCAGCTTGACAACAACATGGAGTTGAATATATTCAGCTTTCACAACAGTCAGGGCGAGCAGACCAATCCGTTTGTAGAAATACTCAATCCGGATAACACCAACGAAATGCTGAGCACGGTCGAACTGACACCGCTTTCATGGTGGACCAGCCCGAAAACGCGTATCAGATACCCTTCCGGGTACCGCATTTTCCTGCCGGAGAAAAACTACACGTTTACCGTGATCCCAAAGTTCAAAGAGCAGGAGATTGAGGCCAACCCATTCTCTCCGGATTTCATCGACTATTGGGAAGGAGCCTGCTCCGTGTCCGCCGATCTCGACGGCGCAAAAGTCGAGGGACAGGCTTACAATGAAATTTGCGGCTATAAGAAAGTGGAATAATTAATCTCCTTGCCGCCAGGAACTCTCCGGTCGTAAATCATGTTTATTGTAGATGAAAAGAACTTGCCTGTTTTAGTTGTATGCTGGTAAGGTACCAGACGGATTAGAAATGTTTCAGAAGGAAGATGAAAATAATGAATAAAATTTACCTGGACCATAACGCTACGACACCGCTTCACCCGGAAGTGAAGCGGGCGTTGACCGAGGCCATGGAAGTCTTCGGTAATCCGTCCAGCCTGCATGATTTCGGGCGCGAGGCCAAGCACCTGGTGGAACAGGCCCGTGAACGCGTGTCCACCTTTATCGGGGCCGCTCCGGAAGAAATCGTGTTTGTGGGAAGCGGTTCGGAAGCCAACAACACGGTTATCTCCAACTTGTCCTGCCGCTCCCTGATCTGTCTCAGTAACCGGGGGGGCAGCACCAATGTCATTACCACCACCATCGAGCATCCGTGTATTCTGGAAACGGCTAAGTGTATGCAGGAGCGGGGTGTCAATGTCTCGTTTCTTGATGTAGACGAGTACGGAAAGATCGATCTCGACCAACTCCGCACTTTGCTCGCGGACGACGTGGCGCTGGTGTCGGTCATGATGGCCAATAACGAGATCGGGACTATCCAGGATATTAAAACCATCTGCCGGATAACGCATGAGCACGGGGCGCTGTTTCACACCGACGCCGTTCAGGCGGTCGGTAAGATTCCGGTTGATGTGAAAGACCTGGATGTCGATTTCCTGACCATTTCCGGACACAAGATGTACGGTCCGAAGGGTATCGGTGCTCTGTATATCAAGAAGGGAATCCCATTCTGTCCTCTTATCAGGGGAGGGCACCAGGAGCGTGGCCGCCGGGCCGGAACCGAGAACACTCTCGGGATTATCGGTCTCGGAATGGCGGTTGAGATGCGCTCCTGTGAAATGAGTGATGAAGAAGACCGGCTTCTTTCGTTGAAATCAGTGTTAAAGCAGGGAATCGAAGACCGGATTCCCGACATAAAATTAAACGGACATCCCACCGACTGCCTGGCCGGTACCTTGAACGTTTCGTTCATGGGGGCCGAGGGAGAATCAATTTTACTGTACTTAGATCTGGAAGGGATTGCCGTGTCTACCGGTTCCGCCTGTGCTTCCGGTTCTCTCGATCCGTCACACGTACTTTTGGCTGCCGGGTTGACGCCGGAGTTTGCCCATGGCTCGGTTCGCTTCAGCCTGGGCCGCGAAACCGGTATAAAGGATGTGGAATACGTGCTTGAGGTACTTCCGCGGGTGATACAGAAGATACGCGATATGTCGACGGTTTACACGAGGGGAAAACGATGAGTGCAACGGGCGGCTGGGCGTATTCGGACATTGTCAAAGATCACTTTATGAATCCCAGGAACATTCTCAAGGATGAAGAAAGCTATCATGAGGATGGCAAGGGGACGGTGGGTAACGTCAAGTGCGGCGACCAGATGACCGTGGTCATCAAGGTAGACAAAGAAAACGATGTCATCACCGACTGCAAATGGAAGACTTACGGGTGTGCCAGTGCCATCGCCAGCACCTCGGTGCTGTCCCAGATGGTCGTCGGCATGACGCTGGAGCAGGCGTTTCGGGTGACACCAAAAGATGTGACCAAGGAACTGGGCGCTCTCCCCGAGCACAAGATCCATTGTTCCGTTCTGGGAGACAAGGCGCTCCAGGAGGCAATCAACGACTACTACCGCCGAAGCGGTCAGGACGGCAAGGTTATTGAGGAAGAAGCCCGCATCATATGCCAGTGCATGAACGTCACCGACCATGAGATAGAGCACGCCGTGCTGGAAGGCGCCCGGACGCTTTACAAGCTCCAGGAGAGGACCAAGCTGGGGACCGTGTGCGGCCAGTGCCGTGACGAAGCCACTAAGCTCATCAACACATTCGTTCACCAGCACTTCGATGACTAGCCCGGGTCCGCAGGCAATAAAGAAGGATATCAAGGGTTTCACTCTGTCCCGGCTTGAAATCCTGCTGAAGAAACTGAAATATCCGTCTTTTCACGCTAAACAGATACTGTCCTGGATTTTTGCCAGAAACGCCTTCGATTTCTCGGAGATGACGGATCTACCCGCCGCACTGCGTGAACATCTTAATGATCATTACCGGATTATATCTACGAGCTTGAAAAAGGAGTTCGAAGCGGCTGATGGGACCAGGAAACTCCTGCTCGAGCTGGAAGATGGACGGTTGATCGAATCGGCCTTGATACCGGTTCAAAGCACTCCCCTGAAACGCAGAATGACCGGTTGTATATCAAGCCAGGCCGGCTGCCGGTTCGGTTGCCGGTTTTGCGCCAGCGGCCTGGGCGGGTTCAAACGCCAGTTGACCGGCGAGGAGATTATCGAACAGGTCATGTATCTTAAGCGGTCCTGCGGTAACGACCGGCTCAGTCACCTGGTTTTCATGGGGGTGGGGGAACCGTTTGACAACTACAAGAATGTCATGAAGGCGGCTCGGACCATAAATTCCAAGGACGGATTCAATATCGCCGCCCGCCGGTTGACCATCTCCACCTGCGGAATCGTTCCCGGTATTAATCGCCTGGCCGGGGAAGGGCTTCAGATTGAGCTTTCCGTTTCGCTTCACGCTGCAGATGAGCGGACGAGATCAGATCTCATGCCGGTGAATAAACGATATTCTCTGCGTGATCTCATGGCCGCCTGCAGGCGGTACGTCAAACAGACGAACCGCCAGGTCACGTTCGAATATGTCATGATACCGGCCCGCAATATGGGTAAACGGGCGGCGGCCGACCTGGCTAAACTGCTGAAAGGACTCAACTGCAAGGTGAACTTGATACCATACAATCCGGTAAAAGAGTTTGTGATTAAACGTCCCGGCCGGCAGGATATTTTTCACTTCAGAGATCAATTGATGGCGTCGGGGGTCAAGGTAACCGTCAGGAGGTCCCGCGGCGGCGATATCGGTGCTGCCTGCGGCCAGCTGCGGCTGGCCAAACGATAATCCATCTCAATAATCTCAGATCTCACTCTCTACGCTTCTTGCTTGATGATTCAAATGTTTAAATGTTAGGCCTGACCCCTCACTCTCTGCGCTTCTTGCTTGAGGGTGGGACCACCAAGCTTTCGCTACACCTCCATATTCGCACTCACGTCTGGCAGACAAAATCAGCCTTCGCCCGGGTAAAAATCTCAATCTATCGTCTCTCTACCCACTACAAAATCATACATCATTTGATGTCATCCTCCCGCCCTCTGAACAGCGTAGAAAATTAAGGAAAGAGATAGAAAATTTAAACTTTAAGCTCTTCTTCCCTTAAACAGGTTGCGCGTAAAAACTTCCAGTATCTGGCCTGTGGGACAGAAAAACCGGCACCAGGCACGCGGCCGGAAAAGAGATACCAGCAGGAATACTGCTCCGAAAACCAGCATAGGTTCGCCTGCGGCCTGAAACATGAAGGCGGAGAACGGTTCTATGAAGGTCAGGTCAAAGGATGGGAGAAACAGGAGAGCTAATACCACCAGTGCCAACAGCAGGCGGCGGATGATTTTCAGAACCCTGGTGATCATTGGCGGTGTCTTCCATTTCCGGAAACCCGTTTTCCCGATCAGCTCCTGCGCCGCACCATAGGGGCAGACATAAGTACAGTAAAAGTCGCGGCTGGTAAAAAGGGGGAGTAGAAAAGACAGTCCGGCCAGCCAGCCAAGGACCGGGACCGTGTGCCAGGAGATCCCTTGCCGCAGCCAGCCGTCAAAAAGCGAGATAGAGAGAAAGTCACCATGCCAGAACCCTAATACGAGCACACTGGCGGCCAGCAGGAGAGGCCTGATTTTTTTCGAGGATCGGGGCCGGGCGAAACAAGCGGCGGCCAGCACGATTACCATTATGGCGGCTATGACGTCCGGCTGTGCGGCCGCGTCGGAAATAGAAGAGCCTGACGATTGATCGGGAGCCTCTTTTCCCGGACGTAACGATTCGGGAAGGAGAAACAGCCGCTTCCTTAGGGAGGTGATAATGGCAGCACTGGAACTGGTCGCGGCGGTAATGGTGTCCACGTGCTTTGCCAGCGCTTCTCCCGCTGTCAGGCCGTTCCAACTTTGGAGCAGGCCTTTCTTCCTGATATAGTTCATAAAGTTGATGCTTTCGTTATTTTTGAGGATAGTGAGCCCGACGATACGGTTTTCCAGATCGATTCCTACCAGTAGCGGTATAGGACCGGCATAGCCTTTGATATCGTCGGTAAAGGGGCTGGTAACAAGAAAATGAGCGATAGGTGAATCGGTCTCATCAAAGACTATCGAAACGTTTTCAGGATTATGGTCCTGCTTGATGGAACGGGTGTCGGGAAACATTTTTCGCAGCTCATCCAGCACCTTGCCTGAAAATTCCCGGTCTTGGAGTTTCTTCCGCTGTTCGGTGCGGGCACTAACATAATGCTGCAAAACGATCAAACCCAGCAAGATAGCAACAAGGCTGAGTTGAGGAAGTTTGCCTTTTATGTTTCGCAGGTAGCGCATAATCTATTAAAGTATAACACTGACCTAAATTACTTGACAATAATCTCAAATTTAACTAAAATTACAGGGTAGGCAGCATGTATGTGTATGTACAACTGAATAGAGTAGTAAGGGTAATAAATGTTATAAGCGCCCTTCCGTCAGCCATTGTAATTGGGCGGAAGGGCGTTTGATTTGCTGCCGAGATTTTTTCTTTTAAAAATGTAAAAGGGAGCTGACGACATGAATCGTATAAGGCACTGGGCCCTGATGGTCCTCGTGGCTGCAGTAGTAGCTGTAAATTGCTCAACGGTGTTTGCCCTCGATTTAAAATCTCCGGAAAACAATGCCGCCCTGGACACCACAAAACCCAACTTGTCCTGGAGTAAAGTGGATAAAGCCAAAGTCTACCAGTTACTAATTTTCGATTTTAAAACCTTTAAAATGGTCTATCAGCGGTTTATCCCGGGGACGAGCCATACGGTTGAAAAAGGTCTTCTCAAAAAGGGCAAATCCTATTCCTGGGTGGTCAAGGCCAGGGAAAGTTTGAGTAAATCGGCCTTTGACACGAGTGACCGTTGGAAGTTCACTATCGGTTCTTCGACGTCAGCCGCCGAATCCGGAGGAACGTTCGAGAGGACCGGATACACCATTGTTGTCCCGGTGGAATTCAAGTCGCACAAGTTCAAGGGCGATCCGGTAGCGGTCGTGACCAAGAAAATGAACCAGCTGGTAGAGTACTATCGTGTCATCTCTTACAATGCCGAGCGCACCATGCAAGAGGTTACTTTCGACGTGGCGCCCGGCGTCTTTCTGAACGAAAACCGGAATAAATACTCCGCTGATAAGCAGGACAGCGGGAAGAACTGGATGCGGGACTGCGGTGATTTCGGCCGTTCCTGGGCGGGTGCCCACCAGATGAAGAAGATCGTCCTACCGCACGTATTCAAGGCCGGTGTTCCCGTCAAGGAGTACCGCCACATCATCTATGTCGTACCCGAGGGCGGCGGAAACAGCTGGGGGAGTGACCAGTTCTGGCCTGCTTCCACCGGCGGCAGACCGTCCGGGATCAAGTTCGACGAGAAGCGCAATGTAGTGAGCGGTTCCTACTCCTGCGGTATCGTCATGGGTATCGGTGTGAGCACCGGCACGTACAGCCATGAATTTGGCCACCAGCTCGGTCTTCCCGATCTCTACCCGTACTCTAATAGTCCCAAACGCGATCTTGGGTACAGTGCTCTCATGGCCGCCGGTAACCAGATCGGGCAAAAGGGCGTGAACATGTTCGTACTTTCCCGGAAAAAAGAATACTCCGGGTCGGGTTTGAAACAAGACTGGATTCAGGACAAGCTGAAGGTCCTCAAGAAAAGCGAAACTATCTGGCTGGAATCCCGCACCTCGAAGGGTGAAATAGTGGGAGTAGTGATCCCGGATACTTCGACTTCCAATAAAGAAGACCACTATGTTATCGAGGTGTTTGACCGCAAGAGCGTGGACAAGGACTTCGTCGGTTTCTTCCAGGGGCTAAAAGGGAGGGAAAGTAAAGCCAACGTAGCCGTTTTTATCTCTTTCGTCGATAACCTCGATGTCAACAGGATCAAGGTTGCTCAGGGTGTTCCCGCCAGCAAATCACGCAAGCAGAATTTTTTCCTCTCCGGTGGTGAGTACAAGAAGGGCAATTTCGCCGTCAATATCGGCGATGTCAAGGATCTGGGCGATCGCTGGGCGGCCAGGATCTCGGTGACCATTGACGGTCAGGCGCCGCAGGGTGACCCGGAACCGCCGATCGGCCGCAAGGACGATGATAAGAAGATCGCTGAAGAGAAGAAACGTCAGGATGAGGAAACGAAAAAACGTGAAACGGAAGATAAAAAACGGGTAAATGAGCTGAAAAAGAAGGTCGTAGAGGAGAAGAAGAAAGGCGAGGAAGACGAAGCGCGTCGCAAGAAGGAAGAGGAAATGGAAAAGCAGCTGGATGAGTACCAGCAGCTCTTAAAAGACCAGAACAAATGGATGGAAAAAGAACGCAAGCAGTTGGAAGAAGAGAAACTCCGGCTGGAAGAGCAGCTGAAGAAGATGAAGGAAGAAGAGGAAAAGCGCAAACAGGCTTCGGTACTCGGCTGGTTGAAACGGGTCTTCGGATTTGCCTCGGCTCCCCGGTAGTTAAAAGCTAGAAATTGAATTCAACAAAGAGCGGTAACGCCGTTCTTTGTTTTTTTGTCCCGGGTTAAAGGCTTTTCAGCCGGTTGATCACAAAGGCAAATTTGTCGTCTCAGGCGACATTTTTCTCAGGCTTACATGGTAAAAAATAGCTCAAAAAAGGAGGCTCGATTTTAACAAAAGCATGGTAATATTCCCCCAGGATACCCGGATAGGAGTAGTCAATGATTGCCCAGTGCTGTAAATGCCATGCGATTCGGATCCAGGGTCATTGGTGTGATCTTGGTTTGACTGCTCCTATCCGGGTATCCCACACCTACTGCCCGAAATGCATGGTGGAAGTAGATCTTCAGATCCAGCAATTCAAAAGCCGCCGCGACCGTCTGGCAGCAGACGGAACAGTAGTGCCCGGCAAGAGCTTTGATGGGGCTGATGAACTTCCGGCTTTGGCGGACATAGCCTGAACGAAGATGCTGGCTTTGTCCGGAAATAGCGGGTGATACCTATTAAAATCAATACTCTGGTGCGGGACATTAGCTCTCCGCCAATCGTAAAACTCTATGAAATGGCTACTCCGTACCGCCAATCGGGCCAGTTGCTTGATCTCTCCCAGGCGGTACCGTCCTACGGGCCACCGGCTGTGATTCTCGACGAAATGATAAGCAGCCTCGCTGAGCGGGATATTCATCGATATACGGCGGATCCGGGGACCGAATCCCTGCGATCTGCTATAGCCCAAAAACTGCGGGTATTCAATGATGTCCAGGCCGAAGCCGGAAACGTCATCGTCACCGCCGGAGCCAACCAGGCATATCTCATGACCGTTATGACCCTGCTCGATCCAGGTGACGAGATGCTGCTCTTAACGCCGTATTATTTTAACCACCATATGGCGGTTGCCATGATCGGCGCCGTACCGGTTGAAGTTCCTCTCGATTATGAGAAAGGATTTGTGATGGAGCCAGAACGTGTGCTGGAGATGATCACGCCTCGCACACGTGCCATCACCATCGTCAGTCCGTCCAATCCCACCGGGACCGTTTATCCTCAGGAAACGCTGGCTTTGCTGGCTGATCTGCTCAAAGATACCGGAATAATGGTTATTTCAGACGAAACCTATGAGTATTTCACTCCCGGTCCTTTTACCGAGGGGCATTTTTCCATCGGAGCTATACCGGAAATGGCTCAAAGGACGTTTACGATATCTTCCTTCTCCAAAGCGTTCGGTATTACCGGGTGGCGTGTGGGATACGTGACAGCTCCCCGCGAATATGTGGGAGACATGCTGAAGGTTCACGACACCATGGTGATTTGCGCCCCGCATGTCAGCCAACGGGCTGCCCTGGCCGGTTTGACCGGGGGAATGAAATGGCTCGCGCGGAGAGTCGAGGAGATGAATGAAAAGCTCGAATGGCTGAAGACCTGGAATTTCTCGGGCGGCCGGTTTCAAATAAGTAGTTCCGGCGCTTTTTTCGCCTATCTCCGCCACCGGTTCGACGGTGACTCGTTTAGGGTGACTGAACGTCTCCTGAAAGAAAAACAGGTGCTGCTTATTCCCGGCCAGGTATTCGGCAGCGGACAGGAAAAGTTCGTCCGGGTAGCTCTCGGCGGCGTGGACAAAAAAGGTCTTAAAGAAGCCATGGAACGAATCGACAGCCTGCGGTAGATAAAGGAATTTCCAGCCGCGGGCGGCCTGGTATGAACCTTACCCCGCCAGATATTTTCTTTTGCGGATCTCTTCCAGGCGGAACGGCAGAAAATAGGGGATCAGAAGAAAGCCGGCCGCAAACCCGGCGAAATGCGATGGCCAGGAGATATTGCTTCCGAGTTTCATGAAACCCAGGTTCATCAGGAACCAGATACCAAGGTAGAACCACATGGGGATCTTGAACGGATAGAAGAGCGGGAAGAAGACCTGGTACAGGCTGACCGTGGAAACAGCCGCCAGTAAGCGGCCATAACTCCACTGATTGCTCCACTGGCTCCGATGATAACTTTGAATTCGAAGTATACCATGCAGGCTGTAATCCCTGAAATGATCAGCACAACGGTGTAGAAAAACAGGAACATGAGCGGACCCTTGCGCTCTCCGTGATCATAGAGAACGTCTATGACATTGTCCCCGAATATCCAGAGTATATACATATTGCCGATCAGATGCCACCAGTCCGCATGGAGAAAGCCGGCGGTGATCAACTGGTAGCAACCGGCCAGAGTGAGGGCTTGTTCGGGTACTTTTCCAAACATGTGGATGAAAGGTTCGACCATATTCGCCGGCATACTTCGCTGCAGTCCGAAGACGCCAAAATTGACGGCTATGATAGCCAGCAGCAGGGACGGGAATCGTTTCCGGGGATTGAACACCTCCACCGGCAACTGGGAGAACAGGCAGAACAGGTAGACGGGAACGCCGATAGACGCCTATTCGGCGGCCTGTTTGTGGTCGAACGATTGGTAGTGTTTGAGTGCGGTATCATCTGTTTTGAACCCGGGTTTGGGAGGAGGAAGGAGCGGTCGTGGCCGCAAGGCCGATGGTTGGCGTCGGAGCGCATCCGCTTCTACCAGCCGGATCTGTCCGAGTTCGCCTTTGTCCAGCCAGAACCCTTTGCAGGTCGTACAGTGGTCGATCGTTACGGTGAAGCGGCGTGCCCGGTACTCCAGAGCGGTCATGAGTTCCCGGCATACCGGACAGGCGAGTTCGGAGGTTCCCAGGTCCATGTTGCGCATGAGGGAGTCGTAGTCGTAATGGGGACCCAGTACTCCCTTTAGTTCACCGTCGTCATACCATGTTCCGTTACAGTCCGGGCATCGGTCGATGGTGATGGCCATGACCGTCTTGGTGTCCAGGGCTGTTTCATGGCATCGCGGGCAGTCAATATCTCTCTTCCCGCCGGTAACGGCGCCGGGAACATGGTTGCTCATTTGCCCTTTTTATCTTCGGCCGCCGCCGCGGCGTCGAAACGTCTGTTAATCTCTTCCAGCACCTCACCGTATTTGAGCTCCTTCTCGACTGCTGACCGGAAATCCCGGAGCTTGTCGTAGGAGTTGTTGGATTTTGGATAATAGGTGTTATGCAAGGTTGCGTTAAAGCCGTGCATGACCATCAGTTTTACGTAATCCAGGTCCAGGTCGAAGACCTTGGTGGCAATGTAAAGTTCTTTGCTCACCGTGGTGTTGGAGACCAGCCGGTTATCGGTGCACAGCACCGTCCGGAGACGGTGGTTGAGATAGATGCCGAGTGGATGCTTACCGTAGTTGAAAAGCTCGTGATTGGTCTGGAGATTGCTGGTCAGGCAGACTTCCAGGGGAATGCGCTCGTTCTTGAAGTAGTTCATCAACACCTCGTCTTTGTAGAGGTTCGTGCCGTGTCCGATCCGCTTGACGTGCAGGTAGTGGACCGATTCCAGGATCGACTCGGCTCCAACCGCCTCTCCGGCGTGGACCGTTATGGGAACCAGCCCGTTGGTGGCGGTATAGAAGGCTTTCTTGTAATCTTTGGCCGGATTGTCTTCCTCGCCCCCGGCCAGATCGAATCCCACAATCCGGTGATTTTTTTTCGCCATGTTCACCGTGTGCCGGGCGGTTTGAAGGGCCATCAGCCAGGCGCCGTCTTCCAGGTCTCCGTATGGCAGAGACCGGAGCAGGTTGTCTTCGATACCGCACGGTACGTAGTGCCGCATGGCACAGATGATGATCCCGGTGATAATGTCAAAATCCTTCTCCGCCCGGGCCAGTCCTTCCGACACCGCCGAGGTAATGTCTTCCAGACTCATCCCCCGGTTGGTGTGAAGTATGGGGGCAAAACGCAGTTCCAGGTAACGGACGTTTTCCTGGGCGGCGTCCTCGGCCACCTCGTAGGCGATCTGTTCCAGCGATTCCTGGTCCTGCATGACCGAAGTGGTGATTCCGAAAGCCTGGAGGTAGTCGCCCAGGGAGCTGTTCTTGATGAAGTCGGGATCGTCTTTAACTACCAGTTTACGAAGTTGTTCCCGGTCTACGGGGTAGGGCATACCGGTCTTTTTTATCAGCGAGATGATCGTATCGAGCCGCAGCGAACCGTCCAGGTGACAGTGCAGATCGGTCTTCGGCAGCTTGTAGATCTCTTTGTAGAGATCATCCTGTGTCATGTTCTGTATAATGGCCTTTTCATTTATGGGTTTTTGAGCCATGACCGTACCTTCTTTCTCGCATCAGGAGAGGAACTGTTTATTCCCCGATAATTTTTACCAGTACTCGTTTTTTCCGCTGGCCGTCGAATTCTCCATAGAAAATCTGCTCCCACGGGCCGAAGTCGAGTTTGCCGGCGGTGATGGCGACCACCACCTCGCGGCCCATGATGGTCCGTTTGAGATGCGCGTCAGCGTTGTCTTCGAAGCCGTTGTGCCGGTACTGGTTATATGGTTTCTCCGGCGCCAGTTTTTCCAGCCACCGCTCAAAATCGCTATGGAGGCCGCTTTCATCGTCGTTGATGAAGACACTGGCGGTAATATGCATGGCGTTTACCAGGCAGAGCCCTTCTTGTATGCCGCTTTTTTTCAGCAACTCAGTGACCTTCGGGGTGATATTGATATAGGCCCGGCGAGTGGGTGCCTGAAACCACAGATGTTCGGTCAGCGATTTCATACGAGTCATTCTCCTTCTCTAAAGGAATATTCTTCAGGCTACCATGTGCAGTGAGATTTCACAAGGATTTCAGTTGCCTGCCGGACGGCAGTCAAAAGCTATCCTTCGTGACCTATGTTTGACACTGCATAATACCGTTGGTACAATTCTACCTGGAGGTATCTATAATGGATATAAAAAGGGTAACGCCTGTTTTTATTTTCATGGTTGTTATTTTTATCCTTGCTTCAGATACCCCCGGGTACGGGAGAGATAGTGCCGATGATTATTATCTGCGGGCTCTTGAACTGAATCGTGCCGGGGATCTCAAAGGGGCCCTGGAAGAATTGGAAGAAGCATACCGTCGCGATGACGATAATCCTAAGATTCAAAAAGCACTGTCGGTGGTAGCCAACAATCTGGCAGTGGCCCTGTCCGGTCGCGGTGAGTCGGAGGATGCTCTCAAATATTATAAGCGTGCTCTGGAAATCTTCCCGGACGACGTGGTCAGACAAAGCTATGCGAGGTGCCTGTTCTCCGCTAAACGGCCTTACGACGCCATCAGGGTATTGGATGATCTAGTCGCTTCCGATAATCCCGACACCGAGCAGGCAGCCCGGTGGATTCTGGCCCAGATTCATTTCTCCCTACGGGATTTCGAACAAGCCGTGGTCGAGCTGGAAGAGATAATATACCAGAACGATAAAAACGCGGAAGTCCATTTTCTTCTGGCCCGCAGCTACGAGCAAACCGGCGAAAAACAGAAGGCAGCCGAGCATCTTAAACGGGTACAAGAGCTAACCGGAGACAGTAAGGTGCAGTCCTATGCGGAAGATCTACAGGGTCGCCTGGAACGGGAAAACACCATAGAAGAGGAATTCGAACAAGACTCGAGCCATCACTTTAAACTGGTGTTCGAGAGCGGTCGCCGGGATGATCTCATGGACGAAATTATCGAGTATCTGGAAGAAGCCTATGACGATGTGGGACGTGAACTCCAGTTCTACCCGACCCGGGAGACAAAGGTTATCATTTACACCCCGAAACAATTCGTGACCGTGACCCAGTTGCCCAGCTGGGTAGCGGGTGTTTACCAGGAGTGGATTATCCGTATCCCCATTCCTACCGGCGGTACTCGGGGCGATAGTTTGAAAGACGTGGTGTTTCATGAGTACACCCATCTGCTGGTTCAGGCTCTGGCCGGTGGTAACTGTCCAGTGTGGCTCAACGAGGGGCTGGCGGTAACCATGCAGCCGAATAGAACCGGCTTTGAAAAAATACACATTTTGCAGCAGGAGCTCAACAAGAAATCGCTGCCGGCCATCGATAAGCTCGATTCAAATTTTATCAAAGCTGACAGTCATAAACAAGCCATGATTGCCTACATCTCGGCCCGTTTTCTGATCAAGTTCATCGATGAAGAGTGGGGGCTGTACCGGGTCTCAAGGATGCTTGAAATGTTCAAGGGGAATATCGATACGAGCACAGTCCTTCAAGACGTTTTGGGTTTCGATCTCGAGCGTTTTGAAACAAGATGGCATGAATTTCTCGAGGATCAGTGATGATGAAATGCGCTCTGGTGGTGACGGCAACCATGCTTGTAACGGTCGTTTCCGGTTGTTCGGGAGTAGATGGCGGAAATGTTTCCCATGATGAGATGAGAAAGTTCCAGGCCCAGCGGGAAAAGATGGTCGAGACGCAGATCATGGACCGCGGTGTGGAAAACGTGAGTGTCCTCAGGGCAATGCTGAAAGTGCCCCGGCACCTCTTTATATCATCAATTCTGAAATGGCAGGCGTACGATGACTCTCCCCTGCCTATCGGCAATGACCAGACCATTTCACAGCCGTATATCGTGGCTTTTATGACCGAACAGCTCGATCCCGGACCCGGGGACAGAGTGCTTGAAATTGGTACTGGTTCGGGATATCAGGCGGCCGTTTTAGCGGAGATAGTCAAAGAAGTCTACACCATCGAGATCGTGGAACCGCTGGGGAAAGGAGCAGCGGAACTGTTAAAGAAACTCGGGTATGAGAATATCCATGTACGAATCGGGGACGGGTACCAGGGCTGGCCGGAAGCTGCCCCCTTCGACACCATTATTGTCACCTGCGCTCCGGATCACATCCCCCTACCGCTGGTAGAACAGCTCAAGGTGGGAGGAAGGATGATTATTCCCGTGGGTGAGGAGTACGGTGTGCAGGAGCTTGTCCTGGTCCGGAAGACCGGTCTCGGCCTTAAACAGGAAGCTGTGTTGCCGGTCCGGTTTGTCCCCATGACCGGTAAAGGAGTCAAGGTTCCTGAAGAGTCGGCACCTGAAAACAACAAATCCTCGAAACAGGAGGAGGATGTTCTGGAGGAGGAATACGCAGGGCTTCGGAACCGGATGGTGAAGGAACAACTTATTGACCGGGGAATTAAAAACGAGCAGGTCCTGGCTTCCATGGGAAAGGTACCGCGCCATCAGTTTGTGACCGGGGTTTTACGAAAAAAAGCGTACCAGGACTGCTCTCTTCCTACCGAGGAAGAACAGACAATTTCGACTCCCTACATCGTGGCTAGCATGTCGGAAAAACTACAGGTGGGTACGGGAGACCGGATACTGGAAGTCGGTACGGGTTCCGGATACCAGGCAGCGGTGCTGGCCGAGTTTGTCGATGAAGTGTACTCCATAGAGATAGTCGAGCCGCTTGGCCGTCAGGCGGAAGCGGTATTAAAAAATCTCGGATACACGAATGTCCATGTGCGTATCGGGGATGGGTACCAGGGCTGGCCGGAGGCGGCTCCTTTCGACGCCATTCTGGTTACCTGCGCTCCCGATCATATCCCGGATCAGTTGGTCAAACAGCTCAAGTTTGGCGGTAAACTGCTCATACCGGTTGCCAATAAGGACGGCGGACAGGACCTGGTGTTTGTCAGGAAAACCGCCGGGGGAATGATCAAGGAAGCGGTGCTGCCGGTGCATTTTGACCCCATGACGGGAGACGGGGTAAAAGAAGGCTCCAAACAATGACAGAACCTTGCCACGCGGATACGTTTAACCGGATCTCCCGCCTTCGGGATGAAATCAGGGAACACAACTACCGCTACTATATACTCGATGATCCTGTTGTCTCAGACGCCGAATACGACCGGCTGATGCATGAACTGATCGAACTTGAAGAACGGTATCCGGATGCGGTGACACCGGATTCACCAACTCAGCGGGTGGGGGTATCGCCTTCCAGCCTGTTTGATTCCGTGGAGCACACCGTACCGATGTTGAGTCTCCAGAACGCCATGGATGCCGACGAGCTCCGGGAGTTCGACGCTCGCTGCAAGCGTGTGCTGGCGGATGAAGAGACGGATATCGAGTACATGGTTGAACCCAAACTGGACGGTTTGGGCGTCGAACTGGTCTATCGGGATGGCTGCCTGGTGGTGGGGTCCACGCGAGGAAATGGGTATCAGGGAGAAGACGTCACCGCCAACTTGAAAACGATCCGGTCTATTCCACTGGTGCTGCGCCGGGACGCGCTGCCGCCTCCTGCTCGTTTGGAAGTTCGGGGTGAAGTGTTCATGAACGTGGCTGATTTCAAAAAGCTTAATCGCGAGCTTGAAGAAAAAGACGAAAAAGTTTTTGCCAATCCACGAAACGCCTCTGCGGGGTCGCTCCGCCAGAAAGATCCCCGGGTCACCGCTGGCCGGCCCCTGGATATCTGCCTCTACTCCGTGAGCGTGTGCGAGGGATACACATTTTCCTATCAGATCGAGGTCCTGAAGACGCTCACTAAATGGGGCTTGAAGGTCAACTCTCTCTACCGGCGCTGTATCGGGATAGAGGCTGCTCTCGATTACTGTCGTGAGCTGGAGGATCGGCGGGAAGAGCTACCCTACGAGGCGGACGGCGCCGTGGTCAAGGTGAACGAATTAGCCTTGCGGCGCGAGTTAGGCGAGGTGTCGCGCTCACCGCGATGGGCTACCGCCTACAAATTCGCTTCCCCGGAAGAGATCACCCGGATCGAAACGATCATCGCCAGCGTGGGACGGACCGGGGCAGTGACCCCGGTGGCGATTCTGGAGCCGGTAAAGATCGGCGGTGTGATGGTCAGCCGGGCCACGCTCCACAACCAGGACGAGGTAGACCGCAAAGATGTTCGTGTCGGGGATTGGGTTCTCGTCCGGAGGGCAGGGGACGTGATTCCCGAGGTGGTGAAGGTGATGGCGGAACGACGTACCGGTGATCTAGAACCGTATCTCCTGCCCGATACCTGTCCCGTGTGTGGTTCCCGGGTGTTCCAACCCGAAGGCGAAGTTAAATCCCGCTGCACGGGCCTGGCCTGCCCGGCGCAGCTCAAGCGGAGTATCGGGCACTTCGCTTCGAAACGAGCTATGGATATCGAAGGCCTTGGCACGAAACTGGTAGAGCAGCTGATCGAGTCGGGGCTGGTCAAAGATGTGGCCGATCTGTACGACCTGACGGCGGAGCAACTGACGGAGCTCGATCGGATGGCTGAAAAATCCGCCGGTAACATCATCGAGCAGATCTCAAAAAGAAAAAACCAGTCTCCCGACCGCCTGCTCTTCGGGCTCGGCGTGCGGATGGTGGGAGAGCACACCGCCTCGGTGCTGATCCGTCATTTTCGCTCATTCGACGCTTTAGTAGCGGCTTCCGAAGAAGAACTTACCGGAGTGCTGGAGGTGGGTCCGAAGGTGGCTGCGTCGGTGAATCTCTTCTTTTCCCAGGAAGAGAATATCAAGGTACTCGAAAGACTTAAAGAGGCCGGTGTCACCATGCGGCTCGCGGGATTATCAGCCGCTGAGGGGGTCGCTCGCCTGGCTGGGAAGAGCTTCGTTTTTACCGGCGCTCTGGAGACCTGGAACCGGCACGAGGCCAAGCGGTTGATAGAATCTCTTGGCGGACGGGTGTCGGGTTCCGTGAGCTCGAAGACGGATTACGTGGTGGCGGGCGAATCTCCCGGCAGCAAACTTAAAAAAGCGAATGAGCTCGGGGTAACCGTCATCAGCGAGGAAGAACTCCGCCAACTGCTGGAACTAAAATAACCACATTAGTCATTTGGCATGCTTTCTACGCTCACTATTCAATTGAGATTTTTACCCGGGCGTCGGCTTGTAAATTCCGCCAAAGGTGAGTGCGAACATTGAGGTGTAGCGTGAGCCAGGTGGTCCCACCCTCAAGCAAACCAGAAAGTGAGGTTAATCGAGAGGAGGAGATCCACCGGCGGTTGAAAACGATATGACCAGCCAGTTGGAACCACCACTGACCAGTTGAGCCGAATCGTATTGGGATTCGAGTACCAGGGTCGAGGCTCCATCAATTATTTCCGAACCGGCCGCGGCAATGGTAATAACATTGTTTGATCCGTCGACTTTCTTGATAACATATATTCTCCCGGCAATCCCCGAGGCAGTGGGCAGTGTGATCGTGATGGCTCCGCCGGTAGCGTTCGCTGCTACGAAATAATCGCTGTCCGTGAGGGTGTAGGCAGCTGTTTCCAGCCACTTGTCGTCACCCTTGGCCCCGGCATCGCCCTTGGTGCCCTGCAGACCCTGGAGCCCGGTGTCGCCTTTGTCACCTTTGGGGACTTGATTCCCTTGGCCGTCTCCGGATACCAGGGCTGAGGTCTGGACGGTGCCGTCCGGGAACTTGATTCCTCCGTTGGTAATGTGAACAAGTCCGTCCACTTCAAGGGGAGAGGATGGGGCGGTGGTACCGATTCCAACATTGCCGGTGCCTCTGTCTATCACAAATAGTTGTTTTCCTTCTGCTGTATCGCTGTCTTCAGGGACATAGACGTATTCAGCAAGGTTGTACTCCTGGTTTCCGTGTCGGTCTTTGACCCTGACGCCGAACACGTACCGGTTGCCTGGGCAATCACCTGTCCTTCAACCGTTCCTCCCTGGAACGAAAGGAGAGTTGCTGTTTCCAGGATATAGGCATCTCCGGGTGGAATGGCGATGGCATCGGTATATTCATAGGTTTCGTAACCTTGATGGACTAGCCTGATCTGGTATGATCCCACCGGTATCTGCTGAATGTTGAAAGAACCGTTATCGTTCGTATAGCCCAGGGTCTCCAGAGACGAGGATTCATTGGCAGGCGTGCTGCTTCCGCCTCCCCCACCTCCGCAGCCGTTGATCATTACTATACAACCGATTATCGAGAATAAGGTAAGAACAGATGTTCGTTTGTTGTTATTCCTGGTAGTGTAATTCATACGTGCAGACCTTCCATCGTCCGTGATGCTTTTTCTTCCCGGGTGTACGTACTGCCCTAAATTGCTCCGATGTAATTATAACAGCCTTTTCCTCATCTGGTCATTTTTTTATGTATGGAAAGACGAAACTTTATTAGGGCTTGGATATAGGATATGTTATATGTTTAAGAAATTCTCAATATGAGAAATTCATCCTGCTTGACCGGAAAATCATGATCGTTTCTGCCTGATGCTTTACTTTTAAATGGATATTGGTTACCCTGCAAACAATATGAATATTGACCTTCTTCTCCCTGAAAACATCGTTCCCGAGTTGGATAGATTTTCTCTCGGTACACCGTATTACTACCTGGATGAAATTGGGTCGACCAATGATTACTGTACCGGTCTGGCAAAAGACGGCGCGCCGGAAGGAACCCTGGTGGTGGCCAGCCGGCAGTTGAAGGGCCGGGGGCGGCGCGGAAGAAGATGGGTGTCGCCTCCCGGAGGGTTGTATCTGTCTCTGCTGCTTCGGCCGCGGTTTGAGGTAAAAAAGGCAGCTCTTCTTCCGCTGGCGGCAGGTGTTGCCGTGGCTGAGACCCTGGAAACATGCGGGTTAACGCCTCAGTTAAAATGGCCGAATGACATACTGGTGGAAAACAAGAAACTGTGCGGTATCCTGGTAGAAAGTGGATTCTCAGGGACCGAGCTACTCTACAGTATCGCCGGAATCGGGAT
>CAZQHK010000042.1:30190-36015 GCA_964593455.1 uncultured bacterium
TATTTCTGGGCCGCCTTTTTAAGTTTCTGCCGTTCGGTGTCGTAGAGTTTTTCCTGCCCGTTGGGATCGATCCGGATCCAGAGCCCGTTGTAATGGAAAGTCACTTTTTCCCCGAGAGAGATGAAAGGAGCGACTTTGGGTAGAATCCTCAAAAGTTCAAAGTAAGCCGTACTCCCGAATCCGATTCGCATGGCAATCTTCTGGCTATTGTATTCGGAGTCGATCCACTGGCCGTCGCTGAGATAGAATGTCCGGCCGCCCACGTGCTTGATCTCCCGAGGCGCCGAAGGCGCTTCCATGGGAGAAGCAGTGGCTTTCAGCCGCGCAATGTCCTGGCTGGTGACTACCGACAGTGCGCCCGAGTCGGCTTCGACGCCCTTTGACTTATACGCGCTGGCGTCAAAGCGGTCCATCATAACTCCGGGTGTTTGCGACAGTTTTCTTTCGGCTTCTTCCCTGAAGATAGTCGATCGCATGGGTACCGGCGGCCGTCGTCCTCCGCCACGTTGAACGATCTGCTCTTCGTCTTCCACTACCAGGTAGGAAGTGTAGGGAGTAATGATTCCATATTTCTTGGCTAACCGGACCACCTCTGACTTGAGTTCCCGGTCTTCACCGTGGAGCCTGATCTCTTCAAGCAGGTAGCCGACTTTGCGTGTTGCCCAGAGACGGGGTACGAACGAAGCGCCTTCGGCGGAGTCTGGAAAATCAACTTCGTACACCAGTTCCACATCTTTCGCTCCCATTTTCCCGGAAAGTGTGATGGCGGCGCTGTCGCTTTTTTTATAGCGTCCCAGGATAGTGAGTTGTCCGCCTTTGAAGAGATCCATTTTTCCTTTCGGGTAGACGTCGGTGAGCCTGATATTGGTGGCGGCCATGGTGATGTCGGAAAGGATGGGATGAGAGAACTTCAGGTAGAAGTTGGAGATCTTGACCTCCATATCCTCGTCCGGCCGCACGTATTCCGGAAGCCCTCCGTTTTTCTCAGCCAGTTCGTCTAATAGATGGGTGTTCACCTTGCTGCCGATACCCAGGGCGAATATCCGGGCTCCATTCTCGTTGGCTTTCCTGACGTTTTTCAGGATGTCGTCCTTGTTGGAGACACCGATAGTGGGTTTGCCATCGGTAATAAAGACTATGGAAAAAGGCCTGTCCGGATCCCGTCTCTGGCTCAGGGCCGCCTGGAGCGCTTCGTCGATGGCGGTACCGCCAATGGCTTCCAGTTCGTCGATAAATTTCATGGCCTGCTCCATTCGTTGTTTGTCGGCTTTTACCAGGCGTTCCGAAAAAGGATTGGCCTCGGTGGAGAAAGCGATAATGTTGAACCGGTCGTTTTTCTTGAGCTGGCCCAGGCAGAACTTGAGGGCTTCTTTGGCCTTATCCATCTTGTTGGCGGCGTTCATCGATCCCGAGGTATCGAAGACAAAGACCACGTTTTTCTCGACGATCTCTTCGTCCTGGAACTTCTGTCCCGGGGAAACCAGTATCATGAAATAACCGTCTTCGTCTTCTTCTTTTTGAGGGAGCAATGTGAGGCCGAAATCTTTCTCGGTGACGGTGTAGTAGAGTACGAAGTCCTTGTCCGGAAGGACGTCTTCCTCCTCGAATCCGACGACTACTTCTCCTTCATTTTTCCGGTTAATATCGATTCTGTGGGTCGGTGAGTAGATGGTTTTGATGGGGAGTTTCGACTTGATGGTGACCTTCATGGAGAGGGTCTCGAGCGGTTGTTTGCAAACCGAGGCATAATTCATGGGGTAGACGAACCGAACCGTGCCGGCGTCGTAATGGAGGAGGTGCTGGTAAGAGAGTTCGATCTTGCGCGACCCATGCGCGGGAATAGGATAGATTCGTGCCTTGAACAAGTTGCTTTCCATGTACTCGAGCAGGGCCGGGTCCCGCATCTTGGCCACGATTCCCTCATAGATACCGCGGGCCTTGCTGCTGTCGAGAAGTTCCGCTTTGGTTTTTTCCCCATTTATGTACAGGTAAAAATCGGAAATAGAAGCACCCTTAGGTAAAGGGAAGACATACGTCCCCTCCAGGACGGCTCCCGAGTCATTGGCGAAAGACTGTTCGGCGGTGGTGGTGCCCACCTGGTTATCAATGACTGCTTCTATCTTGTCATATTTTACCCGGAGCGGCACCATGGGAGGTATGTCCGGTCTCATGGGCGGCATGATGATGTCTTCTTCAAGCCGAATTCTCTTTTCCTTGATGGGAAGCAGTATTCCCGTGGCCATGGGCGATGAGAGACTGCAAAAGATAAGCGCTGCCGCCACAAATAAGATGATTGAAATGTGTCTGATGGAGGTTTTCATACCCGTATCCCCTTTCTGGTGTAAAACAACTGTTATTATTCTTATGTTTACGGTTTTGTATACTTTAAAACCTTCTTGAAAGCAAGTGCGTCTAGGTCAACCGTGAAAGTGTTCTATGGTATGGTACGGAGAATGTGGTTGTGAGATTTAAATCATTTAATTCGATTCTTACGAGGTCTTCTTTTTGATTGTTATCAGCGTTATTTCCGGTGGGCACCGGAACCTGAGCGGCAGCATTTTGGTGCCGATTCCGCGGGATATGTAGACTGGGCGACTGCCAATAAGAGTTTTTCCGGCCAGTGATTCTATGGAAAAAACCCGGCGGGAAAGCCAGGTAAGAGGTTCTAGGCAAAGCTGCCCTCCATGGGTATGGCCGGCCAGTACCAGGTCTCCAATCTCCAGTTTGGCGGCGGCGGCTGGACCGTGCATGAGAATCAATGTGAAAGGGGGGGTATCCTCCTGGTGATGGAGTCTCCACCTCGGGCTGCAGGCGGTACGATGATTTATTCCCACCAGCCTGACAGGCGTACCGTTTTTGGTAACGGTTATCGAGGTGTTATCAAGCAGAACGGCTCCCGAATCTTCCACGGCCCGCCGGACAAGGTCCGGGTTGAAACGCAGGTCATTATTGCCGTACACGCAGAAGATTCCCAGGGGAGCCTCGAGACCTCTAAGCAGTGTTTCAGCCAGGAGAAGTTCGTGGTCGTTACGGGCCAGATCACCGGTGACGGCGATACAATCCGGAGCAAGAGAGCGGACGGCCTCGGCGATCAGGGGAATGAGTGACGCGCGTTGCGGACCATGGAGATCAGAAAGATGCAGGATGGTGAGATCTTCAAGTCCCTTTGGAAGTGATCTGACGGCGAAATCCAGTTTGACCATCTCTGGACTGCCGGCTTCATGCCAGGAACGGCCGAGAAACCAGCCAATGATATATGAAACCGGGTAAACCAATAGTTCCAGTAGATAACCCATAACGCACACAATTATATCAGAGAGGATAATTCCCAAGTGTGAAAGAGGCAAAAGCAATAATGAAATAGCCGCACTATTTGTGCTAGAATAGTGCCGATGAGCAATTCTGAAAAGATCCCGAACCGGATCAAGGAAATGACGCCTGGTATTCCCGGTGAGACCCCGGGTGCCGGCCAACGTGAGATCTACCTGCACCGGCTTGAACCCAAAGATATTGAGCTCATCGTCAGCCGTTTTCTGGCCCGCCGGGAGAGATGCAGAGCTTGCTCTCGACCCGGTTGTGTGAACAGTGTCGTCTGTAAGGCAGATGAATAGGATATACCGGTTGGGCGGCAAGACGCGTAGAATATGAGGAGGAGCCGTTCGTGACAGCAGCGAAACGAGCCATAACCTGTGATGATATTCTGCAGGCCGGCCGGGGAGGAACCGTCATTATCCTCGAGGGAAGTATTGTTACCGCCGCCGCCCGGGATCTGGCCGATAAGATGGGAGTTAGTCTGGATGAGCTGTCTTCGCCGACCGGGCCGGTGCCTGTTACACCTATCCCCGATCAGGAAACTGTACGCATGATTACCGCCAGTGTGGTCGCCCGGCTCCAAAAGGAATCGGCCGGTGATCTCGATCCGGAGGAAATTGATGTTGTCGTGTCCCGGATAGCGCTACTGGTAAAGGAGCACGGCGGCGATACCGAGAAAATAATGGAATCGCTTCGGTGCGCCCGTCCCAACCGTTTCGGGAGCCGGGTAGTCATATCTTCGGTAGGCCGGGACCAGCCGGGAATCATGTCTACCTTGACGTCGGTGTTGGCGGAATGCGGAGTCAATATTATCGACATAAGCCAAACCATCGTCCGTGGTTTTTTCACCATGATCATGATCGTAGATGTATCCAACTCCACTATAAGTTTCTCCGATCTGAAAAAAGTTTTGCAGGAAAAGGGTGGAGAACTCGGGGTGAAGATTATGGCCCAACACGAAGAAATATTCGATTACATGCATAGAATTCTCTAGCCCGAATAGATAATCCGAAAACGTTAAAAAAACGCAGGTGGAGGAGGTGAGTGGAACCTGGCTCTGAATCCGGAAGAAATACTGGAGACGGTACGAATGATCGAGATGGAAAATCTCGATATCAGAACCGTTACTCTGGGGGTGAGCCTGCGGGGGTGCGGACACGCGGATGTCGGCCGAACCTGTGACGACATCTATGCCAGGCTTCATCACGCCGCCGGCAGTTTTATTCCCGTGGTCAATGAAGTCAGCGATGAATACGGTATCCCGATAATCAATAAACGGATGTCCGTGACTCCTATCTCACTGGTGGCTGAGTATGATTCACCTGAAGACTATTTGCCGCTGGCTTCTATCCTGGATGCCGCGGCTAAGAGTCTGGGAGTGGACTTCCTGGGCGGGTACTCGGCGCTGGTGCAGAAAGGTGCCACCACCGGCGAGGTGTGTATGACGGAGAGTATTCCCGAAGCGCTGGCTACAACCGAGCGTCTATGCTCCTCGGTGAATGTGGCGACCACCCGGGCCGGTATCAACATGAACGCGGTGAGTAAGATGGGGCATATCATTAAGGAAACCGCTCAGAAGACCGCCGACCGGGATGGTATCGGCTGTGCCAAGCTGGTGGTATTCGCCAATGCGGTAGAGGACAACCCCTTCATGGCCGGGGCTTTCCACGGCCCGGGAGAACCGGAAGTCGTGATTAATGTTGGTGTCAGTGGTCCCGGGGTAGTGTTGACGTCTCTTCGGCGTCTCGGCCAAGCCGATCTTCAAACAGTGGCCGAGGTAGTTAAAAGAACCGTTTTTAAAATAACCCGGGCCGGTATGCTTGTGGGCCGCGAGGCTTCCCGCCGTCTGGGAGTTCCGTTCGGCGTTATCGATCTTTCGTTGGCTCCAACACCGGCCGAAGGCGACAGTGTCGGCGCCATCCTGGAAGAGATGGGATTGGAATCGGTGGGAGCGCCGGGTTCTACCTGCGCGTTAGCCATGTTGGTGGACGCGGTGAAAAAGGGAGGGATGATGGCGGCCACGTCCGTGGGAGGTCTCTCGGGTGCCTTCATTCCCGTGAGCGAGGACGCGGTCATGGCCCGGGCCGTAGAAACCGGTGCGCTTACTCTGGAAAAACTGGAAGCCATGACGGCGGTTTGCTCGGTGGGCCTCGACATGGTTGTAATTCCTGGTGATACTCCGGCCGAGACGATCGCCGGAATCATTGCTGACGAGATGGCTATCGGCGTGATTAACGATAAAACTACCGCGGTGAGAATCATCCCTGCTCCCGGTAAGAAGGCCGGCGATACGGTCAATTACGGCGGTTTGCTCGGGTCAGCCCCGGTCATGAATGTAAGCCGGTTCAGCTGCCGTGACTTCATCCGGCGTGCCGGCCGCATTCCACCTCCGACCAAGGCCATGCGAAACTAACACAAAACATCTAATCCCACTTTCTACACTTCTTGCTTAGCTTCAGTCGAGCAAGCGCTTTGCGAAGCAACAGCGCAGCGAAGGCTGACTCCAGGGCGGG